>NZ_NFMA01000049.1 GCF_002161175.1 Flavonifractor sp. An100 | reverse complement strand
GGAAGGGAGAGGGGGGCTGGGGCGCAGGGGAAGAGGGCTCCGAAACCGGAGAAGTCACAGGTGCGGGAGCCTCAGTCGCCGCAAAAACCACGGGGGCTGTGTCTGCCGGCGCATCCTCTCCGGCAGAAGCCTGGACGGGGGCGCTGGAGGGGGAAGCCGCGGCCGGCTGGGGGGCAAAGGTGTCGGGAATCTGCCCGCCGGAAGACTGGGCCCGCTCCTTCAGCTCCCGGAGGTTGATTTTACCGGTGGGGGTGCTGGGCATGGCCTCCAAAGCCTCCATGTGGGAGGGGATCATGTAAGCGGGCAGCACCTTGGCTAGACGCTGACGGATTTCCCGCCCATCGGGGCGGTCGGCAGAGGGAATGTAGTAGGTAAACAGCTCCATGGAGCCGTCCTCCCGCCGCACCGGGACGGTAGCGGCCTGGAGGGCGCAGCCCTGGGAGACAAAGGCACCGTTGATCTCGTCTAGCTCCACCCGCTGCCCGTTGAGCTTCACCTGGGCGTCTCTCCGGCCCAAAAAGTCATAGGAGCCGTCCAGACGCAGCCGGGCAATGTCCCCCGTGCGGTACATCCGTTCTCCCGGGAAGAAGGGATCGGGGAGAAAGGCGGCCTCGGTGAGATCGGGGCGGGAGATGTACCCTACGCCCGCACACTCGCCAGCTAGGTACAGTTCTCCAGCGGCGGTGGGCAAAACGGGCTTGAGGTTTTCGTCCAGGACATAGAGGCGGTTGTTACGCATGGGCCAGCCGATGTTCACATAGCTGCGGTAGTCGGCGGGGCGGGTGGTGTTGTAGACGGTGCCCTCGGTGGGGCCGTACATGTTCACCTGGGCGGCCTCATGGGATGCGGTCTGAGCCTGGCGCAGCAGGGTTTCGGTGAGCACCTCCCCTCCGTAGATCATCAGCTCTAGGTTCTGGGAGGCCTGACAGAAGGCCTCATTGGAGAACCACATCTGGACCCGGGAGGGTGTGGACTGGGTGATCTTCACCCCGTCTCGCTCAATGAGCTGGGCCAGTTTCCAGGGGAGCATCATCTCCTCCTCATCAGCCATGACGATGGTTTTGCCCATGGACAGGGGGATGACCACCTCGCCGTTAAACATGTCAAAGACCACATTGGTGGTGCACAGAATGGGGCCGTCCGAGCGCTCCAAAATCTCCCGGAAGCCCCCGGCCATGTTGGCGATGGACCGCCAGGCCAGCATGACCCCTTTGGGCCGTCCGGTGGAGCCGGAGGTGAATAGCACCTCCGCCAGGTCGGTCTCCTTGAGAGGGACAGCCTGGAAGGTGTCCGGGGCCTGGTCGGACAGAGGGACTTGGACCACGGGCAGGGAGGCGGGCAGCTTGGGTTGGGTGACGCCGTCGCAGAGAATGTGGGTCATCCCGGCGATCTCCACCATATAGGACAGCCGCTGCTCCGGGTAGTGGGCCAGCAGGGGAGAGTAGGCTCCGCCGATCTTCCAGATGGCCAGCACGGCGGCCACCAGATCGGCGTTGCGGCACAGGGCAATCCCAATCCGACAGCCCGGCTGGGCTCCGGCCTGGGTGAGCAGATTGGCGATCTGGCAGGCTCTCCGGTCCAACTGGCGGCGGGTGGTGACCTGGCCGTGGAAAATGACGGCGGGGGCATCCGGGTCCAGCTCTAGCTGCCGGGCAAATTGGACGGGGATAGGCAGATTCAGGAAGGGGTATACCGTGTGGTTGGGGATGTCGATGAGCTCCATACGGTCCCGGGTCGACAGCGCCTCCACTCCCTCCAGAGTCTGGGTATCGTCCCGGAGCATGGAGGCGGCAATAGTCTCCAGACAGCGGCCGTAATAGCGCACCGTCTCCTCCAAAAACAGCTGGGTAGCGTACTCTACTTGGAAGGCGTAGCAGTCTCCCTCCTGGTATAGCTCCGCCCACAGGTCCATCCGCGCGGTGTGGGTGGGCAGAGGAATGTACTCCATGGCCTTGCCGTCCAGAGTGAAGGACCCGGCATCCACAGGACGCTGGGAGAAGATGACTTGGAACAGGGGGCTTTGGGACAGGCTGCGTTTAAGCCCCAGGGCGGAGACAATTTCTTCCAGCCCTACCTGCTGGTGGTCCAGCATACCGTTGACCTGCTCCCGTACAGCCCGGAGGTAGTTGGATACCGAGGCGCCTTTGGCGGGGGCTAGGCGCAGGGGCAGGGTGTTGATGAAGGGACCACACATCTCCCGGGTCTCCGGCAGCTGCCGTCCAGCCGCTGCGGCCCCCACCACCAGATCCTCTTTTCCCGACAGCCGAGAGAGGAGCAGACCAAAGGCCCCCAGAAAGAACATGTAGGGAGACAGTCCCTGCTTGGCGCAGAAGGCGTCGCACTGGCGGGAGAGCTGGGGTGATAGGGAGAAGGAAATGGTGTTGCCCTGAAAATCAAAGTCGTGGCTGCGGGCAAAGTCCCCTGGCAGCTCCAACCCCTCAGGCAGGGGAGCCAGGGTCTTGGTCCAGTAGTCCAGACGGCTGGACTCCCTGGCCTGGGAGGCCAGGAACCAGGCGTAGTCCAGATAAGTTAGGGGCTGGGGGGCGAGAGCCTGACCTTGGTAGAGGGCGTCCAGGCGGCCCAGCAAAACCGGGGTGGTGAGACCGTCGCCCACAATATGATGGGAATTGAGTAGCAGAACCCACCGCCCGGACTCCTCCTGCCACAGAGCCGCCCGCAGCAGAGGGGGCTGGTCCAGCTGGAAGGGGGCCAGAAGGGGCTGAGCGGCCTGTTCCAGGGTGCCGGAGGTGTAAACGGGCATGGAAAATTCCACCTGAGCCTGCACCCGGGCAAAAATGCCGTCGGGCTCTGAGACAAAGGCGGTGCGGAGTAGGGGCTCCTGGGCAATTAGGGCACGTAGCGCCCCCTCCAACCGGGGAATATCCGGGGGGGAAGCCAGGCGGAATGCCGCTGCCATATGGTAGGTGCGCCCGGTGGGGTCCAGATGGGACTGGACATAGATGCCCTGCTGAATGGGGGTTAAAGGCCAGCGCTCCTGGGGAGGAGCGGGGGGGAGGTGCTGAGCCTGGGG
>NZ_NFMA01000048.1 GCF_002161175.1 Flavonifractor sp. An100 | reverse complement strand
GGGGAACTGCTGGCCCTTCGCTGGGAGGACCTGGACTTCGCCACCGGAAAGCTCCGCATCGACAAACAGGTCAACCCGGTAGGCGGCAAGCTAGTCATCAGCGAACCGAAAACAAAGGCGGCAAACCGCACCATCATCCTGCCGCCCGCCATGTTGGAGGTGCTGGCGGAGTATAAAAGGGGCATCTTCTCGGACCTGATGTTTCCCTCCCGTACGAAACCGGAACAGCCCGTCGATCCGGGCTATGTGCGCAAACGGCTCCAGGTGATCCTAAAGCGGGCAGAGTGCAAGAGGATAAGATTCCACGATTTACGCCATACTTTTGCAACCATGTCCCTGGAGAATGGGATGGATGTGAAAACGCTCTCAACGATCATCGGCCATGTGTCGTCGGCCACAACACTGAATACCTACACCCACATCACCGACGAGATGTGGCAGAAAGCGGCGGTGAACATTGACCGGGGCATCGCCAAGGCGGAGGTGCAGTCAGAGCCGGAGCAGAAGGCGGAGAAACCCCAAGCACAGGAAACATTCACCCCGATCCTTCCGGCCCGCCGCAGACCCGGCACGGGCTATGTCAAGCAGCTCAACGACCACCTCTGGGAGGGCAGATACTCTCCGGTGTGGCCGGACGGGAAAAAGCACTCCCGGAATGTCTATGGCCGTACGGAGGAGGAGTGTGAGGCGAAACTGGAAGCGCTGATCCTAGAAATGAAGGCGGAGATCGCCGCCCTGCGCTCGGGGGCCAGCACGGAGTACCCAGACGGGGTAAGCCCCAAGAAGAAAGCCATTGCCGCCTACCTGCGGGAGAATCCCGGTGTGACCAGCAAGTCCAGGATCGCCAGAGAGCTGAACATGGACCGGTCTACCGTACAGAAATACTACGGTGAAATTCAGGCGGAGTGCAGAGAGGAGGTCCAGGCATCATAAAATGTCAAAACCAGATGTAAAAGTACTCCTTCAAATCCTGCGCCGCTGTAAACAATGAACACATCCACCAGCGAAGCTGGTGGTTGTCACTATGCGGGCATAGCCCTTTGTTCCTCGCGGACGCGTGCAACGCGTAATACGGTCTGCCAGCTGCGTGAGGACTGTTACTTGCCGCCCGTAAACGGGCTGTTAGATGGTATCAGCGGCCCAAGTCTTGGCGTTTAGTGAAATGGAGTGCTATGGCAGCTTGCCTTACTGTTGTGCTTTTTACTGCTTTTTCTGTTCTCCCCAATTATTTCTGCCAGCAAGGTACTACACCGTCTGACGATCCCAATAGTGTTATTGCTGATAACCCCGATAAAAACACATCCCCATCACTAAATGGTGGTAATGCTGAACTTGTGGTAAATCAGTTAGATGCACCGCCTATTACGGCTGATATTGATGTAGAGCTTACTCATTATGACAAACTTCCATATGATGTATGGCAGTTAGTCGAAGAAGATTTTTACACATTTGCAAACATTTCATATGACGATTTTGTAGCCCTGATACCAGAAGAGTATCGCATGAGCATGGCCTTCTACTCATTAGCAACAAAAGGTTATAAAGATTCCGAACAAAACGGTGAGTACAGGTTGCACGACTATGTATTTGATTGTCAATCAGATGATGGAGTACAAGTAACGATCGCCTTGTGTAATTTTGAGGCACCCATCAGAGATTGTTTTATCCAAGACGAAAATCCCGAAGTGTCAAATGTGAACGGAACACCAGTGACAATCTATGGCTACGACAGTATGTATATGGTCAACTTTTCTTATGAAGGTATCAACTATGATATTGAAACAAAAAATATGGGCTTAAATCAGTTGCAGGAGTTGCTTGAAAATATTATGAGCCGTGTGAAGGACTGAATTACTATGCTAATAGGTTGTTGAACAACGCAGAGTAAGTAATCCCCCAAAGTGAAGGCTGTGCTTGTATAAAAATTGATTTTTAGTTACGGTATTTTAGGAGCCTTATTATGCCATCTCTCATTTTCCATCCGCCTGACCTATCAAAAAAAGCTCGTCTTTCCGATGGGATCAATCCGGTGGCGGATGCGAAAATTGTCAGCTTTTAAGTGAATATGTAATTTCCTGCGCCTGTGTGCCTTTGTGGTACACAGGCGCATTTTGTTTTATCTACCTTGGGACAAGTTGTCCCGAAGTGGGCAAAGGCGGCCCGGGTGTCGCTCTCCGCCGCCCTCCGTTCAGATCGCCATTCACCCCCAACCATCTGAACGGAGGAATTACAAATGACGACCATCAATCTGAAAGACTTTTATCCGTGGTACACCCACGACGAATACATAGAGGTTTCCGAGGAAGTTGCTGACGAGCTCCGGGCAAGCAGACTGTACGAGGCTGCCTATCAGCGGCGGATCGTCCGCAATAAGGCGCAGTATTCTCTCGATTGCGAGGACGGGATCGAATACTCCGCCTGTGTTTCCGAACCCACTCCGCAGGAGCTGCTGGAGCGCATGGAGCTGTTCTGCTATTTGTGTGCTGCGCTCGATTCCTTGCCCGAAACGCAGGGTCGCCGGGTGGATGCCTGTGTGATCCTCGGCAAGAGCTATTCCGAAGTAGCAAGGGCAGAGAGTGTCCATGAGAGTGCCGTGCGGCGCTCTGTGGAGCGGGGACTTGAGAAGATGAAACAGTATTTGAAAAAGTGTCTGTAAACCCGTCCGAATTGATCTGCCAGATGTCCTTGGTATATGAGAGGAGTTACATCCGATCAACAACTGAATAGCGGCGGCCCCGAGCCATAGAGCGGGGAGCCGAGCGGCGGGTGCGCTGTGACTTCTCCGGCAGGAGAACGAGCGAATAACACCAGTGCCGCAAGTGGGACAAGCCACCCCACGGCCACGATCCGCAGTTGGACAAGCTGGCCGCTTGCCCCTCTGGGCCGCCGCCCCCCTCGGGAGCGTCATGCTGAGTATTGCTGTCTTATGACGGGCCAAGGAAATGAGCGTGGCGCTCCCGAAACTTTTTATCAAGGAGGAAACCAACATGAAGTATGATCCCGAACTGGCGGCCCTGCTTGCCCAGCCGTGGAGCAACAATGTCTGCCGGGGCTATGTCATCTACGCTATGGAAAACTGTGGGTTTTCTCCCACGGACATCCGGCGTGTGGTGGCAGAGCTCTATGAGGTCTTTGACATCCGTGGGCTGGAGGAGGCCCAGCAGCACTTTGAGAACAGCCCCTACTGACCTTGGGACAAGTTGTCCCAAAGTGGAGCAAGGCAAGAGGGCGGCACCTTCGGCGGTGCCGCCTTTCTGCGTTTCCCCACGGGACAAGGGGGACTGTCGGTCATTGTTTCGTATCGCTCTGGAAGGAGGCCCACATGGAAGATCCCGTACCCGTCAAGGAGGAATACACCTAT
>NZ_NFMA01000047.1 GCF_002161175.1 Flavonifractor sp. An100 | reverse complement strand
TCTGGTGCTTCGTGTTTGTCACGTTGTTTAATTTACAAGGTACACACCGTTCGCTTCACATCTTTTGTGCCGCGGCGGATTTTAATTTTATCACTTCATCCAGCCTTTGTCAAGAACTTTTTTCAAGTTTTTTCAAACTTTTTTCGGCTCTTTCATTCGCTGTCTGGGCTTGTGATCGCCGCCCTCGCAGGCGACTTGATTAATTTACCACAGGCCGTTTCTCTTGTCAAGAACTTTTTTCAAGTTTTGCTAACTTTTTCAAGTTCTCTCATTCGCCCGAACCGTTGTGGCTCTTGCTCTCTGGAAGATTTTGCTCTCTCGCAGAGCGCTTGCTTATATTATCAGAACAGCCCCTGCTTGTCAACACTTTTTTTCGATTTTTTCCTCCTTTTTTTCTTGCCCGTTTCAGCAACAATATCTGCCCCTTTTTGCCCCTCTTTACCCACAAAATATGCCCTTCTACCGCTTTTTTTCACAAAAGCCTTTTCCAAGCCACAACAAAAAGGGGAGCGCCAATCCCAGGATCAGGTTTCCGAGGGGGACAAGACTGCGGTTGAGCTGCAACGCCCGGCCATTGGGCAAAAGCACCGCCGCCAGCACCACTCCCACCAGAACGGCCCCGGCCGTCACCCACCGCTCCCACCGGTCCCAGTGGCCGGGAGCCAGCGCGCCCCCCGCCGCCCGCAGGGCAAACAGCAGCAGCACCGCCATGGTCAGATCGGCCAGGGTCCACAGGGAGATAATTACGCTCTCCACCCGCTGAAAGGCACCCTCCACTCCCACGCTCTTGGCCAGGGCAAAAAAGGGGTTATCCAGCCGGCCCGCCAGAGCGGGCCCCAGGTTGCCCAGGATCACCAGCTGGGAGAGGACAAGGAGCAGGCAGCCCCCCACACCCCAGAAGACCCCGTACCACCGCCCCCGGTTTTCCGCCGGGCGCACCTGGCCGGTGAGGAAGGCCCCGTAAACTCCCCAGCCCAGGGCTCCCCCGGCCGGGAGGGCGGAAAGGAGCACCGGAAGGGCATCCTGTCTCCAGAGGGGCAGCACCCGCTGCACCTCCACCTGACTGAGGGACAGCAGCAGTACCACGCCCCCGGCCGTCAGAAGGATGGCCAGAAAGAATTGTCCCGCCCGAGCAAAGGCCCCCAGCTTTCCCAGCCCCATCCACAGCACCATCAGGGCCACCGCCCCCAGGAAAAACCATAGACTCCCGTCCCGGTAGCCCGACGAGAGCAGCCGCTGGGCGCACAGGCGCAGGCGCAGTGCCAGCAGCAGCTCCCCCCATACCATATATATAAGGAGGATGAGTCCGCCCCCCACCCTTCCAAAGCATCCGGCGATGGACTGGGCCAGCCCCCGCTCCCCCGACAGCCGCCCTAACAGCAGTCCCGAGAGCACCACCAGGGGGATTGCCGCTGCCGGAGACAGCCAGGCTCCCCGTCCCGCCGTGGCCAAGGTCATGGAGGGCAGCAGCTCCGCCGCCGGAGCCAGCACCCCCGCCCAGATGAGAGCGGTAAGCTGGGTATGGGATATCCGTTCCTGATTCAAGCTATCTCCTCCTTTCGGTTTACCGGTGGATCTCCGCCCGCAGCTCCACCTGGGGGGTCTGGGCGGCAAAGAGGCTGCTCCAGTCCTCCTCCACCTCCCGCCACACCCCGGGAGAGCGCAACGAACCCTTGGCCCCCAGCCCCAGACAGTCGCACTGCCACTGCTGCAGCTGCCCCAGGGCGTCCTCCACCCGCTCCAGCTCCCGCTCCTCCAAGGCCTGGCGCAGCTGTTCCAGCTCTCCGTCGCTCACGGTGCCCGGCCGCTCCACCAGCTGGGCGCTGACCCGGCAGGTGATCTCCAGCACGCCGTCACCCCGGAGGGAGCACACCGTCACCGCCTTGGACACCCGGACTGTGGCCACTCCTCCGGTCAAGTCCACCTCCAGCACATCGGCGGAGGGTTTGCCTGCCAACAGCTCCAGTCCCCGGGCCCGGTCTCCGTCCAGGAAGCCCACCAGCGTCCCCTCCTTTAATACGGCGTAGCCCCCCTCTGTGAGGGTGGACCCGTCCGAGCCGGAGAGGACCAGAGCGGGGACATAGCTGGCCCCTTGCTCCAAAAGATCGGAGTAGACGTCCCCGGCGGTGCGGGCAATGGCGGCCACCCCCATCTCCCCGTCGGTGCGCAGGGTGGAAAGCCGGCTCTCCACCCCCTGGTCTCCTCCCGACTCCACCGCCTCACGGGCAGAGGCCTCCCGAATGACCCACAGCTGGGCCCCCAGCCCCAGCTCCACATCCCGGGCAAAGTAGTCCAGCACCGGGACCACATCCTCCCGGGCTAACTCCTCCCCCAGCAGCAGCTGGTCAATATAGCCGAAAAACACATAGCTGTCGCTGAGGGCCTGGAGGGCCAGGGCAGCAGAGCTGAGGGAGGGCCGCAGGGCGGAGAGGACCATGGCCTTCTCCTGCTCCCCCTGAAGTCCCTTGGCCCGGGGTCCGGTGGAGACGGTGACCCCCAGTCCCCCCTCCTCCCGATCCACCCCCATGGTGCGCAGCAGGGCCATGTCCCCCATCTCCCGGGGATAGGGCAGGACGGAGCAGCCCGTGAGGGTCAGGCAGACCAGAGCCAAGGCCAGTATCCGTCCCATCACCGCTGATTCCTCCTGTTCTTGGTGTGAATGGCCCCGTCCCGCCACTTCATGGCGGGCAGAGGCAGGCGAAAGAGACTGGGGTGGCCCCGGCGCACCTGGGTACCGGTGGTGAAGGGGGCCAGGTAGGGCACCCCAAAGCTCTCCAGCCCCGCCAGATGGTAGATAAGGGCGGCGCAGCCTAGCCCCAGACCGAACAGTCCCCCCACGCTGGCCAAAATGGCCAACAGAAACCGCCACAGCCGCAGGGCGTTGCCAAAGTCCTGGGAGGGCTGGGTATACCCCGCCACCCCGGCGATGGCCACGGCGATGAGCACCGCCGGAGAGACGATATGGGCCTCCACCGCCGCGTTGCCCACCACCAGTCCGCCCAGAATGGACACCGTGGCCCCGATGGGGGTGGGCAGGCGCAGGCCGGCCTCCTGGATGACCTCAAAGGCCAGGAGCATGGTGATGACCTCAAAGATGGTGGAGAAGGGCACCTCCTGCTTGGCGGCTACAATGGACAGGGCCAGCTTCACCGGAATGGCCTCGGGGTGGAAGGTGACCAGGGCGATATAGAGCCCGGGCAGCAGCAGAGTGACGACGGCGCACAGGTACCGGATGACGCTCAGGGCAGAGGCCACCATCCAGTGGTAGGCCCGGTCCTGGCTGGTCTTGAAAAACTGGTCGATGGTGCCCGGCACCATCCACCCCAGGGGGATGCCGTCGGCCAGCAGACCCACCCGCCCCTCCAGCAGGCCCTGGCAGAACCGGTCGGGCCGCTGGGTGTAGGGCATGAGGGGAAAGGGGCTGCGGGCGGTGGGCGCCAGATACTCCTCCAGGTTGCCCGCCGCCTCCAGGCCGTCAATGTCGATTTGGTCCAGCTTGTCCTCCAGGGCCTTCACCGTGGCCGGGTCGGCGATCCCCTCCAGGTAGAGGACATCCACCGGGGTCCGGGACTGCCGGCCCACCACATGCTCCTTGATCTTCAGCCGGGGGGAGCGCATATGCCGGCGGAGCATGGAGGTGTTGGTGCGGATGGACTCCACAAAGGACTCCCGCACCCCCTTCAGGGCCGGCTCGTTGTCCGGCTCCCCCACCCCCCGCTTCTCCTCGGTGACCACCGGGAGGGTGAGCACGTCCGGGCAGCCGGGGAGAAACAGGGCGCAGCTGCCCGCGATCAGGTCGCCCACCACCTCATCCAGGGTGGTGCGCCGAACAGCGGCCAGGTTATAGAGAGCCCCGTACTGCAGCCGGGCAAAGAGCTCCTCCCGGGGGGCCTGGCTCAGGGCGGGGTCCTGGGCCAGGGGGCGGAGCACATAGTCGCACAGCCGCTCGTTGCGGGCCATGCCCAGGAGATAGCACAGGGTGACGGTGCGCTCCCGGTCCCCGTTTAGGCGGACGGTGCGCTCCATATAGTCGGCGCAATCGGCAAAGACCGCCTTGCAATTTTCCAGGGTCAGGGGGCGGTCAAATTGGGGCTGTGGGCGGG
>NZ_NFMA01000046.1 GCF_002161175.1 Flavonifractor sp. An100 | reverse complement strand
GGCACTCCGGCCTGCCGCTGTATTCATTGTTAACCGCATCATAATTTTGAGAGTTACCACCCCTTCATAGTCATACCCTGGCTTTGTTCTTCCTCATGGTCGTTTGGCTTGTGGCCCAGCGCGATCCTCTTTTCCCGGAGCTGCTGGCGGCGCTTTCGGTCGATGTGCAGGCCGGCACCGGACTGGGGCAGAGAGTGGTTCTCAAAGATCCGGCTCATGTGGTAGAGCAGGCGGGTGGCCGCCAGCATTACGGAGGGCGGACGGATTTCATTTTGCCGCTCCAGGAAGAGTTGGGCATACTGGTTTCCTTGGGCGGCGGAACGGCCGAACCAAACCATTGCCTGGGTCTGGTCGTGAGTCACTCCCTGCCCTGTCAGGTACAGCTTGCCCAGCATGTACTGGGCGTACTGGTTGCCCGCCTCCGCTGACTGGGTGAGCCACGCTGTGGCTCTGGTTGCATCTTTTGACACAACCTCGCCGCCGAGATACTCCTTGCCCAGCCGGTAGGCGGCCCAGGAATTTCCCTGGGCCGCCGCTTCTTTCAACCAACGGATGCCCTCGTCCGGTTCTCGGACTTCGGGATCATTAGAGAGAAGAATCTTACCCAGGGCATACTGGGCCTCCGGCAGGCCATGCCCTGACGCCTGGGTGAACCAGTCTTTCGCCTTTTGACTGTCCGGGATCAGCAGATGGCCGTCCCGATAGAGCTGACCCATCAAGTATTGAGCATAGGCGTCGCCTCGCTCTGCCAGCCGCTCCAATTCCTCCACCGCGTCGTCCCGGTCTGCCAGAGAAAGGGACTCGTCCCGGATGATCTGCCGCAGTTCCCAGCAGGCATAGGACTCTCCCCACCCCTGTTCTGGTTCATCATGGCCAGTCAGGTCGGCATCCTCGAAGGTGATTTCCCCCAGCCGGATGCGCTCCGCCTCCTGGATGACGGCGTTCTTGATCTGCCGGAACTCTTTCTCCTGGGACAGCTTTTTCTTTTCTCTAGTCTTGTCGTGGTAGTAGCTGTCGACTTCACTTTGGAGGGCACACCACTGATTGTAGCACTCCCGGACTACCGGCAGCTCCTCCAGCCGGTCCACCACCTCATTCACGGTTTTCTTCACCGGCTTGGGGAGGTAGCCGTAGGACTTCTTTCCCTTGACCGTTTCCAATTGTGCAGAGAGCGTCTGCATCAGTTCTTCCGCCTCCGGGTAGGTGTAGATGCTCCGGGCCATCTCCTGGATAAGACGATGGATTGCACGGCGGGCTTCCCACACCAGTTCATCCCGGGAGTAGGACTTTTGCTCATAGGTGTGCAGCATCTCCTGCCTAAATATTTGATTGGCCAGTGTGGACTTGATCTTGCGGATGCCCTCCCGCGTCAGATAGGCTTCATCTGGCACCGTCGACCATGCCATCATATGGACATGGGGGTGCTTGCCCTCATCGTGGTAGGCAGCGTACCAGCGGAAGTGATTCGGCGGGATGTTCATAGCGGCGGCGATGTCATTGCGGTTGGCCCGGAGTAGATTCATCCACGCTTTGGCGTTGTCATAGCCAAGGCGAGCAGCATCCTCCCGTTTCAGGGAGAGAATGTGCGTCCACACATTTCCGGTGTAGCGATCTAATTCATCCATTGTTGTTGCCAAGTCAACGCCATCCTCGTCACCAAAGAGACCGTGATCCCCCAGCCGCTCCGCCCTTGGTCGGGTGGCGATGTACTTCATGTAGCCCTCCGACTGCTGCACCGCTGCC
Organism: Flavonifractor sp. An100; assembly: GCF_002161175.1. Lineage (GTDB taxonomy): Bacteria > Bacillota > Clostridia > Oscillospirales > Oscillospiraceae > Lawsonibacter. The sequence continues at coordinate 2,732 of NZ_NFMA01000046.1, read as the reverse complement.
CAGTTTTCTTCCAGTGCTCTTGTGATGAACGTCGAGGCATTGGCTTTGGTGTGCTTGGTTGCGTAGTCAGAATACTCATCCAACTCTTGGCTATTAGGAAAATCCTTTACCAGTTTTGTGATGAGCTGCTCCTGTTTTCTGGTGGGCGGACGGTTACCTGGGAGTAGCTCTACACGCTCTCTGGTTCCGATGTACCGCAGGTAGCCGCTGACAGAATTGCTCCCACCGCATTTGAGGTATGGGCTTTTGACAATCAGTCTTGCCACTCATTGTCCTCCTCCCAAGCTTCCCGCACCCGCTGCTCCAGTGAGATGCGACCGTTGGTCTTCTTCACATTGTTAACACTCTCCGCTCGCCGGCGGTGCAAGTCATCTTCGCTGAACTGAAACGCATCTGCCAGGATGCCGGCTACCATGTCCTGCTCCACCGCCTGTTTGAATATGAGCGAGGACAGCCGGTCCTCCAACCGTCCCAGCCGCCCGTCCAGATAGGACTTGAGGGAAGTAGGGAGGAATAGTCCGGCACTGTTGGCGCTGAGGTAGTCCAGGTAAAAGTCCACGGCGTTTTCGATAAAAGCAGTGAGACTGCGGCTTCCGTCCTCCTGATACCGTCGTTCCAGGAGTACTTTCTTCTCCGGCGTCAGGTAAAAGGCAAACTTCTCTTTTCGGCTCAAAATAGGCTCCTTTCCGGGGTATGACCCCTATTTTCTTCTTATGGCAGTAGGCGTTCGGGGAATGTGACCGCAGAATCATTTTTTCTTTCTGGATTTGACCCCAATTCCGACCACCTGGGAAACGCTCGGAACTGCCCGCACTGCGGGCAGATGTGACTGGGCAGAGCGGCGGTCTTGACGCCTGTCCTTTATCCTGCTTTTCCTTTCGTCCCCTATAAGGGCCGTGAAACTGCCCCAAATCCGGCTTGGAACCGCCGGGAGGGGCAGGGACTCTGCCCCTCCCGCAATCAGGGCACACAGGGGCCCGCAAGCAGTCACGCTGGGCTTTCCTGTTCTCGCAGGAGCTTCGCCACACGCTAGCGCTCGGTGGCCAGTTCCAGTTCCTCCATCTGCCGGTCGTAATACTGGTCGACCACCTCCTGGATCGGACGGAGGGTGAACAGCAGATTGCCATTGCGCCGGCCGTTGTGTTTAGTGATTACCTCTGTGGGTTCTGTGGTGACGAATCCACGCTCCTCCAGCTGCCGGATGTACTTGCGGACAGTGTTTTCACTCATGCCCACTGCTTCTCCGATGGTTCGGATGCTGGGCCAGCACTGGTGGGTCCTGTGGTTTTCACACCGACGCAGAAAGCAGTACACCGACAGTTCACCGGCGTTCAGTCCAAGCTGGAAAATCTCATTGGGCAGAGAGAAAAAATTACCCCGGCCACTGTACTTGCTGTACCTCATACGCCGCCTCCCGTGTGCTCGTTCACCCACTGGATGAACTGTTCCTTTGGTACTACCATCCTGCTGCCGACGCGCAGCATCGGGAAGTCCGGCTCGTGCATCAGTTCATAGGTACTGGCGGGCAACACTCCCAGCACCTTCCCTACTGTATCCGCGTTGAGAAACAGCGGCAGGTCATCGTAGAACTTGTATTCGGATTCTTTCAATCGGCATCCTCCTTTGAAATATCGCGGACATCATCTGGATGGACCAGACGCAGGAACTCCCTTACGGAGTTGACTACACCGGCATCTTTGAGTTGCTGGTAACGAATCAGATCACAGAGTGTTCGGAGATTGACCTCCGCACACTCCAGCAGCTTATCGATCACCACGATCTGTTGTTCTGTGCTGAGCTTCGTGGGTTTGTCCGGGTCTTGCAGATAGGCTCGCACCGCGTCCTCCTCCGGCATCTCTTCCCCCAGAACTTCCCGCATCTCCTGAAGGACATAGTCCAGAGTTTCCTTCTCAGCATCGGCAGTCAGGAAATGCAGCAGTTGTTTTTGCCTTGTACCAAATAAATCCATCGTCATCGCTCCTCTGTGTATTTTGATCTGGGTTCCCCTGACTACGGCCAAGGTCAGGTTTCCGAGTGCCGGAAAATCACCCTCTACTTATCAGGACACTTAGAGGCGGTTTGTAAACCCAAAAATAAAAAATATTTTTAAAAATTTTGCTCCCGTCCAGTGTGGACAGGAGCGGAGCCTTGGAACAATACAATTCAGAGAACAAAAATAGCTGAGGGACTCTGTCATGAGACAGAGCCCCTCAGCTGTTCGTGGAGCTTTTTCAGCCGCTTTGATACCGACGCCTTGGATACGCCGTAGATCGTCCCGATCTCCTCCATGGTCAGGCCTCTGCCATATCGGAGCTGGATCAGATCCCGGCCCTGGTCACCAAGATCACCGACGGCTTTCCGCAGAGTTTCAAGCTGGAGGTTCCGGAGTACAGCATCCTCCACGGGACGCCTGACACAATCCGAACAGAACAGCACCGTTTCAAACTCACTTCTACTCAGATGCCTTTGGTCCCGTTTCTCCTGCGCCTGTTCCCGCTTCCGATCCTGCTCCAGGAAGTCTGCGACCTCCTTTGGCACTGATACTTGCTGGCCACTATAGGTAATCGCGACAGAGTCGTTCATTTGCATCCTTTCCGCTTTCCACGGAAAGGCGCACACCCGCGCTGCCGGCACAGCGCCAAATACTGAAGACCTTCATGGAAGTTCCCTTCGTACAGGGTGGTTGTGGTGCCCTACGAGGCCCATGAATGTCTGAGGTCCCACCGGGGTGT
>NZ_NFMA01000045.1 GCF_002161175.1 Flavonifractor sp. An100 | reverse complement strand
GCGGCCTATATTTTTGCGCTCAAAATCTGGAAATTGTCTTGTTTTTCAAGGGTGTTCCTGCTATAACGACTGTGTATTTCCCCGGGTATATAGCCGATATCAGGGCGGAATGTTGATTCTGTGAATTTGAGGTATCGGGACAGCGGCACAGTCCCTTTTGGAGCGGACCGCGCCGGCTGCCCCGGCCCTGTTTAAGCAGGAAGGTTGGTGTGTGATGAAACAAGGAATGAGAAAGCTGAAAAAACAGGGGCTGGCGCTGGCGCTCTGCCTGAGCATGCTCCTGCCCGCCCTGCCGGTGATGGCCGCCGGGGAGGACGGCCCGGCAGCCGCGGACGGCCTGTGCGTCCATCATCAGGAACATACGGAGGAGTGCGGCTACACCGAGACGGCGGGCAGTCCCTGCGCCCATGTCCACGATGAGAACTGCGGCTATGCGGCAGCCACAGAGGGCAGCCCCTGCGCCCACATCCACGACGAGGCCTGCGGCTACGTGGAGGCGGCGGAGGAGATCCCCTGCAATATGGGCTGCACTGACACGGACGGCGATGGCAGCATTGACCACGCAGAGGGCTGCGCCTACCGGCCCGCTGCGGAAGGGCAGACCTGCGCTCATGCCCACGATGAGGCCTGCGGCTATGCGGCAGCCACAGAGGGCAGCCCCTGCACCCATACCCACGACGGGACCTGCGGCTACGTGGAGGCCGTGGCCGCGCCCTGCTCCTATGCGGTCAGCGGCTGCCCCTTCTGCGTGGCCAGCTGGGACTGGGCGGACGAGGACGGGCCGCTGACCCGGGCAGAGGACGGCGGCTGGGGCCTGGGCCTGCCCGGCGTCAGCGAGGACGCTCCCCTCACCCGCGGCGAGCTGGAGGCGCTGCTGCCCGGCCGGATCGCGGCGGTCACCGGCACCGGCGAAAGCGTGGGGCTGGACATCATCTGGGACCTGTCCGCCATTGGGGAGGCGGGGGTTTCCGCGGGCACCTATGCGCTGACCGCCTCGCTGGCGGAGACGGAGGAAAACTACGCCCTGTCCAAAGACGCGGCGGAGCTGGCCGTGACGGTGGAGCTGGGCGGCGCGCAGCCCCTGGCGGACGGAGGCCTGCCCCTGCCCACCGGCAGTATAAGCCAAGCGCCCCTCCAGGAACGGTTGGTCCAGGGCATCTCCCCCAACGGCACCACCATCAACCTGTTTGACTACTGGATCGACGGGCGGACGAATAGGGACGACAAGAACTATGGTGATTACGGAGATGAGTTCTTTAAAAGCGGTATCAACAACGGTCATGCCCTGCTGTTTGGCAGGGCTATGGGCAGTCAAGCTAATGATACAACAAAGACGAACTTGGGCATCTGGAACGATTGGACTACATCAGTGGCTCCACGGCAGGGGATCGTGAAGGGAACCTTGGGCGATGACGGCTACCCGGTGCTGAATGTTGATATGAAACTTGCCTCAAATCCAAAGATAACGGAAATGGAGCCCAACGAATCCCTGGCCTATCTGTTTGATCCGGATGAAATCTATGACAGCGAGAGACGAGAAAGCTATACGGACGTGCAGGGCCTCCTGCAGGTGGACGAGGAGGGCTATTACTACTACAACAGCCAGCTAAACTACGCGGTGTACTACCCTGATGACAACGCCTTCGCCCTATATAATCTTCCCGGCATCAAGCCTGACGGCGGTTCTCCTGTGGGCCAGTTCTTCCCCCTTAACGAGGCGAATGATACTACGGGCAAGGTAGATAAGAATGGTAAGACATACGATGTGGTGAATACCACCAACTCCAAGAATGCCTCCATCAACCACTACTTCGGCCTCCACATGTCCACCCGGTTCATCCACAAGTACGGCGGCCATGTAGACGGCTCTGAGGACGCCAACGAGGTCACCTACGAGTTCTCCGGGGATGACGACGTGTGGATCTTCATCGACGGCGTGCTGGTGGCCGACCTGGGCGGCATCCACGACGCCGCGTCTGTCGAAATCAACTTCGCCACCGGAAAGATCGTAATCAATGGAGATAAAGAGGCGAAATACAAGAAGGAGAGTACCCTCCAGAAAGCCTTTGAGGATGCGGGAAAAGAGAATGCCCTGAAGTGGGAGACTTATATAGACGACGTAACTGGCGAGAAATACACCACTTTCGCCGACAACACCTTCCACACCCTGGACTTCTTCTACCTGGAGCGGGGCAACACGGACTCCAACATGTATCTGCGCTACAACCTGCAGCCCATCCCCGAGAGCGAGATCTCCAAGATCGACCAGGAGGCGAACGCGATCCCAGGCGTGGAATTTAAGCTGTATGTGGCTGAAAAGAATGAGGATACGGGGAATTACACCATCGCGAAAAAGGCAAATGGCACCGAGTCCGATCCCATCTGGAGCGGAACCACCAAGGAGAACGGCGAAATCATCCTGGAGGATGCGAAGGGCACCACTCTCGCCTGGGGCGAGCTGGCGCAGGACTACAACACCAACCACTTCATCCTCAAGGAGGTCGGTATACCCGAGGGCTACCACTCCTACCGGGACGAGACCTGGCTGGAGTATGACCCGGACGTGGGGGTGGTTATGTCGGACAACTACTGGTACACCGGCAACTACGGCGAACCCCAGGTCACCATCACTGCCACCAACAAGCTGTACGAGGGCGAAGGGGGCAGCGGCAACAAGGGAAAAGAACTTGTCGATCTGAAAGATAGAAATAAGATTGATCCCAGCAACCCGAGCACCGTCCCCAAGGTCTACGCCGTGGTGTTCAAGCGGGTCAACGCGGCGGGGGAAGGCAGCGTTGACGAGCAGTTGAAAGGCTCCACCTGGCTGCCCATCTCCGGCAGCGTCACCGCCGGGTGGAAAATCCACGGCGATGTGGGCGATGACAGCGACAAGATGTTCGAGAATATCAGGAGGGCCATCGAAAACAACATTGCTGTAGGCAACCAGGCCACATTTGAGTTCCAACAGGACGGCAGCTTCCGTTGCACCATGACGGAGCTGCCCGGCTCCCTGGAGTTCTACTACCAGTACAAGCGGCTGAAGTACAACGCCCTGGTGGAGAAGTATAAGGAAGAGGGCAAGAATGACGGCGAAGCCGCAGCACTGGCCGCCGAGGAGGTCAAATTCGCGGAAGCCGCCTACGCGGTGAACTACTACTATAGGGATAGAAACGGCGACCTCGTCCGCCTCTACTCCGACGAGTTCGGCCGGGACTTCTCCACCCACCTCTACATCTCCAACATCAAGAACTACCTGGTGGTGCAGAAGCTGGACGAGGACGACACCCCCCTCAACGGCGCGAAGTTCGCCCTGTTCAAGGCGGGAGAAGGTCCCACCTATGACAATACTGACATCCGGCACTACATCGACTTCGACGACCACCTTGCGGTGAACTACGAAGAATTTGACGCCGCGCTGCAGAATAACACCATCGCCCCGGTGGACACCGGCACCACCGAGACGTTGGAATACGGAGAGCCGCGTGGCGAGAACGGCGAAATCTGGTACAAGGTGGCCAGCCCTGGTATGATCCTCTTCCCCGGCGCCTCGGGCAGTTCGGATAATAAACGATTCATTCTGGAACAGGGCACCTACTACCTGGTGGAGGCCAAGGCCCCCGAAGGCTATGAGCGCAACGGCTACGCCGCCAAGATCGTGGTCAACGAGCGGGGCGTGTTCCCCTACGCCGGGGATGAGGGCGTGGACGACGGCATTACCACCACCCGCTACGTGGCCAGCGCCATCAAGAGCATGCTCCGCTTCGTGGAGGACAACGGCGTGGACGCCACCCTGAACCGCATCAAGATCCAGCTGGCCACGGCGGAGGGGCGGGAGTTCCCGGCCAGCGACGAAGCATGGGACGCCGAGTGGAACGAGAACGCTGAGTTGGGCGACGCGGACGAGCTGCACCTGTACTACGCCGGTCGGGCCAAGACCAGCCGGGGCGTGGAGTATGACGCGGAGAGCCCGGATAAGCAGCAAGCGGCCCTGGGCAACCCGGTGGAGTCCGGCTGGTCCAAGCTGATGATCCGCCAGTGCAGGGATCACTACAAGGGGTTTGGAGGAACCGGCGGCAACGCCCCCAGCGGCTCCTACTACACCGAAAAACTCAGCCGGGTGCAGGACTTGAAGGACACCGACATCACGCGGCTGTTCTCCCGCCTGGCCGCCGTCCGGGTGACCAACAAGCCGGTCACGACAGACGAGAAGGAGGGCGGCCTGACTGTCACCAAGACCGTAACCGGCAGCGGCGACAAGAATAAGGAATTCCATTTCACCGTGACGCTCAACGATAAGACGGTGAACGGCACCTACGGCGGTATGACCTTCACGAACGGCGTGGCCGATTTCACCCTGAAGCACAATGAGAGCAAGACGGCCACCGGCCTGCCCGCCGGTATCACCTATACCGTTGCGGAGGCGGAGGCCAATCAGGACGGGTATACCACGACGGCTTCCGGCGCGTCCGGAACAACCCCGGCGGGAGGAACTGCCAAGGCGGAATTTGTCAACGATAAAGGAACGCCGCCTCCCGGCCCGGGCGACGATACCACCAGCCTCACCGTCAAAAAAGAGTGGAAGCTGGACGACGGCGGCACAAAAGCCGAATCGGTCACGGCGCAGCTGCTGAGAAACGGCAGCGCCTACGGCGGCCCGGTCACCCTGGATGATTCCAACAGATGGACGCACACCTGGACAGGGCTGGATGACCGGTATAACTGGTCCGTCCGGGAGGTGGATGTGCCCAACGGCTTCACCGCCACGGTGGCGCAGAGCGGCACCACCTGGACCATCAACAATGACGACACGCCGCCAGACAATCCGCCCGATGACCCGCCGGATACCCCTCCGGACGATCCTCCCGACGATCCGCCGGACGAACCGGAGACGCCCAGTGAGCCGGACAAACCGGACAAGCCCGACCAACCGGAGGATGTGGGAAATCCTGATATTCCAAAAGGCGGGGCCGAGCCGGACCCGGATGTGCCCGAAACCGGCGACCATTCTCATCTGCTTCTCTGGCTGACGTTGATGGTCCTGTCCGGGACTGGTCTGGTAACTATGCTGATCCTTGCATGGAGAGCCCGATACCGAGGAGAGCGCTTAAAAAAATAAAAGGAACAGCGCGGCGCGGCGGTTCATCCGC
>NZ_NFMA01000044.1 GCF_002161175.1 Flavonifractor sp. An100 | reverse complement strand
AGCGGGAACCATTTCGGCAAAGTCGTTGGTCAAAAAACGGCCTTGACCACATGTTTGACCACAGTTATAATCATTTTATATCCGGGTGTAGCGCAGTTGGTAGCGCACGTGATTTGGGTTCACGGGGCCGGGCGTTCGAATCGCCCCACTCGGACCAAAAATCCGTCAAAATCTTGTGATTTTGACGGATTTTTCTTAACTTTTACAACAAAACTATTTGATAAAATTCCACTATCCATTTTTACTTTTCTTGAGGTGCCGAAATATGGTGATCGAGACAAAACGGCTGATCCTGCGCCCCTTTTTAGAGGATGACGCGGCGGATGCCTACGAATATCTGAAAGAACCCGCGGTCAACTGCTTTGCCTGCATGAAGCTGCATTCCCTGGACGAGGCTAAAGAGGAGATGAAAAAGCGCCTGGGCGAGACGGAGTACTACTTTGCCATCACCCTGAAGGAGGGCGGCAAGGTTATCGGAGAGATTGACGCCTACCCGGAGGAGGGCGAGCCCCACGCAGGCGAGGACTCCGTGCGGGACACTTTCAGCCCCTGCTGGATGCTGAATGAGAACTACCAGGGCAAAGGGTACGCCTTCGAGGCGGCCCATGCCTTCTTCGACTATCTCTTTTCCCAAAAGGGCGCAAGGCGCATCTACGCTTACACCGAGGACTATAACCTCGCCAGTCAGCATCTGTGCGAAAAACTGGGGATGCGCCGGGAGGGCCTGTTCCTGGAATTCATCTCCTTCGTGAACAATCCCGACGGAACCCCCAGGTATGAAAACACGGTGCAGTATGCCATCCTGAAAAAAGAGTGGGACCGGCAGCAGTCCCAATAGGCAGTTGGAGGTATGATATGGGCGCAGCTTCTGTTTCGGAGTATGTGGCATCGCTGAACGAAGAGCAGCGGCAGCATGTCAGCGCATTCATTGACTTTATGAGTGCAGAATATCCGCAGTTGACTCCTAAAATCTCCTTTTCCATGCCCATGTGGCTGCTGGTGAAAAAGATGTACGAGGGATATGTGGCAGTTTCCGCCGCGAAAAGCCACTTCTCCATTCATTTTTCCGACGAAGAGTTTCTGAACCGCTTGTCTGAGAGTTTGCCCACCTGCAAAAAGGGCAAGCGGTGCATCAACATCCCATACGGCGATGAAGAGTCCCTTCATGCGGTCGAGGAACGCATCAGCGATTTTCTAAAAATCTATCACTTTGAAGGGAGTTCCTCCCTATGAATTGTACAGAGGAAATCGGCTGCTGTGGTGCCTACTGCGGGACCTGCCGTGAATTTGAGAAGACCTGCAAGGGCTGCAAGCCGGGCTATCTGGATGGATCCCGTGATCTGAACCGGGCCAGATGCAAAATGAAGAAGTGCTGCCTGACTAAAGGTCACATCACCTGCGCAGATTGCGAGGAATATGAACACTGCGAGACCGTCCAGGCCTTTCTCAACCATTCAGTCTACAAATACTCCAAATACAAGCAGGCACTGGAGTTCATCCGCGCCCACGGCTACTCTGCCTTTCTGAAAGCGGCGGAACACTGGACAGGCGCCTACGGCAAGTACCCGAAATCAGATTTCTGAAAGAGATGATACCGCCCGCTGAAATCCGTGGATGTTCAGCGGGCGGTATTCTTTGTATATAGCTTGTTAAATACTGATACGCCTGATGCGAGAGCAAAGCAGAATTGAGGCAACAGCCAGTTGCTTTGCTTTTTGCTCCGGCTGTGGTACAATCCGGGCAAGGTGGTGATCAACATGGATACCAAAGAAGTCCTTCTGGAACTGCGCACCAAGCGCGGACTCTCCCAGGAGCAGTTGGCGGAACAAGTGCATGTGACCCGGCAGGCGGTTTCCCGCTGGGAGACCGGCGAAACAGTGCCCAACACAGAAACCTTGAAACTGCTCTCCAGGCTGTTTGATGTCTCCATCAATACCCTGCTGGGTTCCCCAAGGCAGTTGATCTGCCAGTGCTGTGGTATGCCTCTGGAGGATGCTAATATCAGCCGGGAGCCGGACGGCACCTTCAACGAGGAATATTGCAAGTGGTGCTATACTGACGGGAAATTCGTCTACACAAGCCTTGAGGAACTGCTGAATTTTCTGGAAAGTCATATGTCCAATGAAGCCTGGCCCCCGGAGCAGGTCAGAGCCTACTTTGAAGCTCAGCTGCCAAAGCTGAACCACTGGAAACAGCCCGAGACATGAATACATCCCTCTGGAATCTGTGATTTCCAGAGGGATGTATTTTTTATTTGTGTCATTCGGATAGGGACAGCCCGAACTTTACGACAAAACAGGTCATCTGATTTGATCCAGTTGTCCTGATTGAATGGCATCCAAATTGGCCTGGATCCGTTTCTCCGGCCAGTCCCACCACCGCAGTTCCAATAGCGCGGCAATTGTGTCCTCGGAAAACCGCTTTCGGATCGGCTTAGCCGGGACACCGCCCACAATGGTATAGGGCGGGATATCCTTCGTTACAACGGCCCGGGCACCGATGATGGCTCCGTCTCCGACGGTCACCCCCGCTAAGATGACCGCCTCGTAGCCGATCCACACATCGTTTCCGATAACAATGTCACCCTTGTTGTCCCAGGCTCTGGCCACCTGACTCCGATCCAGTCCCCACTCCTCGAAGAAAATGGGAAAGGGATAGGTGGAGAGGGATTGCAGGCTGTGGTTGGCGCTGTTGAAGAGGAACTTTGCTCCACAGGCGATGGAGCAGAATTTACCGATCACCAGCCGGTCGTGGTTGACGGGATAGTGATACAGCACGTTGTTCTTTTCAAAGTCAACGGGGTCATGGACAAAGTCATTATACATGGTGAAGTCCCCCACAAGGATGCTGGGGTCTGCCACGACCTGGTTGAGATAGACCGTCTGAGTATCATCTGTTCGGGGATAGATGTTGGATGGATTCATATTCTTTTCCTCCTCTTATTTGTTTCGGCTACCCTCTCTCGAAGGCTCACGCACCAGTGTTTTTCTTTCCCAGACTCTGCTTCTGAAGTAGATAAACCCCACCAGGGCGGGCAGGATGGGCGAAAGGGCCTGGCCCAGATAGATTCCGGGAAAGCCCATGGAGAGGGAAAATGCCAGCAGCCACGCCACCGGCAGGCGCACCACCACCGCGTCCAGCAGGGCATTGACCATGGCCACATGAGCTGCGCCCACACCGATGGCAAAGGAATCCAGCGTGTACATGGCGGCATAGACCAGGCTGTTAACTCCGCAGCACAGGCGCAGATACAGCACACCGACCCGGATTACCTCCGGGCTGGTGCTGTCAAACAGGCAGATGAGAGGCTCCGCCAGAAACTGGACCGTCACAACCACCGCCGCTGTGACGGCGAGGTTCAGCAGCAGACCGGATCGCACTACCTGGCGGGCCCGCCGGATCTGACCGGCTCCCATGCACTGGCCCACCATGGCGGTGATGGCCTGCCCAATGGCCCAGCAGTGCATCCCGGCAAAGGTGTTGATCTTCAGCCCTACGCCGGAGGCAGCGGCCACCGAGGTGCCAAAGGGATTGAGCATCCCCGTCACCAGCAGATAGGCCGTGTTCACCACCACCATCTGGGTTGCGGTGGGCAGGCCCACCTTCAAAATGGATAACAGTATTTCCCAGCAAAACTCGATCTTCCTGAAGGAAACGCTCAGCTGGTGCCGTTTCAGATATGCCAACGATCCCACAAAGGAAATGCCTTGGGCAGTGATCGTGGCCCATGCCGCGCCGGCGGTGCCCATGGAACACGGCCCTACCAGCAGTACATCCAGCAAGACGTTGAGAATCGTGGCGGTACCCACGAAAAAAAGCGGCGTTTTGGAATCGCCCAGGCCTTTCAGAATGGAGCAGACCGTGTTGTAGCCAAAGACGAATACGGTTCCCCAGCAGATGATCTCCATATAGCCGCAGGCGTCCGGATAGGCCTCCGCCGGAACATCCAGCGCTCGGAACAGCGACTCATAGACGGTAAGGCCGAGAATGGTAACTACAACGGAGGCCACCAGCGACAGGAGAAACAGCATTCCGATGGTGTCACGCTGTCCCTTTTGGTCGCCCGCCCCTTTGTACTGAGCCACCAAAACGCTCCCGCCCATGGTCAGGCCGATACAGAGGGAATTGATGATAAAACACAGCATGGAGGCATTGCTGATGGCGGCCAGGCCGATTTTGCCCACAATTTTCCCCACCACCAGCATATCCACCACATTGTAGAGGGCCTGCAGCAGGTTGGCCAGAAACAGCGGGAAGGCAAACTGGATCAGTTTTTGGGGCACGCTCCCGTTCAATAAGTTTTGATCTTGAGTCATGTAATATCTTCCTTTCAAAAAGACAGAGGGCAGCGCAGTGCTGTGCGCCCTCTGTTCCATCGCCCCTGAAATGGGCATAACAAAAGGCCGTGGACAAAACATCGTCCGCGGCCCAAAATAAACTATCTTGTCCTGTCAGTCTGCAAAAAGGGTACAAAAACCAAAGGTAGTGATTTTCTGCCCTGGCCGCCCGGTTTTACAACTTGACAGTCCGAAAAGGCTCCGCACAATGTTTTGTGGTATCCATTTGTACGGAGCCGAAATCAATGCAGAATTTTCCGAACAACATCGTGCTCACCTCGCTATTACAATAAATTTGGACAGGAAAGCCAGGCAGCCAGTCCGGCTTTCTTTCCATCTCGTGCCTAAGCTACAATAAGAGGAGCAACTGGCTGACGACACCTCACTTGGGCTAACAAGTCCGTAGGAAAGACTGTCAGCCATCCTCTTGTTGCAGCGTTCGATTTGAGCAGGTTGAGCCACCGGATGCCGGAGAGTTCGTGTCACCAAATAGATTGAATCGGCAGCGAGAAAAGATGGATTTCCGGTTGCGGATTCTTGGTATTGGAGGAATGTGAATGAACTGCGTTGGCATCGATGTTTCCAAGGGAAAGAGCACGATTGCAGTCATGCGGCCCTTTGGAGAGGTAGTGGTTTCACCCTTTGAAGTGCGCCACACCGACAGTGAACTGAGCGAGCTGGCAAGGCTGCTCAAAAGCCTGGACGGTGAGACCCGTGTGGTGATGGAATCCACAGGTAATTACCACGCGCCGGTGGCCTGGCTGCTCCACGACGCGGGCCTTTATGTCTCGGTAGTCAATGCAATGCTGGTGCATGACTACGGAAACAACAGTTTAAGACGGGCCAAGACCGACAAGAAGGATGCCGTGAAGCTGGCCAACTACGGCCTTGACCACTGGCTCACACTGCCGAGATATGTCCCTGAGGAGGATACCCGGCTCATGCTGAAGACCTGCTACCGGCAATACCAGCAGTATTCCAAAGTACAGACCATGCTGAAGAACAACTTGATCTCCATGCTGGACATTGCTTTCCCGGACGTAAACCGCCTGTTTACCAGTCCGCCCCGCGCCGATGGCAGCGAGAAGTGGGTGGACTTTGTAGCCGCTTTTTGGCATTGCGAGTGCGTCTGTGGCCTGTCTGAGAAGGCTTTTACCGCCAAGTACTATAAATGGTGCAGAAAGCACGGCTACAATTTCAGCGAAGATAAGGCGCTGGACATTTATGCCTCCGCCTGTGGACACTTCGGTGTCATTCCGAAAACGGATACGGCAAAACTTTTGGTGAAACAGGCTGTTTCCCAAATCCGGGCAACTTCTGCCACATTAGCTACTCTCAAGCAGGAGATGCAGTCCATGGCAGCTTCTCTGCCGGAGTATCCTGTGGTGATGGGGATGTTTGGTGTTGGTCCTACCCTCGGCCCCCAACTCATGGCTGAAATTGGCGATGTACGCCGTTTTCATTCCAAAAAAGCGCTGGTTGCCTTTGCGGGCATTGACGCCCCGCCCTACCAATCCGGCCAAATGGATGTCCGTAGCCGCAGCATTTCCAAGCGGGGATCTACCTCACTGCGCAGGACGCTCTTTCTGGTGATGAGTGTCATCCTGCAACGTGCTCCAATGAATGAGCCGGTCTACCAGTTCATGAACAAGAAACGCTCTGAAGGCAAGCCCTACCGTGTCTACATGATGGCCTCCGCAAATAAGTTCCTGCGCATCTACTACGCTTCTGTGAAAGCCTACTTGGATTCCCTGGAACACGACTGATTTTCCTGCGCTATACCATCTGGCTGGCCGCTGTTTTAATTTTGGGATGCTCAGCGGCTTGATTTTGTGTTGCCTTTTTCGCTTCCCTAAAAATCTGAAACTTCTACTTGACTTTTATTGCTACAATGCCAACAGGCGGGAGGAGCACGCCAGCCAGGCGTGCTTTTCTCGTACTCACGCCTAAGCTACAATGGAAGGGAAATTGGCCTGACGAGACTTT
>NZ_NFMA01000043.1 GCF_002161175.1 Flavonifractor sp. An100 | reverse complement strand
TGTGTGGAACTCCGCCATTGAACTTCCTGGCGGCTTGCCACAGGAATACATGACCGACCTCCAGTTCCTTGCCCCAAAAGAGAACCTGATTTTTATGGGGAGCGTTGGGACGGGAAAGACCCATCTGGCTACGGCTATTGCTTTGAAAGCCTGCCAGGAGGGGCGGCGTGTCCGTTTCTTTACTGCGGCTGAGTTGGCAAACATACTGCTGGAAAAGAACACCAAGGGAACCTTGAACAATTACCTGGGTACGCTGAAAAAGGTAGAGCTTGTTGTGATTGACGAGATTGGTTTCGTCCCTCTGCACAAGGACGCCGCTGAACTGCTGTTCCAAGTGATTTCCGATTGCTACGAGCGCAAGAGCCTGATTATTACTTCAAACCTGGAGTTCTCTCAGTGGAACACTGTCTTTGGGGACAACCGCCTGACTGCGGCGCTCGTTGACCGGCTTATCCACCACAGCCATATTGTGATTTTCTCTGGGGAAAGCTACCGGCTTACCCAGTCCCTAAACCGCCAGAGGGCATACACTTAGGGTACTCAAAATTAGTGCAAAAGGGCTTTGGGCACCGATGTGAGCACTTGGCCCCTATTGGCACCGATGCGAGCGTTTGGCCTCCGGGGGACCGATGTGAGCATTAGGCCCCCAGGGCACTCACTCTTGCAAAAGGCCCTCATCTTTCCGGGTACTCAAAAGGTGAGCATTTGGTACTTGGGAAAAACATTGCTCACGACATGAAATCTGGTGCTGAAGGTGCTCACTTTTTTGGGGCCCTTTTGCTCACATTTTCGTTTGACAAACACATATTTCTACGCTGCTTAAAAAGCGGATCAAAGACTATTCCAATCCCAACATCCAGTATTGAGACAATTGAAAACAGAATATTGGCTAAATAATATCGCTGATAAGGTATGGCCGCAGTCTGAACCAACTGGTAAAGTATTCGCGGCACCACCACTGCTCACCGTGGACACACACTTCAAAATACTGGAAACGCTGGTGTCTCCAAAAGAGGGTCGGCACCAGATCTCGAACTGAAAGCCGCTCCGGTATCAACCCCTCCTCAGTGGTCATTAACCTACAGCTTGGTGATTATTTCCCCGGCTTCGGATGTTCGGAGTTCCAAGCCCCAGACGAGACCATCTATTTTAGCCACATGGCTGCCCACTTGGTATGAGCTCTATGCCAAACCAAATGTGCGTACCGCCACAGCAAACCGGTATGAACTCATCATCGAGCGCTACACCATTCCCAGGATCGGAAGCATCAAACTAACAAAACTGACCACCCGGCACCTACAGAAGCTCTACAAGGAGTTATTAGAGGACGGCAGAATACATGTTGGAAAAGGAGAAACAAAGGGACTAAGCACCACCACCGTCCGCAGCGTCCACCTAATGCTCCATGCGGCCCTGGAACGGGCGGTGAAGGAACGGCTTATCCCCAGGAATCCCACTGAAGATTGCATCGCTCCAAAGCCTCGCAAGATCGAGATGCAGATTCTTCCCTCTGAAGATATGCATGCCTAACTGGAGGCAGCCAAAGCCAGAGACTTGCTCCCCATGTTCTATCTGGAATTGGTCAGCGGATTGCGGAAGGGAGAGCTGGTGGCCCTACGCTGGGACGATGTGGACATCCAGAACAAAACCATCTCGGTCAGCAAACAGTATGTCCGCAACCCGGACGGCTCCCTGGAACTCACCCGGCCCAAGACAGAAAACTCCGTCCGCCTGGTATCTATCCCGCAGACAGCGGTGGAGCTGCTGATCCAGGAGCACAACAAACATCCGGACAGCCCCTACCTGTTCCCCTCCCCCATCACTGGAGAAATGTACCACCCGGATTCCGTAGTCAACCTCCACAAGAAGATCCTAAAGGACGCAGGACTGTCCCACATCCGTTTCCACGATCTGCGGCACACCTTCGCCACCCCAGCCCTTCAGAACGGTGTGGATGTCAAGACGGTGTCCTCCATGCTGGGCCACTATGATGCCGGGTTCACCCTTCGCACCTACACCCACGCCACACGGCAGAAGCAGGACGAGGCAGCAGCCACCATGGGCAGCTTCATGGCACAGGTCATATAGGGCAGAGAGAAAAAAGCCGGGCGGGAAGCGCAAACTTCCCGTCCGGCACTCTTTAGCCCTTTCCGCATGTTGGTCACGGTGTGGGTCAGCTGGTTGACCCACATTTTGACCCACACTAAAAAATCAAAAATTGCAACAAAAAAGCCTCGAAAACCGAAGTTTTCAAGGCTTTTTGGAGCTGCTAGGCAGATTCGAACTGCCGACCTCATCCTTACCAAGCGGCTTTGGAACTTTTTTCTAACTATTTTTCGTACTTTATAGCGATATACACTCCGATCTGCTTGCTTTCCGCCACTTTTTGAGCATCCTGTTTCCGTATACTCCACATCGCGCTGTGGCTGAAAATGTGGTCAAAAGCGCCTCCCCTCTTTTGCCGGCGGCACGTCCGCCGACAAAGTGGGGAGGCATTTTCTGCCCGTCTGCGTTGTAATTTTCGGAGGGAAATAATGTAATCCATTTATGCCGGAGGCA
Source organism: Flavonifractor sp. An100 (assembly GCF_002161175.1). Lineage (GTDB taxonomy): Bacteria > Bacillota > Clostridia > Oscillospirales > Oscillospiraceae > Lawsonibacter. The sequence continues at coordinate 4,063 of NZ_NFMA01000043.1, read as the reverse complement.
GCTCAAAATTTACGGGACAGTAAACAATATGAGCTACCCTCTTATTCCACCCCCGCAATTGCCGCGGCCTCATTCTGCCTCTCCTTCGCAGCCTCCAGGTCGTCGAAATCCCCCAGCGCCCGCAGATCCACATGGGAGGCGTCCACCCCCGCCCCCTGTTGGGCCAGGGTGATAGGGTAGTCCCCCTCCAGCTGTCCCCGAATGCTCTCAGAGCGCAGGCGGCACACCTCCAGCAGCGTGTCCACCGCCAGCAGATGATCCTCATAGGAGCAGAAGGTGGTGGGATCGACCTCCACATAGGGAGCGATCATGACCTGTGCCTGCCGGATGACTGCCTCATACCGGCCGCTCTCGAAATACTCCGAGAGCAGTTGGCCGAAATAGGCGTGGTACCGGGCAAAATAGTCTCTGTTTTTCATCAGATTGTGATACAGAGGCCGCTCCAGCATGACCTCCCCCCGGGCGGGGGTGTTCACCGGCCAGTTGATCAGCACGTCGGGGTCCCGGATGGGATCGGTCATGCCCAGGGCGTAGGTGCCGAAGGCTAAGTTGTAATCCCAGGGCAGAATGGAGAGTACCCCGTCCTCCTCATAGAGGAAGTAGTTGTGCCCGGTGTGGCCCAGGTAGCTGTCCCAGTTCATCACAAAGACCTGCACTGTAAAGTATCGCAGCACCTCGTTCACGTTGACCGCCGTCTCCAGATTTTCGCCGGTAGACAGCACCCGCAGGGCCTGGATCAGCCGCTCCCGGTCCGCCCCGTCCGTGTCAAACTTGGCGTTGTCAAAGATGTTGGGGTAGCGGTCGGGGTCATCGCCAATGTACTGCAGGGCCACGTCGGCGTTCTCCGCGTTCAGGGAGCGGTAGTCCGGCTTATAGAGCGCTCCGTGATCCGGGCCGAAATTCCGCCGGGCAAAGGCCTCCTCCGGCTCCTCGATGGCCAGAAACAGCCCCCAAGGCTGACCGTTCACCGTCACCCAGGCGTAGCTACACAAGGGCGCCGGTACCTCCATATAGTCCATCATGTCGTAGACCAGGTACGTTTTGAGATAACTGTTGTCCTGAAAGGAGGCGTCCAGGGAGAACTTGTCCAGGCCATGGTAGTTGCCCCCGTCCACATAGTGGTCGAATTCCAGCTTCAGACTGTACCGGGACAGGCCGTACTCCTCTGTCAGCCGGAGGGAGTTGTTCCCCTTGGCCCGCAGGCCCACCTGGTAAAACTCCTCCCCGTCGATGACTGCGGTGCAGGGGATATATTCCTCCGCCGGAGCGTTTTCAAGAAAGCCCGCCCAGTCCTCCACCCGCAGGTCCACCGTGTGGACCCGGCCATCGTCAAAGAGGCGGGAGGCGTACCCGGGCGCGGCGCTGGCGGGCCGGAGGCCCAGAGCCTCCCCGAAGCAGAGCAGACCGGTGAGGACCAGGGCCAATAGGATGGCCCCGCCGCAGATAAGATCGATATGCCGGTGGCGGATCATGGCCTCACCCCATGTAGTCCCCGTTGTAGGAGACCAGCACCACGTTCCCCACGCCCTCCATGGCCCCCAGCTCATTGACGAACTCCGTGTCGGCATCCCGCAGGCGCACCTCGTAGTTCAGCTCGATCTGGCCCGGGGCCACGCTCTTGCTCTTCAGATTCAGCCGCCGCACCCGGGCCTCCACCAGGGCGCGCACCTGCCCCTCCACATCCTGGTCGGCGCAGTGGACCACCAGGATGTAGGGGGACTCCCCGTTCTTCTGCCGGGAGAACACCAGCAGCACCACCCCCACAAATAGGCTGCCCACCACCGCCAGGGGGATCAGCCCCGCCGCCAGCACGATGCCCGCCGCGATGGCCCAGAACAGGAAGGCGATATCCATGGGCTCCTTGATGGCGGTACGGAAGCGGACGATGGACAGGGCGCCCACCATGCCCAGGGAGAGGACGATGTTGCTGGTCACCGCCAGGATCAGCAGGGTTGTGATGAGGGTGAGGGCGATGAGGGTCACCCCGAAGCTGGGGGCGTACATGACCCCGGCGTAGCATTTTTTATAGACCAGGAAGATGAACAGGCCCAGGCAGAAGGCCAGCGCCAGGGCGATGGCGGCGTCCGGCAGGGAGACCGCGTCCAGCCGCTCCAGAAAGCTGGATTTGAAGATGTCCTGAAAGGTGAACGTGGGCATGGCAGCCACACCTCTTTTCTTCGTTCTCAGTCAAACCGCCGGCACAGGGCGTATTTGGAACAGGCCCCCGCCCGGCGGCCCGGCGTCTGGACGGCCAGCCGCACCAGGTCGGGGAGAAAGGCATCGTACTTGACCTCCAGTACCGTCACCCCCTCCAGGGGCCTGAGGGGAAAGGCTCCTGGGGACAGGAAGCCGGCGCTGTCCCCGCAGGTGCGCAGGTCCCGGTCCAGGGTCACCCGGACGTTTCCGGGGGCGTACAGGAATGCCTCCCGGTCATAGCACACCACCGTCCTGGGCCGCAGCAGCGTCCCCCGGAGCTTGTGGTACAGCTCCGACAGCAGGGGCTCCCCCCGCTCCAGAAGGAAGGCGTCCTCCCCGGAGAGCAGCCGCTCCGCCTCCGACCAGGTCAGGCGGGCGGACCGCTTGCCGCACAGGCCGTTCACCTTAAATTTTTTCTCCAGCTTGAGAAAATCCGGGCGCTCCCCGTAGTACCGCAGGCGGAACTTCTCCCGCCGGTCCACCCCGTCCAGCTTCTCCCGGAGGGCGGTATCGTAGGGGGTGTCGAAATACAGGCTGGTCACCCGGTAGGAGCCGTCCGGCCCGGCGTGGCCGTCCCGGGGAAAGAGCTTCCCCAGCCTGGAGGCGAGCACCAGATCCTCCTGGGGAGAGATCTGGTGCTTGACCTCGTGGCGCAGGCGGAGGGGCTCAGTCGTCCCAATCGTCGTCCCAGTCGTCATCGTCGTCCCAGTCGTCATCGTCGTCCCAGTCGTCATCGTCGTCCCAGTCGTCATCGTCGTCCCGGTCGTCGTAGTCCGTGTCGTCCCAGCCGTCGTCATCGTCGTCCCAGTGGTCCTCGCCGGTGGGGTCGCCGTACCAGTCGTCGTCATCGCCCCAGTCGTCGTAGTCGGTGATGCCATCGGCATTGGGGCCGTAGTCGGTGTCGTCGTAATCGGTGATGCCGTCGGCGTTGGGGCCGTAGTCCGTGTCGTCGTAATCGGTGATGCCGTCGGCATTGGGGCCGTAGTCCGTGTCGTCGTAATCGGTGATGCCGTCGGCGTTGGGACCGTAGTCGGTGTCGTCGTAATCGGTGATTCCATCATTGTTGGGGCCATAGTCCGTGTCGTCATAGTCGGTGATCCCGTCGGCATTGGGGCCGTAGTCGGTGTCGTCGTAGTCGGTGATCCCGTCGGCATTGGGGCCGTAGTCGGTGTCGTCGTAGTCAGTCACGCCGTAATCGGTGATCCCGTCGCTGCCCGGGCCATAGTCGGTGTCGTCATAGTCCTGGAACTCCGCGTCCATCTCGGTGACCTTGCCGGTGTAGGCGTTCACCTCATACTCGTACTCCACGCCGTCCAGGACGAATTCCACCTCGTACTCCCCGTCGTCCAGGTCGTACTCCTTCTCCACAAACTGCAGATCGTCCCGGCCCAGCTGGGTGGAGAGGATGCTCTGAGCGGCGGAGGCGTTGATGTACCCCTTGTCCCCGTAGGCGTCGTCGTAGTCATCTTGGTCCAGGGTCACGGCCTGGGAGCCGATCTGGTCGGTCTCCACCACCAGCCGGACCGCCTCGGCCAGTTCGTTCAGGAACTGGTCATTGGGGTAGACGGAGCCCCGCTCCAGCTTCAGGATGATGTTCTTCTCGTGGCCGCCCACGGTGGCGTCGAAGTAGCCCAGGGCATTGATCTCGTCCACCAGCTCTCCCACCACCTGGGTACAGGGCCGGCCCTCATAGCCGGTGTAGGAGGCCAGCAGGGTCTGGGCCTCCTGGTTGCGGCCGGTGAGGGCCACCACGTTGCCCAGATCGTCATAGTCCATCTCGATCTCCGGGTTCACGCTCAGCAGGACGGTGCCGGCCACGCCGCCGCTCTCTTCCAGGAGGGGGGCGCTGGTGCCGGGGGTCTCGGGG
>NZ_NFMA01000042.1 GCF_002161175.1 Flavonifractor sp. An100 | reverse complement strand
CTGCGCTACACCCGGATATAAAATGATTATAACTGTGGTCAAACATGTGGTCAAGGCCGTTTTTTGACCAACGACTTTGCCGAAATGGTTCCCGCTTCTGGTAGTGTCCCAGCGGGTTGAGGGGTTGCGGTTTTGTCCTCATGGATGGCCCCCGCGCGCTCCCAAAGCAGGCGCGCTACCAACTGCGCTACACCCGGATATGAAGTTGTGGGGTGGCCTGGGCGGATTCTCCCAAAGCAGGCGCGCTACCAACTGCGCTACACCCCGGATATGGAATTTTCAAAAATATGAAGAGAATTAACATGGATACTTAGCCTATGCATAATAACATGAGAAAAGGGAAAAATCAAGTTTTTCCTGGTGGTTGGAAAAATAGATTTTACAGGGGCAAAGTGTTGAGACGGGAACATTACAAATGCTGTTTATTTTATTATTTTAAAGTATTAATGTTAAAGGGGGGCTCCAACGGCAAAGAAAGATGACTCGGTGGATTTTGTCTATCTATAGAAAACATAGTTTTACAATGAAATGATTGTCAATATTATCTTATATATGATAAAATAAAAATTCAAGAAACCAATGAGGTGATTTAAGTGAGGATGCGTAAAAAACCGAATTTATCGGCGCGCATGGAAAGATGTACGAGCCTTTTAATTTCATCACCGAAAGATTACCGGGGGCATTGGCGAGAATTAAAGCCAGATGCTCAGGAGCTTCGTCTTGAATTGGGGTGTGGAAAAGGAAAATTTACAGTAGAAACGGCTGAACAGCACCCAGAGGCATTATATATTGCAATTGAGCGGGTTCCTGATGCTATGGTAATAGCTATGGAGCGTTGTATGGCAAAGGGCTTAAAGAATGTCTTCTTTATTGATGGAGATGCAGCTTTGCTGAGAGACTATTTCTCGGGAAATGAGGTTGATATCTTATATATTAACTTTTGTGACCCATGGCCGTCTCATAAACATGCCCGCCGTCGTCTAACCCACGAAAATTTCCTTGTCCTGTACCGTGGGATACTTCGGGATGGAGGAGAAATTCGATTTAAAACAGATAATCGGGATCTGTTTGAATACTCTTTGTTCCAATTTCCAAAAGCAGGTTATAAACTTACAGAGGTAACGCGGGACTTACATGCCACAGGGATAAAAGGTGTCATGACAGATTATGAGGAGAAATTTTATTCCTGTGGTACGCCAATCAATCGATGCGTTGGAATAAAACAGCATTTGGCATGCGAGCCGGAGTTTCATCCAATCGCTGGACCAGTTCCAGATTATCTTCAGAGTGAAACGCGCAAAAATCAGGAAAATACCGATATTTAAGTATTTAACGGAAATGAGCATGAAAAATCGCCCCATCCTACGATTTGGTAGGGGGGCGATTTTGTTTAACCAGCTTCACTGGAATCAGTTATTTGAGCTTTTGTGGGTGAGGATGCTAGGTCATCTTTATGATACAAAAGCTTCAGCACAATAGGAGTTACCACAGCAGATACCAGAATTAGAATAATAACACTGGTAAAAAACATGGGATTCAGCAGGCCGAGCAAAAGTCCTTTTTGAGCAACAATTAGAGCGACTTCGCCACGGTTCATCATTCCAACGCCGATTTTAAGAGCATCGCGTTTCTGAAATCCACATATACGGGCCATGCCGCCGCAGCCGATTACTTTTGAAAGGAGAGCGACAATCAGGAATGCTATCGTAAAGAGAAGCAGGGTTTGATCCATTTCGCCGATATCAGTACTTAGACCAATGGAGGCGAAAAATAATGGCCCAAAGATAATATAGGAATTGATGTCCATCTTCCGTTCGATGTAAGGAGCATCGTCCAAATTCGATAGAACAACACCAGCAACATAAGCACCTGTGATATCAGCAATTCCAAAGTACTCTTCCGCGATATAGGCCATTGCCAAACATAAGGCCAAGGCTAGAATGGGAAGACGGCGTGTTTTTGGGTGCCGAGAATCCATCCAATCAAACGCTTGGTATATAATAAAGCCGATCACGCCGGCGAAAATAAAGAAGAGCAGAGTGTTCCAGCCGACCATTATAAGGGAGCTGTTTGGGTCTTTCAAACCACTAATCAGGGTCAGCACGATGATGCCCAAGACATCATCAATAATGGCGGCAGATAAAATGGTTGTGCCAACGCGTTCTTTTAAATGGCCTAATTCCCGCAGCGCTTCAACGGTAATTGAAACAGAGGTTGCAGTTAGGATACATCCGATAAAAAGCGCTTCATAGAGAAGATTTCGCTGTGTTGAAGTGTGCCCATAGAAGAGGAGAAACAATCCTGTTCCACATGCTAGAGGGAGAATGACACCTGAAGTTGCGATGGCCAACGCTTTTGGTCCACTGCGAATAATCTCTTTGGTATCTGATTCCAACCCAGCGGAAAACATTAGAAGTACAACACCAATTTCAGCCATTTGGGTCAAAAAATCAGAGGGTTGTACGAGATGGAACATACAGGGACCAACTAAAAGTCCGGCAATAATTTCGCCGACTACACTTGGCATGCGAAATTGTCGGGCAATTAAACCGCATAATTTGGCGGCAACTAAGATAATTGCCATATCTTTAAAAATTTCGTATGATTCCATAAAAAACACCTCCGGGATCCATCGTACAGGCACTGCTCGCCTGACATGCTTACACAATTTCCGTTACAAAAGAATAGGCCCCAGTTCAAAAAAAGTCAAGGGCAATAACGTTTAGATTCTGTTCATTTCTTGGAAGGATGGTCTATATCCTGTACAAATATTAAGAGAGAGAAAACAGCACAGATTCCCGGGAGAGCCAGCAACGGATCAACCATTGACTTTTTATTGTTCTTTGTGTATCATATCATGCAGTGAATGCAGTATATTTCGTTTTGATTTACGTTCTATTCTGTCATTCCCAATAGAATATGCGCCTGTGATGGAATTGGTAGACATGCGAGATTTAGGTTCTCGTGCAGCGATGCGTGTGGGTTCGAGTCCCTTCAGGCGCACCAAGTCGCCGTGAACGTTATAGCGTTTGCGGCGATTTTATATATAATGAACGTCCGTATTACTTGGCAAAAGGCCAATTGCAGCAAAAAACCGCTGCCCTTTAACTTCCCTGGGAAGTTAAAGGGCAGCGGTTTTCTTATAACATAATGGAGAAAGTACGATTCGCATTAGCGGCAAGGAAAATAGACATCAGAAAAGATCGATTCCATTAGTTAAAAGATATTCATGTGGGAATACCCCAATTTTAAAGGAAAATATTGTTTTCCCTTGAGATAGAGCATTAAAATTTTAACATCCACGTCACTTCACCGGTAGTAAGTGTATCCCCGCTGCGCAAAGCGCAAGGCATGTGAATGGGATTCCCGTTGACGGTTGTTCCATTTTGAGAACCTAGGTCCTCCAGATATACGGTTCCGTTTGCCAAAAATATTCTGGCGTGGCGGCGGGAGACGGAAGGGTCCTGGAAGAGGATATCGCAGGAGGGGTCACGTCCTACCAGCAGCTCTTGAGTCAAATAGCGCCCGGTTTCTGTTCCTGCCAAATGGCCGGCAGGGTCTTCGATGCGCATGTAGATCCCCTGAGGCGGGGGGGAGGCAGGAGGAGTATTTGAGCTGCTCCTGCGTTTTAAAATAATAACGGCCCCTCCAACGAGGAGAATCACAACGGCGGCTCCCACGAGAGGGAGAAGAGGGGAGGAAGAGGGTTGGGGAGTATTTTCTTTTGCATCGAGAGACGTGGAGTTGTTTGAGGGGGGGAGCGGGGTGGAGACGGCGGGTGACGGAGCCTCAGGTTGGTCTGAGGGAAGGTCCACGGTACTTTCCCCCTTGCAGACCAGAGCTCCGTTGGAGGCAAATGTGACGGAGACGTTCTGTCCCTCTCCAGAGGCGGAACACCCTGACAGGTCAAATCCAAGGACCAGCATAGAGCCGTTGATGCTGGAAAGCTGCTGCGCTGCTTCCTCGGCCTCATCAGGAGTCTTCACGGTCTGATGAGTCCCACCAGAGGCCTGAGCCAGCTGACCAAGGGACTCCAGGGCATCTTCCTGCTGGCCTACCCCAACTGAGTGGAGCATAACATCGGAGCGGGAAAGGCGCTCCAAAAGCTCATCATAGGGAATGCCGCCGTCTGGGTCGTACTGTACTGCGTCGGAGAGAATCACCATGCACCGCAGCTCATTGCTCTCCCGAGGGAGAGCTTCAAAGTAGTCCAGAGCCTTGTCAAGACAGCTGTGGAGACGGGTAACTTCCTCGTGGAAGGAGAGCTGTTCCAGCGCTGTACCAAGTTCCTCCGCCGATAGTGCTTCCTCTGTGATAGACAGATCGTTGCCGAAGGTGGCCAGGAGAAATTGCGTGTGTTCCCCGCCCAGTTGGGCGAGCTGTTGACCAAAGGAGACGAGCTCCTGGCGGTATGCAGGCATGGAGGTGGAGTTGTCCACCAGCAGCAGGTAGGTGACGGGAAAGCCTGCCTGCTGAACGGTCGCCAGGGTCCCAGCGGCAGGAAAGGACTGACTGCCAATCCTGGCCTCTGCCTGGGTGATGGGCTGGTCCGCGCCTTCCAAGCTTACATATGTGTATAGGGTGTTTTCAGTGAAAAAGGTGCGCACCAGCTCTGCACTTCCGGCTGCCGATACCGGGATGAATGTCAGGGCAGCCAATAGCCCGGTCAAAAGTAGGGCAAGAGCTCGTTTCATAAGTGTTCCTCCACAAAAACGGTGATCAAAGAGAAGTTGTCGTTTCCCTTAGGAGCCCGGCGGATGTGCCGCAGCAGCATCAATTGTGCCCACTGCTCCGGGGTCTCCGACTTCAGCCAGTCGGCCAGAATCTCTTCCTGATATACATATTCCCAGAATCCATCTGAACACAAGAGAAAGGCCTCTCCAGGCTGAAGGGGGGCAGAGCCGGTTTCCGGGGAGCAGGACGGGCGGCCCAGCACCCGCAGGAGGCTGGAACGGTCATCGTCGTGGTAGACGTCCATGCGGGTAATTTCTCCCCCCAAATACTTGCGGTATGTGACAGAGTGGTCCCGGGTCAGCTGAGTGATCGTTCCTTGGGAGAGGCGGTAGAGCCGGGAGTCCCCCACGTGGGCCCACAGGCTGTGCTCTCCCTCTAAATAGAGTGCGACCAGTGTGGTGCGCATCTCCTCCAGTCCTGAGGCGGTCTGTCCGTCCAGGATTTTTTGATTGGCTGCTTGGATGGATTGGACCAGAGCCGTTTCATCCACGGAAGGACAGTCCAGACAGGCTTGGCAGACAGTGTTTACAGCCAGGGCGGAGGCAACCTCACCGCCGCCATGGCCACCCAAACCGTCTGCCAGAGTCAAAACGGTCCGGCCGGAGCGGCTTTCCAGACAAATGCTGTCTTCGTTTTCAGGCCTGCCGCCCCGGTTGGTGTAGGAATAGGTGGTGATGTTCATGGTCATTCCACTTCCAAATAGACCGTGTTGGCCACCTCACCCAAGTAAATGGAGCTCTTGGGTGGCAGCTTGACAGGGGCGTCCGGGCTGAGCCGCTGGCCGTCGGCCAGGAAGGTTCCGTAGGTGGAGTTAAGGTCGGTGACAACGAACATGCCCTCATTCTGATCGTAATAGATCTGGCAGTGTCTGGCACTGACGCCCGGGGTGCCGTCCTGGTAGACCAGACGGCAGACGGCGCCGTCCCGTCCCAGTTGGACGGGCTGGTGGTGGAGCTGTACCACCTGACCGGCGTGCTGAGGGGCCATGGAGCGGATCACAGGAGAGGCAGCGGGAGCGGCTTCGGGCTGGGTCTGCTGAGCTGCTTCCCCAGGTGCCTTGGATTTCTTCCGCATTACCAGAACAAGGACGGCAATTACCACCACCACGGCAGCGCCGATTCCGATGTAGAGTACGGTGTTGTCGGCGCTGGGCTGATACATGGAGTAGGTGATGCTGTTGCGGTCCAAAATGGGGAGGATTTCGCTGATGCTCACGGCATAAAACAGGTTCTGATCCAGGTTGGAGGCGGCGGTGTTGATGCCCAGCACGGCTCCATTTTCATCCACCAGAGGTCCGCCGGAGTTTCCGCCGCTCATGGCGGTGTCCGTCTGGATTAGACGGCGGCCGGTCCCGCTCTCCGTCAGCAGACGGCTGATGCTGCCGGTGGTGACCGTGGCGTCCTCCTTGCTGTAGGAGTTGACCGCCTGAATGGTCATGTCGGCGGCCAGCGGATAGCCCACGGCGTAGACCTCGCTGCCCAGCATGGAGTCCTGGGGCTCAAACATCTGCAGGGGGGTGCGCAGGTCGGTGGGCTTTTCCAGCTTTAGGACAGCCACATCCTTCTCGTAGTCATAGTCCACCAAATAGGCTTCCTGCTCATTGTCTTGGCCAAATACCGCAAAGAGCTCGCCACCGCCCAGAGCCTTGCCAGCCAGGATGAATTCCTCCACCACATGGCAGTTGGTCACAATGTATTGGGGATTTTCTCCCTGGGCGCCCACAAAGAAGCCGGTTCCCCGCCAATAGTTCATAGTGCCGTTTTCGTCGGGGGCTCCGGTACGGAGCATCACAATGCTGTCCAGCACCGTCTGGTCAAAGGCTCCGTAGACAGGAACCGTGTAGAAGCACAAAAGGAGTACCGCCAAGAGCAAAGCGGGGACACGAGCTAGCTTTTTCATACCATACACTCCAATTCAAGTTTATTTACAGGAAATCAAGATGCCGGTGTAGTTGTCCTGGGCCGGAAGGTGTTTCTCTAAGATCATCGTTTCCAACAGTCCGCAGCCCTCCTCGGGGTCCATAGACATGGCCTCCATCAGCTCGGGAGGGGTCAGTACGCCGCTGATGCCATCGGAACACAAAAGCAGGGCATCGCCCCGCTGGAGCTGCCAGGGACGCAGGTTATAGTCCACTTCTTGTAGGTGGTCGATTCCCACAAAGCCGGTCAGACGCCGGGCATCCTCATCCTGCTCCGCACGCTCTTTGCAGATGACCTCCTGCTCCAGTTCCCGGGCGTAGAGCTGATTGAGGTAGGTGTGCTCCCGGTTGAGCTGAAACACGCCCCCATCCCGCATGAGGAAGATGGCGCTGTCGCCCACGCTGACCCAGTGCAGCTGCCCTTCCTGGATATGGACCGCGACAAGGGTGGTGCCGCTGGCGCCGGAAAACTGACGAAACACGTGGTCGCTGATGCTGTGGGCGCAGGCTCCCAGCCACTGGGGAAGGGGGGAGGTGGAGTCCCGGCCGTGAAACAGCTCCAAAAAGGATTCCACGGCACACTCGCTGGCCAGCTTTCCGTCCTCCATGCCGCCCATTCCGTCTGCCACCACGGCAAACAGTCCCTCTTGGGCCAACTGCCGGGGATTGGCGGCATTCAGGACCGCAAAGGAGTCCTCCTGCCGTTCCCGCATCCCCATGCCCTGAATATTGCTCACCAGAAACCGCAAAGGGGACTCCTGGGACGAGCGTTCCATGGTAGGGGCAGGGTCCGTTACCCGGCGCCCCCGGCGGAACAGACCGTCAAACAGTCCCATGATCGCTTCCCTCCTCCGGCTTGGCGTCCCAGCGGAAACGGTCGGAGCACAGGGGGACAAAGAGCAGCTTGGTCTCTCCAAAATCAATGAGGTCATAGGTCTGCAGCGGCATGGGGGAGAACAGCTCCTCTCCGTTGAGATAGACAATGTTGCGTCCCTCACCGGGAATCAGGTTAAAGCGGTTGTTGCGGTCGCTGTAGCTGATTTTGGCGTGGTTTTCTGCGGAAATGGTCCGGTCTCCGGTAATGGTAATATCCATCCGGTCACTGCGGCCAATGGAGTTGATTCCGCCCCGGATGGTGTAGCTCTTTCCCCGGCTCGGGCCTTCCACACAGGCCAGCCATCCCACCACTGGGTCAAAGCCCATCTGCTCCTGCATCATGCCAACGGTCTTTCCGGCATCCATGACGCTGATCCCCAGCCCCTTGGGTGGGGCGGTGGGCTCAGGAACCCCTTGCGGTTCATACCCTCTTGGGGGCATGGTCTTAGAGGGAGCGGTCACCGGTGTGGCGGCGTAGCCTCTGGGGGGCTGGGTCTTGTTGTCTGCCGTCACGGGAGTGTAACCCTTGGGGGGCTGAGTCTTTTGG
>NZ_NFMA01000041.1 GCF_002161175.1 Flavonifractor sp. An100 | reverse complement strand
CTGCGCTACACCCGGATATAAAATGATTATAACTGTGGTCAAACATGTGGTCAAGGCCGTTTTTTGACCAACGACTTTGCCGAAATGGTTCCCGCTTCTGGTAGTGTCCCAGCGGGTTGCGGGGTTGCGGTTTTGTCCTCATGGATGGCCCCCGCGCGCTCCCAAATAGATAAAGAAAGATTTTTTGCACAATTTCTGCTTGCTTTTGACCATATCCGCTCCATTTCACTTGCTTTCTATCACTCTTTGAATACAGTCTTTCCGCATACTCCACACCACACTGTGGCTGAAAATGTGGTCAATCGCTCCCGGCTCGAACCGGCATCGGTTCAGGCTGGGAGTGCTTTTTCACTTTCTTGTACCCGCCCGATACAAGCCCTGCAAGTGCGCCGCCCCCACCGTTTACAGCTCAAAATTTACGGGGCTATAAACAATATTAAGGGCTTCTCCGACTTGCCCGCGAACGCGCAATCCCGTATTGTTTGGTCAGCTGAAAATACGCTTAGGAAGTGTATTGAAAGCCTTGGCCGCTGTGTCCGCCTCTGCGCCCTGGATGCTGAAGGCGACAAGATCAAGCTGGGCAGCGTGGTGACAGACATCCACAGAAGCCTCCTGCCCAGCTGGACGAGATCGTGGCTGCGGCCCCCTCTATGCTTATCGCCATCTGCCATATCCTCAGGAGCAAGGTCCTGTTCCGTGATTTGGGCGCAAATTATTTCGATGGGTTCCACCGGGAACATAAGATCCGCAGCTATCTAAAACGCCTACAGACCCCGGGCTGGGTGTCTGTCCTCCTTCCGTTGTCTAAATTGCTCAAATCCATGGTCCGGTGCGGAGATCTGAGGCGGGTAGATTTGTTGTGCCCTGCCGGAAGAGCTGTTTTCAGAATAAAGAAAACATCGATAAGCGGATCATCGTGACCAAGGAGAAACCAAATGGCATCCAGGCAGCGATCTCGGTGTGAGCGCCCGCACAGCACTCCCTGCCGTCTCCATCACGGCGTGGTGCGGCGGCGGCAAGTCAAATTTCCGCATAGCGCCGCCCGCGCCCCCGTACGGTGCATCACCTCTCGTCCGCTAAACTTGTGATTGACTTTTTCCCTTCACGGTGGTAAATTGATATAAACCGTTGAGAAAGAGCAAGTAGCTTCAGTGCAGTTGCTGACAGAGAGCCGCGGACGGTGGGAGCGCGGTAGCAGAAGCTGGAGTGAATGGGCTTTTGAGGGCGAGCTGAACCAGCTGTAGGCAAGCCGGAGTGCGAACTCCGTTATCAAAGAGAGCATATGACCGTATGCGTGAGTGGACGCGGTTCGCCGCGTCAAGCCGGGTGGCACCGCAGGAGCGACACGCTCTTGTCCCTGCATGACATTTTGTGGGGACAGGGGCGTTTTTTGCTGCCTGTCCCGGAAAGGGGTACCATATGAAACTGGAAAACTATGAGGTCCATCTGCCCAGCTACTCCATCGGCGACAAGATCTATGACAAAATCGGCCCGGTGTGCGAGTCCTACGGCAAAACTGTACTGGTCATCGGCGGGCGGAAAGCGTTGACCGCCGCCTATGACAAGATCGCCGCGCATGTGGCCAAGACCAATCTGGAGATCATCGGCACGGAGATCTATGGTGAGAACTGCACCTATCAGACGGTGGAGCGCCTGCGGGCCCTGCTCCTCTATCAGCAGGCGGACATGGTGTTCGGCGTGGGGGGCGGCAAGGCACTGGATACTGTCAAGTGCCTGTGCATCCCCGACGACAAGCCGGTGTTCAGCTTCCCCACCATCGCCTCCAACTGCGCGGCGACTACATCGGTCTCCATCATGTACAATGAGGACGGCACATTCCTTCGGCCCCACTTCTTTGTCCGCCCGGTCATGCACACATTCATTGACACCGAGATCCTTGCCAAGGCCCCTAGCCAGTATATGTGGGCTGGCATCGGCGATACCTACGCCAAATACTATGAGGCCATGATCTCCTCCCGGGGCGAGCGCCTGGAGCACTTCACCGCCCTGGGCGTGGAGGTCAGCCGCATGTGCCGCGACCCCCTGCTGATATACGGCGCCAGGGCTCTGGCGGACCACCGGCAGGGCCTGTGCACCTATGAGGTGGAGCAGGTGGCGCTGGCTATTGTGGTCACCACGGGCATCGCCTCCATCTTCCTCACCAAGGATTTCACGCCGGACTACAACAGCGGCCTTGCCCATGCCATCTTCTACGCCCTCACCCGGTACCCGATCCTGGAGGAGCGGCATCTCCACGGAGAAGTGGTGGGATTCGGCATCCTCATCGCACTACTTGCGGACGGCCAGGAGGCGGAATTTGAAAAGATTTATCAGCTCAACCGTTCCATCGGTCTGCCAACCCGGCTGGCCGATATTGAGATCACTCCGGAGCAGTGGGATGCCTGCCTGGACGTCATTCCCTCCATGTCCGATGTCTCTCACTACCCCTATCCGGTTACCCGGCAGATGCTGGAGGGCGCCATGGCCGTTCTGGAGGAAAGGGCGGTGGGCGGACAGTGAAACCGGCAAAAGCAGGCGCCATCGCTCTTGGCGTGGCATTTGTGTGGTTCACCACCCACTTCGGCGGAGGATTTGCCTCCGGCGCCCAGATCTACAGCTATTTTGTGCGCTACGGAGTCTGGTGCATCCTCATGCCCGTGCTGGCCATGGCCTACAACGGGGTATTCTTCGCATACAGTCTGCGGTTCGCCCGCAGACACCAGACCTATGATTACCGCTCCTACAATGACGCCTTTTACGGGCGGTTTGCTCCCCTCTTCTCCAATCTGTTCGAGCTGCTGTACCTGTGCGTGATGTGCGTGGCCCCGGCGGTGGCGTTCGCCACAGGGGGCGCCACATTAAGCCAGCTGACGGGCCTGCCCTATCTGCTGTGCACCTTTTTCATCGGGGTGTTTATCTTTGTGGTGGCGATCTTCGGCACAGACCTGGTGCGGCGGGTGGCCTCTGCGCTGTCCATCTGCATCATCGCCGGGCTGCTGATCGTCTATGTCCCCAACATCGGCGCAAACTTCTCTAAGATCGGTGAGGCCATACAGCAGATGAACGCCCAGCCCCTGGGCCTGGGCCCGGCACTGTACTCAGCGTTCCTCTACGGCACGTTCCAGCTCTCCAACATCGCGGTCTTTGTCCAACACGCCAGGTCCTTTGAAAAACCGGAAAACGCGGTGAAAAGTATGGCCCTGGGAGCAGTGCTCAACGCCCTGATGATGGTCATGGTGGTGCTGGGCCTGATGACCGTCTATACCGACCCCGAGGCCGCCTCCCAGAGCGTGCCCACTCTGTTCATGGTGGAAAAGGGTGTGGGCGCCTCCTTTATGACGCCGCTTATCTCCCTGCTGATCATCCTGGGTGCGGTGTCCACGGCGGTGAATATGGTGGCCGCCATGGTCAAGCGCGTGTGCGGCGAGCGCTCCGTCCAAGCCGCTACAGGGCAGCGGCCCCAGCTACGGGTCAGCAAAAAGGAAGCTGCGACCGCCCTTATCTGCTGCGCAATGGATTTCGGCATCGCCCAGTTCGGCCTGCTGAACTTGATCCAGCGGGCATACAGCGCCATCGCCTACCTGGCCATTCCTGTCATTCTCATCCCCTACCTCATCCATATGATCGTCACCCGATTTGACACGAAGTCCGTCGGGCAGCGCGCAGAAATCCCCGCAGACCACTGAATGCTCCATCTGTGCATATACATCAAAGCACTGCAGCAGAGAAAACCGCCGCTTTCCAGCTGGAAAGCGGCGGTTTTATGATTATAATGACAACTAAGAAAAGGGGGCGCTGTGTATGGCATTTGTTGAGAGTGAAGTTGTTGAACTGAAAGCAGAGGTCGTGGGAGATATTTGCAAAGAGATCATTGCCTTTGCCAACACAAAAGGTGGTACGCTGTATATTGGCGTCAGCAACGATGGAAGTATCGTGGGAGTCAAAAACGCCGACCAAACCATTTTGCAATTGAACCCTCCACTACAAGACCTCCATTTCAACGATTTATCCGGAATTTCAGAAGTAATGCTTGCAGTTCTTTCAAAATTATGTTAAACTGTAAACATACATCAAGAGAAGTTTTTGTATTAAATATCTAAATCCCGCTTTTCCTTTGACTTGGACGCAGTACCGTTGGAATGCTTTGACCCGATGGACTTTCCCTGACCGAGCAACACAAGGAAGGGCGGCTTTTCTTTTTCCAGCCCGGGATTGCCGGGTCTTGCACACGTGCCCTTGCTGCAGAGCGCTTTCCTTTGCCAGCCGCTTGGCGAAGCGGGACGGAGTCTGTGCGGTCAGTCACGAAGAGAATAAAGGGGGGAATATCAGAACCGAGCAGTCCGACCGTCCGCAGAACCCAGACTGAAGGGAGAGCGCCCGGCACTTGAGCTTTTTCGACAGATTGCAAATTCTAAGATTCATATCCTGAACACATGCGCGGAAATTCACACGAATTTTTGAATGGAGGATGATCTGCTATGGAAGACAATCGCGTGATCGAGTGTATTGAGAGAGCCGACTATATCCTGTCCAACCTGATGGCGGTAAAGCCCGGAGAAGAGGTTTTGATTGTCATCGACCCCCAGACGGACATGCGGATGGCCAACGCCATGGCGGCCGCGGCGCTGAAGTGCGGCGCGGAGTACGGCATCTACATGATGCCCATCCGTGGCAAGGACAAGGCCACCATCTTCCCCAAGTCCCTGGAGCTGGGCATGGACGCCTGCGACGTGTTCGTGGGCATGACCACCTCCTCCGGCGCGGCCATCTACAACAATCACCTGAAGGAGCTGATCAACCAGAAGAAGCTCAGAGAGGTGTCCATCTGCCTGCGGAGCATTGACAACTTCACCCGCGGCGGCGCGCTGGCCGACTACGAGGCGGTGTACGCCGACGGCGAGAAGCTGCAGGCCATCTGGCGCGGACACAAGATGGCCCACATCACCACCCCCGCGGGTACCGACCTGTACATGGAGATGAACCAGATGGAGCCTATCATCGAGTGCGGCATCGCCCGGAATCCCGGGGACGCCATGGCCTGGTCCGACGGTGAGGTCTCCCTGGGTCCCGTCATCGGCACCACCCACGGCAAGCTGGTCATCGACGGCCCCATCTGCTACTACGGCTGCCCCGCCATCCCCGTGGAGCTGAAGATCGAGGACGGCCGCATCGTGGAGGTCGTGGGCGGCGACGCCAAGATCTGCAAGGAGATCCGCCGTCAGATCGCCGAGGTGAAGGACTCGGACAACATCGCGGAGATCGGCATCGGCCTGAACCCCGCCTGCATGTTCAACGGCGACTTTGAGGAGGAGAAGAAGGCCCGGGGCACCTGCCACATCGCCATGGGCAACGGCTTCTACTACGGGCAGCCCGCCCGCTCCACCGTCCACATCGACATGGTGCAGTACAATCCCACCGTCATCTTCGACGAGGGCACCCCCGAGGAGGTCGTCATCGTCAAGGACGGCAAGGTGGTCTGCCTGGGCGACAAGTGAGATACGGCAAACTGGAACATCTGAGGCATCGAAAGGAAGCATTGGTATCGACTAAAATTGGAACAGGAGGAAACATGAAAAAATTATTGGCTCTGACTCTGGCGTGCGCAATCTCTCTGGCTATGCTGGCCGGCTGCGGCTCGGGCTCCGGTTCGGGCGGCTCCGGCGGCGGGACCCAGACCCTCTCCATGGGCACCGGCTCCAGCGGCGGCACCTATTACGCCCTGGGCGGCGTTATGGCCACCGCCATGGAGAGCCGTATGGACGGCATTATCATCTCTCCCCAGGCCAGCGGCGCCTCGGTTGAGAACATGAACATGATCAACGCCGGCGAATTTGACCTGGGCATCGCCATGAACGCCACCGCCGTGCTGGCCCACGAGGGCAAGGACGCCTTTGAGGGCAACCCGGTCACCAACGTGCGCGCCATCGGCGTGGTGTACCACGAGGTGTACCAGATCGTGGCCGCCGCCTCCACCGGCGCTCACAACGTGGAGGATCTGGCCGGTCTGACCATCGCCGTCGGGCCCGCCGGCTCCGGCACCATCGGCTGCACCCAGGCGGTTCTGGAGGCCGCCGGCATGGACATGAACACCGATATCAAGCCCCAGAACGACAGCTTCGGTGACGCCTCCACCAAGATGCAGGACGGCCACATCGACGCCGCCTGCAACACCCTGACGGTGCCCGCCTCCAGCATTCAGGAGATGCTCACCGCCATGGACCTGAACTACATCAACATCAGCGACGAAATCCTGGCCACCATCCAGGAGACTCAGCCCTACTACTCCCGCTACGTCATCCCCGCCGGCACCTATGACCGTCAGACCGAGGACATCAACACCATCACCTGCCAGGCGGTTCTGTACTGCCGGGCCGACCTGGATGAGGACACGGTCTATCAGGTCACCAAGGCCTTCTATGAGAGTGCCGACGAGATCAAGGCCGGTCACACCGCCGGTAAGGACATCAGCCTGGAAGGCGCCCTGGAGGGCGTGACCACTCCCGTTCACCCCGGTGCCGCCCGGTACTATGAAGAGATGAGCATCGAGGTTGATCCCAGCCTGCTGATCGACTGAGCGGACGCCGAAGGGCTCCTCCGAATCCGCTGAAGCAACGGGGGGCGGCAGGGCGGCTGCATCTGCCGCCTCCCTTCCTATCTCATGCGGATGAGATAGAAAGGAGGCAATTGCATGAGCGAAGAGAAAAACGTAAGCACCACTACTGTGGATGGCGTAGAGGTCCTCAATGAAGCGGAACTCATGGAAAAATATGACCGTGAGTCCAAGTACCGCCACCTGGAGGGCATCCCCCGCGCCATTGTATTCGTCATCGGCGTGTGCTGGTCCCTGTTCCACCTTTACACCGGCCTGTTCGGTGTGTTCCCCTCTACTCTGCAGCGCGCGCCCCACCTGGCCGCCGCCATGGTGCTGGCCTACCTGCTCTACCCCATCGCGGGCAAGGCGGGCAAGACCATTCCCATCTGGGACTGGATTTTGTGCATCCTGTCCTTCTTCTGCGGCGCCTACCACGTGTTCAATTACGAGGCCCTGCTCCTCCGCTCCGGCCTGTACACCCAGATGGATATGATCGTCAGCATCATCGCCATCATCCTGCTGCTGGAGGCCGCCCGCCGGGTGGTGGGTCCCATCATCGTGGGTCTGGGCATCTTTTTCCTGCTGTACGCGGTGTTCGGGGAATATTTCCCCGGCTTCCTGGGCCACGGCGGACTGAGCCTGAAACGGGTGGTCTGCTTTGAATTCCTGGGCACCGAGGGTATCCTGGGCACTCCCATCTATGTGTCCTCGTCCTTCATCTACCTGTTCCTGATCTTCGCCACCTTCTTAAAGGCCAGCGGCGTGGGCGACTGGATGACCGGCATGGCCATGGGTGCCTGCGGCGGCGCCGCCGGCGGACCGGCCAAGGCGGCCGTTATCGCCAGCGCCCTGGAGGGCACCGTCAGCGGCAGCTCGGTGGCCAACACCGTGGGCTCCGGCTCCATCACCATCCCGCTGATGAAAAAGACCGGCTACCGGCCTGAATTTGCCGGAGCCGTCGAGGCGGCCGCCTCCACCGGCGGCCAGATCATGCCCCCCATCATGGGCGCGGCGGCCTTTATCATGACGGAGTATGTGGGCGTGCCCTACAACACCATCGCCTTTGCCGCCGTGATCCCCGCCATTCTGTACTTCACCGGCATCTACGCCAACGTACACTTCGAGGCCATGCGCAAGGGCCTGCTGGGCGTACCCAAGGATCAGCGGCCCAGCGTCTCCCACCTGATGAAAACCGGCTGGTATAAGATCGCTCCCCTGCTGATCATCATCTTCCTGCTGGGCAGCGGACGCTCGGTCATGTACTCCGCCCTGTTCGGCATCGTGGCCTGCATGATCATCTGGCTCATCAACTCCTTTACCAGCGGGGAGAAATTCAACCCCGTGGAGTTCGGCAAGATGTTCATCATGGCACTGGAGGAGACCGCCCGGGGCGCCATCTCCGTGGTTCTGGCCTGCGGCTGCGCCGGCATTATCGTGGGCAGCATCACCATGACCGGCCTGGGCCTGAAGCTGGCCGGCGGCATCGTGGACCTGTCCGGCGGACTGCTGATGCCCACCCTGGCCCTCACCATGCTGTGCTGCATCTTCCTGGGTCTGGGCCTGCCCACCACCGCCAACTACATCATTCAGGCCACCATCACCGCTCCCGCTCTGGTGGAGCTGGGCATCCCCGCTCTGGCTGCCCACATGTTCGTGTTCTACTTCGGCATCGTGGCTGACATCACCCCGCTGGTGGGCCTGGCCGCCATCGCCGGCGCCGGCATTGCGGGCGCCAGCACCATCAAGACTGGCCTGAACGCCTCACGACTCGGTATCTCGGCCTATGTGGCGCCATACGTCTTTGTCCTGAATCCGGTGCTGCTCTTGATTAACACCGAGGGGTGGAGTACCCCCATGTTCGTCCTTATGATTGTAATGGCCGCCGCCGTTACCATCGTAGGCATGGTGTGTCTCGCCATGGGCCTGTCCGGCTACTGCATCATGCCCTGTAATATCATCGAGCGGATCATACTGATCGCCGGCGGCATCTTCATGGTCATGCCCAGCCCCTGGAGCGACATCGTCGGCATCGCCATTCTGGTGGCCATGATTGTCCAGCAGAAAATGCGGAAAAAGAAAGTGGCACTGAATTCCTAGGGACCCGGTTCCCCCCGTTGCCCCGCACATCTGGTCCCGCCCGCCCGGAGCAGCTGTCTCCGGACGGGCGGGGCCCTTTTGCTGCGCAAATACAGCAAACCATATCATGTGCCATGTACTCGCCCCTACTGGCCTACTTCTACCACCGCATTACCAACGCTGTCTGTGAGGGTATTAACTCCATGATACAGGCAGCCAAACGGAAAGCCCGTGGCTTTAATACCTATGAGGGCTTTGCCTCGATGATTTACCTCGTTGCTGGTAAACTCCAACTCGCTGTCCCTAACCCTTTCTAAATACTCCTATCCACTAAAACGGGAGTAGAGCCGTTTTTATAGACACATTAAAGTAGGGTTTCGCAACAAACTCGTCCGTATCAGTCTCCGTTTTCTGCCCTATGATATCCGAATTACGGCCGGGATTGTCAGTCAGCGTACAAACGCAACGGAAGAAACCATCGGGCCCATTCAGTTTTGTCAGCCTATAACGTTTATGACAGGAATCAGCTTTGAGCCATAGGGCAAGGGGGGCCACAACCTTACCGAGCGTTTGAGCAAGGCGTATCTGCATTATTCTCTCTCCGCATTATAATTCTCTCGACTTTTGGCTTCCTTTGCGGTATGGTGTGTGTACCCTCGAGAGGAGGAGAGACGACCTGTGATACAAACCGCCAAGTTCGCAAAAGCCATGTACATCGGGAGGAACAATTCTGGCAGCCTATGTATCTTTCCGATCCTTTGGCGAGCCTATCCATACGGCATTGCAGCAAGAAGGCCCGCAGCGGTGTTTGCCGCTGCGGGCCTTGCTGTATCCTCAGGTCGTGTACAATAGCATCGACTGCCAAAAAGGAGGAATCGGATCATGGAATATGTATGTACCTGCGGCCCGGAGCAACTCCGGGCGTACGCCCGCTATCTCCAACAGGAGGAGAAGAGCCCCGCCACCCTGGAGAAATATCTCCGAAGTGCGGGGGATTTTATCCGCTGGCTGGCCGGACGGGAGGTGAGCAAGGAGGCCGCGTCCGGCTGGAAGGCCCACCTGGTGGAGCGGGACTACGCCCCCGCCTCTGTCAACGCTATGCTCTCCGCCCTGAACAGTCTGCTGGGCTTCCTGGGGCGGCCGGAGTGCCGGGTGAAATTCCTAAAAATCCAGCGGCGGCTGTTCCGGGACCCGGAGCGGGAGCTGACCCAGGAGGACTACCAGCGATTGCTGGCCGCCGCTAAAAATCTGGGGCGGGAACGGCTGGCCCTGCTGGCGGAGACCATCGGGGCCACCGGTATCCGGGCCAGCGAGGTTCAGTACATCACCGTGGAAGCGGTCCGGCAGGGCAAGGCGGAGATCTCTCTGAAAGGCAAGATCCGCACCATCCTGCTGCCCGGAAAGCTCTGCCGCAAGCTGTTGAAATATGCCGGAAAACAGAAAACCGCCTCCGGCGCGGTGTTCCGCACCAGAAGCGGGAAGGATCTGAGCCGCCGGCAGATCTGGGCGGAACTGAAAGCCCTGGCCAAGGCGGCGGGGGTGCCGCCCAGCAGGGTGTTCCCCCACAACCTGCGGCACCTGTTTGCCACGGTGTTCTATCGCTCCTACCGGGACATCGCCAAGCTGGCCGACCTGCTGGGCCACAGCAGCATCGAGACCACCCGCATCTACCTGGTCTCCTCCGGCGCGGAGCACCGGCAGGCCCTGGACCGGCTAGGGCTGGTGTCATAGGACGGAATCAACATTCCG
>NZ_NFMA01000040.1 GCF_002161175.1 Flavonifractor sp. An100 | reverse complement strand
CATTGTTTCGTATCGCTCTGGAAGGAGGCCCACATGGAAGATCCCGTACCCGTCAAGGAGGAATACACCTATCAAGTCGGCAAAATCCAATTCATTGTCACGCCCGTCTACAAGGACAAAGGCGAGTCCATGCGTGACATCCTGTTGAAGCTGATGCTGGCCGATTTGGAGCCAGCTTAACTGTTCCATCGACATCCTTAACACGGGCAGTCGGCAGAGGTATAATATACATAGATAAGAACCTCTTGCTTGATTGCAGGAAGGAGGATATTTTGAAACAGTCAAGCAAGAAAATTTCTACCGGCACAGCAGCTCTCTACTGCCGACTGAGCCGTGACGATAACATGGACAGCGAGTCCAACAGCATCCAGAACCAAAAGAAAATTCTCCAGAAGGCCGCCAAGGACAAGGGCTACACGGACACGATCTTTTTCGTGGATGACGGTATTACCGGCACTACCATGAAGCGCCCCGGCTTTCAGAAGATGATCGCTGCAATCGAGGCCGGGTACATCTCGGCGGTATTCGTGAAAGACCTTTCCCGGCTGGGCCGGAACTACATTGAGGTGGGCAAGCTCACCGAGGAATTTTTCCCGCTCCATGATGTGCGGCTGGTGGCCGTTTCCGATGGCGTGGACAGCGACGAGGGCGAAGATGATTTCACCCCGTTCAAGAACATTATGAATGAATACTACGCCAAGGATATTTCCAAGAAGCGCCGGATCGTCAATAAGATGAAAGGCAACGCTGGGATTCCGCTCTCCCCGCCGCCCTATGGCTACATCAAGAACCCGGACGATCCCCGGTTTTGGGTGATTGACCCGGAGGCTGCCGAGGTGGTACGCCGTATCTACCGCATGGCGCTGGACGGGTACGGGCTGGCTGAAACTGCCGCTGCCCTCGGTGCGGATGGGATCGTCAACCCGACCTACTACTGGCGCAGCAAGGGCACAAGCAGAGGTGGCTCCAAAAGCACCGTGGAGCCCACAAAATGGGGGCACACCACAATCAAGAAGATTTTGACCACGCAGGAATACTGTGGCGATGTTATCAACTTCAAAAGCTATTCCAAATCCTATAAAATGAAGCGCCGGATTGAGAACCCGGAGGAGAACCGGGCGATCTTCCTCAATGTCCATGAGCCTATCATTGACCGGCCAACTTGGGAAAAGGTGCAGGCGTTAAAAGCCGGGACACGGCGCAAGCGCCCCACCGTTACCCAAGAGCCCAACGTCTTTTCCGGCTATCTGAAATGCCCGGAGTGCGGCGGCAATCTGAATTTCCATTTTAACCAGGGCAACCACGATATTAAATTCTTTAGCTGCCAGAACCACAATTCCGGGCTCCGCAAATGCTCGTCTACCCATTATATCCGGCTGGACTTCTTGGAGCAGGTCGTGCTCTACGAGGTACACCGTCTGGCCTGCTTCGCTAACGAATACGAAAACGACTTCATCAAGGCGATGGTGGGCCGCTCGGCAAAGGTGGCGGAAAATGACCGGGTACGCAAGAAGCGAGAGCTGGATGGGCTGTTGGCCCGGGACAAGGAGCTGGATATGCTCTTTGAACGGCTCTATGAGGACAATGTGTCCGGCAAGATCGACGATGCCCGGTTTGCCAAAATGTCCAAGCGGTATGAGCAGGAGCAGGGCGAAAACGCCAAGAAAATCAAGGCGTTGCGGTTGGAGCTGAAAAAGCTGGAAGATACGCGGATGGATGTGGATACCTTCTTGGAAACGGTACGCCGCTACACCGACGCCACCGCCATCACCAAGCGCATGGTTGCCGAACTCATTGAGTATATCGAGGTCTATCCTGCGGTCAAGGAGGACGGTGTTACCAATCAGCGGGTGACGATCCACTACAACTGCATCGGTGCCTTTGAGGTGCCGGATCGCCGGAAGATCCCCGAGCGGGATATTCTGCTGGAAACAAGAAAAGGCGTAGCATTAAGCTACGCCCCGGCGGTGTAAAGGTGGTGTGGGATATGAGAGCATTTCTCTATTGCCGTGTCGCCCATGAAGATTCTTTCGCATTGGAACACCAGCGGTTTCTGCTCCAGCTCTACGCAAAGCAGGCGGGATATACTATCATCGGCGCTGCGGATGAATACGGC
Organism: Flavonifractor sp. An100; assembly: GCF_002161175.1. Taxonomy (GTDB): domain Bacteria; phylum Bacillota; class Clostridia; order Oscillospirales; family Oscillospiraceae; genus Lawsonibacter. The sequence goes on along the minus strand of NZ_NFMA01000040.1, from coordinate 8,626 downwards.
AGCGGGCTCACATTAGACCGCCCGGCGCTCCAGAAGGTGACCGAGGCTGTGGTCGCTGGCAAGGTGGATGTGGTGTTAGTCCATAATTTGACCCGGATAGGCCGGGAGTGGGGCATGACCCAAAGCTACATTGACCTGCTCACCCGGCATAAAGTAAAGCTCCTGTGCATCCGGGATCGGCTGCTGTTTGACGAAAACGGCGCTGCCCCAATTTTGACAATAAAAAATGCGGAGTGTCCTTTGTAGGATACTCAGATCCCATAAGGACACTCCGCATGGTCGGAGTGCCGGGATTCGAACCCGGGGCCTCTTGGACCCGAAGGCCGATTTCAAACTTTTTCTGGGTATTTTATGTGGTTTTTAACCCTTTTTGCTCCAATCCAATTCATCTTCAGACCTCTTTGACCACCCGGTTTCCATGTGTTCCGAAGCGGTGTGTGGTATGTCCTGTGGTCAGAAACGCGCCCCCAGCCCCTGCCGGTGTTTTTCACCGACAAGGAGGGGGGAGCGCTTTTTTGCTTCCGGCTGCCTGTATTATAACTCGGATGGAAGGATGAAACAAGTTATTTCTACGCTGTCCACGGCTCAGGAATTGGGGGGCTGTAAACAAAGAATAATTGCAGCCGCGGTTAACCTTGATCCTTCGGCATATTCCGAAGCGCTTGGAGTTGGTCCCTTCGGCCATAGACAACAACGGTGACCCATACGATTCTCTGACTTTCATTGATGCAATAATACACCAGAAAGTTTTCCACCGGCATTTTATGGATTCCCTCGGAACGCCACGGTTCTTCCGGCGTCAGAGGGTAGCGATTTGGCATCGTGCGCAGGGAAGAGATTTCCAACTTGACTCTTTCCAGCCATCGGCGGGCAGTCTCTGGAGACTGCAGCACGTTAGAGATATAGCTGACGATTTCCTGCAGCTGTTCCACTGCGTAGTCGGTCAGTTTGACTTGATACTCCATCCTCAGATACTCTTACTGATACGGGCAAACGCGGCGTCCAGATCCATCCCCTGGCCTACCTTAGCCTGTTTCAGTCCCTTCTCCATCATCTGGTCAAATTGTTCCTCCGACAGTCCGTCCCGCGTCGGGAGCGTAGGGATCCGGAAGGAATAGGGGATACTGTTCGTCATGATAATTTGTCGATAAAGGGAATCGATCAGCACAGACACCGGAATACCCAACTGATCCAGAATTGCCTCCGCTTTCTGCTTGATCTCCGGTTGAACCCGCGCCGTTACATTGGCCGTTTTGCCCGCCATAGGAAACACCGCCTTTCTGTCATGATTATACTATCTTGTGTGGCGTTTTGCAATACATTTTATTCTGTGAGTACGGAGCCAGTGGTGACTGGAATGGTTTCAATTAGGGAGAGCAGCTAACCGGATGTGTCCGTCTGGAAATAAAATGAAATTCAAAAATCCTTTGGTAGATTCATTGCGGATGTTATGTTATACTATGATAAAATCAGGAAGTTTTGCAGCGAAAAGTTCTGTTGTAAGAAAAAAGATCTGTTTCACGAAGGTCTCAGAGACAAGTTGACCGGCGGCGAGGCCCGGTAGCTCCTGGCCCAGTGGGAGCGGGTGGAGAAGGAGATCGCAGCCCTGCGGGTGGAGCTGAAAAAGGAGACCCAGTTCAGCCGGAAAGTGGAGCTGAATATGAAGATCAAGAAATTGGAGAACTCGGGTAAATAAAAATGAATGAGAAATTAAAGGAGCTATGTGAAAGTATTACACAGCATATAAGACGAGCGCCATATAAATGGGGCTTCTGGTGCGTTACAATCACTTTTATTTTGATTCCATTACTTATCTGGATCTTATATTTTATAGGTGATAATTGCCGTATCTTGATAAATACAAGTTTATCTGTCGGAGAGGCGCTTGGATTCTATGGCGCATCATTAGCAGCTATAGGAACAATCGCTTTAGGTGTTGTATCAATTATACAGAATAATCGAGCCACGCAGCTAAACTTGAAATTGATAGAAGAGCAACACAGGGCACAACTCCCTGTTTTCAGCGTCTTAAATACTACAGATTTAAGATACAAAATTGAAGATCAAAAATGGGATATTGGTTTTTTACACGGAGCTGATATTGGCTTTGAACTACAGAATAGTGCTATTGGCGGGCATGAAATAGGGTATATTACATTTGGGCTAAAAAATATTTCAAATTTCCAGATCTATGGGCTTAAAATTGTGAAAGCTACGCTCCATACGATAGGAGGAACTGATTTCCAAAGGTTTATGCCTGTATTTGAAGCACAAAATGGTATGGCGTCGGAGGAAACGAAAAAAATTAGTGTTTCATTTATTGCTTCATCCCACAATTTTATGGGGATAGATAAGAACAAGGTTCAAATCAATCTTGCTTTTGAGTGTTATAACCCCCAGAACTATCGAGTCCAATTTCATATAAGTTTTATAATTTATAACGGAAAACTCAGAAGCCTTGGAGAACAAGTACTTTCAGAATATTGCAAGGAGGCCACCACAGATGACAAAACTTGACGGCAAAACGCCGGATTTGGCGGCGGAGAATATAGAGCAGCTGCGGCAGATCTTCCCGGATGTGTTTGAGGAGGGAAAGATCGACTTTGACAAGCTCAAGCAGGTGCTGGGAGAGTATGTGGACGACGAAAAGGAGCGCTACAACTTCACCTGGAACGGCAAGGGAAAGGCCCTGCGGCTGGCGCAGGCCCCCACTACCGGCACCCTGCGCCCCTGTGAGGCAGAGAGCAAAAACTGGGACGACACCCAGAACCTCTACATTGAGGGCGACAATCTGGAAGTGCTCAAACTGCTGCAGAAGAGTTACCATGGGAAGATCAAGATGATCTATATCGATCCGCCCTACAACACCGGCGGTGACTTTATCTATCCAGATGACTTCGTTGACAGCGTTGAGAATTACAAGCGCATTACCAGCCAGGTGGATGATGAAGGTAGAAATACGGGAACAAATACAGAATCCAATGGACGCTACCACACTGACTGGCTTAACATGATGTACCCTCGCTTGCGGTTAGCCCGTAATTTACTTAAGGAAAATGGGACGATTTTTATCAGCATTGATGAGCATGAGGTCAATAATTTGAAGAAGCTGTGCAATGAAGTTTTTGGTGAGATGAACTTCCTTGCGTGTATTGCTAATATTAACAATCCAAAGGGACGCTCGGACGAGAAAAACTTTGCGACCGCTTTTGAATATATTATGGTTTATCAAAAGAGAGAGGCGTCGCTGATAGGATTTGCCCCTGAGGAAAATGTGATAAAACGATACAATAAAATTGACGATGACGGAAGGCGCTATAGACACATTGATTTACGCAAGACCGGAGATAGTGATAAGCGCTCTGATAGACCTAATATGTTCTATTATTTTATGTATTGTGAAAAAACAGGCGATTTCTATCCAACTTATGAAAGTACCATTCCGGAAGGCTATATAAAGATTGCTCCAATGAAAGATGATGGAACAGAAGGCCGATGGCGTGTGGGATTAGAAACTGCGCTTGAGAGAAAAAGTGTACTGCTTCCCAATTATATGCAGATTAAAAATAGATGGACGATTGTAGAAAAAGACTATCTCACAGACGATTTGCGTGTTAAACCTACTACTGCATGGACTTTTAAAGATGTGAATAGTGAAAGAGGTACAGAGCAGTTTATTGATTTGAAATTTGATAAAGAGGTTTTTCCGAGGCCAAAACCACTTGGAACAATAATGCGGCCACTTACATTGGCTACAAATGGGAATGATATTATACTCGATTTTTTCTCCGGTTCATCCACCACTGCTCACGCAGTCATGCAGATCAATGCTGAGGACGGTGGTAATCGCAAATTCATCATGGTGCAGCTACCGGAACCCTGTGCGGATGGCACCGAGGCAGCCAATGCAGGCTTTGAAAACATCTGTGAGATCGGCAAGGAACGCATCCGCCGGGCCGGAGAGAAGATCAAGGCGGAGGTCGAGGAGCAGAACGCCCAGTTAAAAATTGACGAGGAACCCAGGAAAGTCCCGGACATCGGCTTTAAGGTGTTCAAACTGGACAGCTCCAACCTGAAACAGTGGCAGCCGGACTATGACGACCTGGAGACCACCCTCTTTGACAGCATCAGCAACTATGTGGAGGGCCGCAGCGAGCTGGATGTGGTCTATGAGATCATGCTGAAAATGGGCATGGAGCTCACCTGGCCCCTGGAGACCCACATCATCGCCAGCCGGAATGTGTACGACATCGGCATGGGCGCCCTGATGATCTGCCTGGACGACCACATCACCGCCGAAGTGGCCGAAGGCATGGCGGCGCTCCGCCAGGAGGAGTCCTCCGAGGTCTGGCGGGTCGTGTTCAAAGACAACGGCTTTGAAAGCGACAGCGCCAAGGTCAACATCAAGGAGATTCTCAAACGCGCCGGCCTGGAAGAGGACGCGTTTACGACAGTGTGAGGAAAGAAAGTATGAGACAGAGAATTTCAGAAAAAAATAAATTCCCTTCCTTTGATTTATTTGATGAATATCAAAAGTTGGAAGCTATTTTTTCAAATTGGCGCACCATGGGTACATATGATGAATGGAGAACTCGAAAGCCGCCTATGTATACTTTTGAGGACTATATTCGCGATCTGCAATTTGAAAACTGGAATCTGCGGGGAACATTTATCAATTTACAGGAGATGCGTTCCAAACTCAACATTGCGCCAGAAGATTTTGTAGAAAAAAAGGTTTCTGAAGAACAATTATTAGATTTCATACAATTTCTCTTGAATTGTTGGTTGCGGATTCACGCAACTATCGAAACAGCACAAGCACATGCAATAGCATATATCGCAGACAAAAATGCGCTTGAAATGCTATTCCAAAATTGTAAATATCTTTTGGAAAAATTTCATTGCAAATGTCAGGTAGACGAAGAAAACAATGAAGTATATGTGATTTTCAAAGATGATTTAGCGACAATCATTTCCCAGAAAGATCCTGATGTTGAACCCAGCCTGACCGAATATAATCGAATTGATAATTGTGGAAATATAAGGCGAAAAGGTGAGATACTTTGTACGCTATCTAAGAAATTAGAAGCTGTAGAATCGCAAATCAAAGGAACAGAATTTTATCCTCTCTATAACGATACTACCTTTTTGCTTAACAAAATCGGCGCCCGACATTGGACGGGAAAAGATAAATTAGCCAATGCTACTTTTATGAAAATGTCACCAGACGAACTTGAAAAATGGTATGATACAACATTCAACTTAGTTGTGTCTTGCCTTGCTGCAGTTCCATATTTAACGGCTAAGGATAAAATCAAGGAAATTAAGCAGACGGGGGTTGACAAATGAAACTCCAATTTGAAGCCAACCTCCAATATCAGGAGCAAGCAGTTTCCGCTGTGGTAGATCTCTTTCGCGGCCAGACGCCAAAACGGAGCGTATTCACCGTCACAATGGAGGATGACGCAGGGCAGATGACCACAGATAACGGTATTGCCAACAAGCTGGAACTGATCGAGGATGAGATCCTGGAAAACCTCCAGGCGGTGCAGTTGCGCAACGGCCTGCCCCAGGCCAAGATGCTGAAAAAAGGGGCCTGTGATTTTGACATTGAGATGGAGACTGGCACCGGAAAGACCTATGTCTATCTGCGCACCATCTTTGAACTGAACAAGGCCTACGGTTTTAAAAAGTTCATCATTGTGGTGCCAAGCATCGCAATTAAAGAGGGAGTGGCCAAGTCCCTGGAGATCACCAAGGAACACTTCCAGACCATCTATAACAATGTGGTCTATGACACCTATATTTACGATGGCAGCAAGCCGGAGGAGGTACGCTCTTTCGCTGTCAATGATAACATCTCCATTATGGTCATCAATATCGCCGCCTTTCGAAAGAGCTTTGACGATCCGGAGAAAGAAAATAAGGCCAATATTATCCACCGGGCCATTGACAAACTTAACGGAATGCGCCCCATCAGCCTGATCCAGGAGACCAATCCAATCGTCATCGTGGACGAGCCCCAGAGCGTAGAGGGCAAAGGCGCCACGGCCTCTAAAAAAGCTATGGAATCCCTCAACGCCCTGTGTACCCTGCGTTACTCCGCCACCCATGTGGAAAAGCACAATTTGGTATACAAACTGGACGCGGTGGACGCCTTCGATCTGGAGTTGGTAAAGCAGATCGAGGTAGCCAGCTTTGAGAGTCTGGACTACCACAACAAGGCGTATATGAAACTGTTGTCGGTGGACAACAAGAAGTCTCCCATTACGGCCAAAATCGAGTTGGACTGTGAGGTCAAGGGTACGATCAAGCGCAAAGCGGTAACCGTGCGCCAGGGGGACGACCTGTCCGAGAAGCTGTCCGGCTATCGGGAAGTGTACAACGGCTATGTGGTAGACGACATCTATTGTGAGAAGGGCAATGAGTATGTCAGCTTTACCACCAAACCGGAGATCCTGCGGATCGGTGAGGCGGTGGGCGACATTGATGACCGGGCCATCAAGGAACAGCAGATCCGCAAGACCATTGAGGAGCACCTGAACAAGGAACTGGTTCTGAACCGCCGGGGCATTAAGGTGCTGAGCCTATTCTTCATCGACAAAGTGTCCAACTACCGCTATTACGACACTGATGGGGTGCGCCACAACGGTATCTACGCCGACATGTTTGAGAAGAACTATCGGGAACTGATCCAGCGGCCCAAGTATCGGACGCTGTTTCAGGATCAGGACATTGATTTGGAGTCCCTGCCCCATGAGGTGCATGGAGGATATTTTTCCGGCGACAAGAAGGGCGGAAACTCTGACAAGGAGTGGAAGGACACCAGCGGCACTACGGCTGTAGACGAGTCGGCCTACAACTTGATCATGCGCGACAAAGAAAAGCTACTGTCCTTTGACAGTAAGCTCCGTTTCATTTTCTCTCACTCAGCCTTGCGGGAGGGCTGGGATAACCCCAATGTATTTCAGATCTGCACCTTGAATGAGACGAAAAGCGAAGTTAAAAAGCGTCAGGAAATTGGACGTGGCCTACGGTTATGTGTCAATCAGAACGGTGAGCGGCAGCATGGTTTTGCTATCAACACGCTGACTGTCATGGCCAATGAGAGTTATGAAAGGTTTGCCGCAACCTTGCAGAAAGAATATGAGCAGGATGAGGGTATCCGCTTTGGCCTTCTGGAAAGCCACAGCTTTGCCAATATCCCCATTCAGCAGCCGGACGGTTCTATGGCTTATCTGGGTGCTGAGAAGTCAGAACATATCTATCAGGCATTCAAAGAGTGCGGCTACCTGGACGAAAAGGACAAGGTGACCGATGCGCTGAAGATTGCACTGAAAATGAATACCCTGCAGGTTCCAGTGGAGCTGGTCGAGCATAAGCATGCCATCGCCGGTGTATGCAAGAAGGCTGCCAGTGGCCTGAATATCAAACCTGCAAATGATAAGCGGACAGTTCACCTGAACAAAGAGCGTTTTCTGAGCGAGGAATTCAAGGAACTCTGGGATCGAATCAAATACAAGACGACATACAGGGTAGATTTTGACTCTGAAAAGCTGGTAGAACAGTGCTGCGAGAAGATGCAGTTGGATCTGGATGTAGGGGCGGCCAAGTTGATGTACACCAAAGCGAAGGTGCAGGTGTCCGAGGGCGGTGTGGACACCACTGAAACCCAACGGCTCTCCGTAAAGACCACCGATGGCAAGGAGCAGTTGCCTGACATCATCACTTATCTGCAAAATCGAACTGGCCTGACCCGCAGAACCATCGTAAAGATCCTGACTGAGAGCAAGACGCTTAATCTGTTCAAAAAGAATCCCCAGGCGTATATGGATCAAGTAGCGAAGTTGATCAGTTCCACTATGCAACTCTTCATTTTGGATGGCATCAAATACACAAAATTGGGGGACACAGAGTTCTATGCCCAGGAACTCTTTGACTCAGAGGAACTCACCGGATACCTTGAGCGAAATATGTTTGAGAGCCATCGTTCTGTCTATGACTATGTGGTCTATGACAGCGATGTGGAACACGGATTTGCGGAAAAGCTTGAAAGCAACGAAAGTGTAAAAGTATATGCCAAACTTCCCAATTGGTTCAAGGTTCCCACGCCCCTCGGTAGCTACAACCCGGATTGGGCTGTCGTCATTGAGGATAATGGACTCAATAAACTCTACTTTGTTGTAGAAACGAAGGGAAGTATTGAGGGCAAGGATCTTCGTCCTAAAGAACAAGCAAAGATTCGGTGCGGAGAAAAACATTTTGCCGCTCTTGGTAATGATGCAAAGTTCATGAAAGCTGATAGTTTCCAAAGGTTTACCGAGCGTTTGGTTTAAGAATTGCACTGCTGAAACGAAGGATTGAGGTACATTATGTATCCCAATCCTTTGTTCTGCCAGAAGGGGGCGATTCACTTTCCGCCGTGACAAAGAGAAAGTGCAAATTCAAATATTGACGGCAGGGAACGCTTGTTCTAAAATATGATCAGGCGAAAGCCTAAAACTCGTAGCTTTCCGGTGAGGTCCACACCCCGGTGGGACCTCAGACATTCATGGGCCTCGTAGGGCACCACAACCACCCTGTACGAAGGGAACTTCCATGAAGGTCTTCAGTATTTGGCGCTGTG
>NZ_NFMA01000004.1 GCF_002161175.1 Flavonifractor sp. An100 | reverse complement strand
CCCGGTGCACCACGCCAGCGGCCGCCATGCACCATTTCGGCGGAATGGGTGCACCATTCCAGCGGTGGCTATGCACCATCATCTGCGGTCAAGTTGCACTTTTTGAGCGGCGTACGCATTATGGCCCCTTTTGCAACTAACAACCTTTTTAGCCATTGGAAAGGGGGCTAAAAGAATGAATAACACTGATGTGCCTATCTGGGAAAAATACACGCTGACGATTGAGGAAGCGTCAAAATATTTCCGTATCGGGGAAAACAAGCTGCGTAGGTTAGCCGAGGAAAACCCTAATGCTGGCTGGGTGATTATGAACGGCAACCGCATCCAAATCAAGCGGAAGCAATTTGAAAAAATTATTGATACCCTCGACGCCATATAGTGAAATTGGGCCTTAAATGTGCTATAATCTTCTTATAAGCGTGTTTAGGCTCTTTCCGATACGGAAAGGAGCATAACAATGCCGAGAAAAGAACGAGATGAAAAAAGCGCGACAGCAAAGGCCGCCTCTTGAAATCTGGAGAGAGCCAGCGATCCGACGGAAGATACGCTTACAAATATACAGACACCTTTGGAAATCCCCAATTTGTGTACTCATGGAAGTTAGTACCCACCGACAAAATCCCTGCCGGGAAACGCCCCGACATTTCTCTGCGTGAGAAGGTCAAGCAGATACAACAGGACATTGCCGACGGGATCGACCCCATCGGCAAAAAAATGACGGTCTGCCAGCTTTATGCCAAGTATATCCGGCAGCGGGGAAACGTGAAGCGTGGGACGAAAAAAAGCCGCGAACAGTTGATGAAACTTTTGTCTGACGATAAGCTGGGGGCGGCCAGCATCGACAGTGTGAAGCTGCCCGATGCGAAAGAATGGGCCTTGCGTATGCAGGAAAAGGGCATAGCCTACCACACCATTTGCAACAGCAAGCGTTCTCTGAAAGCGATCTTTTATATGGCTATTCAGGACGATTGCATCCGCAAGAACCCGTTCGACTTCCCGATCAATGACGTAATCAACGACGACACGGAGCCAAAGGTGCCTCTCACCCCAGCACAGGAAGAAGAACTCCTGAAATTCATACAGGACGATCCCGTGTATGCCAAGTATTATGACGAGGTTGTGATCCTGCTGGAAACAGGGCTTCGGATTTCCGAGCTTTGCGGTCTGACCGAAACCGATCTGAACTTTGACCTGCGTTTCGTCAATGTAGACCACCAGCTTTTGAGAAGTACGGAGGATGGCTACTACATCGAAACGCCCAAGACGGACAGCGGATTTCGGCAGGTGCCTATGAGCGCAGCCGCGTATGAAGCGTTCCAGCGAGTGTTGAAGAACCGCAAGGGGGCAAAGGCCATCAAGGTTGACGGGTACAGCAATTTCCTGTTCCTGAACCGAAACGGCCTGCCGAAAGTGGCCGTCAACTATGACGCCATGTTTAAGGGCCTTGCCAAGAAATTCAACAAGTGTCACAAGGAGCCGTTGCCAACGGTAATGACGCCCCATACCATGAGGCACACATTCTGCACAAGGATGGCAAACGCCGGTATGAACCCCAAGGCTTTGCAGTACATCATGGGACACGCCAACATCGTTATGACGCTGAACTATTACGCACACGCCACATTCCAATCCGCACAGGAGGAAATGGCACGGCTGGAAGCGGCCAAGGCGGAAACCGCCGTAGCTGCTGCGGAAACCACCGTGGAGAACACGGAGGAAACCAAGGCTGCCGCTTAGTAGTAAGCCGGTATTTACTACCGTTTCTACTACTTCCCATAGCAAAGACGTGAGGGGAAATGAGAAAAAATGTGAACTTCTTCCGTTATCAAAAACGCCGGAAAAGCCCGTAGTTATGGGCTATACCGGCATATAAGAACTTCTAAAGAGATAATCAAAAATCTATTAAACTATTCAATCAACTTTAAAGTAAAAGAGGAAAACGCCTATGAAAACTGGAATTGTTTTGGAGGGTGGGGCCCTGCGGGCCATCTTCTCCAGTGGAGTGTGTGATGGTTTGCTGGAGGGAGGGATCATGCCGGACTACCTGATTGGAGTGTCGGCAGGCATTGCCTATGGGGTGAGTTATCTTTCCCAGCAGCCGCGGCGGAATCTGGAGGTAGTAACCACCTATGCCCAAGACCGGCGCTACATGGGCATCAATAATCTGGCGGATAAAAACAACCGGAGCTATTTTGGCCTAAAATTTGCCTATGATACCATTCCAAACGAGTTGATTCCTTTTGACTACGACACCTTTGCGGCCTATCCGGGACAGGTAGAGGCTGTGGTGACCAATTTAAATACGGGGAAGGCCGACTATATGGAGGTTCCCAGGCGGGACCGCCATTCTCTGCTGCTCCAGGTCACTTGTGCCATGCCCCTGATGTTCCCCATCTACCATATCAACGGCCAACCCTATTTGGATGGAGGGGTAGGAGATTCTATCCCCTGGCGGCATGCGTTGGAGCAGGGGTGTGACCGGCTGCTAGTGGTGCTGACCCGTCCGCGCAGCTATGTGCGTAAACCCACTGGGATGATGCATTTAATTCGCAAGACCTACCGGAAGTACCCCAATTTTGTGGCGGCCATGGAGCACCGGGCAGAGGAATACAACAAAGACCGAGAGGCCTTGTTTGAAAAGGAACGGAAAGGGGAAGTCCTTGTCATTGCTCCAGACTCCACTCTGGGGGTTGCGAGAATTGAACGCAACCCAGATAAGCTGCGTTTGTTGTGGGCGAAGGGATATCAGGCGGCGGTGGATCGTCTGGACGAGATCCGAGCTTATTTTTCCGGTTCAGAGGGATAGGCTTCGGACTGCCAACTGGAATTTGGGGTGCAGGGATGATCAGAAGAATTGCAGTCAGGCTGTAAAGCGAGAAGAGCCAACGTGTCCCCCAGCAGAGTGAAAAAGGCTGCCAGGCGACTGATCTCTTCCGGCGTTTTGTGTTGAGCAAGGAGAGCCGCCAGGGAGGAAGCGAGCACAATGAGCTGGTGATGGTTGGGTGAACAGCTGGGAGCCATTTCATCACCTCCTAAGGTACCCTATGCGCCAGAATAGCGAATGTCCGTTGGGACGGAGTATTTTTCAAAATATGGTATGATTTCGCAGGAAAGGCAGAGCAGACTATGAAAATCGTAATCATTGATGGCCAAGGAGGCCGTTTGGGAAAGCTGTTGGTTGAGGGGGTAAAGGCACGACTTCCCCAGGCAAAGGTTTTTGCCATCGGGACCAACAGCATTGCCACCGCAACCATGCTTAAGGCGGGAGCGGATTTTGGAGCGACAGGGGATAATCCGGTAATTCGGAATGTAATGGATGCAGACGCAGTGATGGGGCCCATTGGGGTGGTGGTGACCCACGCTATTTTGGGTGAGGTGACCCCGGCGATTGCGCAGGCGGTAGGCGGCTGCAGTGCAAAGAAGTTTTTAATCCCCATGAACAGCTGCGGAGTGGTGGTAGCTGGTGTAAAGGAGCAATCCTTGTCTACATATGTTTCACAGGCGGTTGAGGATTTGGCACAGGAGCTGGGGGTATAAAAATGGATCTCTGGTCCCAATGGATGGATTCGTCAGGACCGGTACGGCTTGGATTTGGATGCATGCGCTTTCCCATGGACCGGGTTAGCCATACCCTGGATGGGGAGCGGGCCAGCCAATTGGTGGGGTTGGGGTTGAAGCGGGGAATCGCGTATTTTGATACCGCCTGGCCCTATCACAATGGAGCCAATGAGCCATGTCTGGGAGAGGCGCTGGCAGACTATGACCGGGAGCGTTTTTGTCTGGTGACCAAGCTGCCCTGCTGGAAGGTGGACAGCCTGGACCAGGTGCGGGAGACGGTGGAACTTCAGCTGCGGCGCCTGGGGGTAGAATACCTGGACGGTTATCTGCTGCACAGCCTGACTCAAAAGACCTGGGAAAAGATGAAGCAGCTGGAGGTTTTGCCCCTGCTCCAGGAGTATAAAGACAAGGGAATTTTGCGGCACCTGGGGTTTTCCTTTCATGACCGGTATGAGGTTTTTGAGGAGATTTCGAATAGTTGGGAATGGGATATGTGTCAGATCCAGCTGAACTATATGGATGGAGACTACCAGGCCGGACTGCGTGGTCTGGAGCTGGCCCGGAGCAAAGGCGTGCCGGTGGTGGTGATGGAACCTGTCAAAGGGGGAGCCCTTGCCCGTCTGCCGGACGAAGTGGCCAAACCGCTGCGGACGTTAAATCCGTCTGCGTCCGATGCGTCCTGGGCACTGCGCTGGGTGGCCAGTCAACCGGGGGTGCGAGTCGTGCTCAGCGGAATGGCCAGCCAGGAGGAAATCGAAGAAAACAGCACCCTGTTTTCTCCCTTGCGGCCGCTGAATGAGGAAGAACAGGCGGCGGTGGAGGAGACGGCCCGGCGGCTTCGACAGCGGATTCGAAACGGCTGTACGGGCTGCCGATACTGTCTGCCCTGTCCCCAGGGGGTGGATATCCCCAAGGTATTTCGAATTTGGAATAACATGTCAGTATATGACAATGACCGCCTGACCCGGAGAGCTTGGAGAGGCTTGGATCAGGAGGAAAAACCCTCTCACTGTGTGTCCTGTGGCCGGTGTCAGACCCTTTGCCCGCAACATATTCCCATTCCGGAACAGCTGGCCCAGGCGGGAAGGGAACTGGAGAGACGAGTGGGCACATAAGAAATAAAAACGTCCGGCTCCCTTTTTCGGTAGCCGGACGTTTTGTTAGGTTTCAGGGTATTGGATGTGGCAGCAAGTCTTTACCTGACAGGCGGAGAAATAGCGATTTTCCAGGGGAACCCAAAGCTGTTCAAAGCGCTCCAGGCAAGTAGGACCTCCCCGCTGGATGAGACGCTCAGCCCGGAGGGACCAGGGAACCTCCACCCAGATTCGCAGGTGATAGTGGTCCCGCAGGTCTGGGCGCAGGGCGTAGCTCCCCTCGACGATGGTGAGGGGAGTCGGAGGAACGACGAGCTCTGGACCAAAGTCTCCCTCGTGGCAGTGCCACGGGCGGTAACGAACAGTCTCTCCTGCGCACAGAGGGGAGAGCACCTGCTCCTGAAACCGTTCATAGTCCACGTTGCCACCCGGTTCCTCCAGGCGCTGCTGGGTACGCTGTTCCGGACGGAGAAAGAAATCATCCATGTGGAAAAGAGGACAGCCGTAGAGAGAGGCCAGGGTATTGCCCAAGGTGGATTTCCCAGAGGCACAGGGGCCGTCAATGGCCACCCGAACCGGAGTGCCTTGGGACATCCGTGTGTCGATGGCCGCCAGGATAGGCACCAGGCCAGCAAAGCTCTCCCACACAACCCGGTAGGCAGGATGGTAGGCGGAACGGTAGGCCTCAGAGTGGGAGACGGAGGGGTAGCCCTGAGCGCGGTATTCCCTGATATAGGCCTCTATCGTTTCTTTGGGCTGGGGAAGAAGGCTGAGAAGGGAGAGTGAACGGTGGAAGGCCTCGTTCTGGGGAGAGACGGTTTCCGCGGTGGAGCAGAACAGGCGCAGTAGCGTATTGGAGGACAGTAATTTTCCTTTACAGGCACTCAGATGCAGGCGGCAAAGCCCGTTCCCCAGGGATTCATAGAGCGGGGCGTCGGGGTCACCCTCTATGCTGGACCACTCCTCGTTTAGACGGCGGCGCAGAACGCTGGGATCGTAAATCAGGTGACCGGGTCCCAGGAAGCTCTGGTAGAGAAATTTTACGCCGTCCTGAACCTCCAGCTTTGGGTGTCGGCTGATATGCTCCTGGAGGAGCTGAGCAATCGGTTCCATAGCTTAAACGGACTGGGGTACCAGCTTGGCTTTTTGCAAAGTCAAAACCAGGACCGGAACGGCGATGAGCTGCAAAATGATGCCGGGAATGGCGTTAGTAAAGGCTCCTGCGATAAAGGCGGCAAAGGTGAAGCTGTCTCCGCCCAGGGTAATAATGGCCATCACGACACCCCACACCACACGGCCGCATACCATCGCGCTCAGCAGAGAAATGTAAATGCCTTTCAGGGTCAAGGGAAGACGGTGGGATAGTACCCCGGAGATAAAGCCATAGGTGGCCATTTCAAAGGCCATGGCGATGGCGGTGGGGAACATGGGAGGATAGCCGCCTGTGAGCACGGAGCGCAGGAGAGGGGCGATAAACCCAACCGCCGCACCCCAGGGACCTCCGGCCAGGAAGCCGCACAGTATGGTGGGCAGGTGCATGGGTAGAAGCATAGAGCCAATTTGGGGAATGTTGCCGGTGAAGTTGGGAAGAACATAGGCCAGGGCCAGCATAAGGGCTGCGGTGACCAAATTTTTAATTTGGTGATTTTGACGCTGCATAATGGTTTGACTCCTTTGTCTCAGATTGTCTTATGGGGCGGAGAGGGTAAAAAATACCGCGCAGGCGCCCCGCCCTTCTGGGCAAGACATACCTTCGCGGTATTGCTGACATAGAAATAAAAACCACTGGAAACCTGGCTTCAGCCAGGGATTGACCCTATAATACTATAAAAGAGCTAGTTCGTCAACCGGGCAAGGGAAATCAATAGATCCCCTTGCCGCCGTTCCACTTCCAGTCCCGCACCTCCGGCAGGTCCTGGCCGTGGGTGTTGATGTACTGCCGATGTTCCACCAGCTTGTCCTTCATCTCCTGGATGAGATAGGAGGCGCTGTTGCCCAGCTGGGGCAGGCGCTTGACGGTATCCATCACCAGGTGGAAGCGGTCGATGTCGTTTCGCACCCGCATATCAAAGGGGGTGGTGATGGTGCCCTCCTCCTTGTAGCCGCGGACATGGAGCTTTTTGTTATGCCGGCGGTAGGTGAGCTCATGGACCAGAGTGGGGTAGCCGTGGAAGGCAAAGATGATGGGGGCGTCTGTAGTAAAGAGGGCATCGTAATCCTCGTCGGTCAAACCATGGGGATGTTCGGTGTGGGGCTGTAGCTTCATCAGGTCCACCACATTGATGACCCGAATCTTCAAATCGGGCAGATAGTGGCGCAGGATGGTGACAGCGGCCAAAGTCTCCAGGGTGGGAGTATCGCCGCAGCAGGCCAATATAGCGTCCGGCTCCGAGCCCTGGTCGTTAGAGGCCCACTGCCAGATCCCGATGCCGTGGGTACAGTGCTTGATGGCCTCGTCCAGACTGAGCCACTGGGGGCGGGGGAGCTTGGAGGCCACCATGACGTTGATCTGGTTCCGGCTTTGGATGCAGTGGTCAAAGCAGCTGAGCAGGCAGTTGGCGTCGGGGGGCAGGTAAAGGCGCACCACATCGGCCTTTTTGTTGGCCACATGGTCTAAAAAGCCGGGGTCCTGGTGGGTGAAGCCGTTGTGGTCCTGCTGCCACACGTTGGAGGAGAGAACGTAGTTTAAGGAGGCGATGGACTGCCTCCAGGGGAGCTGACGGCAGACCTTCAGCCATTTGGCGTGCTGGGAGACCATGGAATCCACCGTGCGGATAAAGGCCTCGTAGCTGTTGAGGAAGCCGTGGCGTCCGGTGAGGAGGTAGCCCTCCAGCCAGCCCTGGCACAGGTGCTCCGACAAAGCGGCGTCCATCACCCGGCCGTCGTGGGATAGGTTTTCATCCGCGCTGGGATCGATGCTGTCCGACCAGCGGCGGCCGGAGGCGGCGAAAACTTGGGAGAGACGGTTGGAGGCGGCCTCGTCGGGGGAGAAAATTCGGAAGTTGCGACCCTTAAGGTTGCGTGCCATCAGGTCTCTGGCGTAGGCGCCCAATACCGTCATGTCCTCCGCCTCTACCGCCCCAGGCTGAGGCACATCTAAGGCGTACTCCCGGAAGTCGGGGATTCGCAGGTCCCGTAGGAGCAAGCCTCCATTGGCGTGGGGATTGGCGCCCATCCGGTGCTCGCCCTTGGGGGCAATTTCCTGAAGGGCGGGGATGGGGGCGCCGTTTTCGTCAAAGAGCTCCTCGGGGTGGTAGCTTTTCAGCCACTTCTCCAGCTCCTGGATCCGGCCGGGTTTTCCGTCATGGACGGGGATGGGGGCCATGTGGGCCCGCCAGCTGCCCTCAACCTGTTTGCCGTCCACCTCCTTGGGGCCGGTCCAGCCCTTGGGGGAGCGGAGTACAATCATAGGCCAGTGGGGACGGGTGACATCGCCGGTGGTGCGAGCGTATTCCTGAACACGCTGAATTTCCCGGATGGCCCAGTCTAGCGCGGCGGCCATTTTCTGGTGCATGGTCTTCGGGTCGCTGCCCTCTACAAAACGAGGCTCCCAACCGCATCCCTTAAAGAACATCTCAATTTCCTCATGGGAAATACGGGAGAAAATGGTGGGGTTGGAGACTTTAAAGCCGTTGAGGTGGAGAATGGGGAGAACGGCGCCATCCGTCATGGGGTTTAAAAATTTGTTGGAGTGCCAGGCCGCGGCCAGGGGAGCAGTTTCGGCCTCACCGTCTCCAACCACGCAGGCGGCAATCAGGTCGGGGTTGTCCATGATCGCCCCAAAGGCGTGGGCCAGGGAATAGCCCAGTTCACCGCCCTCGTTAATGGAGCCCGGTGTTTCGGGAGCAGTATGACAGGGAATGCCGCCGGGGAAGGAGAACTGGCGGAAGAGACGTTTCATGCCGCCGATGTCCTGGCTGATGTTGGGGTAGATCTCACTATAAGAGCCGTCTAAGTAATCCTGGGCCACTACAGCGTTTCCGCCGTGTCCGGGGCCGCAAATATAGATCATGTCCAGGTCATATTTTACAATCGCCCGGTTTAGATGAGTGTAGATGAAGTTTTGGCCGGGACAGGTGCCCCAATGTCCCACAATGTTGTGTTTCAGGTGCTCAGGCTTTAAGGGCTCACGGAGCAGAGGGTTGTCCAACAGATAGAGCTGACAGGCGGAGAGATAGTTGGCGGCTCTCCACCAGGCGTCAATAGTATGGAGCTGCTCCTTGGTGAGCGGGTCCTTTTTCGACATACGGGCAGGGGCCTTAGCAGCGGCCTTAGCGGCGTTATCAGCAATTCTAGGCATAACGTTGCCTCCTTACAGGAAATGGCCTGCGGGCAGAAAGATCCGCAAAGGTCCAACTTGATGAAAATAAGTATACTCTAAATAAGAAAAAAGTCAATTCAAAGAGGGAGGCGTAGCAAAAAATGGGAAATTCAATTGGAAATTATAAAATAACATAGAATTTAAGGGGGAGAAATATGGGTTAAATATAGAATAAAGGGGCGGAACAAAGAAAACCCGGCCTCTGGGAAGAGGCCGGGGGAATATGAGAGGCTCAGCTGTGGCGGCTGCGTTTGGCGCGGTTAATAGCAGAGAGGATGGCGCGCAGAGGGGCCAGATTGATGTTGTGGGACAGACCTACGCCCCAATACTTTTTGCCGTCCCGCTGGTCCTGCAGGAGAATGTAAGCCACACCCTGGGAATCGGAACCGTTGGTAATGGCGTGGGAGGAGTAGTCCAGGAAGGAGAAACGAGCCATTTTCTCACCCTTGATGGCGTTGAAGAAGGCGTCGATAGGACCGTTGCCTTCGCCGGAAACTTTAAAGATGGTATCGGTGTGCTGGAGCGTACCCCAGAAGGTGACGTGGGAGTGGCCTTCGCTGTCTACGCTCTCCTGGAAGGCGTGCTTAAGCAGCTTGTAAGGCTCCTTGACGTCGATGTATTCCTGATGGAACAGCTCGTTGATGCGCTCGGGGGAGATCTCCGTGCCCACCGTGTCGGTCTCCTTTTGGACGATGGCACCAAATTCTGGGTGCATGGCTTTGGGCAGGTCGAACCCGAAGTTGTGCTCCATAATGTAGGCCGCGCCGCCCTTGCCCGACTGGGAATTGATGCGGATGATGGGCTCGTACTCCCGGCCCACGTCGGCTGGGTCAATGGGTAGATAGGGGATCTCCCAGAAGTCAGAGTCAGACTCCTTCATATATTGGGTGCCCTTGTTGATGGCGTCCTGATGGCTGCCGGAGAAGGCGGTGAAGACCAGCTTGCCGGCGTAGGGCTGGCGGTCGCCTACGGGCATCTTGGTGCACCGCTCATACATTTCCTTGATCTTATTGATGTTGGAGAAGTCCAACTGGGGGTCCACGCCCTGGGTGTACATGTTCATGGCCAGGGTGATCATGTCCACGTTGCCAGTACGCTCGCCGTTGCCGAAGAGGGTGGCTTCCACCCGTTCCGCACCGGCCAGCAGACCCATTTCGGTGGTAGCCACGCCGGTGCCGCGGTCATTGTGGGGGTGGAGGGAGATGATGGCACAGTTCCGGGAGGGCAGCTTGCGGATAAAATATTCCATCATATCGGCAAACTGGTTGGGCATGCAGTTTTCCACCGTGGTGGGCAGGTTGAGGATCACTTTGTTTTCCGGTGTGGCGTGGAGGTGGTCCAGCACAGCCTGGCAGATCTCTACAGCGTAGTCCATCTCCGTGCCCATGAAGGACTCGGGGGAATACTCAAAGCGCAGGTTCATTCCCTCCTGGATCAGGGGCTGGGACATCTCGTAGATGAGGTCGGCGGCGTCGGTGGCGATCTTGGTGATGCCGTCGGTGTCCATGTGGAACACCACCTTGCGCTGGAGGGTGGAGGTGGAGTTATAGAAGTGCAATATTACGTTTTTGGCGCCCTGAATAGCTTCAAAGGTTTTTTTGATTAGGTGTTCCCGGGCCTGAACCAGAACCTGGATGGTCACATCGTCGGGAATGTGACCGCCCTCAATGAGCTCCCGGCAGATCTCATACTCCGTCTCGCTGGCGGAGGGGAATCCAATTTCAATCTCCTTCACCCCGATGTCCACCAGGGTATGGAAGTATTCCAGCTTTTCTTGCAAATTCATGGGGTCCACCAGTGCCTGGTTGCCGTCCCGCAGATCCACCGAGCACCAAACGGGGGCGTGTGTGATTACCTTGTCCGGCCAGGTACGGCCCACAATCTTCTGGGGCTGGAAAGGAATGTACTTTTTGTAGCCTGGATTCATAGCGATGTCCTCCTAATCAAAAACTTGCTCCGCTGATGTTGGCAGCGGGGCCTGAATGGAATCAGGGGATAGAAAAACGCCCCTGACTTTTCAAAGTCAGGGGCGTGGAATCAATTCACGCGGTACCACCCTGGTTCAGCTGTCAGTTGCCCGAACAGCCCTCAAAGCCTCCAACAAGGCCGCGGCCGGTAACGGGGCCAGACGTTCCATCCTACTATCTCGGGTTCGGACAGACCACTCAGGGACCAGTTATACACAGCGGAGCCACACACCGATTCGCACCAACCACCGGCTCTCTGAGGGGGACATGCCGCCGTCTTTATTCCCTTCATTGCGTTTGCTTGGAGATGATTTTAGCGGAAGGGGCGGGGTTTGTCAAGAAAAATTTCGCAGAGATAGAGAAAGAGGGAAGTCTAGGGAGGAATAAAGGAATGGGCCGGCATAAGATAGAGGGGGAGGGGTGAGGGATGGAGAATCGGCTGCAGTTAGACGGGGGCGGTATGCTGCGTGTGACAGTGGAGGGCGCCAGAGTCCGGTTGGAGGCGGAGCGGGAAGAGGATGGCCGAGGTATCTACAAGGTGTGGGTTCAAGGTGGCGGAGGAGGACGGATGCTCCTTGGAACATTGGCTCCGGAGGGGGGGAGGTTGTCCATCAGCCGGTCCTTTTCCCGGAAAGAGCTGGAGCAGCAGGTGGGCTGGCCGGTCACTGGTGGGGAGGCGGTGTTGGCCTTTGCCTTTGCCAAAGAGGGGGCGTGGTACTGTGAAAAGAATCCAGGTCGACTGGTGGATGATCCCATTTTACGACAGGAGATGAAAAAGCCAATGCTGTGCAGTCCGGGGCCGCAGGGGTTTCGCCTGGCGGTACCCTTTCGGACGGACAGTCCGGTGGTGCTGGATGCCTTAGTCTGTTTGGCTGCGGTGGAATTGGTAAATGGAACCCCCCATTTGGTATGGCAATTTGACCGGGAAGGACATCCGCGAATCCCGTAGGGAGGCTCTGAAGTGTGAAGATTCTGCAAATATTTTAAAAAGAACTTGCATTTTTAGAAAATTTTGCTTGACAAGAAAGGATGACGGGTTTACAATAATGAAAGCATAGGAGTAAGCTCCAATGCAAAGTAAACTAAGAGGAAATGGGGTGGCACAGAATGCGTTATGTAACTCAGGGTGGTAGCATATGCTGCAAGCGAGTGGAGCAGACTGTGCGGGAAAGAATAGCCTGAGGATGAGGTCATTCTAAGAAACACGATTTTCCTCCATCGTTTGCAGGGCGGACGATGGTATTTTTATACCCATTTTTAAGGAGAAAGGAGGGAATACGCATGACGATGATGAAGCGTGAAGTCAACAGCATCTGGTCCCGTGTCCGGTCTGATGTGGACATTGACGATTTGATCTTTGACTACGAGGGCACCCATGCCCGCGAGGATGAGTCGTGCAGCGACCGGTGATGGGGAATCCGACCCCGCCGGAGTGCGGTTTGACGGAATAAGCGACGCAGCAGGAAAATAAATTCTGCTGCGTCGTTTTTTATTGCCCGGACGGCCCGGCAAAAAAAGGTTAATTATTCCCAACGGGGTACTTGCTTTATTGAGAAAGTTATACTAAAATGGTAGCAATGACTTTGCGGCAGTAAGCCAGATAGCCGTTTGGACGGGGAAATGCCCTGGACCAAGGGCAAAAAGCTCCATTCTTTTCAGTAATACGGAGGTCGATTGACATGAGAAAAGTAAACTTCACGGAGACCGTGCTGCGTGATGCAAACCAGTCGCTGATCGCCACCCGGCTGCCCTACAGCAAGTTTGAGCCCATCCTGGAGACGATGGATAAAGCCGGTTATTACTCCGCTGAGGTGTGGGGCGGGGCCACCTTTGATGTGTGCCTGCGCTACCTGCAGGAAGATCCCTGGGAGCGGCTGCGTAAGATCCGTGCCAAGATGCCCAACACCAAGCTGCAAATGCTGCTGCGCGGACAGAACATCCTGGGCTATAAGCACTATCCCGACGATGTGGTGCGTAAGTTCGTGGAGTATTCCGTGAAAAACGGCATCGATATCATCCGTATTTTCGACGCTTTGAACGATGCCCGCAACCTGGAGGTTGCCATCGACGAGACGGTGAAGCAGGGCGCTCACGCTTCTGGTACGATCTGCTTTACCACCAGCCCGGTACATACACTGGAGAAGAACGTCCAGATGGTCAAGGACCTGAAGAGCATGGGCGTCAAGTCCATTTGTATTAAGGATATGGCCGGTATCATGGGTCCCAAGGATGCCTATGATCTGGTTTCCGCCATTAAGGACGCCGTGCCTGAGCTGCCCCTGGTGATCCACACCCACTGCACCACCGGTCTGGCCTTCATGACCTGCCTGAAGGCGGTGGAGGCTGGTGCCGACGTGCTGGATACCGCCATTTCTCCCATGTCTGGCGGCACCTCTCAGCCTGCCACTGAGACTCTGGCCTACGCGCTGCGCCAGTTCGGCTACCAGGTGGACCTGAACGACAAGGTACTCATCGAGATGGCTGATTTCTTCAAGCACGTTCGTGCCGACTTCCTGGCTGACGGGACCCTGGATCCCATCTCCATGGCTACCGACACCCAGTGCCTGAACTATCAGATCCCCGGTGGCATGCTGTCCAACCTGATTTCCCAGCTGAAGATGATGAACGCCATCGACAAGCTGGACGAGGCCCTGGCTGAGACACCCAAGGTCCGTGCCGACATGGGCTATCCTCCTCTGGTCACCCCCACCAGCCAGATGGTTGGTTCCCAGGCCGTGCAGAACGTGCTGGCCGGCGAGCGCTACAAGGTAGTGGGCAAGGAGATCAAGGCTTATTGCCGCGGCGAGTATGGCCGTACTCCCGCTCCCATTGATGCGGACATCCAGAAGAAGATTCTGGGCAACACTCCCCTGGTCGAGGGCCGCTTTGCTGATAGCCTGGAGCCCGAGTTTGAGAAGACCAAGAAGGAGCTGGGCGCTACCGCTAAGAGCGACGAGGATGTGCTGAGCTACATCGCCTTTCCCCAGGTTGCCATGGCCTTCTTTAAGGACCGCGAGGCCGGCTTCCCCAAGAAGGAGGAGCCCAAGAAGGCAGCTCCCGCTGCGGCTCCCGCTCCTACTAAGAAGCCCGAGACTGCTCCCATTCCCGCCTGGCAGGGCCATGTGTACTATACCCGTGTCCCCGCGCCCATGGGCAATGGCTATACTGCCCGTCCCATTGAGCCCTTTGCCGCGTCCTATCAGCCTCCCCACCTGGTGATGGGCGTTCAGGACGACTGCACCGGGACCTTCGCCATCACCATCGACGGGAAGCCCTATCAGGTGAGCGTGGAGAAGGCTGATGGTGCTGCTGCCCCTGTGGCCGCTGCTCCCGTGGCTGCTGCCCCTGTGGCTGCTGCCCCTGTGGCCGCTGCCCCTGTGGCCGCTCCCGTTGCAGCTCCCGCCCCTGTCGCTGCTCCTGCTCCCGCTCCCGCTGCTGCCCCGGCTGCTACCGTTGCCTCTGGGGAGACTGCGGTGAACAGTCCCATGCCCGGCAACGTGTTTAAGGTGGAGTGCTCTGTGGGCCAGCAGGTAAAGGCCGGCGACGTGCTGGTGGTTCTGGAGGCCATGAAGATGGAAATTGAGGTTTCCGCTCCTGTGGACGGTACGGTCAAGTCCGTGGCCGCCGCTGTGGGAACCACTGTAAATACCGACGATCTGTTGGTGGTACTGGGCTAATTCAGTTCCGCCTGACAAAGAGATTGAGCCCCCGGAGACTGACTTTGCCGTTCTCCGGGGGTTTCTAATGATAGGGATTCCTTTCAAGTATAACGTTAAAAATCCTTTAAAGTGGGAGAGGAAGGCTTGTCAACATTCCCAGTCCATGTTACACTAAAGAAAATCCATAGGCCGAGAATCCACAAAGGAATATACAGTCAGGAGGATTATATGAAAGGTATCGTCCTAGCGGCGGGCAAAGGAACCCGCTTGTATCCCATGACAAAGCCTGTTTGCAAGCCGCTTCTGCCCGTGTACGACAAGCCACTGATTTATTATCCACTGGCTATTTTGATGCAGGCAGGGATTTCTGAGATTTTGGTTATTGTTCCCCCTGGTGAGACTGACACCTTTGCGGCATTGCTGGGAGATGGTAGCCAGTACGGGCTGAAAATCTCCTTTGCAGAGCAGCCGGTGGCCCGAGGAATTGCCGACGCACTGCTAATTGGAGAGAAGTTTGTGGGCGGTGACCGAGTTTGCCTGGTGCTGGGAGATAACATTTTCTATGCCCCCACTCTGGGTGCTACTTTGAAGCGGGCGGCGTCCAATGAGCGTGGGGCCACTGTGTTCGGATATTGGGTGGAGGATCCACGTCCCTTCGGCGTAGTGGAGTTTGACAAGACAGGACGGGCCATTTCCATTGAAGAGAAGCCTCGCTACCCCAAGTCCAATTATATTATTCCCGGCCTTTATTTCTATGACCACCAGGTCATGGAAATCGCAGGCAATTTAAAGCCTTCCGCCCGAGGAGAGCTAGAAATTACCGACGTAAATTTGGAGTACCTGCGTCGCGGGGAGCTACAGGTCATTCCACTGGAAAAGAATTTTACTTGGTTGGATGCCGGTACCGCAGACAGCCTGTTGGAAGCGGGACAGACCATAAAACACATCCAGGATACAACGGGCCGATATGTGGGCTGTTTGGAAGAGCTTGGACTGTACGAGGGCTGGGTCAGCGAGGAGCAGGTCCACGCCATCGGAAAAGAACTGAGCATGACACTTTATGGGAAGTATTTGCAGTGTCTGTGAGCCACTGGAAAACGACCACAAAGGGGCTGGAGACGGCCCCTTTTTTCTAAGCGCGGGTTTGCCGCGGAAAGGATTGTGTGAACAGAGCCAATGAAACGGATACTAATGCTGGCTACCGGAGGAACCATTGCCTCAAAGGAGAGTGGTCATGGGCTGAGCCCGGCTATTACATCAGAGGAAATTCTGGGCTATGTGCCGGCGGTGGGAGAGCTATGCCAGGTCGAGGCCAGACAGCTGATGAATTTAGACAGCACTAATATTACCCCCAGCCATTGGCTGGAGATTGCCAAGGCCATTCAGGATGCGTATCAGGACTATGATGGCTTTGTGGTCACCCATGGTACGGATACGATGGCGTATACCGCAGCCGGACTGTCCTATTTGATTCAGGATTCCCCCAAGCCCATTGTCATTACCGGCTCTCAAAAGTCCATCTGTCTGGACGACACCGATGCACGGATGAACTTGTACAACAGCTTTTTGTATGCAGCTGATCGGGACTCTCATGATGTGAGTCTGGTTTTTGATGGGCGTGTCATCCTGGGTACACGGGCCCGAAAGGAGCGGACAAAGAGCTACAATGCCTTTTCCAGTGTGGACTATCCAGAGGTGGCTGTGATCCGGGACGGAAAGTTGATTCGGTATCTGGCACCGCGCTCCTATTCCTATGGGGCGGAGCCGGTGTTTTACGATAATCTGGAGGAACGGGTGCTGCTGCTGACACTAATCCCCGGGATGGGGGCGGAGGCGCTGCGGCAGCTGAAGGACAGCTATCAAGCGGTAATTCTACAGTCTTTTGGCGTGGGCGGTCTGCCGGGCGGAAGCGCGGGAGCCTTAGCCCAGGCTATGGGAGAGTGGCTGGAGGCAGGAAAAACCATCGTTATGATGACTCAGGTCCCCTATGAAGGCAGCGACATGTCGGTGTATCAGGTGGGCCAGCAGGTCAAGGAGAAGTACCAATTGATGGAGGCCTACAACATGACTTTGGAGGCTGCCACCGCGAAGCTGATGTGGGTGCTGGGGCAATCCACTCAGCCCAGCCAGATCCGTGAGATGTTCTACCGGCCGGTCCAACACGATGTGATTTGTTGATTTTGTCAAAAATGGTGCAATTTTTGCGTCATATGTTATAATATTAACACAAAAAGGTAAAGATTCGACAATATTTTGACACGATAGCAAGACCAAAGGGAACTGATTTATGGCAAAATAATGGAGGAATGGAGGGAAACCGTTGAAGGCCCTGCGATATCTTTCAGGTGCAGTATTGGCAATCCTGGTTTTGTGGACTGCTGTTTGGGCTGCAGATGGAGGGGACGGCCAGCAATGGGAGACCACCGTACTGTTTACCCATGACCTCCATTCTCATTTTCTCCCGCAGAAGACCGGCCGGGGAGGAGAATCTGGCGGATATGCCCGTCTGAAGACGCTGCTAGACCAGGAGCGGGAGACCCATCCCGATGCGTTGGTTGTGGATGGGGGAGATTTCTCCATCGGCTCGTTATTTCAGACTTTGTCTGCTTCTCAGGCGGCGGAGCTGCGAACCATGGGGGCAATGGGATATGACGCGGGTACCGTGGGAAACCACGAATTTGACGGCGGATACCAGGGCTTTGCCCAAATGCTGCAGACGGCGGCCCTGAGTGGAGGCCCTCTTCCAAGGCTTTTAATGGCCAATTATAAACCAGCCGCAGACAACCCGGATCAGTTGGATATTCAGCGAGCTATGTCCGCCTACGGGGTACGAGATGCCATAACATTGGAGCGCGGCGGGGTAGTGTATGGAATTTTTGGACTGATGGGAACGGATGCGGATGCCTGTGCCCCTACATCCGGGTTTGTTTTGACGGACCCCGTTGAGACGGCAAAGCAGTGTGTGGCCAAATTGGAGGAGCAGGGTGCCCAGTTTATTATTTGCCTGTCCCACGGGGGCACGAATGAAAAGGAAAAGCGATCTGAGGACCAGCAGTTGGCAAAGCAGGTGGAGGGGATCGACCTGATTGTTTCCGGTCACACCCATACCACGCTGCAGCAGCCCATTGTGGAGGGAGACACCTATATTGTCTCTTCCGGACCCTACTGTGAGAATTTAGGCTCCATTACCCTGCGCTGGAGCGATACCGGGGAAAAGACGCTGGTGGATTACCGGCTCATACCGGTGGATGAAACGGTTCCGGAGGACCCGGAGCTGGCTTCTTTGGTGGAGGTTTGGAAAAAGCAGGTCAACGGCAGCTATCTGTCCGCCTATAACCTGACCTATGATCAGCAGCTGACGACCAGCGGGTTTGATTTGTCCTTGCCGGAAAAGGAAACGCAGGAGGGAAATTCTCTGGGCGCTCTGGTCGCGGATTCTTACGCTTGGGCGGTGGCCAATTTAGAGGCAGATAGCCCAAATGTGGATACGGTGACTCTTGTGGCCGCCGGGGTGCTCCGTGCGCCTTTGTATGCCGGCCCCATTACCACATCCCAGGCCTTTGATGTACTGTCCATGGGAGTGGGGGAGAACGGGAGTGCTGGATATCCCCTGGTCTCCTGCTACCTGACGGGGAAAGAACTCCAGGCAGTCATGGAAATTGACGCTTCTGTCACTCCGCTGATGCCGGAGGCACAGCTGTATTTCTCCGGTTTGGAGTATAGCTTCAACGTGCACCGTGCCCCCTTCAATCGGGTCACCCAAGCGTATCTCCAAGAGCCGTTCTTTGCAGGCAGCGGGGGGCTGGCGAAACTGGAACGTGACAAGCTGTATCGGGTGGTTTCTGGTATGTATTCCGCTCAGATGCTGTCCACGGTGAAGGAGAAATCCTTTGGCCTTTTGTCCATTGAACCCAAGGACGAGCAGGGACAGCTGATTACCGATTTCTCCCAACGGATTTTACGGGACGCAGCGGGAAATGAGATCAAAGAGTGGTATGCCTTAGCGGCGTATCTTCGTTCCTTTCGGGACGACGGTGTGCCGGAGGCATTTCAGGAGCTTGGAGGGGGAAAGACGGTCAGCCGCAGCTGGAACCCCATTGAGCTGGTGAAAAATCCAACCTGGATTACGTTTGCAGCTTTGGCTGTACTGGTATTGGCGGTGCTGGCAGCAGTGCTGCTGGTGCGATGGATTCTTCGGCTCCGGCGCAGAAGGCGCTATGGCAGCTATCGGGGCGGATGGCTCCGGTAATGAATGTGTGATCTACACAGCGGGGCTGTGTTTTAAGATGAATGGAAAAAGGGATGCCGGGGGAGCCCGGCAAAACAATTCAACTTGAGGAGGATCAGCAGTGAAGAAGTATCAAATCGCCAAGAAAAAGACGCTGACACCTGAAATCGGTCAGATTTCGGTGTACGCGCCCCTGGTGGCCGCAAAGGCCAAGGCAGGGCAGTTCATCATTCTGCGTGTGGACGAAGAGGGAGAGCGGATTCCTCTGACCATTTCCAGCGCGGTGGATGGACTGGTCACTGTGATTTACCAGAAGATTGGCGGCACTACCCTGGCTCTGGACCAGCTCAACGAGGGTGATTGCCTGCACGATTTCGTGGGCCCTCTGGGTGTTCCCACGGAGGTTGAGGGCTATGGCCGGGTTGCCGTTTTGGGCGGCGGCCTGGGCTGCGCCATTGCTCTGCCGGTGGCCCGTGCGCTCCATGAGGCGGGCAACCAGGTGGACCTGATTGGCGGCTTCAAGACCAAGGATATTGTCATTTTGGAGGAGGAGATGTCCCAGGCCTGTACCGACCTGCACATCTGCACCGACGATGGAACCTATGGCTTCCATGGGTTTGTCACCAATAAGCTGGAGGAGCTGATTGCCAGCGGGGTCAAGTTTGACCATGTGTTTGCCATCGGCCCCCTGCTGATGATGAAGTTTGCCTGCAAGCTGACGGAGAAGTACAATATCCCCACCACCGTGAGCATGAACCCCATTATGATTGACGGCACCGGCATGTGCGGCTGCTGCCGGCTGACCGTGGGCGGCGAAGTAAAGTTCGCCTGCGTGGACGGCCCCGATTTTGACGGCCATAAGGTAGACTTTGACGAGGTCATTGCCCGTAACGCTACGTATAAGGAACACGAAGCCAAGGCGAAGGAGAAGCATCTCTGCCGCCTGGGAGGAGGTGCCATGAATGGCTAATATGCAGTTAAATAAGACTCCCATGAAGGAGCAGGACCCCCAGATCCGTAACGCCAACTTCCTGGAGGTAGCTCTGGGCTACACGCTGGAAGAGGCCATGAATGAGGCCCAGCGCTGCATTCACTGCAAGAATCCCGCATGTGTCAGCGGTTGCCCGGTGGGCATCCCCATCCCTGATTTCCTGGCCAAGGTGGCCGAGGGCGATATTGCCGCGGCCTATGAGATCCTGTCCAATGCCAACGCTCTGCCCGCCATTTCCGGCCGTGTCTGCCCCCAGGAGAACCAGTGTGAGGGCAAGTGCGTCCGTGGCGTGAAGGGTGAGCCCGTTGCCATTGGCCGTGTGGAGCGCTTTGTGGCCGACTGGGCTGCCGAGCACGGGGTGAGCAATGTGGCTACCGCCCCCAAGAACGGCCATAAAGTGGCGGTCATCGGCTCCGGCCCTGCCGGACTGACCTGCGCCGGCGAGCTGGCCCGCATGGGTTATGACGTCTCTGTCTTTGAAGCCTTCCACACCCCCGGCGGCGTGCTCAGCTACGGTATCCCCGAGTTCCGTCTGCCCAAGGCCATTGTCAAGCGTGAGGTGGCCAATTTGGAGAAGATGGGCGTGGACATTGAGCTGAACATGGTCATCGGCAAGGTGCTCACCATCACCGAGCTGTTTGATATGGGCTTTGAAGCGGTGTTCATCGGCTCCGGCGCCGGCCTGCCCATGTTCATGAAGATCCCCGGTGAGTCCCTGGTGGGTGTCTATTCCGCCAACGAGTACCTCACCCGTATTAACCTGATGAAGGCCTACAAGCCTGACAGTGAGACCCCCATCCTGCACAACAAGAAGGTGGCCGTGGTCGGCGGCGGCAACGTGGCCATGGACGCGGCCCGCTGCGCCAAGCGCCTGGGCGCCGAAGTTCACATTGTCTACCGCCGTTCCGAGGCCGAGCTCCCCGCCCGTGCAGAGGAGGTCCACCACGCCAAGGAGGAGGGCATCATCTTCGATCTGCTCACCAACCCCGTCTCCATTGAGGGGGATGAGAAGAACCATGTCCAATCCATCACCTGCATCCGTATGGAGCTGGGTGAGCCCGACGCCTCCGGCCGCCGCAGCCCGGTGCCGGTGAAGGGCAGCGAGTTTAAGATGGAAGTGGATGCCGTTATCATGGCTCTGGGCACCCAGCCCAACCCCATGAGCTACGACGGCACTCCCGGCCTGGAGAAGACTCGCAAGGGCTGTGTGGCTGCCGACGAAAAGGGCTGTACCTCCTGCCCGGCGATCTTTGCCGGCGGCGACGCCGCTACCGGTGCTGCCACCGTCATCTTGGCCATGGGTGCTGGTAAGCATGCGGCCAAGTCCATTGATGAGTACATCAAAAGCAAAAAGTAATGTAACCCTGGAATAATCACTCCCCCAGGGGCCGCTGAGAAGCGGCCCCTGGGGGAGTGCGGCAATTTTGGAGGGTGAGAAGGGCAATCGTGGAATATTTGAAATCCTTTTCCCTGCCGGGGGAGGGCTGGGAGCTGGGCTTTTTAGCGGAGAACCGGGAAAATAAGCGTACCTGTTATGGCAGCCGGTATCCCTTTGGGCTATTTTTGAACCGGGAAGTTCCCACGTTGGAGTTTGAGCCGGTGACCATCTTCTGTGGGGGTAACGGCAGTGGAAAGACCACCCTATTGAACCTGATTGGGGAAAAGCTGAGCTTGAACAGGAGCGCAGTATTTAACCGCAGCTCCTTTTTTGGAGAATACCTGAATGGGTGTTGGGCAGAGACCAGTTATACATTTACCGCTCAGGTCCGTGAGGCCAGTCGTGTGATTACCAGCGACGACGTGTTCGACTACCTGCTGGACTTCCGCTGTATGAATGAGGGCATTGACCATCGGCGGCGGGAGCTGCTGGAGGAGTACACCGACGCCCGTTATGCGGATTTTCAGCTGCGGTCATTGGAGGATGTGGACCGGCTGCGCCAGGTGGTGGAGGCCAAACGGAAAACGGGTTCCCGGTATGTCCGGGACCGGCTGATGAAGGATGTGCCGGGCAAGTCCAACGGAGAGAGCGCCTTTTTATACTTTACCCGGGAAATCAAGGAGGGAGGGCTTTACCTGCTGGATGAGCCGGAAAACAGCCTGGCCCCTCATCTCCAGGAGGAATTGCTCCAATTCCTGGAGGATTCTGTCCGGTTTTACCGCTGTCAGTTTGTGATTTCCACCCACTCGCCCTTTTTGCTGTCCATGAAGGGAGCTCGGATCTATGATCTGGACTCTCGGCCGGTGGAGGTCCGGCCCTGGACAGAGCTGGAGCATGTGCAAGCCTACTATCGGCTGTTTGAGAGTAAAAGAGAAGAATTTCAAAAAGAATAAAGTGAATGGAACAAACATTCCCCGGGAGCCGCGTAGTGCGGATCCCGGGGAATGTTTGTAAAGTGGTCAAATTTGAAAATCCTCGTCCTTTAATCCCACGCCTGCCAGCTTGGCTGGACGGGGCGGCACCCGTTTCAGGGGGTCGTAGCGGAAGGAACGGCAGTGGGAGCCAGCCGCCATCACTCCCTTTTTGGGACAGACGATCTGGTCCTCACCCAGGGCACGGCCATGGGCGCAGTATGTACAGCGAGGTTCAATTTTCTTTTGGAACAGGTTCATAGTGATACTCTCCGGTAGTATGGAATGGACCAGCGTTGGAACAGATCGCGGACGGTCAGTAGCATTATACTCCATGGCAGCATTTTTTTCTACTGCTTTTTTTCACCACCCAGGCGGCGAGCAGGAGGAAAAACAACCAAATACCCCAGGCGGCCGCGGCGGACAAGGTGAGAGCCCGGTGAAAATCCAGTTCGGCAATGGCCTGTGTCTGCTCGGCCAGATAGGCGGAGACAGGAAAATGAATGGGGATCAGCCGGACCAGAAGTGAAACCGCGGCGGCGGAAAGCAGGCCGTGGAGAAATTTTCCCACCACGTAGGTGCGCAGGGACAGCCCGCTGTCTCCCAGAAAGGCCAGTACCTGGCAGTGAACAGAAACGCCCGCCCAGCCCAGCATAAAGGCGGCCATGGAAAGGCGTCCTCCTATAGCACCCTGAGTCAAGGAGGCAACGCCTGAGGAGAGCTCCAATAGCCCCGTGAGCAGCCGCTCTGCCCAGAACTGTGACAGGCCAAAGGGGGCAAACAGACTGGCCAGCAGGTGTCCGAATCCGGGGAAAAAGCCGGCCAGAGTCAGGATCCGAATGACCACAGTGAAAAATAGAATAAAGGCGCAGATGTTGATGAGGGATGTCATTGCGCCGGTGATGGACTTGGTAAAGGCGACGGGGAAGCGGGAGGCCTGGAATTGGGCGCCCAGCCTTTTTCCAGAACGGGGCCCATCCTGTGGACGGTAGAAGCGGAACAAAAGCCCCACCACTAAGGAAGCCAACAGATGGCCCAAGTAGAGGAGCAGTCCAATTTGGCCACTACCAAACACGCCCGCCCCCACCGCGCCCAGAATAAAAGCGGGCCCGCAGTTGTTGCAGAAGGCCAGCATCCGTTCCGCCTCCGTTTTCGAGCACTGACCGCTTTGGTACAGGTTGATGGCGGTCCGGGCGCCTACCGGATACCCACCCAAAAATCCCAGGGCCAATGCGGTGGAGCAGGCTCCGTTGACCCGGAAAAGAGGGGCCATGATGGGTTCCATCAGCTTGCCCAGGTAGCGGGATAGTCCCAGCTCCACGACCAGGGAGGAGAGAACGAAGAAGGGAAACAGAGAGGGGACAATCACGTTTCCGCACAGCTCCAGTCCGTCCCGCATGGCGGCAATGGTCTGTTGGGGCCAGGCCACCAGGGCTGCGGCAGCCAGCAGCAGTCCAATCCCCAATAAAATGTCCCGATAGCTCTGTCTGCTCAACAGCCGGCCCATGGCCATCACCCCCGTAAGGGAGCATATGGGAAAGAAAGCGGAATCTTGCCTGTCCAGCCAAAAGTTTTCTGAGGGTGAAACCAAAAGGAAATGGGAGGTGTTATGATAGGTGAAGCGCGCTTTACGAAAGGAGGAATCACCATTCAGGAGAAGGAATTGTTAGCCCGTCTGCGCCGGAGCGATCCGGCGGGACTGGAGGAGCTGATCGAGCGATATACCCCCTATGTCAGTGCGGTGGCGGCCCGGGTTCTGCCGGGGTGTCCGGAGGAGTGGGAGGAGTTGACGGCGGAAACCTTTTTGGAGGCCTGGAGCCGGCGAAAGACCCTTCGGGGAGACAATCTGAAGGGATGGCTGGGAACAGTGGTCCGGAACCGGGCGTTTAACCGGCTGCGGGCCAAACGCGAGACTCTTCCGCTGGAGGAGGACGCTCTACTCCTAACTCCGGACAGTCCTCAAATAGAACTGGAGCAAAAGGAACTGGAGCAGGTGCTTTGCCGGGCCTTAGACAGCTTGGAGCAGGCAGACCGGGAGCTGTTTGTCCGTCATTACTACTATGGACAGACTGTGGCCAAGGCGGCGGAGGAGATGGGCCTGAACCTGTCTACCGCCAAAACCCGGCTATACCGGGGACGGGAGAGGCTAAAGAACTATCTGAAGGAGGTCGGATATGAGTTTGAAGGAACTTAAGATTACCGCTCTCATGGACGCCTATACAGACGAGGAATTTGGGCCGGAGGACGGATGCTTTGTAGATAATGAGGCGGTAAAGCGTGCCGTCATGGGCACGGTAACGAAGAAATGTCATCAAAAGAGAAAAGTGGCCGTACTGGTGGCAGCTTTGGCAGCCTGCCTGGCTTTGGTGGGCTTTGCCTGGGGGGAGAAGATTGTCCAGTTGGTTTCCGGCGGCCAAGTGACCATTGGGAACGGGTATGGTACGGTGACCATGTCCGACGGTTATGACCAGCAGGGGAATCCAGCCATCCTTGCGCTGGAGGAGGGACGGCTTTGGTTTGTGGCCGATGGGCAGCGGCTGGACGTGACGGACCAAGTGGATGAACAGACCCCCTATGTCCATACCCGCATCGACGACCAGGGAAACCTCCATTATTGGATCATAGGTGGTACCACGGAGGACTATGGCTGGTTTGAGGGAGTGACGCTGCCCGATGGCAGCGGAGGGGGAGGCGGTATTATGCACAGCCAGCCGGAACTTCCTCAGGAGGAGCTGTTGGAAGAGCCGGAGTGGTATACGGTCGGGAAGGTACAGGTGGAAGAACTGTGGCGTGATGAGGTGTGGCAGGGCCGCTGAGAGGCAAGGCGCGGGTGACCGCGCCTTGCCTTTTGTTCCGGACTTTGGTACAATGCGGAACGAAAGAAACGAGAGAGGAGGGGCGAGAGGTGGAACAGCTGCGCCTGGTGGTCACTCCGGATGGTCCTATTACCTATGTATTTGTCCAAAAGCAGGTAAAAAATCTCAATCTACGGGTAAGTCCCCAGGGGGAGATTACCCTCTCTGCCCCCAGGCGCTGTCCGCCCGAACGGGGAGACGAGTTTATCCGGGAAAAAAGTTCCTGGCTGCACCGGGTGCTCCATCGGCAGAAAGGGGAGGAAGAGGAATTTCCGCCTCTGCCTGACCGGGTCGAGTGTCTGTCTCTGCTCCGTTTGGCGGTGGAGCGGGTCTATCCCCTGGTGGCTCCTCTGGGGGTGGCCATGCCGGAGATAAAGGTGCGAAAGATGCGCAGTCAATGGGGCAACTGCCACTGGATGCAGGGGTACATTACCTTAAATACCGCTCTGGCCCGCTGTCCGGAGGAGCTGAGGGAGTATGTGGCCCTCCATGAGTTGGTACACTTTCTCCACCACGACCATGGGCCTGGATTTTATGCGCAAATGGATCAGCTGATGCCGGACTGGAGGCAGCGGCGCCGTGTGCTGAAGGGCTGTGGCGGAGCTCTGGAGGAGCAGCGGAAGCTGTAAAAAGGGTGGGGTCTCCCACCCTTTTTTATTTAAATATTTAAATAATTTATTGATAATCGATAAAAATACATTGACAAACAAAAACACAGATGGTAGGATGTGGGGGAAAAGGAGGACTAAGGATGAA
This sequence comes from Flavonifractor sp. An100, assembly GCF_002161175.1. Lineage (GTDB taxonomy): Bacteria > Bacillota > Clostridia > Oscillospirales > Oscillospiraceae > Lawsonibacter. The sequence goes on along the minus strand of NZ_NFMA01000004.1, from coordinate 129,338 downwards.
ACAGACCGGTGCGCAGCGTTTGGCAAGGATATTACGGTGGCTGGTTTTGGCGGCGTTGGCGGCGATTTGTCAGGCCCTGGACTGCCAGCCGGGCGACATTTTAGAGTTTGTACCGGATGAGGAGGGGGAGGGTTAGACCATGTTTGGCGCCGGAATGTTAAACTTAGGAAGTGTTGTGCTGGGATTGATTGCCTGGGGACTCCCGGTGTGGTATCTGTCCGGGCGGACAAAAGGCGGGAGCAGGAGCGGATGGCCGTACTTGGTCAGCCTGGGATGCTGCGGGGTGTCTCTTTGGTTTCAGATCCTGTATGGCGGTCACCTGGCGGAAATCGGGGATGTGTCAGCCTGGCTGGATACGGTCGACGCGGTGGCTAAGGTGGCAGGCTTTTTACTGGTCACCACTTTGGGGCTGAACTTATTGATTATGAGGTTGGACCAAAAGCTGGAGCAGGAGGAGCGTATCGTTAAAAAAACAGAGCCTCCGCTTTAAGGACAGGAAAGGAACACTCCCAAGGAACAAATCTTTACAGCAGGGGCGATAATTGGAAGTCCGTTCATGCTGATGGCGACTCTGGGGTGTCTGTTGTTTTGCCGGGAAGGGCCCCATAAGAAGCTAGTCTGGGTGTTTGGCGTATGGGCAGGAGCGCTACTTCTGCTCTTTGGCGGCGGCTGGGTGCTGGGGCAACTGGGACTGGCCTGGAGAGACCTGCCGGGAGGGATTTTAGCGGTAATTTTGATTGTGGGCTGGTTGGCAATCAATGTTCTGACTCTCGGCAGCCTCCTACCCAAGGAAATGCCGAACCTGGCGCCCGTGCTGCGGTGGGGACTCAAACTGACTCTGGTGGGCTGTGCCTGCCTGTCCATGTATGTAACGCTCACCTTTGGAGGCCTGTTCGCTGCCTTTTCCTATGACAATCAGGAGCGGGTCATCCAGTATCAGGGGCAGACCCTGGTGGAGACGGATGAGGGCTTCCTGGACCCAGATTATAATTATTATGTCTACCATGGCCCTCTGGTGCGGGGAAACGAGTCTCTGTTTGGAACAAGGATGGAGCGCCTGCTGGAGGATGAATGAGAATGTTCACAAGTTTCGCCTCTCCCCTTCATACACATAGGGGAGAGGTGATTTTTTATGGAGAAAAAGCAGCGCCGGACGGGTCTGATGGAGCGGACGGCAGAGCTGTTCGATCTGCCGGCAGATGCTCTGTCCAGCCTTCCCCGGCTGGAGCTGGTAGGAGATGGGGAACTGCGCATGGAGAACCACAAAGGAATCCTGGCTTACGGCAGCGAGGAGATTCATGTAAGTGGGGGGAGCTTTGTGGTAAAAATTATGGGACAGGGGCTGGAATTACGTGCCATGACAGGGCTGGAGCTGTTGATCACCGGTCAAATCCGACAGATCCAGCTGACGTAACGGGGGTGTAAGATGAAACGGCTGATGAATTTCCTGTGGGGTGTGGTGGTGGTGACGGTCACCGGACCCTTTCCAGAACGGGTGATCAACCTCTGTGCCCAGGAAGGGGTGGCCTTTTGGGCGGTGGAGTGGCAGGATGAGCATACCATTCAGCTTACGGTCCGGAGAAGGGGACTGAAGCAACTGCGGGAGCTGGCAGAGCGGGTGGCCTGTCAGGTCCAGGTGGATGGGCGGCGAGGGCTTCCTGATTTCCTGCTGCGCTTTCGCAGCCGGTACGCCTTTTTAGCGGGTCTGTGCCTGTCCTTGTGCGCGGTGACCTTTTTATCCCGGTTTGTTCTGACTGTGGAGGTCACAGGAAATCAGCGCCTGTCCACCGCCGTCATCCTCACTCAGCTGCGGCAGCTGGGGGTGCGCCCCGGAGTGTATGGTCCATCCATTGACCGGCAGCAGGTGGCCCAGGAGGCCATTTTGGGGCTGGAGGGGATATCCTGGATGGCCATCAATCTCCATGGCACCCGGCTGGAGGTTATCGTACGGGAAACCGTTGAGGTTCCGGAGCGGGTGGATGAAAGCGGGTATTACGACATTATAGCGGAAGCTCCCGGAATCATAACCCACGTGGAAGCGGAGCTGGGGGATGGGTTGGTGCAGGAGGGAGATACTGTGCTGGAGGGCGATGTACTGATCTCTGGCACGGTGACTATGGAGCCGCCCAAATACAGCGATTTGCCCACCCGCTATTACCAGACCCATGCCCGGGGTCGAGTGTGGGCCAGGACCTGGCGCACCCTCACCGCTGCCATTTCCCTTCAGGCAGATGGGAAGGAGTACACGGGAGAGGAGGAAACCGTCTGGGCGCTGGAATGGGCGGGACAGCGGAAGGTGTTGTGGGGAGAGGAGACAAAGGAGGGAGAAAAGTCGGTCCAAACCTGGCAGGCCGTACTGCCTGGTGGTGTGGAGCTACCCATACGGCTGGTACGGGAGACTATTCGGGTTTACGAGCCGAAAACGCTGGAAATTAACTGGAAAGCCGCCCAGGAGCTGCTGGAAGGACAGTTGGAACAGCAGGTTCGGAAACTGGTGGGAGAGGATGGACGGATTGATCAGATTGATTATACCGCCCGCGTGGAGGGGGGGCTGCTCCAGGTGACTGCCCTGGCCGAGTGCCAGGAAGAAATTGGTCGGGAGGTTCCGGGCAGAAGCCAGTTGTCCTCCGAGGAGGAGTCCCAGACGTGAGGGAGGGCCCTGATTTGAGTATTGAAATCAAAGGAAAAAGGGCATATACTAAGAGAAAACCATAGGGAAGCGAGGACAACGTATTTGGCTTCAGAGAAGATAGAACTGGATGTTTTGACCATGCAGGACCTGTTTGGCGTGACGGATACCAATTTGCGGGTTCTGGAGGGAGAACTGGGCGTCATGCTCTTGACCCGGGACGGCAGTGTGGAGGTGATGGGGCAGTCGGAGGAGAACATTCGGCTGGCTGTACAGACGCTGCAGATGCTCAATCAGATGCGGGGCCTGGGGGAAAAAATTGACGAATTTGCCGTCAGCCGGGCGCTGGACAGCGTGCGGGAGGGCCGGGCGGAGGAGACCGTGTCCGCCATGAAGGATGTGGTGGCCTACACCTATGCCGGAGCCCCCGTCAAGTGCCGTACCCTGGGACAGAAGAAGTATATCCGGGCGATTGAAGAAAATACTGTGACCATCGCCATTGGACCGGCCGGTACGGGTAAGACCTACCTGGCGGTGGCGGAAGCGGTTCGGGCGCTGAAGGACAAAAAGGTCAATAAAATTGTTATGTGCCGTCCGGCGGTGGAGGCGGGGGAAAAGCTGGGCTTTCTTCCCGGTGACCTGCAAAATAAGGTAGATCCCTACCTCCGGCCGCTGTATGATGCGCTGGATGAGATGTTGGGTCCGGAGACGGTGCAGAGCTATATGGAAAAGCGGATCATTGAGATTGCACCGCTGGCCTATATGCGAGGGCGGACACTGAAGTCTATGTTTTTGTTGTGTGACGAGTGCCAGAACATGTCGGTGGCCCAGCATTTGATGATTCTAACTCGTTTGGGTGAGGGCTCCAAAATGGTGCTCACCGGCGATATCACGCAGATCGATCTGCCCTCGCCGGAGGACTCCGGGTTGGAGCGCTGCGCAGAAATATTAGAGGGCATTGACGACATCAAGGTCATCCGGCTCTCCGGGGCGGATGTGGTGCGTCATAAGCTGGTGGGTAAGATCATCAGCGCCTTTGAAAAGCACAAGGCCGGCAGCAGTGAGCCGGGGGGAGGAAAGCATCCCAATCCGGCGCCCGACCGCGCACAGCCCCGCCGCGGGAGCGGAAAACCCTTTCGTAAGAAATAAGTGGCGACAGCCATCATTGCAATAACAAAGGAGACCATTCCATGGTACAGGATGCCAAGCGATTTCTTTCCTATATTTGTCCCCATTGCCGTCAGTCGGTGATTGTGGAGCGGGACCTATTTTCTCTTGCGGCTTCCCCCACCCGCATCAAGTGCCCTTGTGGTAAGTCGGAGCTGACGGTGGAATTTTTGCCCAACCGGGTGCAGATGACAGTGCCCTGCCTGTTCTGCGGGCGGGAGCATGCCGTCTCCTGCTCTGCCCACGCCTTTGTGCGGGAGAAGGCCCTGGCGTTCTCCTGTGCCGCCTCTGGGCTGGACTGCTGCTACGTGGGGGAGGAAGGACCGGTCTACGCCGCCACTGCCCGTTTGGAGCAGGCGGTGGACAAGCTGGAGGAGGAGTCCGCCAGTCACGGGGCCTTTTTGGATGAGATCGTCATGCATGAGGTCCTCTCCGAGATCAAGGATATTGCGGCTCGGGGTGGCATTTCCTGTGCCTGCGGGAGCAAGAGCTGGACCTTCCAGGTCAATTACAGCTCGGTGGACATCATCTGTGCCGACTGCGGCGCCCAGGTGCGGATTCCGGCAGCCACCGCTGACGACATTGATGATATCTGCTGCAAGAATACCATTTTGATCCGGGGGAAGCAGCGCACATGAGTCTGTATTATGAACACACCATCCGTTTGACGGGACTGGATGCGGATGGACAGGGAATTTGTAAAGCATCAGCCCTGCTCAACCACCTTCAAATCGCAGCCACTCTGGCGGCGGAGGAGGGGGGCTTTGGCCGGGAGCTGCTGATTGAGCGGTACGGTGCCTTTTGGATGCTGGCCCGGTCCTGGTATCATCTGGACCGCCCCCTGCGGTGGGAGGACGAAATTACCATTCGTACCTGGCACCGGGGTGGCAAGGCGGCCATGATGTACCGGGATTATGACATTCTGGTCAACGGCCAACAGGTAGGGGAGTCGGTATCCGGATGGGTGCTAGCCAACGTAGAGACCCGAAAGCTGATGCGTCTGTCTGCCATTGAAGAGCTGGCGGGAACCGGGGGCGGAGAGCTGTGCAAGAAGAAGGTCTTGAACAAGCTGCATTGCCCGGAGGAGCTTCGGCAGGTGGAGCGGCGGAAGATGCGCTACAGCGACAGTGACATCAACGGACATGTGAACAATACCCGCTACGCCGATTTTGCCTGCGACGCTATTGATATGGAGCAGCTGGAACAGAAGCGCTTTTTGTCTGAACTGCAGATCGGTTACCTTGCCGAGTGCAGGCCCGGCGAGCTGTTGGTTCTGGAATCTGGCCAGCAAGGGGAAAACCTTTACATACGGGGAGTGGACGAGGAAGGAAAAGCTCGGTTCGAATCGGAGCTCCAATTTGGACAAGTCATTCCTTGACAAGAAAGTAGCGGAACGGTAAAATAAATCTTAATATCCTTTCTGAGAAAAAGAATGAACTAGGTCCCGGATTTCCGGGGCAGAGAAAAGGAGTTGTCGTGTATGGTCAATCAGGACGCCGCGCAGAAATTTGTAAAACAGGGGCTCACCTTTGACGATGTGCTTCTGATTCCTGCCGCCAGTGATGTACTTCCGGCAGACATCGACCTGCGCACCCGCCTGACTCGCAAGGTGCATCTGAATATCCCCCTCATCAGCGCCGCCATGGATACGGTAACGGAATACCGCATGGCCATTGCCATTGCCCGTGAAGGCGGCATTGGTATTATCCATAAAAATATGTCCATCAGCCAGCAGGCTGAGCAGGTGGACATGGTGAAGCGCTCGGAAAATGGCGTTATCACCAATCCCTTCTGGCTTGGTCCCGGCCATACTCTGGCGGAGGCGGACGAGCTGATGGCTAAGTACCGGATTTCCGGTGTTCCCATCTGTGACAATGGCAAGCTCATCGGTATCATTACCAACCGGGATATGAAGTTTGAGACGGACATGAATCAGCTCATTGACAATGTGATGACCAAGGAGAACCTGGTCACCGCTCCGGAGGGAATCACTCTGGAGGACGCCAAGGAGATTTTACGCCGTCATAAGATCGAAAAGCTGCCCCTGGTGGACAAGGACTTCCGCCTGAAGGGCCTGATTACCATCAAGGACATTGAGAAGGCGGAGGTCTACCCCAATTCCGCCCGTGATGAGAAGGGCCGTCTGCTGGTGGGCGCGGCCATCGGCGTCACCGCTGACGTGCTGGACCGTGTGGCCGCTCTGGTGGAGGCGGGGGCCGATGTGCTGGCTCTGGACTCCGCCCACGGTCACTCCCAGAATATCCTCAACTGTGTCAAGCGTATTAAGGCTCTGTATCCGGATGTGCAGCTGATTGCTGGTAACGTGGCTACTGCGGAGGGCACCAAGGCTCTGATCGAGGCAGGGGCTGATTGTGTGAAGATCGGTATTGGCCCCGGCTCTATCTGCACCACCCGTGTGGTGGCAGGTATCGGCGTACCTCAGATCACCGCTGTGTATGACGCCGCCTGTGTGGCTGCCCAGTATGATATCCCCATCATCGCTGACGGCGGTGTGAAGTACTCCGGCGATATTGCCAAGGCCATTGCCGCGGGTGCCAGCGTGGTCATGCTGGGCTCCCTGCTGGCTGGCTGCGAGGAGTCCCCTGGGGATACCGAGGTGTTCCAGGGCCGTCAGTTCAAGGTGTACCGCGGCATGGGCTCCCTGGCCGCTATGAACAAGGGGTCTAAGGACCGTTACTTCCAGCAGAACAATAAAAAGCTGGTGCCTGAAGGCGTGGAAGGCCGTGTGCCCTATAAGGGATTGGCGGGCGAGACCATCTATCAGCTGATGGGCGGTCTAAGAGCCGGTATGGGCTACTGCGGCTGCCACAATGTGGAGGAGCTACAGAGCAAGGCGCAGTTTATGCAGATCACCGCAGCTGGTCTGCGCGAGTCCCATCCCCATGATATTTACATTACCAAGGAAGCTCCCAACTACACGGTCAACCCCAACTAAGCGGAATCCATATGGGCCGCGCCAAATACTTGGCGCGGCCCATATTTTTTGGTAAATTTAAAATTGAAACAGAGTGGGGAGTCAATAGCCGCTTTCTCCTAATGTGTGGTAAAAGCAGATGGAACCTTTATCACGTTTAGCCGGATAAAGGGCCTTATCAGCCTTGTCAAAGAGCTGACTTAGCGTGTCAGTGGAGGTATATTGGGCAATACCGATGCTGATAGAGAGAGGAGGGCAGGGTGGATGCACTTTCTTTTGAAAAAAGGATTGCTGTACCTGTTGACAAATGGATTGAATCTCTTCTCTAGAGTGGCCGTAAAACATAAGACAAAATTCATCCCCACCAAAACGGAAGGGGCGAATGGAGTCAGAGGTAACGGATAGAAGGGTTTTTCCCAAGGCCTGGAGAAAACGATCTCCGGTCACGTGGCCGTAGGTATCGTTAAGTCGTTTAAAGTCGTCCAGGTCCATTACGGCTAAAGATAGGGAGAATGGCTTTACATCAAGAGTTTGTTCCACATTAAAAAAAGCCTCACGCATAGCCTGGCGGTTACCCACACAGGTCAAAGGGTCAATCATAGATTTTTGCCAAAGCTGTTCCCGCTCTCGTTCCAATTTCAGGCTGACCTCATTTTTTAGGCGCTCCATGGAAAGTAAGCAGCAGAACAAGACGTAAAATAACAGTAAAAGTAAAAGGGATAGGCCAAAATCAAACGAAGACTCCTGGTTAGAAAATACGTGGGGACGGCGCGGGTCCCAAAATAGGAATAAATCGGAAAGAATTTTACCTAAAACAGAGAGAGAACTGACAATAGACGTTAAAACAAGATTTCCATATAAGACAGTTAAAACCATGGGGATCAAAAAAATGAGGAAGAGAGAGGGAAAGATGGAGTGAACGGTATAAAGAGTAAACGCCATGATGGTTAACGCCAGGGAGACAGCATACATTTTCTGAGTCAAAGTAAGACGGTGACTGTAGGCAGCTGCAGCCGCAGCAAACACAAGAAAGGCATTACAGATAGTGGGGAAAAATAGATATTTCCACAAATAAGTGGAAAAAGGAATGGCAATTAAGTCTACTTCGTTTAACAAAAAACTCAAAACCAGCTCTGAGCTGAATGCAAAAAAGGCCAAACCGATCATCAGCCGGTATTGAACCCGCAGCCACATCTCGTCAATGCGGCGGTATTCATTTTGTATATTTTCAAGGTTAGATGGTTGCATATCCATAACGTATAATCCTCGTTAGCAGGGAAATAGATGAAACAGTTCAGTTTAAAAAATTTACACTATTTTCCACAGCTTGTCAATCGAAGATCGGCGAACTGGCTCCACAAAAAAGAAAACTCTGTCGGGATAGATAGGCTTCCCGACAGAGCTTTAGAGGTGGGGTAGAGTTATTCACGAATGGAAATGGGGAGAACACGGACCCGTATTCCGGTATCAGTATTTTGAATCTGGCAGTCTAAGTGGTGCAGCTGAAAAATTCGTCTGGCGATGGACAACCCCAGCCCACTGCCCGAGCGATCTCTGGCCTGGTCGCCCCGGAAAAAGGGTTCAAACAGGCGAGGGAGCTGATGGGCTGGGATCGGGTCAGCGTCGTTGTCGATGGTAAGGACCGGTCCATGTTCTCCGGCTTTTAACGTGACACAGACGCATCCGCCAGGGCGGCAGAATTTAGCGGCATTGGTTAGGAGGTTACCCACCGCCTGCTCCAGCAGTGGTCGGTCTCCGGGAATCAAAAGTCCCTGTTTGATCTGGACTGTCACATGCAGGGCAGCGAACAGAGGGGCCAGCTGCTCCAACTGCCGGTTGACCAGTTGGGAGAGATCAATGGCGTCCAGGCTGGATAAATCGTCGATCCGCTCCAGCTTCGTCTGATCCAGCATTTCCATGACCAGTGTGTTCATACGCTGGATTTCCCGCTCCATCCCGGCTAGATATTCCTCCCGATCCCCAATGCCCTGCTCCAGCCCTTCGGTGTATCCCCGCATCAGGGCCAGAGGAGTTTTGAGTTCGTGGGAAGCGGCGGACACAAAATCCTGCCGTCTGCGTTCCAGAGCCCGCTCGTCGTCCCAGCGGTTCTGGAGAGTGTCAGCCATCTGGCGCAGGCTGCGGTTTAAGTCCCCCAGCTCATCCAGCCGGTTTGTATCCCCTTCCAGTCCACCGAAATCCAGAGCGGCCACCTTTTGGAAGTCCTTTTGGGTCTGACGGATGGGGAGGACTACCATGTTGTGAATGATGGCGGAGAAAAGGAAGCCCAGAACCGGCACCAGAGCCAGCAGGATCAGCAGGGTCCCCATATGTTCTTGGAGGGCGGTGCGCAGAGGGGTTGCGGCCAGCACCACGCCCACCCAGACTTCAGGCTCATCCGGGCCATCCATATAAATCACGGAGGCATAGGAGAAATAGCGGGAGATGTAGTCCTGCCAGGGGGCACGCTGGTCATCGTAGTCGGAAAATAACCAATCCTGTGCGCCCAGCAGCAGTTCCCAGTCCTGCTCACTCCGGGCAGCACGGGGAGAGATGGTATAGGGCTCAGGAGATCCCAGACTGGTCTTTTCGCCCACACTGACGGTATCTGTCCCCCCGGTCCGCCCGGTGGAGTAGGTGCGGTCGCCTATGGTGATGGTGTCAACTTTAAAGAGCAGACCGTTGCGGGTACCGGTGGCGGACAGAGGAGGGCAGTGGACGCGGATTTGCCGGGAAATCTGAGCCAGATCGGCCGCCGACAGCTCATCCAGCAGAAGGAACATCCCCATGGGCGCCTCTTCCTTCGATTGCAGCCGGATACCAATGAGGGTGTGGACGGGCAAAAGCACGTGGTTCTCCTCCTCATCATCCACCCAGGTGAAGTTATATTGTAGGTATCGGGTAGGAAGGCCGCTGTTCATGACGGGGGTGAGAAACCGGTTGTAGCCCTCCAGGGCGTGCTGAATCCACCAGTCATCCTCTTGAGCGGGGGTATAGGCACGGAGATAAGAGTCGTAGCGGTAGTCATTGACCAGGGAGGTGGCCTTTTCATAACCGCCGTCGATGATTTCACGGGCGGTGGATACCACCAGTACGGTGCCCACGGCCAGCCACATGGCCAGAAGCATAGCCATGGTGGTCAGGGCCAGCTTGCCGGACAGGGAGCGGGCCCGCTTCTTTTTTCGTTTTGTCCTCATCGGTCTTCCTCCTTTCAGCCCAGCCGGTAGCCCACCCCGTACACCCCGCGGATGTGCTGGGCGGAGGAGCCCAGCTTTTGCCGCAAGGCGGCCACGTGGCGGTCCACCATCCGTTCATCTCCCTGGAAATCCACGCCCCATATCCGCTGGATCAGCAGATCCCGGCTTACCGTGTGTCCCTGTTCTCGGAGCAGCAGCTCCAAAATTTGGTACTCCTTGGGGCGAAGGTGGACGGGGAGGTCGTCCACCCAAACCTGTCCCAAAGCGGTGTCCATCAAAATGCTGCCGTAGCTGAGCTGATGGATGCCCAAGCTCTGGCCCCGGCTGCGGCGAAAAATGGCCTGGGCCTTGGCAACTAAAACTGGAAAGGAAAAAGGCTTTACAATATAGTCGTCCGCACCCGCCCGGTAGCCCGCCAGGGCATCCCCCTCCTGGCCCAGGGCAGTGATGAACAAAATGGGGACCGCACTGTGCTCCCGCACCGCCCGGCACACCTCCAGGCCGCTGAACTGGGGCATCATCACATCCAGAATCAACAGGTCAAAGCTCTCCTCCAACGCCAGAGCCAGGGCAGACGCCCCGTCGTAGGCGGGGACGATCTCCATGCCGGCTGCGGCAAAGAAGTCCTGAATCAGAGCGGAGAGGGCTCGGTCATCCTCTGCCAACAGAATGCGTCCTGCCATCCTCTGCTCCCTCCTTTCTTCTGGCTGAAGTATAACAAAAAATAGTCCAAAAATCATCCACGGCGGGTTGGAAAATAAAAAAGCATCCGCCGTTTTTTGGCGGATGCAAATCACTTCTGAAGGGCTTCCAGTTTGCTGTGGTCCAGCAGTTCTACGGTGCCACGGGAGAGGCGAACCATGCCCTCCTGCTGAAAGTAGCGCAGCATGCGGGTGACCACCTCCCGGGCGGTACCCAGGTGATTGGCAATTTTCTCATGGGTCAGCTGGAGCAGGTTGGTGTGCTCCAGCAGGCTTTCCTCCAACAGAAAGGCAGCCAAACGCTGATCAAAGCTCTTCCACATCACCTGTTCGATCAGCCACATGACCTCGGAAAAGCGGCTGGCCATAATTTGGTTGGTGTAGTTGGCTGCGGGCGCTGACTGCTCCATCAGACGCTTATATACCTCAGGGGGGATGACCCAAAGCTGGGTCTCCTTCTCCGCCTGGATGGAGAGGTCAAATTGGATGCTTTGGAGCATACAGGAGGCGGAGAACAGGCAGATATCCCGCTCAAAAAGCCGGTATAGGGTGATTTCCCGCCCTTCGGGGGAGAGAATGAAGGCACGTAGCTGTCCGGATTGAATGACTAGCAGGCCCAGACAGTCGGCAGAGCCGCTGTGGAGCAAGGTACCCTGGGGGACGGTGCGGAGCACAGCAAAGCGGCTAAGTTCTTCCTGCTGTTCCGGGGTAAGCTGGTTCCATATGGGAAAATATTTCGCAAGGTTCATGGACGCATCGCCTCCTTTTGACAACGAGACCAGTATAGAGGCAGGCTCCGGCAATGTCAAATCTTTTCTGGCGGTTGGGGGGTAGCCTGGGACCATTGGCGTTCTGGGGTGGGGAGGGCTTTGCCCGGAAGAAAAACCGTGATATAATCACGGACAGACGATTGAAAAAAAGCTATTCTTTTTTCATAGACTCTCAGAGTAGAAAAAATGAAACAAGGGGTAACAGCATGCAGTATTTAATCTCATTCCTGGAGGGAATTATCACCTTTATTTCTCCCTGTCTGCTCCCTATGCTGCCGATTTATATTTCCTATTTTGCAGGCGGCGGCGAGCGCAGCACTCGTAAAACATTGGCCGGGGCGGCAGGTTTTGTGCTTGGCTTTACCTGCGTATTTACAGCTATGGGGGCGCTGGCGGGCACATTGGGCAGTTTTCTGAACGCCTATCAGACCCAGGTCAATCTTATTTCCGGGCTGATTGTCCTTGTGTTCGGACTAAACTTTTTAGGGGTGTTCCAGGTGACGATCTTCCGGGGGAATCACTTGGGACAGGCTAAGATGCAGCCGGGCTTTTTTTCCTCGGTGGTGTTTGGGGTGGTGTTTTCGCTGGGGTGGACTCCCTGTGTGGGAGCATTCCTGGGTTCGGCCCTGATTCTGGCCTCCCAGCAGGGGCACGTTTTGACTGGCGTGCTGATGCTGCTGGCCTATTCTCTGGGGCTGGGGGTTCCGTTTTTAGTCAGTGCGGTCCTCATTGACCAGTTGAAGGGGGCTTTTCAGTGGATCAAACGGAACTATAGAATCATCAATTTGGTCAGCGGAGGATTTCTGGTTGGGATTGGAGTGCTGATGATGACCGGAACACTGGGACGTCTGCTGAGCCTGCTGAGCTAGGAGGAAGGTATGAAAGAGAAGCGAATGCTTTTGGTTGTGGCAGCTGTGCTGATTGTGCTGTTGGGAGGGGCATACGCCCTTTATGGCACGCTGAGTTCGCAGGTGGAGGAGGAAAAACTGGCGGTGCAGGAGCCGGAGTCCTCTGCGGATGCTTCCCAAGAGGAGAAGCAGCGGGTGGCTGCGCTGGACTTCACGGTGGAAGACGGAGATGGGCAGTCCCATCAGCTGTCTGACTACTTTGGAAAGCCGCTGGTGTTGAACTTTTGGGCCAGTTGGTGCGGACCCTGCCGGAAGGAAATGCCTGATTTCGACGCGGTGTATCAGGAGCTGGGGGGAGAGGTGGAGTTTCTGATGGTAAACGTCACCGATGGTTCCCGGGAAACCCTGGAGAGTGCAAAGGCCTTTGCGGCGGAACAGGACTATGCGCTGCCCCTCTTCTATGATACAAATTTGGAGGCTTCCATGGCCTATGGGGTACAGGGGCTGCCCACCACCTTTTTTATTGACGGGGAAGGGTATGTGGTGGCTTGGGGGAGTGGCGTGATGTCACGCGATACCCTGGAGAAAGGCATCGAAATGGCCCGTACTGGTGGGGAAGGATAGCATACGGCCCTCTTCGAAGCGGTAATTCGAAGAGGGCCGTATGGATTAAAGGGGCTGTCGGAACAGACCATGTTGGGTGCAGTACCAATACAGCATCCCGTGGCCTCTCCGGGGCAGGCGGACTTGAAAGTCCCACTCCGGCCAACGCTTGAGCAGCGTAAGCTGTTCTCCGGTGACCAGGGCGGCGAAGGACAGATAATGTCCCTTTTCCATGGGATGAGGGGCGGTGAGATACCACTCATCCTCGATGGGCTCAAAATTAAGCCTGTGATCCTCATCCGGTTTTTGAACCGGGAGGGGCTTCAGCCGTCTGCCGCAGCAGGAGAGGGAGGCCGGAGCGGTGGCGGTGAGAAGATTCCCACACTGGGGACAGAGATAAAAAGAGAGATTTCGCATCGTTCCTCCATCTGGGCTTTGCTCATCCAGCTCTCCCGCCAGCAGCTGTTCCATGGGGATGCCCAGCAGCTGTGCCAGCTGGGGCAGGAGGGAGACGTCTGGGCATCCCAGACCGCGTTCCCACTTGGAAACCGCGCGGTCTGTTACATCCAGAGCGCGGGCCAGAGCTAGTTGGGTCATACCTTGTTCGGTGCGCAGAGTCCGGATCAGCGATCCCATTTTGTTTTGATCCATAGTTGAATCCCTCCTAAACGCTATTATGCCAAAGGAACGGGAGAAAGGCAACCAACGCTGCGTTGAGTTGGAAACGGAAAAAAATTGACAGCGCATGGGGAATAAGGTAAACTATATCAGGTAAATAGGATTATAACGTTGCACGTTTTATTTAGGGAGCAAATGCTATGAAACGGAACACAAAAGTATCGACAGCGGTCATACGTCGTCTGCCCCGATATTACCGTCAGCTCTCCGAGCTTCAGGAATCCGGAGTGGTCCGGATTTCCTCCAGCGCGCTGGGGAAGTCCATGGGTCTTACCGCCTCACAAATCCGGCAGGATCTGTTTTGCTTTGGCGGCTTTGGACAGCAGGGTTACGGATACAAGGTGGACAGCCTGAAGGAAGAGATTGGGGAAATCCTGGGAATTAGCCGGGGCCATACCATTGTGGTGCTTGGAACCGGAAACCTGGGGCGGGCACTGATCAAGAACTTTAAATTTTCCAGCAATGGCTTTCATCTGCTGGCGGCCTTTGATGTCAGCGAGCAGGTGGTAGGCACCCAGATCGCCGGTGTGCCGGTGTATCATATCAGCTCCTTGGAGGAGTTTTTAGCCCAGCATCCAGTAAGTGTAGGGCTGCTGACCGTCCCCATCGCTGCCGCGCAGGAGATGGGAGACCGGTTGGCAGCTGCGGGGGTAAAGGGAATCTGGAATTTTACCAATTATGAGATCTCGGTGAACCGGAAAGACGTAGTGGTGGAATCGGTCCATTTTTCCGACAGCCTGTTGGCGCTGAGCTATATGATCTCCCAGCAAGAGGAGCCGGAAAGCCAGGACACAGAGGAGGATACGCTGTGAAACGATCGGTCATTCGGCTTTTGTGTGGGGTCGGTATTTTGCTGGTCATGGCCTGTGGGGCGTACGCGCTGGCCACGGGAGACAGCTTGGTCACGTTATCTTATATTAAAAACACCTTTATACCTGCGGCAGTGGAGCAGGGCACACAGGCGGGAAACGAAAAGTTACAGGAGACCTACGACAGTGCCAAGAAAACGCTGGATGCTCTGCAGCAAGGGTACCAGGGGGGAGCAACCTCCGGGAGCGGAAGTGGTTCCTACAGCGCTACATTGCAGGCCAGAAGCTGGACCGGAGGCGATGTGATCGAGCTGACCACCGGGTCTGGGACGATGCTGATGGAAGGAACGGCCAGCGTTACGCACAATGGGGCGTTCATTGATGTGACCACAGGAACTGAGGTGGCCTCGGGGACTCAGCTGACCGCAAACCAACGCTATTTGGTGGGAGAGGATACCCTGGCCAAGGTGACGATTTTGTCCGGAGGGGCCAGCTTGGGGGTTCAGGGAGGTTACTCCTATACCCAGGGCAGCGGCACGGGCCTGCCTTTTTACGACGTAAGCAGTGGAGACTGGTACTACTCCTCGGTGGAGTATGTCTATAAAAACAAGCTGTTCTCCGGTATGGATGAACACCATTTCGGTCCCTATGCGGCTATGAACCGGGCTATGCTGATGACGGTGCTCTACCAGATTGCAGGAGCGCCGGAGCAGGAGCTGGCGGAGGCCTCCATCATCAGCTTTGATGATGTGGCGGAGTCGGATTGGTACGCCCCCTATGTCAAGTGGGGAGCGGCCCAGGGGATTACGGCCGGTACTGGGGAGCGGACCTTCAGTCCCCAGCAGCAGGTTACCCGGGAACAGGTGGTGGCGCTGCTGTATAGCTTTACCACCAATTATCTGGGACTGGAGGTTTCCCAGGGAGCGGACCTGTCCGGGTACCAGGAGCTGAACCAGGCCAGTGATTGGGCCAGAGAGGCCCTGAGCTGGGCGGTAGGAGAGGGGATTGTCAGTGGCACCTCTACAGAAGCGCCCACCCTCAGTCCCCGGAGCAGCGCCAACCGGGCGGAGGTAGCTACCATGCTGCGCTCCTATGCGGAAAAGATTCTTTGATTTTTACTGAACCCATTTTCTTCCTGCGCATATGATGGGAATGAGAAGGGCAAGAAAAGCCCTCTTAAAACTTTCATAAAACAGGAGGTACTCAAATGGGGTGCTGCAATAACGGTTTTGGCGGCGGTGGCTGTCTGTGGATCATCATTCTGATCATCATTCTCTGCTGCTGCTGCGGCGGCAATAGCTTTGGTGGCAACGGTAACAGCTGCGGCTGCAACAATGGCTGCGGTGGCTGCTGCTGAGACAAAGAGACGTCTATGGGGCGCGGACCAGTTGGTCCGCGCCCCATTTTTATTTCAGCGGAACAAGGGGAAATATGGGATTTCTTGAAAACATTCTTGCGTTTTCATGGGAAAAGGTGTATGATGTACGACGCAAGCAGAACCGACGGCTCCTTTTCGGGGACAGGAACAGGGGTCGGCGGGTTTTGTCGTGCGTCCGCTAAGTGCGGGCGTACATCGGGGTGGTCCGCCTCATTCTGGGAGGGCTTCCTGTTTTGGGTGCGGTCACCCCTTCCGGCAGGGAAGGGGAACTCAGGCAGGTATTTGGAATGAAAGAAGCACCCCTCTGCCCCAGCGATAGCAGTATTAGGGAGGTCGAAATCTGAATGAGTAAATTTCTCAAACGTTCCGCGCAAGGCGCGGGAGTTCCGCACGAGAAGCGGACTTCCAGCCTTGAGACGGTAGTGATGCCGCTGCCGTCAAAGATCGTCCTGTCCATGTCCCAGCATATTGGCGCGCCGGCGGCTCCCACCGTGGCCAAGGGCGATCAGGTGTACGTGGGCACCGTGGTGGGCAAGGCCGGAGGCTTTGTCTCCTCTGATATCCACTCCGGCGTGTCCGGAATTGTGGACGGAATCACCACCATTACCGCGCCTAACGGCGCTGTCCAGACTGCCGTAGTGATCATCCCGGATGGAGAGCAGAAGGTGGATCCCGCCATCGCTCCCCCTCAGGTCACCGATCTGAAGTCCTTCCAGGACGCGGTCCGTGCCAGCGGTCTGGTGGGCTTAGGCGGCGCCGGTTTCCCCGCTGCGGTGAAGCTGGCTCCCAAGAATCTGGACGAGATCGACACATTGATCATCAACGCGGCCGAGTGCGAGCCCTACATCACCTCGGATAACCGCTGCCTCATTGAGGACACCCACTTTATCCTGGGTGGTGTGAAGGCGGTTATGAAGTACTTAAATATCGGTAAGTGCGTCATCGGCATCGAGGGCAACAAGCCCGAGGCCATTGCCAAAATGAAGGATGCCATTGATGTACCCGGCATCGAGGTCAAGACTCTGGCCTGCCGTTACCCCCAGGGCGCTGAGAAAGTGCTCATTGAGAACTGTACCGGCCGGGAAGTGCCCTTCCCCGGCCTGCCCTCCGACGTGGGCGTGATCGTAATGAATGTCACCTCCGTGGCCTTTGTGGGCAAGTACCTGGAGACCGGTATGCCTCTGGTCACCAAGCGCCTGACCGTGGACGGCGACATTGTTAAGGACCCCAAGAATGTGGAAGTGATCATCGGCACTCCCGTCCAGGAGCTGCTGGAGTTCTGCGGCGGCCTGACCGACGAGCCCGGCAAGGTGCTCTACGGCGGCCCCATGATGGGCAACTGTCTGGCCGACCTGTCCCAGCCCATTTTGAAGAACAACAACGCCATTCTGGCCTTCTCCCGGAAGTGGGCTCACCTCCCCAAGGAGACCAACTGCATCCACTGTGGGCGCTGCACCAACGCATGCCCCTTGGGCCTGTCTGCCAAGGAGATTGTCCAGGCCTATCACGATGGAAACGTGGAACTGCTCCAGGAGCTCAACGCCGACCTGTGCATGAGCTGCGGCACCTGTTCCTTCGTTTGTCCCGCCAAGCGGCCTCTGGCCCCCTCCATTGCCCAGGCTAAGATCATGATGAAGAATGGAGGTAAGAAGTGATGGCGAACAAACTGATCGTCACTGCCGCGCCCCACATCACCAGCGCGGACAGCACCCAGAAGATCATGCAGCGGGTCTGCATCGCCCTGGTGCCCACGCTGATCGCTTCTGTGTTTATCTTTGGGATCAATTCCCTGATCCTCACCGCCATTACCGTGGCGGCCTGCGTCCTGTTTGAGTACGGTTACTGCAAGCTGATGGGCCGTGAGGTCCCGGTTGGAGACTTCTCCGCTGTGGTCACCGGTATGCTGTTGGCCTTTAACCTGCCCGCCACCCTGCCCTGGTGGATGGCCATTGTGGGTGCGTTTATCGCCATTGTTATTGTCAAGCAGCTCTTTGGCGGTCTGGGCTACAATTTCGCCAACCCCGCCATCGTGGGCCGTATTGCCCTGGCTGTGGGCTTTGCCGGCCGCATGGCGGACTATCCCAAGCCGGAAAACGGCATCGATGCCCTGGCTTCTGCCACCCCTCTGGCTGTGGTGGACCAACTGGGCTCCAGTGATTACCTGACCCTGCTGCTGGGCAACCACGGCGGTGTGTTGGGTGAGACCTGCGCCATTACCCTGCTGCTGGGCGGCATCTATCTGATCGTCACCAAGGTCATCAGCCCCATGATCCCCGTTACTTATCTGGCCACTGTGGCTGTCCTGAGTCTGTGCTTCGGCCTGGACCCCATCGTGCAGCTACTCTCCGGCGGCCTGATGCTGGGTGCCTTCTTCATGGCCACCGACTATGTCACCTCTCCCACCACCGATAAGGGTAAGCTGATCTTCGGCATCTGCCTGGGTGTGATCACCATGCTGATCCGTCATTTCGGCACCATGAACGAGGGCGTGTCCTTTGCCATCCTGCTGATGAACCTGGTGGTGCCCTACATTGACGTCCTCACCCGTCAGGACCGCCTGGGCATCGCCAAAGCGAAAAAGGGAGGTGCCGCGAAATGAGCAATTGGAACAAAGTATTTAAGCCCATCGTGGTACTGGGTATCATCTGCATCGTTATCACCGGCGCTCTGGCTGTGACTAACCAGGCCACCGCTCCCATTATTGCCGAGGCTGCCCGCGTTGCCGCTGAGAAGGCCCGGGCGGAGCTGCTCCCCGATGCTGACGGCTACACTGAGATCGACCCCGCTCCCTATGAGGGTGTAAGCGGCATCTATGTGGCCGACAACGGCGTGGGTACCATTATTTCCTCTTCCGCCAAAGGCTATAGCTCCACCATCGAGGTTATGGTCGCCTTCAATGCCGACGGCACCATCAAGCAAGTGAAGATCCAGAGCCAGGCTGAGACCGCCGGCGTGGGCACCAAGGTGACCAACGAGTCCTTCTGGGGCCAGTATTCCGGTCTGCCCGCTTCCACCATTACCCTGGATCAGGAAGTGGACCGCATCAGCGGTGCCTCTATCTCCAGCCGGGCAGTCAACACGGCAGTCAACTATGCCATTGACGCCTACAACGCGATTCCTTGAAAGGCAGGTGAGTCGAGATGAGTAATCAGAATAGTAAGCTGAAAATTTTAACCAACGGTTTTCTGAATGAGAACCCGGTTCTGCGCCTTGTCCTGGGCACCTGTCCCACCTTGGCTACTACCACGATGGCCTCGAACGGCATCGGCATGGGCCTGGCGGCTACCTTCGTGCTGCTGTGCTCCAACATCGTTATTTCCGCCCTGCGGAAGATCATTCCCGACCAGGTCCGTATTCCTTGCTACATCACCGTCATCGCCGGCTTTGTGTCGGTGGTTCAGATGCTGGTAAAGGCCTATGTGCCCTCCCTGGACTCTGCTCTGGGCGTGTATCTGCCTCTGATCGTGGTGAACTGTATCATCCTGGGCCGTGCGGAGATGTTCGCCTCCAAGAACAATGTGGTCGACTCCGCTCTGGACGGCATCGGCATGGGTATTGGCTTCACCATCACCCTGACCGTGATGGGCTCCATCCGTGAGATCCTGGGCTCCGGCACCTGGATGTCCGGCCTGGACGGCCTGCTGCCCTTCCTGCCCGAAGGCTTCGCCATCCGCGTGATCCCCGAGTCCATTGATCCCTTCACCATCATGACCAGCGCGCCCGGCGGTTTCTTCGTGTTCGGCATCCTGATGGCCGCCGCCACCTGGCTGACCACTCCCAAGGCAAAAAAGCAGAAGGCTGTGGAAGCTGCGGAAGGGGGTAATGCGTAATGGAATTGGCTGTTAAGCTTGCCAGTATCTTCTTTACCATGATCCTGGTGGACAACTACGTCCTGGCCAAGTTCCTGGGTATCTGCCCCTTCCTGGGCGTATCCAAAAAGCTGGACAGCGCCGTAGGTATGTCCCTGGCCGTCACCTTCGTCATGGTCATGGCCACGGCCGCTACCTGGCCCATCTATAAGCTCATCCTGGTCCCCGCCGGTGCCGAGAATACCGCTCGTGACCTGAGCTACCTGCAGACCATCGTGTTCATTCTGATCATCGCCATCCTGGTGCAGCTGCTGGAGAACTTCCTGAAGAAGTTCATTCCCGCTTTGTACAAGGCTCTGGGCGTGTATCTGCCCCTGATCACCACCAACTGCACCATCCTGGGCGTGACTATCCTGAACCTGGACAACGGCTACGACTTCATCGAGAGCATCGTCTGCGCTGCCGGCGCCGGTATCGGCTTCCTGGTGGCCATGGTCCTGTTCTCCGGCGTGCGCCGCAAGGTGGAGCAGGCCATCGTTCCCTCTTGTTTCAAGGGCCTGCCCATCACCCTGGTGGCCGCTGCTATGACGTCCCTGTCCTTCATGGGCTTCGGCGGCATTGTGGATGCCATCTTTAAGGTTTGATAGGAGGGGGAAGACAGTATGAGTCCGATTTTATTGGCAATTGTCATCGTGACCGTCATCGGTTTGATCGGTGCAGTGATTCTGGTGGCCGCCTCCATCTTCATGTATGTGCCCGTGGATGAGCGTGTGGAGAAGATCACCGCTGTCCTGGCCGGCGCCAACTGCGGCGCCTGTGGCTGCGCCGGCTGTGCCGACTACGCCAAGAGCATTGTGGAAGACGGCAATGCGGTTAACAAGTGTACTCCGGGCGGTGCCAAGACTGCCGCCGCTATTGCGGAGATCATGGGTGTGGAAGCCGGTGCCTCCGTCTCCATGAAGGCGGTTGTAGCCTGCTCCGGAACCTGTGGCAAGACCTCCAAGCGCTATGAGTTTGAGGGCCTGCAGAGCTGCCAGGCCGTCAAGGGCCTATACGGCGGCGACGGTATGTGTAAGTTCGGCTGCTTGGGCTACGGCGACTGTACCCGGGCCTGCGCCTTTGATGCCATCCACATTTTGGACGGCATTGCCAAGGTGGACCGGGAGAAGTGTGTGGGCTGCGGCGCCTGTGCTGCTGCCTGTCCCAATTCCGTCATCTCCCTGGTGCCCGAGCACAAGCGCAAGCCTGTTGTTCTGTGCCAGAACAAGGATAAGGGCGCCGATACCCGGAAGGCCTGCACGGCCGGCTGTATCGGCTGCATGAAGTGCGCCAAGGCCTGTCCCAAGGAGGCCATTACGGTGGAGAACAACCTGGCCTATATCGACCAGGACAAGTGTGTGGGCTGCCAGCTGTGCGTGAAGGAATGCCCGGTTGGTATCATCCACGTTCCCGCCAACGAGTAAAAAGTCCAACAAAGAAGCGCCATCCCCACGGGATGGCGCTTCTTCTTTTTCTGAAATTTTCTCTAAACCTGACTTCGATCCCGCAGCCAGCTGGGGAGAATTTTTGCTTTTGTGCTGGACACGATTCCCATGGCGGCAAAGAGGGTGATGATGGAGGAGCCGCCGTAGCTGATAAAGGGGAGGGTCAGTCCCATAACCGGCAGAACATACAGACACATTCCCACGTTCAAAACGATCTGAGCCATCAGCATGCCGGCCATGCCCATACACACATAGGCGGAATAGGGGGAGCTGGCGTGGCGGCTGACCCAGACGCACCGCAGCACGATGGCGGTGAGCAGGAGCAGAAGGAGGATGCAGCCCACCATGCCCAACTCCTCCCCGCAGACGGCAAAAATAAAGTCGGTTTCCCGGGCGGGGAGGGCGTCGCTGTTTTCCGAGTGGGTCTGAAGCCCCTGGAGGTAGCCCTGACCAAAGAGTTGTCCGGAACCAATAGCCAAAATGGAGCGGCTTTGCTGAAAGCCCTTGTCCAAGGGGTCCAGGTCGTGGTCAAAAACGACCCGGAAACGCATGATCCGGTAGTCTGTCCAAAGACTGGTTTCTGGGAGAACAAAGAGCCAGAGAATGACCGCCGTCAAGATCAGACCGCCGCCCACCAGTACAAACCATCGGATTTTCACACCAGCCACCCAAGCCATCACCACGAAGATGATCATGTATACCACACAGGTACCCATATCACCGCATACAGCGGCGATCAGCGCCAGCATAAACACGGTATATCCGCCAATAACGGCTACAGAGGGGATGGAGCTGATATCGTAGCCCCGTTGCTGTAGCTTGGTGATTTGAAGGGCCAGCAGTAGGATAAAGGGAAGTTTGACAATTTCGTTTGGCTGCAAATTGACGGGGAAGCCGGGAATGTGCAGCCAGTTGCGGTTTCCATACACTTCAAATCCCAGGGGAGTGAGGATTAGGAGGATCAGAACGATGCTGAAGCCCAGCAGCAGTTTCCAATTCTTTTCTGTAAACAGCTGAAAGTCCACAAAGGTGAGGACAATATAGGCAATAATCCCCAATATAATGCCCACAGACTGGACGATTACCGCTTTGTTATTTCCGTCATAGCGGGTGGCGGAAAAAATCAGTGCTAAACCAAATAAACTGGATGCCGTACATAGGATGAGCAGGAGCAAGTCGCCCTTCCGGAAAAATTCCCGGACGGGAGAAAATAGGGCGCCCAAGGCCTCACCTCCTCGTTTGGAAAGTTGGACAATATATTTTATCACATTTTGGTAGAAACGCAAACCATAGCTGTGGTATAATCATGAAAGGTTTGAAAATTTTCTGTGAACGGAGGATGTGCCGTGGAGTATGTCACCCATGGGGAAGGGGAGACCGAGGAACTGGGACGGCGGCTGGGGGAACAGCTGCAGCCAGGTTCTGTGGTGGCCTTTACCGGAGACCTGGGGGCGGGAAAGACTGCCTTCACTCGAGGCTTGGCCCACGGGCTGGGCATCCGGGACCGCGTAACCAGCCCGACCTTCACCATTGTCAACGAGTATGAGGGAGGGCGGCTGCCCTTGTTTCACTTTGATATGTACCGACTGGGCAGCTCTGAGGAGCTATTTGACATCGGCTGGGAGGACTACCTGGCCCGGGGTGGCGTATGTGCCGTGGAGTGGAGTGAGAATGTGGCGGACGCCCTGGAGGAGGATACCATCCGGGTGGAAATCCGCAGAGGGGACGGAGACGATGAGCGGATCATTACCGTAATCAATGTCCCCTGTCTGGATGGGGACAAAGCAATCCCCTTTCAAAAAGACCATTAGTATAGAGTGAGATGCAGTGATATGATGATTTTAGCTCTGGAATCCTCTGCCACCGCTTGTTCCGTGGCCCTGTGCCGAGACGGCGAGTTGGTAGCACAATCCTATCAAAATAGCGGCCTGACCCACAGCCGCACCCTTCTGCCTATGGTGAAGGACCTGCTAAGTAACTGCGGCCAGAGCCTGAAGGACGTGGATGTTTTGGCCGTGGCAGCTGGGCCGGGCTCCTTTACCGGCCTGCGTATCGGGGTGTCCACCGTCAAGGGTCTGGCCTGGCCGGAGGATAAGCCCTGCGCTCCCTGCTCCACGCTGGAGTCCATGGCCTGGCTGCTGGCCCATCTGAAGGGCAAGGTCATTGTGTGTGCCATGGACGCCCGGCGAAAGCAGGTGTATAACGCCCTGTTTCTGGCCACGGGCCAGGGCCTGGAGCGGCTGTGTCCCGACCGGGCCATCTCCCTGGAGGAATTGAGCGAAGAGTTGAAAAAATATGAAAATTCAAAAATAGTCGTTGGAGACGGGGCCAAGCTGTGCTATAATACGTTGACGGAACAAGGCCTACAGTTGGAGCTGGCTCCGGAGAATCTGCGTATGCAGAGTGCCTGGGGTGTGGCCCGAGCGGCTCAGGAGCTGGCAGCCCGGGGAGAACTGGTAGCGGGGCGTGACCTGGTACCGGTTTATCACAGACTGTCCCAGGCCGAGCGGGAGCGCTTAGAGCGGGAACAACAGAAATAAATTAAAATAAAGGGGATCACCAGTATGTTCAATGAGAAAGTGCACGTGTTAGACCATCCTCTGCTGCAGCATAAGGTGTCCATCCTGCGGGATGAGAATACCGGTGTCAAGGAGTTCCGGGAGATTGTTTCGGAGATCGCGGCTCTAGAATGCTATGAGGCGACCCGGGATCTGCCAGTGGAGGATGTGGAGATCAAAACTCCCATTGCCACTGGTACCTTCAAGCAGCTGGCGGGCAAGAAGCTGGCCATTGTGCCCATCCTGCGTGCCGGTCTAGGCATGGTGGATGGCATTCTGAATCTGATCCCCTCCGCCAAGGTGGGACATATCGGCCTGTACCGGGATCCGGATACCCATACACCGGTGGAATATTACTGCAAGATGCCCAGTGATATTGCCGAGCGGGATGTCATCGTTCTAGACCCCATGCTGGCCACCGGCGGTTCTGCCTCTGCGGCCATCACCTTTCTGAAGGGTTACGGCTGTAAGCACATCAAGCTGATGAATGTGATTGCTGCCCCCGAAGGAATTGCCTGTATCCAGAGGGATCATCCGGATGTGGATATCTATGTGGCGGCAGTGGACGAGAAGCTCAATGACCACGCCTATATTGTCCCCGGCCTGGGTGATGCAGGCGACCGGATTTTCGGCACCAAGTAATCTACATGGTCGATACAGCGCTCCGGACGGATGTCCGGGGCGCTTTTTTGCCGAAACAGTGGGGGCAGATTGGCAAAATTTTTATTCCCGCCCTTGAGTATTGCATACAGCTGTGCTAAAATACTCTATTAGCGTATAAAATGTGATAGGTGTACAGAATTGTCCCAAATGAGGTGTTTTACTATGAAAATCGTGGTGTTGGCCGGGGGACTGAGCCCGGAACGCAACGTATCCTTGTCCTCAGGCACAATGGTCTGCCAGGCCCTGCGGGACCGCGGCCATCAGGTGGCGCTGGTAGACTTATTTTATGGCTTGGAGGAGGGCGTATCCGACGGCGAGGCACTTTATCACGCGCCCATTCCTGAGGCGTTTAAGCGGGTAAGCCGGGAGGCTCCCAATTTGGAGCAGGTACGCGCCAGCCGGAAAGGCAATAGTCCCTCTGCCATCGGCCCTGGGGTGCTGGAGCTTTGCGCCGGAGCGGATGTGGTGTACCTGGCCCTGCACGGGGCCTGTGGGGAGGATGGACGGATTCAGGCGGCTCTGGATCTGCTGGGCGTGCCCTATACTGGCTCCGGATATTTGGGCTCTGCCATTGCCATGGATAAGGACCTGACCAAGCGGCTGGTGTCTCATTTGGTGGTGACCCCCAAGTGGGAGACCGTTACCGTTACCCCGGACAATCTGGAGAAGCTGGTCCGGACCACTGTCCGTCCAGTGGTGGTGAAGCCCATCGCCAGTGGCTCGTCCATCGGGGTGTATATCGCCCATACCGAGCAGGAGCTGCGTGCTGCCTTGGCCGAGAGCATGGAGCTGGGCGGACGGACAGTGTTGGAGCAGTACATCCAGGGCCGGGAAATCCAGGTAGCCATTCTCAACGGAAAGGCCCTGCCCTCCATTGAGATCATTCCCAAGAAGGGCTTTTATGACTACGAAAATAAGTACCAGCCCGGAGCGGCTTTGGAGGTATGTCCCGCGGAGATCCCGGCTGAGTGGGAAAAGGCGGTGGGCGATGCCGCGCTGCGGGTGTTCCAGACCTTGGGGCTGGCGGTATATGCCCGGGCGGACTTCATTGTTACGGAGGACGGAACCCCTTACTTCTTGGAAATCAATACCCTGCCCGGTATGACCCCCACCAGCCTGGTGCCCCAGGAGGCGGCGGTAGTAGGGATCGACTATGGAACGCTGTGTGAAACCATTATCCAGGCCTCGTTAGAGGCCCGGAAGGGAGGACTTTGAGTCAATGGAGACCATCACCCTATCCCAGCTGCTGGAGGCAGTGAACGGAAAGCTGCTGGGGGGAAACCAGAATCTGGACACCCCGATTCTCCGGGTGGACACAGACAGCCGTACCATTCATCCTGGAGCTCTGTTCATTCCCCTGGTTGGAGAGCGGTTCGACGGCCACGCCTACATTAACGCCGCCCTGGAAGGGGGAGCGATTGGCTGTCTCACCGCCCGGGAGCGGGAGAGCTACCGGGAGGACAAATTCTATGTAAAGGTAGGCAATACCCAGCGGGCGCTGCGGGATTTGGCGGCTTGGTATAAGGGGCGGTTCCATATCCCCTTTGTGGCGGTAACCGGAAGCGTGGGCAAGACCACGGCCAAGGACATGATTGCCGCCGTGCTGAGCACCCGGTATAAGGTGCTCAAGACGGAGGGGAACTTTAATAATAATGTGGGCCTTCCCCTGACGCTGCTGCGTTTGAGTAAGGAACACCAGATCTGCGTGCTGGAAATGGGCATGGACAAGTTTGGGGAGATCGACTACCTGGCCGAAATCGTACAGCCTGAGGTGGGGATTATCACCAACATCGGAGATGCCCATATTGAGCGCCTGGGCAGCCGGGAGAATATTTTTAAGGCCAAGTGCGAGCTGCTGCCCCATATTCAAAAGGACGGCCTGCTTATTTTGAATGGGGACGACGCTCTTCTCACCACACTGCGGGGGAAAACGCCGGTGTCCACCGTCTTTTTCGGACAGACAGAGGGATTGGAGTACCGAGCCCAGGCTGTGGGAGGTGACGGCGTCAGCCACATTCATTGCCGGATGACCACGCCCAATATGGAGCGGGAGGTAAAAATTCCGGCTCTGGGAGAGCATATGGTCTATCCCGCACTCATGGCTGCGGCGGTGGCGGAGCATTTTGGCCTGACCCCCAATGAAATTCAGCAGGGCCTGACCCAGTTTGTCCCCACGAAGATGCGGATGAACGTGCTCCATCGGGCCGGGGGAATCACCATTTTGGATGACACTTATAATGCCAATCCCCAGTCCATGCGGGCGGCCATCAGTGTGTTGGCAGACGGCCCGGGGAGCTGGAAAGCGGCGGTGCTGGGGGATATGCTGGAACTGGGGCCCTTTGCTCCCGCCCTGCATGCGGGGGTCGGAGAATGCCTGGGCAAGGCAAAGGTGGATTGCCTGGTGGCCGTGGGAGAGATGTCCCAGCACATGGCCCAAGCGGCCCGGGAGTCCGGAGTTCCCATGGTGTACCACTGTGTAGACCGGGATGCGGCCAAGGCGGTGTTGAATCAGATCGTCCGGGAGGACAGTACCATTTTGGTGAAGGCATCCCGAGGGATGAAATTGGAAGAACTGACCGCATACCTGTTGAAGCTGACTGAGGAGGCATGAGCCAGACAGGGCGGTTGACACAGAAGAGGACAATATGATCGATATATCCGTATCCAACCTGGTAAAAGAATTTGAGGTTGGAAGCAAAATTTTAAATGGGCTCACCTTTCAGGTGGACTCTGGGGAGCGGGTGGGCTTGCTTGGGCCGAATGGCTGCGGCAAGACCACCTTGCTGCGCATCCTTACGAGGGCCATAGACTATGACGAGGGGGAGGTTGTCACCGCCCCCGGCAAGCGCATGGGTCTCATCTCCCAGATCCCCGTCTATCCGGCCGGGTATACGGTGGAGGATGTGCTGGAAACTGCCTTTGCCCCTCTCCACGCCATGGAGGAAGAGATGACCAAGCTGGCCGAGGAGATGGGGAAGGGGGACGACCCTGCCCGTATGGCCCGGTATGACCAGCTGGCCTCCGCCTTCCAGATGGGCGGGGGTTACGAGACCCAGATCAACAAGAATAAGGTGTGCAGCGGTCTGTCCATCTCCCAAGCCATGCGGGAGCAGCTGTTTGACCAGCTTTCCGGTGGTGAGAAGACCCGGGTCAACCTGGGTCGGCTCATTCTGGAGGACACAGACATCCTGCTGCTGGACGAGCCTACCAACCACCTGGACCTGCGGGCTACCGAGTGGCTGGAGGAGTACCTGGAAAAATTTAAGGGCACGGTACTGACGGTCTCCCATGACCGGTATTTTCTGGATAAGGTGGTCCAGCGGGTCATTGAAATCCAGGAGGGTAGGGCGGAGTTCTATTCCGGAAATTACAGCTTCTACGCCGTGGAGAAGGAACGGCGGTACGAGGAGAAGCTAAAGCAGTATGAGAAGGAACAGGCTAAAATCCAGCAGCTGGAGAAGGCGGCTGAGCAGCTGCGTACATGGGCCTATTCCGGTATGGACAAGACCTTCAAGCGGGCCCAGTCCATGGAAAAACGGATTGAGCGTATGCGCACCACCGATCGTCCCAAGCGGGAGCGAAAGATGGAGGTGCGCTTTGGGGAGCGGGAGTTCCGTGGGGACGAGGTACTCACCATCAAAAATCTGTCCAAATCCTTTGGGGACCGCATGCTCTTCTCTGAGGTGAATCTGGAGGTGGAGGGGGGCGAGCGCATTGCCCTGCTGGGAGATAACGGAACGGGCAAATCCACCCTGCTGAAAATCCTCATGGGGGAGGAGGAGCCGGACGGAGGAAAGCTCCGCCTGGGTCCCACAGTGAAAATCGGTTACCTGCCCCAGATCATTCATTTTGAGCATCCAGAGCGCTCGCTGGTGGATACCATGCTCTACGAGCTAGACTGCACGGCTCAGACGGCCCGAAACCGGCTGGCCGCCTTCAAGTTCCGGGGAGAGGATGTGTTCAAGCCGGTCTCCGCTCTTTCCGGCGGGGAGCAGTCCCGGCTGCGGCTGTGTATGCTGATGGACGCCAAAATCAATCTGCTGATTTTGGACGAGCCCACCAACCACCTGGATATCCAGAGCCGGGAGTGGATCGAGGAGGCGGTGGAGGAATATGAGGGCAATCTGCTCTTTGTCTCCCATGACCGCTACTTCATTGATCGCTTTGCCACCCGGATCTGGATGCTGGAGGACGGGCACATTACCGACTTTAAGGGAACCTATCAGGAGTACCAGGCTGCCCGGCAGCGCCAGCGACAGCTGGCTGCGTCTCCGACCAAAGCGGTGAAAGAGGAGCCCAAAAAGGAAAAACCCAAGCGCCCCGGGGGCACGAAAAACCTGGAAAAAGAGGTGGCTGCCGCTGAGCGTGCGGTGGGCAAGGCTGAGGAGCGCATGTATGAGCTGACCCAGCAGATCGAAGAGGCCTCCTCGGACTATCTGAAGCTCCAGGAGCTCTATGAGCAAAAGGAGGCCCTGGAGGAGGAAATTCTCAAGTTGTACGGGACCTGGGAGTCTTTGTCTGCGGAGCTGGAGGAGGCGCGGGGATGAAGAGACGAGCGATTGAAGTGGCCAGTTATAAAGGCAGACGCTACCCAGCCTGGTTCAAGGCGGTTCTGGCGCTGGTGCTGGCAGGTGTGGTCACCTTTGGAGCACTGCTTGGTGCGGTGCTGGCGGGGTCCTATGACCACATTCAAGGTCAGCCTCAGGTCATGGTGATCCTAGGCTGCCAGGTGAAGGACTATGGCCCTTCCATTCTGCTTCAGGACCGCTTGGATAAGGCTCTGTCCTATTTGGGGACGAATCCGGATCTCACCATTGTGGTCTCTGGGGGCCAGGGGCCGGATGAGCCTACCACAGAGGCCCGGGCCATGGCGGATTACCTGATAGAGCGCGGTGTGGCGGAGGAGGACATCTTGTTGGAGGAGGAGTCCCATAACACTGCCCAAAACTTTCAATATACCGCTCAGCTGCTGGAAGAAGTGGGATATGATCTGGAGCAGACCCAGGTGGTGGTGGTATCCAATGGCTTCCATCTCACCCGGGCCCGGATGCTGGCGGAGCGGGCAGGCTTTGAGGAGGTCTCCACATTGGCTGCCCCCTCCAGCCATTTCGCCTCCCGGATGGGGATGTACATTCGGGAGCCCCTGGCTCTGGTCAAGTCCTTCCTCTTTGACCGGTGATTGGGCGGAAGCCCCGCGGAAAACCGCCAAACATTTCCTTGACAGGAGGTCCCTATGCTGGACAAGCTGATAGCAATTGAGGCCCGATACAGCCAGATTGAGGCTCGCCTGGCGGCGCCGGAGACCTATGAGGACCCGGCCCAGGTGGCGCAACTGAATAAGGAGCAGACCCAGCTGCAGCCCCTGGTGGACACCTTCCGGGCGTATCAGAGGACCAAACAGGCCCGGGACCAGGCGAAGGAGCTGCTGTCCGATCCGGAGATGAAGGAGCTGGCCCAAGAGGAGTACCAGCAGGCGCTGGAAGACCTGGAACGCCTGGAGCGGGAGCTGCAAATTCTCCTGCTGCCCAAGGACCCCAACGACGGGAAAAACGTCATTGTGGAGATTCGGGCGGGGGTGGGAGGGGAGGAGGCAGCCCTGTTTGCCCACTCCCTGTACCGGATGTATTCCATGTATGCCGAGAGCCGCCGCTGGCACACGGAGGTAGACTCCGTGAGTGAAACGGAATTAGGTGGAATAAAGGAAATCTCCTTTACAATCGAAGGGGAGGGCGCCTACTCCCGCCTGAAGTTTGAAAGCGGGGTCCACCGGGTGCAGCGGGTTCCGGAGACGGAGTCCGGCGGCCGCATCCATACCTCCACCGCCACGGTGGCTGTGCTGCCGGAGATGGAGGCGGTGGACGTACAGATTAACCCCGCGGATATTGAAATGCAGGTGTTCCGCTCCTCCGGAGCGGGGGGGCAGCACGTGAACAAAACCTCGTCCGCCGTGCGGCTCATTCACCATCCCACCGGGACGGTGGTGGAGTGCCAGCAGGAGCGCAGTCAGTTCCAGAACCGGGATAAGGCCATGCGGATTTTGGCCTCCCGGCTCTATGAGGCCGAGCAGGAGAAAATTTCCAGCGAGTATACCGCCGAGCGGCGCGGCCAGGTGGGAACTGGGATGCGCAATGAACGGATCCGCACCTATAATTTCCCTCAGGGCCGGGTCACCGACCACCGGATTGGCCTGACCCTGTATAAAATTGACCATGTGATGGACGGGGAACTGGATGAACTCATTGACGCTCTGGCCGCCGCCGACCAGGCGGAGCGGCTGAAGCAGTCGGAGCAGTAAACGGTCCGGGAAGGCCAAACAATACAGAAAAGGAGAACAAAATCAATGGATTTATTTATTCACTATGAGGCACTGCCTCAGGGGAAGAGCCTGGAAGATGTGGTAGGAGAGCTTAACGAGGTGCTGGACGACCACGGCGTGGTCTGCGGCGGCGAGGCCGGGCACCGGCTGGACCTGGACCTTGAGGATGAAAAGGTCAACCCCAAGTATGCGCAGATGGCGGTGAAGGCCTATCTCCAGCGCGCCGGTTTTGCCCCCAGCACCAAGGTGGAGATCGGCGGCATGGAGATCGGGATTTTTGAGTAAAGGGGCGAGGAACCATGTATACCCATGTGATCTTCGACCTGGACGGCACCCTGCTCAATACCATTGATGACCTGGCCGATGCCTGCAACCATGTAGCCAAGCTCCACGGCTGGCCCACCCACACGGTGGAGGAATACAAATATTTTGTGGGCAACGGAATGACCAAGCTGGCCGAGCGGTTTGTTCCTCAGGACTGGCGAACCCCGGAGGGAGTCCGCCAGGTGTTGGGGGAGTTCATGCCCTATTATGACGCACATAAGGAGGATAAAACCGCCCCCTATCCCGGCGTTCCGGAGGCCGTGAAGGCGATGAAGGACGGAGGAGTTTGCGTAGCGGTGCTGTCCAATAAGGCGGACCAGATGGCCGGTCCGGTGGTGGAGCACTATTACCCCGGCCTGTTTCCGGTGGTGCAGGGGGCGCTGCCCGATGTACCCACCAAGCCTGACCCCACACTGCTGCACCGCCTGATGGAGCGCATTGGCGCCAAGGCGGAGAGCACCCTTTTTGTGGGAGACAGCAATGTGGATATTCGTACCGCGAAAAACGGCGGTCTGACTAGCTGCGGAGTGCTCTGGGGCTTCCGTACTCGGGAGGAGCTGGAGGCGGAGGGAGCGGATTTTGTGGTGTCTGATCCCCGGGCTTTGACAGAGCTGGTGCTGGGCCGTGGATAAGTGGATGGTAGAGACAGAGCGCCTGGGGCTGCGGGAGATGACGGACGGGGATTTTCCTGCCCTGTGCCGTATGCTCCAGGATGCCCAGGTGATGTATGCCTATGAACATGCCTTTCCCGATGAGGAGGCCTGGGAGTGGCTGCGCCGGCAGCAGGAGCGCTACCGCCGGGACGGCTTTGGCCTGTGGGCGGTGGTGGAAAAAGAAACCGGAGTTATGGTGGGCCAGTGTGGGCTGTCCTGGCAGAGTCTGGGAGACGGACGTCAGGTGCCCGAGGTGGGCTATTTGCTGGAACGGGCGGCCTGGCACAAGGGCTATGCCACGGAGGCAGCCCGTGCCTGTCGGGACTACGCCTTTGAAATCTTAGGGTTTGAGGAAGTATATTCCATCATCCGGGACAATAACCTGCCTTCCCAGGCGGTCGCCCGACGAAATGGTATGACGGTCCGTGGGAGCTTTGTGAAGCACTACTACGGTATGGATATGCCCCATCTCATTTTTTCTGTCAGCCGTCATGAGCGGCCAGAAGGAAAAACGGTATGGAGCGAGAAAGAGGAGTCCTAACTTTGATTACAAAACAGTTGACAACCAATGATGTCCGCCAGGCCGCTGAAATTCTCCGTGCGGGGGGCCTGGTGGGTATCCCTACGGAGACGGTATATGGCCTGGGTTCAGATGGACTGAACTCCGAGGCGGTGGGGCATATCTTCCAAGCCAAGGGCCGCCCCCAGGACAATCCGTTGATTCTTCATATCCCGGAGGCCTCTTGGCTGGAACGTTACTGTCAGGAGATCCCCCCATGCGCCTGGGATCTGGCAGAACGGTTTTGGCCCGGTCCTATGACCATGATTTTAAGACGGAAGCCCCTGATCCCCGATGTAGTGACGGCAGGATTGGATACCGTGGGCATGCGCTGTCCTGCCCATCCGGTGTGCCGAGAGATCATCCGTCTGGCGGATGTGCCGGTGGCTGCTCCCTCTGGAAACACCTCTGGCCGGCCCAGTCCCACCACAGCTGGGCATATGCTGGAGGATATGGACGGAAAAATTGAAGCCATTGTGGATGGAGGTCCCTGTTCGGTGGGGGTGGAGTCCACCATCATTGATCTGACCTGCACACCGCCCCGTTTGCTTCGTCCCGGCGGCATTACCCTGGAGCAGTTGGAGAGCGTATTGGGCGAGGTCGTGGTGGATCAGGCAGTCACCCGGCTGATGACGGCGGGGGAGAAGCCAAAAGCCCCCGGAATGAAATACCGCCATTATGCCCCCAAGGCTCCGGTGACCGTGGTGACCGGAGAGCCAGCCAAGAGCGCTGCTTACATCGCGTCCCATGCCGCTGCGGAGGATGGGGTCATCTGCTTTGACGAGTTTTTGCCCCTGTTCACGAGACAGTCTGAGACGAGGCCTGTCATGGACCTGGGCCCGGCTGGAGACAAAGAGGAACAGGCCCGGCATATTTTTGACGCTCTGCGCCAGTTTGACCACACCCAGGTGACCGCCATCTGGGCACAGTGTCCGGACGATTCCGGCATTGGTCTTGCCATTACCAACCGGCTGAATAAGGCCGCAGGGTTCCATATCATCCAGGTGTGATCCTGTACTTTGCATTTGGTTGAGATAGCTCTTTTCGGACCCGGTGCGGAAGCTGTTTGAGTAAAAATGAGGAGATGTTCGTATGACCATCATCGGAATCACCGGGCCCACCGGCGCAGGGAAGACCACCGCCTTGGGTGAGATCAAAAAGCTGGGGGGAGCGGTCATTGACTGCGACCAGGTCTACCATGAATTACTGGAAAGTAATTTTACTTTACAGAGCTATCTGGAAGATGCCTTTGGGCCTCTCCGGGATGAGAGCGGGTCCATCGATCGAAAGAAGCTGGGGACCATCGTGTTTGGGGACCGGGCGAAGTTGGAACAGCTCAACGCCATTGCCCAGCGGGCTACGGTAGACAGGACCCACGCCTTGGTGGAGCAGTACCAGGCAGATGGAAAAACATTGGTGGCCATCGATGCCATCGGCCTGTTGGAGAGCCAGCTGAAGAACCAGTGCACCGCCACGGTAGCCGTTTTGGCACCTCCGGAGGTGCGGGTACGGCGGATCATGGCCCGGGAGGGCATTTCGGAGGAATACGCCTGGTCCCGGGTCCGGGCCCAAAAGAGCGACGACTATTTCCAAACCGGCTGTGACTATACACTTTTCAACGACTGCGCCGGAGCGGAGGAATTTGCGGCCCGGTCCCGGGCGCTGTTTGAATCGATTTTGAGGAACAACATACAATAGGCAAAAAGGAGGTTTTTTCAATGGATGAAACCAAGGAGCTGACTCGGGGTGAGCAGCTGCGGAAAGCTCTGAGCAGCCAGAAAAAGAACGGCTATGACCGGCTGCTGCCTGGGGAGCTGGAGGCTATGGAGGCCTACTGTACGGGCTACAAGCAGTTTTTGGACGCTGGCAAGACGGAGCGGGAGTGTGTGGACCGTACCATTGCCCTGGCGGAGAATGCGGGGTTCCGCCCCTATGCCCGGGGTATGGAGCTGAAGCCTGGGGATAAGGTGTACCGGGTGAACCGTGGAAAAGCCATCATGCTGGCGGTTATGGGCCGAAAGGGCCTGGAGGAGGGCGTGAACATCGGAGCGGCCCATATTGACTCTCCCCGCCTGGATTTGAAGCAGAATCCCCTGTATGAGAGCGACGAGCTGGCTTTTTTGAAAACCCATTACTATGGCGGCCTGCGGAAATATCAGTGGGTGACCATCCCTCTGGAGCTTCATGGTGTGGTGGCACTGAAGAGCGGCCAGGTGATC
The DNA here is from genome assembly GCF_002161175.1 of Flavonifractor sp. An100. GTDB lineage: Bacteria > Bacillota > Clostridia > Oscillospirales > Oscillospiraceae > Lawsonibacter. The sequence goes on along the minus strand of NZ_NFMA01000004.1, from coordinate 95,041 downwards.
CGGGTGTCGGTGGGTAACGGGGAGGGAGATCCCCTCTTCACCATTGACGATCTGCTGCCCCACCTGGGTTCGGAGCAGTCCAAGAAGGCGCTGGGCGAGGCCATTCCGGGTGAGAGCCTGAACATTCTGGTAGGCAGCCGTCCTCTGGCCGACGATGAGGGCAGCGACCGGGTGAAGCTGTCCGTGCTGGAGCTGCTCAACCGGAAGTACGGCATTGTGGAGGACGATTTTATCTCCGCTGAGCTGTCGGCTGTCCCGGCCTTCTCCGCCTGTGATATTGGCTTTGACCGCTCTATGATCGGTGCCTACGGCCACGATGACCGGGTATGCGCCTATGCGGCCTTGGCGGCTCTGCTGCAGCTGGATGTGCCGGAGCGCACAGCCATCTGCATGCTGGCGGATAAGGAGGAGATCGGCTCTGAGGGCGTCACCGGTATGAAGTCGGCGGCTTTCGACACCTTTATGGCCGACCTGTGTGCTGGTCAGGGGGTACTGCCCCGGGTGTGCTACGAGAAGTCCTTCTGTCTCTCCGCCGATGTGACGGCGGCGTATGACCCCAACTTTGCCGATGTGTATGAGAAGCGCAACAGCGCCTTTGTCAACTACGGCATGGGACTGTGCAAATACACCGGAGCCCGGGGCAAGTCCGGGGCTTCTGATGCTTCGGCAGAGGTGGTGGCCTATGCCCGGCGGGTGCTGGACATGGCCAATGTGGTCTGGCAGATGGCCGAGCTGGGCAAGGTGGACGCGGGCGGCGGCGGCACGGTTGCCGTCTACATGGCCGAGCGGGATATCGACACCCTGGACGCCGGCGTGCCGGTGCTGTCCATGCACGCCCCCTTTGAGACGGTGGGTAAGCTGGACTGCTATATGACCTACAAGGGCATGAAGGCGGTTTACGAAGCAAAGTAAAGAATATGCATAAACCCGGGACCATTCCATGGTCCCGGGTTTATTTTTGATAAAGATTACTTCAATTTTCGCTCCAAGCGCCACACCCGGATGGCCAGCACCAGACAAACAATGGCGCCCGCAGACTGGACCAGGGGCCAGAACCAGGTGGGGAATGGGAAGGAGGAGGCGACCAGAATAGCTGTGGGGCCGTCCGCTCCGCCAATGATCCCGTAGGTAGAGGCCAGAGGTGCAGTGAGCTGGAGGGCCTGGAGGTAGATGAGGCAGCCCAAGAGGATGACCGGTTCATAGGCCAAATACACACAAATGACGATAAGCAACCATCGCAGCAGGTGCAGATACCGCCGGGCCGTATGCTTTTGGGACTGGTCCATGGCCTGAGAAACCACCTTCCCAGCCTCGTCCATCGTCAGGCTTTCCGCCTGGCTGCGTTCTCCCTGAATCAGCTCCACCAGAGAGACGCCCAGCAGCTGGGCCAGGGGCTCCAGCAGTTTGACGTCAGGAAAGCCCTTTCCCGTCTCCCATTTTGAGACCGCCTTGTCCGTCACATTCAGACGGTCAGCCAGCTCCTTTTGAGTCAGATTTTGTTCCTTGCGCAGCTGGGCCACAAAGGCCCCGAATTTTTGGTTATCCATATGTCTCCTCTTTCCTTGGGTGTGGGATTCTATGTGACATCATAGAGGACAATGGGGAAAAAGGCAACCTACGAAAAGTAGAATGGATAATTTTAGGGCGGTTTGGAGTAAAAATGCCTCCCAAGAGGTAGACTAAGGGGGTAGTTTAAAGGAGGGGTTTTATGAGCGAAGAAGAACGCGGACAGGAACAGCCCCAGGCACCGGACACCCAGGCGTTGGTAGATTTAGGGTCATCGCTCATCCGCACAGAGAAGGGGAGCATCTATGTGCTCACCATTGTGGGGCAGATCGAGGGCCACCAGCTGCTGCCTCCCACCAGTAAGAGCACCAAATATGAACATGTGCTCCCTCTGTTAGCCATGGTGGAAGAGAGCGAGGACATCGATGGATTGCTGGTGCTGCTCAACAACGGCGGGGGAGATGTGGAGGCGGGACTGGCCATCGCTGAGTTAATCGCCTCTATGTCTAAGCCAACCGTGTCCCTGGTGCTGGGGGGAAGCCACTCTATTGGGGTGCCGCTGGCGGTGGCTGCAAAAGAGTCTTTCATTGCTCCTTCGGGAGCGATGACCATCCATCCGGTGCGGCTGAATGGTCTGGTAATAGGGGTGCCTCAAACCTTCTATTATTTTGAACGTATCCAAGAGAGGATTATTCAATTTGTTACGGCCAACAGCAATATAAAGCGAGAAGCCTTTACAAAGCTAATGCTACAAACTGGAGAGCTGGCCGCGGATGTGGGAAGTGTGATCTATGGGGAAGAGGCGGTGGAGCTGGGACTCATTGACCACATTGGTGGCCTGTCCGACGCGTTGGAATGTCTGCACCGATTGGTGCGGGAGCGCCGGGAGAGTTCCGGGGAGGGAGCATGATCTCCTCCCCGGAGCTCTTTCCGAAACCGGGTGAAAAAGACTGGAATTATACGGCCCATTGTGCTAATATAGTATTTGTGATTTTATTGGCATAGCGCCGTAGGAGGTACATATCGTGTCCTATCTCATGTCGGCTGTTCTTGGCTTTGTCCAGGGCGTAGCTGAATTTCTGCCCATCTCCAGTTCTGGGCACCTGACGCTGTTGCAGCACTTTTTTGGCATGGAGGAGCCGGATAACCTATTTAATATCCTGCTCCACTTTGCCACGCTGATGGCGGTTTGTGTGTATTACATCCAGGATGTGTTGGAGATGATTGTGGAGTTTTTCCGCGGGATCGCCGCTGTGTTTTCCCGGAATCCCTCTCGGGGGCATCCCCCGGAGGCCCGTCGCCTTGTGTTTTTGATCATTGTGGGTACACTGCCCCTGTTTGTGGTCCTGCTGGTGAAGGACTACGTGGAGGCCCTGGGGAGCAATCCGGTGTTTGTCAGCTGTGCTCTGCTGGTCACCGGCTGCATCCTGTTTTTCTCTGACCGGATGTCGGGCGGGCGGAAAAATGCCCGCAGTGCCACGGTAAAAGACGTGTTGTTGGTGGGCTTGGCCCAGGGCTGTGCCACCATTCCCGGCCTGTCCCGGTCCGGCTGCACCATTTCTGCCGGAGTGGCGGTTGGCTTTGACCGGAAGTTTGCCGTTCGGTACTCCTTCCTTATGTCCCTGCCTGCCGTGCTGGGCGCCACCATCCTGGAGGTAAAGGATGTGCTGGGCGCTGAGGGCGGCCTGCCGGAGGGCGTGCTGCCCAAGTATCTGCTGGGTATGGTCATCGCCGGAGTGGTGGGCTATTTTGCCATCCGCCTGGTGAATCTTCTGGCGGATAAGGGAAAATTCGGAGCCTTTGCCTATTATTGCTGGGCCGCCGGATTGATCTCCCTGGTCCTGATTTTGCTGAAGGCAACCTTCGTGGCCGCTCCGGCCGTGTAATCGGGGCAAACTGGAAAGGAACGAGAGAGTCATGGCAAGGACCCAATCAAAATCATCGGGCAGCCGTTCCTCCTCTGGAGGACGGCGTCCCTCCTCTGGCTCCAGCGGCAAGCGTACGGCCAGCCGAAAGAACACCGCCCCGGCGCCCCGGCCCTTTCGCCGGGAAGCAGGGGCGGCGGTCTGTTTGCTGCTGGCTGTGTTTTCTGCCTTCGGGTATTTCCATATGGAGGCAATCTTCATTGACTTTTTCTGCGGCCTGATCAAAGGACTGCTGGGGTATGGATTCTGGCTGATGCCCCCCGCTCTGCTTTGGGGCGCCTATATCTTGGCCTTCCATCGGGGGCGTCCGGTGCGCCTGCGCCTGACCTGTGCGCTGCTGCTGCCCCTGGTCTTTTCCTGCCTAGTCCATGGGCTGATGGTAGAACCCATGGCTTGGGATGCTGGACTACTGAAATCTCTGTGGAGCAGTGGAGAAGCACTCAAGTCTGGTGGGGCTGTGGGCGGGGTACTGGCCCAGGGCTGTGTGTCCCTGTTTACCAGCTTGGGCTGTACCATCCTTTTTGCGATGGCCGGAATCCTCATGGGTCTGGCTGCCTGTAACCGGACACTGTTGGATGTGGCGGATTGGATCTTTAACCGTCCCCGTTACGAGTACGAGCCGGAAGCGGAGCCGGAGAGGCCCCGCCGCCGTGCAGGCCGGGAGGAACGGGCAGCCGTGAGCCAACCGGTGGAGACGGAGCATGTTCGCCGTGTAGACATTGACATCCCGGTGGACGATGGGCCGGTGCAAAGGCCGGAGCCTGCCCCGGTACCGGAGCGGAAGCGCAGCTTCTTTGACCGCAAGCCGCGGGTGCCCTCTCCGGACCAACTGCTTACCGGGAAAAAGCAGCAGCCCCTGGCCCAGCCGGAACTGGAGGAAGGGAAGGAAGAGACCTTTGTCAGCGAGCCTATTGTAGCGCCCAAGCCCATTCCCGTTGTGCCTCCCGTCTCGGTGGCTCCTCCGGAACAGCCGGTGGACAAGCCTGCGGAGCAGCCGGCTCAGCCAGTGCAACCGGCCGCTCCGGCGCCTACTCCTGTTGCCTCTCAGCCGGAGAGCAGCGGAAAGGTCAAACGCCAGGAGGTGGAGCAGGAGGCGGCCCAGGTGGCCCAGGATATCCAGGGCAGCTTGGAGCAGGGGAGCAGCGATTACCAGTACCCGCCCCTGTCCCTGCTGAAGGAGGGCCCCGGAGACATCGGAGGAGAGGCCTTGGCGGAGCTCAACGCAAACCGGCAGCGCCTGGCAGACACCATCCACTCCTTTGGCATCGACGCCAATATCACCAACGTCACCCGGGGTCCCTCGGTGACCCGGTACGAGCTGGAGCTGGATCAGGGGGTGCGGTTAAATAAGCTGACCAACTTGGCCGACGACATTGCGCTGGCTCTGGGAGCCACCGGAGTTCGGATTGCGCCCATTCCGGACCAGATTTCCATGGTGGGAATTGAGGTGCCCAACAAGCTGGTCTCCCCGGTGAATATCCACTCGGTGATCGGTTCCAAGGCCTTTACGGATAGCGCCTCCAAAGTGTCCTTCGCTGTGGGGAAAGATATCGGAGGCAATCCCATTGTGGGCAACATCGCCAAGATGCCCCACCTGCTCATTGCGGGTACCACCGGTTCCGGTAAATCGGTGTGTACCAACTCCCTGATCATCTCCCTGCTCTATAAAGCGACCCCGGAAGAGGTGCGCCTTATTATGGTGGACCCCAAGATGGTGGAGCTGGGAATCTATAACGGAATCCCCCATCTGCTCATTCCTGTGGTCACTGACCCCAAGAAAGCGGCCGGAGCCCTACAGTGGGCGGTGACGGAGATGATGAAGCGCTACCGGGCCTTTTCTGAGGTGGGGGTCCGGGACCTAGCCTCCTATAATGCATTGGCCGCCAAGACCGAGGGGATGGAAAAGATGCCCCAGGTGGTGGTCATTATCGACGAGTTGGCTGACCTGATGCTGGTGGCTGCAAAAGAGGTGGAGGAGTCCATTTGCCGGGTGGCCCAGATGGGCCGTGCCAGCGGGATGCATTTGATCATCGCCACCCAGCGTCCCTCGGCCGACGTCATTACCGGCCTGATGAAGGCCAATATCCCCAGCCGTATTGCCTTTGCGGTGGCCTCCAGTTTGGAATCCCGGATTATTTTGGACATCACCGGGGCAGAGAAGCTGGTGGGACGGGGCGATATGCTTTACTTCCCCCTGGGGGCCGGGAAACCTACCCGGGTTCAGGGCTGTCTCATCACCGACCAGGAAGTGGCATCGGTGGTGGACTTCGTGAAAAAGAGCGGTTCGGCCCAGTATGACGATGCGGTCATGCAGGAGATCGAGCAGCACGCCGCGGAGAAGGAGAAGAGCGGCAAGGGCGTGGGCGGCCCCGCTCCGGAGGACGGAGATGGGGAGTTCGACGAGCTCATCGATGCGGCTGCCGAAGTGGTAGTGGAGACGGGTCAGGCCTCTGTGTCCATGCTCCAGCGTCGTCTGAAGCTGGGGTATGCCCGGGCTGCCCGTCTGGTGGACCAGCTGGAGGAAAAGGGAATTGTAGGCCCCTTTGAGGGCTCCAAGCCCCGTCAGCTGCTGATTACAAAGGAACAGTGGCAGGAGATGAAATATCGAAACGGTGTCACAACCGCTCCCCAGTCCGATGGGACAGCGGTCCAAGAGGACCTCCCGCCCTTTGATGTGGAGGATGCTCTGGACCGGACGGAGGAAGATACGCTGTAACCCCAAGGAAATATTTCATTTTCATTAAAATTCCCCCCAGACCCTTTACAGAAAAGGGCTTTTGGAGTAAACTAAACCTAGTTGAGAGAAATAGGAGGTGATCCCGATGGGAGAGATGGACTTTACCCGGAAATTCAGTCTAGGAGACCAGCGGGACCTGGAGATTAAGACGATTTTGTCCACTGTCTATCAGGCGCTGCAGGAGAAGGGCTATAACCCCATCAACCAGATCGTGGGGTATATCCTGTCCGAGGACCCCACCTATATCACCAACCACAACAATGCCCGGGCTCTGATCCGCAAGGTGGACCGGGATGAGCTGTTACAGACTCTGGTGAAGTATTATTTGACCCACTGAGGCTGAAAACTACAAAACAAACGCCCGGCATATTCAGCCGGGCGTTTTTCTATCAAGGGGGAGGCGGAAGGAATGAAAATTTTGGTCAGCCGGTGTCTGTTGGGGGAGCCCTGCCGGTACGATGGGAGGGGAATGCCATCGCCTGGAGTAGTGGCTTTACAGCAGGCAGGGCACACTCTGGTGCCGGCCTGTCCCGAGGTGCTGGGTGGACTGCCCACGCCCCGTCCGCCGGCAGAGGTGCAGCCGGATGGCCGGGTGGTAAACCGGCTGGGAGAGGATGTCACCGGGCAATACCAGAAGGGGGCGCAGTCTGCTTTGGAGCTGGCGGTGTCCCAGGGCTGTACGGTGGCCGTTTTGAAAGCCCGTTCCCCCTCCTGCGGAAGCCGGCAGATCTATGATGGAACCTTCACAGGGACGAAAATCCCCGGACAGGGAATTACGGCTGGATTGCTGCGGAAGGCGGGGATTCAGGTGCTGGATGAGGAGGAGCTGGAGGGCAGCGGTTTACTGTAACAGTCAAAACGAGGGCAAAAATCCATCGAAAGCGGTCAGACGATAAAAAATTTCGCTTCCCTTTAAGCGGTATGAAACCTCCCACCCCGGAGATACTGAAAGCACAGTATCACCGAGGGCGGGAGGTTTTGTTTTGTGCAGCACAAGGTAGAGATCTGTGGGGTGAATACCGCCAAACTAAAGGTGTTAAAAAATGAGGAAACGCAGGAGCTGCTTCGTCGGGCCAAGGCGGGAGATCAACGGGCTAGGGAGGAGCTGATTTCAGGAAATCTGCGCCTGGTGCTGTCTGTGATACAGCGCTTTGTCAATCGTGGGGAGAACGCCGATGACCTGTTTCAAGTTGGCTGCATCGGCCTAATTAAGGCCATTGATAATTTCAATACGGACCTGGACGTAAAATTTTCCACCTATGGCGTACCGATGATTATTGGGGAAATCCGCCGCTACCTTCGAGACAACAGTACCATGCGGGTGTCTCGGGCCATGCGGGATACCGCTTACCGAGTCCTTCAGGCTAAGGAATCGTATATGGCCCAGCATCAAAAGGAACCTACAGTGGAGGAAATTGCGTCCATGCTGGGGCTGAAGCGGGAAGAGGTCGTCTTTGCCCTGGACGCTATTTTGGAGCCGGTGTCCCTCTATGAGCCGGTTTATTCCGACAGCGGAGACACCATCTGTGTGATGGACCAGGTGCGGGACAGCCGGAACACGGACGAAATGTGGCTGGAGCACATTGCTCTGAAAGAGGCGGTATCCCATTTAAATGAGCGGGAACGTAAAATTTTGGCCATGCGATTTTTTCAGGGGAAGACCCAGATGGAGGTCTCCAATGAAATTGGAATTTCGCAGGCCCAGGTATCCCGGTTGGAAAAAACCGCGTTGCGACAAATTCGGAAAGAGATGTAAAAAGAGAGCCGTCCAAACTTTTGGACGGCTCTCTTTTTCAAGTATGAAATATTACGCAGCAGCAGAGGTCTTTACGTCGCCTTTCCGGGCGATCCACTCCCGCCACAGGAAGATGGCCAGGAAGAGGATGGCGACCACGATGCCCACAGGGTAGGCAATGGAGGTGGACATGTTCAGACACTCCGGAGCCTGGATGAAGTAAGTCACCGACACCGCAGACATGAAGGTGGCGGGCAGAGCGCACATAAAGCAGGCCACAGGGGGGAAGCCGTTGCGATGGAGATACACAGCACCGGCCCACAGAACCATCATAGCCAGTGTCTGGTTGGACCAGGAGAAGTACTTCCACAGGGTGGCGAAGTCACCCCACTGGGTAATCAGAGCGCCTACGCCCAGAACAGGCACAGAGAGAAGCAGGCGGTTCTTCCAGTGGGACTGGTCGATGTGGAACCAGTCGGCAATGGTCAAACGGGCAGACCGGAAGGCTGTGTCGCCGGAGGTGATGGGGCAGGCAATGACGCCCAGCAGAGCCAGGATGCCGCCGATGGGGCCCATCATAGCCCGGCAGATGGTGTTGACAGCTTCGGAACCACCAGCGGTTACCATCACTTCGTTCAGATCAGCCACATTGCCGTAGAAGGTAACACCGGCAGCGGCCCACACCAGGGCAATCACACCCTCGGCGACCATGGCGCCGTAGAACACCTTGCGGCCCTCTTTTTCCGAGGTCATGCAGCGGGCAACCATGGGGGACTGAGTAGCGTGGAAGCCGGAAATGGCGCCGCAGGCTACCGTAACAAACATCTGAGCCCAAATGGGGGTGCCGTCCGGATGGCCCATACCATCTACACCGACGTACTGCCACATTTCAGGCATGGCAGAGCGGTAGTTGCTGTCTACCAGCATCACACCCATCAGACCCAGGGCCATGATGATAAGGCAGGCACCAAAGATGGGGTAGAGCTTGCCGATGATCTTATCAATGGGAAGGAAGGTGGCGATGAAGTAGTAGATCAGGACAACAACCAGCCAGAAGGAGGCGTTGAACTGCTCAGGAGTGAGGGAGGCCAGCAGAGCGGCGGGGTTCTTGGAGAAGTTGACGCCCACCAGAATCAGCAAAATGACGGAGAAGACCCGCATGACCTGGAGCATGAACTTGCCCAGATACATACCAACGATCTCGGAGATGGAAGCGCCATCATGGCGTTCACTCATCATACCGGACATAAAGTCGTGGACGCCGCCGCCCAAAATGGTACCAAAAACAATCCAGAGGTAGACGCGGGGACCCCAGCAGGCACCGGACAGAGCGCCGAAGATGGGGCCGAGGCCGGCGATGTTCAGCAGCTGAACCAGGAACAGACGCCAGGTTTTCATGGGGGTGTAGTCTACCCCGTCGGGGTGGGCCACAGCGGGGGTCTGCCGGTCGTCAATACAGAAAACCTTTTCAATGAGTTTGCTGTACAGAGCAAAACCCACCAGCAGGACCACCAGGGAGACTAGGAACGTGATCATGTTGTTTTCCTCCTTTTCAATTTGCTTTTTCCTCCCCGAAACAGCACAAAAAAAGCCCTGCTTCCTTCCAGGCGGGGAAGAAAAGGGCAGGGCGGCACAGCTTTGAGACCGCCCTTCAAAGGCGGCTTCATTATAGCACGATGCATTAGAAAATCAAGCCGAGAATATTGAAAAAAGAAGGGAGATTTCGGAAAAAAACTGGTCACAATTAACAAAATATGGGACATTAACCCAGGGCCACATCCAAGATCATCATGATCAGAAAGCCGGTCATCACGCCAAGGGTACCGGTATGGCCGCCTTCGGACAGTTGAGCTTCCGGAATGAGCTCCTCCACCACCACATAGAGCATGGCACCCGCAGCAAAGGAGAGCAGCCAGGGCATTAGGGGCTGCACGGAGCCGGCAATGAGTACGGTGAGTACAGCGAAGATGGGCTCCACCACACCGGAGGCAGCCCCTAGTAGGAAGGAGCGCGTCCGGCTCATCCCCTCCTGCCGCAGTGGGAGCGAGATGGCGGCTCCCTCGGGGAAATTTTGAATGCCGATGCCCAGAGCCAAAGCGGTGGCAGCCGGAAGAAGGGAGGGATCACCGTTTTGTGCGGCCAAAGCAAAGGAAATGCCCACTGCCATTCCCTCCGGGATGTTGTGGAGGGTGACAGCCAGCACTAAAAGAGCGGTTCGCCTGGGCGTACCGTGGCCGCCGGCACAGCGGAAGGACTCCGGGGACAGGTGGGGAAGGAGATAATCCATAGCCAGCAAAAAGGCAATGCCGATCATGGAGCCTCCGGCAGCGGGCAGCCAGGGCCTCATGCCCATGCTCTCGGCCTTTTCTATGGCAGGGATGAGAAGAGACCACATGCTGGCGGCGATCATAACGCCGGCAGTAAAGCCCAGCATGGCGCGGTGGAGGGTGGGGGAGGAGCGCTCCCGAAACAGAAAAACCATGGCAGCCCCGGCAGCGGTCATCAGACAGGTAAAACCAGTCCCGCCGAAGGTCCACAGAAGAGCCTGAGTCACGAAATGTACATCCTTTCTCGATGGTCACGGTGCCTGAGCAATGACAGGCGCCTATTTCGGTTGCTTCCACAGTAGGCTATGCCGAGAGAGGGCTGGAGGTGCAGCAGTCAGGGGAGCAATGCGAGAAACAGGCGGGCCAGCCAGTACCCTAATCCCAGGCAGGCAGGGAAGGTGAGCAGCCAGGCCAGCGCAATCCCCCCTGCCACAGACCAGCGCAGGCTGCCCTCTGGGGCAGCCCCCAACAGGGCCGCTGTGCGGGTGTGGGTGGTGGAAACGGGCAGGCCTAAGAGGGTGGCCAAAAGAAGGCAAGGGATGCTCCCCAGGTCGGCGGCAAAGGCATCGCGGCAGGTTAGGGACACCATGTCCTGTGCTACGGTGTCAATGATGCGCCGCCCGCCCATTCCAGTGCCGAGCGCCATGCACGCGGCGCATCCGCCCATAAGCCAAATGGGAACCCAGAAGGTCTGCTCCTGACTCTGCCCCTGGGCTAAGGCAGCGCCCAAAAGAAAGACTCCCAAAAACTTTTGCCCGTCCTGGGCGCCGTGAAGAAAGGCTGTACAGGCGGCCCCTGGAATCTGCAGGAGGGCACATAGGCGGTTGGGCAGGCGCATCCGAGTTAAGTGGTGCCGGGCCCGCCGGGCGGCAAAAAAGCCCAGAGCCGTCGAGACAATCAAACCGAGGAAAACCTTGTGCCAGCAATCCCAGCGGATGCAGGAGATACCGCCCTCCAAAGCGATGGCGGCTCCGGAGATCCCGGCCACCAGAGCGTGACTCTCGCTGGTGGGGATGCCGAAGCGCCAGGCAGCCACAGCCCAAAGGACAATGGCGGCCATGGCAGCGCATAGAGCAGTAAGCGCCGCCCGGGAGCCGCCGTTGAAGCTGGCGATGGAGTAGATGGTCTCCGCCACAGAGGCGTTGACGGAAGTGACGCAGAGAACCCCGGCAAAATTGCATACCGCCGCCAACACAACCGCCCGTCCAAAGGGCAGCACTCCAGTGGCCACCACTCCGGCGATGGCGTTGGGGGCGTCGGTCCAGCCGTTGACCAGGAGGACAGCCAGGGTGAGGGTGGTGGTCAGCGCAAGGGCAGGCTGATGGCAGAGCTGATCAAAAAAGTCAAAAAAAGAAAGGGGCATGGAACCACCTCCATACCCCAATGTATGTTTAAGACTCCTCCAAATATGAGTTCAGGCCGCCTGGAGGAGGGGCGTGCCGTTCCCGGCCAGAGTCCAGGGGAGCGGAGGCAGGAACGATGGCTCCGGCGCCATATTTGGCCCGAATGGCATCCATGGTGCCCTCCAAGCGCTCCAGGCGCTGCCGTTTGGCCTCTCGCTCTCCCGCCAGCAAATCCATCTGAGCGCCGGCCTCCTCCTCTGGGAGGAGATGGATGGCGGTGACCGTGAGGGCACGAACGGGGCTGTCCAGGTTCCAGCATTGCCGGGCCAGATCCATGGCAGTTTGTGCGATTTCTCGGGCCAGACAGGTGGGGGCGGAGAGACGCTGCTGGCGGCTGATGTCCCGAAAACTGGGGTCCCTGATGGCAAGGGAAACTCCTTGACATTTCATGTGGTGGCGACGTAGCCTGGCAGCCACCTGGTCGGAGAGCTGGGTGATGCCCGCCCGGATCTCCTCCGCGCCCTGAAGATTGCGGGAGAAGGTGAGGCCGTTTCCCACCGACTTGGGAGGTTCCAGCTGGGAGGCGCGGGCGACGGGAGAGTGGTCCAGCCCGTTGGCAAAATCAGAGAGCTGGGCCCCATTTTTGCCCAGCAGAGAGAAGAGGGCTTCCCGGTCAAAGCGGGCCAGGTCGCCGATAGTCCGGATGCCGAACTTTTCAAAGGTCTGTACAGCGGCCCGGCCTACGTAAAGGAGGTCGCTGACCGGAAGGGGCCAGACCAGAGAGCGGAAATTTTCCCGGGTAATAAGGGTGGTGGCGTCGGGTTTTTTATAGTCGCTGCCCAGCTTGGCAAACACCTTATTGAAGGAGACCCCCACGGAAATGGTCAGCCCCAGCTCTCCCCGCAGCCGGTCCCGGAGGTGGTCGGCCAGGGCCCTGGGATTTTTGCCGAAGAGGTGAAGGGTGCCGGTCAGGTCCAACCAGCTCTCGTCGATACCGAAGGGCTCCACTAGATCGGTGTACTCCTGATAAATCCGGTTGACCCGGCGGGAGAAGTCCCGATACTTGCCGTGGTGGGCGGGGAGGAGTACCAGATCGGGACACTTTTTCCGGGCTTGCCAGATGGTCTCAGCGGTCTTTACCCCAAAGCCCTTTGCCGGTTCATTTTTGGCTAAAATAATTCCATGCCGGCTCTCCGGGTCGCCGCAGACTGCCACCGGGAGGTGGCGCAGCTCCGGGTGATCCAGCAGCTCTACCGAGGCATAGAAGCTATTCAAGTCGCAGTGAAAGATCACCCGGTCCATCCCAGTCCCCTCCTTTTTATTTCATCTCATTATACCCCTCAGGAGAGAAGAAGTCAAACGAATGTTCTAAAATGAGAGGAGGGAACGGATGGAAAAAGCGGCCCCGGTGGGCCGCTGGGGGATTATGGATTGCTTTGCGGAACAGACGCAGGGGCCTGTTGCTGTGGAATGGAGTCGCTTGACGCAGAGGTCTCCTGCTTCCGGGAAAGAAACAGCCCGGCACACAAAGCGGTGAAGGGGGCCACGGTGACCAGACCAAAGGAACCGATGACGGTGTGGATGATCTCAGCGGCCACATATTTGTAGTTGAAGATGTTGGACAGGGGGGTACCCTGGGCCATAAATACCATGAGCAGAGCCACATAGCCCCCCGAGTAGGCAAAGAGGAGGGTGGTGGTCATGGTGCCCATGGCCGCGCGCCCCACATTCATACCGGAACGGGCCGCCTCCCACCAGCTCAGGTCGGGCCGCTTCTCCACCACCTCGTGGACGGCGGAGGTGATATCCACAGACAGGTCCATAATGGCTCCGGAAGCGCCGATGAAGATGGAGGCCATAAAAATGCGGGTCAGGTTCAGGTCCTGATAACCGGCATAGAGCAGGCTCTCGGAGTAAGACATGACAGCGCCGTGGATCTGGAATAGGTCGGTAAATAAAATACCCATTCCGCAGGTGACCAGAATGCCCAGGGCAGACCCGGAGACAGCGGCGGCGCAGCGCTGGTCAAAGCCGTAAACCAGAGCAATGATCAAAACGGTGAGCACTAATGTCATGGCCAGCCCCACCCAGATGGGATTCCAGTCCTTGAGATAGAGGGGGACCAGTACCTTCCAAATCATCAGAACGGTGAGGACAAAGGACAGCACAGCCCGAATCCCAGTCTTGCCGGCAAAGAGGATGAGAAGCAGAACAAATAAAGCGCCCAGCAGGATTTCCCAGGGCATGCGGTAGTGGTCGATCATGGAGACGCTCAGCACCTGGTTATCCTGGTAGTTGATGCGCACGAGAGCTTTGTCGCCGGAGGCAAATATTTTGTCCTGCTCCAGGGAACCGTTGAGGGCGTTGGTTCCGGTGACGGTCTGCCCTTTAAATGCTCCGCCCAGAATTTCCAGCTGACAGCGCTGTTCCCCGGAACGAACCAGGCCGGTGTCCACAATGGAGGACTCATCCGTCTGCAATACCAGGGCGGGCTGAATGTCGGATTCCTGGAATACAACATTGTCCTCGTAGCCGGTGGGGAGCAGGATAAGGAGAAGGGTAAGCAGCACGCAGACCCACACAGGGGCGTGGTAGCGGATGGACTGGGTAGGGATGAGATGATGTTCCATGGCGATGACTCCTCAAAATTGAGATTGGAAAATAGGGACGGTAACAGGGGAACCCGCCTGTGTCCTAGCCGGGCACAGGCGGGCCGGTGAGATGAAATAGGGGGGAGATTACTTGACCGCCAGCATGTCAGCCAGCTTGTTGAAAATCTCGGTGTTGTCGTAGTATCCCTTAAACTGGTCGGCATTCACTCCGTCGGCGAACACGGCCACAGGCAGGCCGGTGTGGCTGTAGGAGGTGAAGGAGACGCCGGACTTGTTGTTGAGGATGTGGGTGATGGTGACGGAGAGGGGCTCATAGGTGCCGTAGGCCACATACTCGGCCTGGTCAGCCATGCCGGTTTCCGAGCCATTGACGCTCTTCTCGTAGGCAGTCTTCAGAAGACCCATCTCATAGTCGGTCAAAACCAGCTTGTCGCCCTCCTCACCCTGGGCCTTCAGACCGAAGAGGGTCTCAATGTCGGCCAGAACAGTGGCAAAGGGAGTCTTGTTGGCCTTGTAGGAGGCCACATAGTCGCTGTCATACTTGGCGAAGGAGATCTTTTGGCTGTCCAGAAGGGTGAGGTAGGTGTCATAGTCGGTGCCGGCAAAGCCGATGGTCAAACCGCCGGTCTCATGGTCGCCGGTGACCAGGATGAGGGTCTCGTCGGCGTGGTCCTCGGCAAAGTCGATGGCCACCTGCACCGCGTCGGCCAGAGCCAGGGTGTCGTGGATGGAGGAGGCGGCGTCATTGGCGTGACAGGCCCAGTCAATCTTGCCGCCCTCGCACATCAGGAAGAAGCCCTTGTCGTTGTCCAGAACCTGGATGCCCTTCTTGACGTAGTCGGCCAGAGACCACATATCGTCGGTGCGGTCCAGCTCATAGGCCATGGCGTCACCGTCAGCCAGGTGTTCGTCCACGATGATGACGGGCCCCTCGGTCACATTGGAGGCCTCAGCCTGGGTGGTAACCACGTCGTAACCGGCCTTTTCCGCCAGATCATACAGGTTGGCCTGGTCACCGTTGGCGCCGGTGGGCTTCAGCAGGCCGCCGCCGGCGAAGTATTCAAAGCCGGACTCCACCAGCTCCAGGCCGATGTCATAGTAGTCGTTGCGGCTGGCCTGATGGGCGTAGAAGGCGGCGGGGGTGGCGTGGTTGAGGTTGACGGAGGAGATCACGCCCACCTTCATGCCCAGCTGCTCATGGACCTTCTCGGTGATGGTCTCATAGCTCTTGGTGGCCGTCTCGTCCACATTGATGGACCCGGAATAGGTCTTGTGTCCGGTGGAGATGGAGGTGGCGGTGGAAGCGGAGTCGGGAGCGAAGCTGTTGGAGTCGTAAGTGACGGCGGAGCCGGCTACCTCAAAGTTCATGAAGTTCAGCGCCTCGGGTCCGTCCAGAATGGCGCCCTGGTTGTCGTCCAGGCTGGGCTGTGTGAGCATATAGTCCTCATCGGCCAAAGCGCCCAGGTAATCGGAGGCAGACTGGAACTGAGGATAGCTCATGCCGTCGCCGATGAAGAGAAATACGTACTTGGGAGATTTCAGAGCTTCGGCACTGGCGGTGAGAGCGGTGGTGGTGTTGCCGGTCTGGACCGCGTTGCCGCCGTTGGAGGCGCCCGCAGAGCAGCCGGCCAGTACGGATGCCGTCATGGTCAAAGCCAGAGCGGCGGTTAGGAATCGTTTCATGTTGATTTCCTCCTGCACTTTTGTTCGTTTATTGTTGTCACAGCAGACGGCTTTATTCTAAGAAAGGTTTGTAAAAACGGCTACCGGCTCCGGGTGAAAACCAGGTAAAAAAGAACAGAAGAATGTTAAATCACAAAAAAAGGGTGGAGCGGATGGCTGATCCGCTCCACCGTAGGGAGGATGAGGGAAAATGAATTTTACAGGGCCCGTGGGAGATTGGTCAGATCACCCCGGCCAGAACGAGAGCGAAGAGGACAAAGGTGGCCAGCAGGGCCAGAGAAAAGAGGACAAAGCCGGCATTGATCTTTTTCTCCTGGCTGCTCTGAGAGGGGGGCACCACGCCGGCTTTCCGCATGGCGGTGACCACGGGGGCATAGAGCAGCAGGGTGGCGGCCATGTTCATGCCGCCCTTGGCCAGGTTGAAGGGGAAGAACAGGGTGGGCAGCAGAGCAGCCACGTCGGCCCGGGTATAGCCGGTCATGTACAGGGGGGTGATGAGGTAGTTCCACAGCAGCATCACCACGACCAGGCACACCACGCCCAGGCCCAGGCCCAGCACCGCACCCTTTTTGGTGTGCAGCTTTTTGTAGACGAAGGAGGCGGTGCAGCAGAAGGCGCAGGTGGCCAGGGCGTTCATAATAAAGCCGATGATGCCGGTGGTGCTGATGGTAATCATCTCAATGAAGGCCACCAGAATGGAGATGATGGCAGCGGCCATGGGACCGAAGGTAAAGCCGCCGATGCAGATGACCACATCTTTAAAGTCGAAGTCCAGGAACATGACGCTGGGCATCAGCTTGGACAGCAGCATGACGATGTAGGCGATGGCGGTGAGCATGGCCAGGCTGACAATGGTTTTGGTGTCGATCTTGGAACGGGCAGTGGTGCGGGTGACAGAGGGGGTAGGTACGGACATAAAAAACACTCCTTACTTGCTTTGGTACACCTGAAAAGCCCATGCCTTCCAGGTGTCAAAACAATTAAGGAGGTGCGCGCATACGCAAACTGCTGCGTATCAATTGTTTCACACACATCTTCTTCCATCCGGACTGTAACCGTTGGTCCCGGAGTTTCACCGAGTCAGCGGGTCCATTTCTGGACCCGGTCGCGGACTGTACCGCCAGTGGGGAATTTCACCCCGCCCTGAAGACATTGGATTCAGTTGTCCAAGGCGTATTATACGACAGAGAAAGGAAAAAAGCAACCCCTAAATGACGGCGGCGGCTGGGCGGGGGAGAGAAGGTGAATAATTTGAAAAACTTTGACTTTCCCCCTAGGCAAATGGCAAGAATTATATTAAAATAGGGAAGCAAGAAAAAGGACAGGAGTGGTTCCCATGGAGCAACCAAAATATAAACGAGTTCTGCTGAAAATCAGTGGAGAAGCCCTGGCGGGGGATGCCTCCCGCGGCCTGGACTTCCATGTGATCGGGCAGGTATGTGACGTGATTAAGCGCTGTGTGGACCTTGGCGTTCAGGTGGGCGTTGTGGTTGGCGGCGGCAACTTCTGGCGCGGCGTCAAGGACGGCGGCGACCAGATGGAGCGGGTCCGGGCTGACCATATGGGCATGCTGGCTACGGCCATCAATGCCTTGGCCGTGGCAGACGTGCTGGAGCAGAAGGGGGTAGCCGTCCGGGTACAGACCGCCATTGAGATGCGTGCTATGGCGGAGCCCTACATTCGTTCCCGGGCCATCCGGCATCTGGAAAAGGGACGTGTGGTCATCTTTGGCTGCGGGACCGGAAATCCCTTCTTCTCCACCGATACGGCGGCGGTACTGCGGGCCGCGGAGATTGACGCTGACGTGATTCTCCTGGCCAAGAATATTGACGGCGTATACTCCGCGGACCCCAAGCTGGACCCCGCGGCGGTGAAGTACGACGCTATCACCTATGACGACGTGCTGGCCCAGCACCTGAAGGTGATGGACTCCACCGCCACCTCCTTGTCCATGGATAATAAGATCCCTGTGCTGCTCTTCGCTCTGAAGGACCCTGAGAACATTCTTCGGGCAGTGATGGGAGAAAAGATCGGTACCATTGTGGGCGGCTGAGACTAGACGCACAAAGGGATAGAAAAAGGAAAGGAAGTCAAGACCATGAGCCCTGAGAATAAAATCTACGATGAGAAAATGCTCAAGACCATTGAGGTGGTCAAGGCCAACTTCGCCTCCGTCCGAGCCGGCCGGGCCAATGCAGGCGTGCTGGACCGTATCACGGTAGAATATTATGGTTCTCCCACGCCGCTGAACCAGGTAGCGGCCATCTCTTCTCCTGATCCCAGAACTCTGGTGATCCAGCCCTGGGACGGCTCTTTGCTCAAGGCAGTGGAAAAGGCCATCCAGACCTCGGATCTGGGCATCAACCCTCAAAATGACGGCCGTGTTATCCGCCTGGCCTTCCCCCAGCTGACAGAGGAGCGCCGCCGGGAGCTGACCAAGCAGGTGAAGAAATACGGGGAAGAGGGCAAGGTGGCCGTGCGGAATATTCGCCGGGACGCCATGGACGAGATCAAGAAGAAGACAAAGAAGTCTGAACTAACAGAGGATGACCAGAAGAATCTGGAAAAGGAGCTCCAGGATCTGACGGATAAGCGGTGCAAAGAGATTGATGAGCTTACCGCGAAAAAGGAAAAGGAACTGATGGCGGTCTGATCCTGCAGTCCAGCCATACGTGGCCGCGGGCCGGACGGACCGTCCCCCGCGGCCCTTTAGCGGTTTAGGGCGGATTGCCTGCCCGAGACAAGAGAGATAAAACAGAACTAAATGAGGTGTCCCATGGCCTTTTTTCAAAAAAAGCCGACCCAGGCGGAGGTGCAGGTAGATTTTTCCCATCTGCCCAGGCATATTGCCATTATTATGGATGGAAATGGCCGCTGGGCCAAGAAGCGGGGGCTGCCCCGCACAGCCGGACATGCGGCGGGGGCGGAGACCTTCCGCACCATTGCCACCTACTGCAAGGAGATCGGACTGGACTATTTGACCGTCTATGCCTTCTCCACCGAAAATTGGAAGCGACCGGAAGAGGAAGTCTCTGCCATCATGGGGCTTTTGAAGAAGTATCTTTTGGAAGCCATTGGCCAGATGGAGCGGGACCGGGTAAAAATGGAGTTTTTCGGGGACCTGTCCCCGCTGACGCCCGAACTGCGCCAGCTTTGTGAGCGGACCCGGGAGATTTCCCGCCATTATGAGGGGTGCCAGGTGAATATCTGTCTCAATTATGGGGGCAGAGATGAACTGCTGCGGGCGGCCAGGGCCTATGCCCAGGACTGCTTAGAGGGGAAGGCGGATGCCAACCATCTGTCTTCCGACCAGTTTAGCAGCTACCTGTTTTCCAAAGGTGTACCCGATCCGGACCTGGTGATCCGCCCCAGCGGTGAGCTCAGGCTGTCTAATTTCCTGCTGTGGCAGTCCGCCTATGCGGAGTTCTATTTTACCGACGTACTGTGGCCCGACTTCTCCAAAGAGGAGCTACACCGGGCCATCGCGGCCTATCAGAGCCGAAACCGCCGGTTTGGAGGGATTTGAGGTGCTGACCCGCATTGTTGTGGCGGTGGTCCTGGCCCCGCTGTTTTTTGTGGTTTTATTTTTCCTGCCGCCCATCTGGCTTGGATGCCTGCTGGCGTGCATCTGCGCAATGGCGTCCTTTGAACTGCTCCGAGCTACTAAGGTGGCCCACCATAACGGTATGTATGTGTATACCGCTGTGGCTGCTGCTCTGGTCCCCCTTTGCTGCTACGGGTGGGGCTATAATGGTTGGCCCGTGGGTGTAGTGGCTATGCTGCTATTGGTCACTCTGTTTTTGCTGGCGATCAAGCTCTACGGAACGGAAAAGGCCATCGGGTTTGAAAAAATTATGGTCTGCATGTTCGGTGGGCTGTTCGTCCCTCTGTGCCTTTCCGCTCTGGCGGTCTTGAAGGGTATGGAGCACGGGAAATATCTGGTACTTCTGCCGGTGATCAGTGCCTTTCTCACCGATGCGGGGGCCTATTTTGCCGGTGTCTTTTTGGGAAAGCACCGGGGAATTACCCGGGTCAGCCCCAATAAATCCCTGGAGGGCTATATTGGAGGCATTGTATCCGGCGGGGTGTTTATGTTGCTCTACGGCCTGGTGCTGCAGCAGTTTGCCGGAATCACGGTCTCCTTTCCGGCGCTGGCCCTGTATGGGCTGGTGGGAAGCGCGGTGACAGAGCTGGGGGATCTGTCCTTCTCTCTGGTGAAGCGGCAATACGGGATCAAGGACTACGGCACGCTTCTGCCCGGGCATGGCGGCATGCTGGACCGGTTTGATTCCATGATCTTTGCCGCCCCCACTCTGCTGCTGCTGGTGCGGATTTTGCCCGCATTTTGATTACAAATTGATGTGGTCTGGGAAGCAATATGGAAACGGATGGCTAGGAAAAAGGTGAAAGCATGAGCAAACGGATTTCAATTTTAGGGTCCACCGGCTCCATCGGGCGGCAGTCTTTGGAAGTGATCGCCTCCTGCGGCATGGAAGTGGCCGCCTTGACCGCCAACGCCAGTGTGGAGCGGCTGGAGGCCCAGGCCAGACAGTTTCATCCGGAGCTGGCCGTGCTGGTGGATGAAAAGGCGGCGGCCGATCTGAAGGTGCGCCTGGCGGATATTTCCGTGCGGGTGGCCTCCGGCATGGAGGGCCTGCTGGAGGCGGCCGCCATTTCCAGCGCGGATACGGTCATTACCGCCGTGGTGGGTATGGTGGGCCTGCGGCCGACCCTGGCCGCCATCCGGGAGGGGAAGCGGATTGCACTGGCCAACAAGGAGACCCTGGTCTGTGCCGGCAGTCTGGTGCTGGAGGAGGCCAGGGACTACGCAGCGGAGATCCTCCCGGTGGATTCCGAACATTCGGCCCTGTTCCAGTCCCTGGAGGGAAACCGGGACCGGGGGGAGGTCAAGCGCCTTATCCTCACCTGCTCGGGAGGACCCTTCTATGGCAAGAAAGCGCCGGAGCTGGAGCATGTGACAAGGGAAGACGCCTTACGGCATCCCAACTGGTCCATGGGGGCGAAAATTACGGTGGATTCCGCCACTTTGATGAATAAGGGGCTGGAGTTTATTGAGGCCATGCACCTGTATCAGATGCCGCCGGAAAAAATTTCGGTTCTCATCCACCGGGAAAGTATTATCCATTCCCTGGTGGAATACTGTGATAATGCGGTGATCGCTCAGCTGGGGGCGCCGGATATGCGCCTGCCCATCCAGTACGCCTTGACCTGGCCCAAGCGAGTACCCGGTCCGGCGGATCCTCTGGACCTGTGGAACTGCGGGGCGCTTACCTTCGGCAGCCCGGATCTGGAGACCTTCCGCTGTCTGGCCCTGGCCATGGAGGCGGCCAAAACCGGAGGGACGGCGGGAGCCATTCTGAACGGGGCCAATGAGGCGGCGGTGGGACTGTTTTTGGCCGGAAAAATTCGGTTCCTGGAGATCGGGGAGAAGGTGGCTCGGGCGATGGAGTCCGTGCCAGTGGTGCAGCAGCCCACGCTGATGGATGTTCTGGAGGCGGACCGGGCTGCCCGGGAAGCAGTGCTTTAATTGTGCAGATCATATCCTTGGAGGTCCTATGTTCTATCTAATCGTTGCTATCCTGATTTTCGGCTTTCTGATTGCTACCCATGAGCTGGGCCATTTCGTCAGTGCAAAGCTGCTGGGGGTAAAGGTCAATGAGTTTTCCATTGGTATGGGTCCCACTCTGTTCAGCAGGAAGAAAGGAGAAACACTTTACAGCCTGCGCGTTTTCCCCATCGGTGGTTATTGTGCCATGGAGGGGGAGGACGATGATTCTGCCGATCCCCGTGCCTTTGGGCGGGCGGCTACCTGGCGAAAGATCATCATTTTATGCGCAGGCGCGGCGATGAATTTTCTTACCGGCCTATTGCTGTGCCTGGTGCTGGTCATGCCCTACCAGAGCTTGATTGAGCCGGTGATTGTCAGCTTTGCCGATGGATTCCCGTTGTCCGGGGAGGACGGCCTGCTGCCCGGGGACCGGATTGTTTCCATTGACGGAGAGCGGGTCTATGTCTATGACGATGTAACCCTGTTTTTTTCCCGGAGCAATGGGAAAACCATGGACCTGGTGGTGGAACGGGATGGAGAGCGGGTGGTTTTGGACGATCTCCCTCTCTATCCACGGGAGTATGAGGTGGACGGCCAGACTCAGCTGAAGTATGGGATTAACTTTCAGGTTGTGTCCGCGGATTTTATGGGAAAGCTCCGGGAGGGCTGGTTTATGGCCGTGGATTTTGTGCGTCTGGTGCGGCTGAGCCTGAGTGACCTCATCTCCGGAGCAGCTGGGCTGCGGGATCTGTCTGGCCCGGTGGGAATCATGGATGTGATGAGTGATGTGGGCAACTCCGCCCCTTCCACCGGAGCGGCTTTGTACAGCCTGGCCTATTTGGCTGCTCTGATTGCGGTCAACCTGGCGGTGATGAACCTGCTGCCTCTGCCCGCTTTGGATGGCGGCCGTATTTTCTTCCTGCTTCTGAACTGTATTTTGTATGGGCTGTTCCGAAAGCGAATTGACGCAAAATATGAAGGCTATGTCCATATGGCTGGACTGGCTGCTCTTATGACCCTGATGCTGGTGGTGACTCTCAGCGATGTGGGAAAGCTATTTGGCCGTTGAGAGGACGAAAAGGGAGTGTGTTTGGATGACAAAACAGATTATGGTGGGCTCTGTTCCGGTGGGAGGCGGGGCTCCCGTTTCCATTCAGTCCATGACCAATACCCGTACCGATGATGTCTCCGCTACTCTGAGCCAGATTCGGACCTTGGCCGCTGCGGGCTGTCAGATCATCCGAGTGGCGGTGCCGGATATGGCTGCTGCCCGTGCGGTGGGAAAGATCAAGGAGGAGAGTCCGCTGCCAGTGGTGGTGGACATCCACTTTGACTATAAGCTGGCCCTGGAGTCTATTGCGGCTGGTGCAGATAAGGTGCGTATCAATCCGGGGAACATCGGCAGTGAGGACCGGGTCAAGGCGGTGGCGGACGCCTGCCGCCAGCGGGGCGTCCCCATCCGGGTGGGGGTGAACGGTGGTTCTTTGGAAAAGGAACTGCTGGCCAAATACGGTCGTGTCTGCCCTGAGGCCATGGTGGAGTCTGCCTTCGGCCATATCCGTCTGCTGAATAAGTTTGATTTTGATAATATTTGTGTCTCCCTGAAATCCTCTAGTGTCCCCATGACCATGCGGGCCTATCAGCTGATGCGGAAGCAGAGCGACTACCCCCTTCATATCGGTGTGACCGAGGCAGGAACTGTCCGTATGGGTACGCTAAAATCAGCGGTGGGCATCGGGGGACTGCTGGCCCTCGGAATTGGAGACACCATGCGGGTGTCTCTGTCTGCCGACCCCGTGGAGGAGGTCTATGCTGCCCGGGAAATCTTGAAGGCGGCCGGCATCCGGAAGGAAGGGGCGGAACTGGTGTCCTGTCCCACCTGTGGACGTACCCGCATTGACCTGATCTCCCTGGCGGGACAGGTGGAGGAGCGGTTAAAGCAGGTGGACAAGCCTATCACCGTGGCGGTTATGGGCTGCGTGGTCAACGGGCCTGGAGAGGCCAGCGCAGCGGACTGTGGAATTGCCGGCGGAGTGGGAGAGGGGCTGTTATTCCGCAAGGGGCAGATTATTAAAAAAGTTCCCCAGGATCAGCTGGTGGACGAGCTGTTTGCCCTGATTGATACCCTTTAAGAGACCGTTTCCCAGCGAGGAGAGTTTACATAATGTCGAAAAAAATACCTTTTTTACAGATGTTTGCCGCCCTGCGCCGCTGGACCGAACTGGCCCAGGCGGTGGAGGGCTGGCTCATTGTGACCGCTGCCATTGATAAGGCCAGCCGCAGCGCAACCATCACCGTAGAGGGGGCGGGAGGCGCCGGTCCCAATTTGGTTCGGGAGGCGGAGGAGACCCTGGCCCGTTGTTATGGCCTTAACTCTGTAAAGTTAAATTGCTTGCCGAACATCGCCGCCCAATCTCAGACGGTCAAAGAGGAATCTGCCGGTGCGGTGGAAGATCTTCACAAGGAGGAGCCGGGCGGAGTTGAGACGGAACAGCCCCAGGATGCCTTTGCCCGGGCGGAGGCCATCCGCCGGGCGGCCATGAAGAGCGTCAGCCGTCCTGCCGCGCCCAAGGGGGAGAAGAAGCCCGCGGGCAAGGCCATTTTCGGCAAACCCATCTCCAAGGCGGCTACCCCCATCGGGGAGCTGGAGCTGGACATGGGAACGGTGGTGGTGGAGGGCGACGTCTTTGCCATTGATAACCGGGAGCTGAAAAAACGGGGCGCCTGGGTGGTGGCCTTCGACTTGACGGACTATACCGGCTCCATCCGAATCAATAAATTTTTCCCCGGTGACGAGGGAAAGCCGCTGGTGGACGGCATCAAAAAGGGAATGCACCTGAAGGTGCAGGGCCGGCTGAACATGGACCGGTTTTATGGAGATATGGTGCTGGAGCCGGTGGCCGTGATGGCGGCAGAGAAGAAGATGAAGGAGGACAAGGCCCCGGAAAAGCGGGTGGAGCTCCATCTGCATACCACCATGTCCTCCATGGATGCACTCACCGCAGTGGGGCCCAAGCTGGGACCAGACAAGAACGTGGTCAAGCGGGCAGAGGCCTGGGGACATCCGGCCATTGCCATCACCGACCACGGGGTGGCACAGTCCTTCCCAGACGCCTGGCACTCGGCTAAGAAAATCAAGCTGCTCTACGGGGTGGAGGCCTATTTTATCAACGATGTGGACGACCGTGTGGTGGTCCACGGAGACACCAATGCCTCCTTTTCCGATGAAATTGTCTGTTTTGACATCGAGACCACAGGCCTGAACAAGAAATATGAGGTCATTATTGAGATCGGAGCTGTGGTGCTGAAAAACGGGGAGATCACCGACCGGTTCAATACCTTTGTATCCCCTGGCCGCATCCTGTCCCCGGAGATCATCGGCCTGACCGGGATCACCGACGAGATGCTGGTGGGAGCCCCCTCCCAGGAGGAGGCCCTGAGGGCCTTTTTGGATTTTGCAGGGGACCGGCCTCTGGCCGCCCACAACGCCGAGTTTGACATGGGCTTTATTGCCGCCGGATGCCGGAAGTATGGCATCCCCTTTGAGAACCCTTCCGTGGATAGCCTGATTCTGGCCCAGAATCTGCTGCCCGATCTGGGCAAATATAAGCTGGACATTGTGGCGGAACATCTTCACCTGCCCGCCTTCAACCACCACCGGGCCAGCGACGATGCGGCCACAGTGGCCTATATGCTCCCGCCCTTCTTCCGTATGATGGAGGAGTTGGGACTGCATCATTTGGGAGAGATCAACGGCTACATGCCTAGGCTGCGTAAGGGCGGAAAGGCCAAGCGGCAGCCGAAGCATCTGATCGTGTTGGCGAAAAACCAAACCGGACTACGTAACCTCTATAAGCTCATCTCCCTGGCCCATCTGGAGCATTTTAAACGGGTGCCTACCATGCCCAAGTCCCTCATCAATGAAAACCGGGAGGGATTGATTATCGGCTCGGCCTGTGAGGCGGGGGAGCTGTTCCGGGCGGTGGTGGATGGAAAGGACTGGGGAGAGCTCAAGCGCATCGCCTCCTGGTACGACTATCTGGAGATTCAGCCTATCTGCAACAATATGTTTATGCTCCGAAAAGGGATGGTGCGCTCTGAGGAGGAGCTGCGGGACTTCAACCGTACCATCGTTCGGTTGGGGGAGGAGTTGGGCAAGCCGGTGTGTGCCACCGGAGATGTCCACTTCCTGGACCCGGAGGATGAGATCTACCGCCATATCCTGCTGGCCTCCAAAGGCTTTGAGGATGCGGATGAACCCCTGCCCATCTATTTCAAAACCACTGATGAGATGCTGGAGGAGTTCGATTATCTGGGCAAGGAGAAGGCCTACGAGGTGGTGGTGAAAAACACCAACCTCATCGCCAACTGGTGCGATCCCATTGAGCCTCTCCCTAAGGGCCTGTTTGCCCCTAAACTGGAGGACTCGGACGGAGAGCTGAAGCGGCTGGTGTGGGGGAAGGCCCACGAGCTCTATGGAGATGAGCCGCCCCAGATCGTGGTGGACCGGATCGAGGCGGAGCTGGGAGACATCATCCGGTGTAAGTATGACGTGATCTACATGTCCGCCCAAAAGCTGGTGCAGAATTCCCTGGAGCATGGCTATCTGGTAGGCTCCCGTGGTTCGGTGGGTTCCTCGCTGGTGGCCTTTATGTCGGGCATCACGGAGGTGAACTCCCTGCCCGCCCATTACCGCTGTCCCAAGTGTAAGCACTCCGACTTTGAATTTGGTCCGGCCAATGGCTACGGCTGCGGGGCGGATATGCCCGATGCCAACTGCCCCATCTGTGGGACCAAATATGTAAAAGACGGCTTCAATATCCCCTTTGAGACCTTTTTGGGCTTTGGGGGCGACAAGGTACCCGATATCGACTTGAACTTTTCGGGAGAATATCAGTCCAGCGCCCACCGGTACACCTTTGAGCTCTTTGGCCAGACCCATGTGTTCCGGGCCGGAACCATCGGCACGGTGGCGGAAAAGACGGCCTTTGGCTATGTAAAAAAGTATCTGGACGAGAAGGGAAAGATCGCCTCCAAGGCGGAGGAAAACCGTCTGGCCATTGGCTGTACCGGAGTGAAGCGGACCACAGGCCAGCATCCGGGCGGCATGGTGGTCATCCCCCAGGACAAGGAGATCTACGACTTCTGCCCTGTGCAGCACCCCGCCGACGACCCCAACAGCGATATCATTACTACTCACTTTGAATATCACTCCATGGAATCCAACCTGCTGAAGCTGGATATGCTGGGACACGATGATCCCACCATGATCCGCATGCTGGAGGACCTGACTGGGGTGAACGCACGCACAGATATTCCTCTGGACGACAAGGATACCATGTCCATTTTCCAGTCCTCCAAGGTGCTGGGCTATGAAAATGATAAAATTCTGGGCCCCACAGGGGGCACCGCCATTCCGGAATTTGGTACTACCTTTGTCCGGGGAATGCTGGAGGACACCCAGCCCAGTCAGTTCGACATTCTGGTCCGGCTGTCTGGTTTCTCTCACGGCACGGACGTGTGGTTGGGTAACGCGAAAGACTTGATCACCTCAGGAACCGCCAAGGTCAGTGAGGCCATCGGGTGCCGGGATGACATTATGCTTTTCCTGATTTCCAAAGGAATGCCCCCCAAGCGCTCCTTTAAGATCATGGAGGCAGTGCGAAAGGGGCGGGGCCTGCCCGAGGGGGCGGAGGAGGAGATGAAGGCGGCCGGCGTGCCTGACTGGTATATCGGCTCCTGTAAGAAGATCGCCTACCTATTCCCCAAAGCTCATGCCGTGGCCTACGTGATGATGGCCTTCCGAATCGCCTGGTTCAAGGTGCACCGGCCTCTGGCCTTTTATGCCGCATACTTCTCCATCCGGGCCAAGGCCTTTGACGAGGCCTACATGTGTCGGGGGATGGAGACCTGCCAGCGGAAGATGCGGGAGATCATTGCCAAAGACAAGGAGGCCTCTGCGGTGGAGCAGGACATGCTCACCACCTTGGAGGTGTGCTACGAATTTTATCTCCGGGGCTTCACCTTTGACCGGATGGATCTGTACCAGTCGGAGGCCATTCGCTTTACGGTGGATGAGGAGCACAACGCCCTCCGCCCGCCCTTTGTATCGGTGGCGGGGCTGGGAGAGACCGCCGCTGTCTCTCTGGCGGAGGCCCGAAAGGGCAAGCGGTTTATCTCCATTGAAGAGGTGTCTGCCGCCTGTCCCAAGGTGTCCAAGACCCATATCGAGCTTTTGAAACAGGCGGGGGCCTTTGGTGACCTGCCGGAGACCAGCCAGCTGGACCTATTTGCCCTGCTGGGCTGACCACATGAGGAAGAAGGAAACATAATGAGCCGTCCGCACGCCTTTATACTGACGTTTGGTCTGTTTTTGCTGTCCGTATGGGGAATGATCCAATTTTTGAACAGCGACTTGTTGTTTGTTTTTTGTTGGTTGTGCGCCCTGCTCAATTCCTTCCTCTCCTTTCGATTGGGGCAGATCCGCTGTCCCCATTGCCGCCGCACCATCCACCAGTATTGGCAGCAGTTTTCCCACTGCCCTTACTGTGGAAGGGATTTGGAGGAGAAACCATGATTCTGTGGCCCATCCGAACCATGTATGATCCGATAGCATATCCGCTGATTTTTTAGCGGATATGCTATTGACATTATTTTCTTACAATAGTATATTAGCGTGGTAAAGAATAAAAGCGGAGGTGGATGATTTTATCCATCTACCCAGGGCAAGGAGCGAGAGCGTTGAAGCTGACGATCAACACCCCCGAGGGGACCCGGGACCGGTTGTTTTCTGAGTGTCAGGAGCGCCGGCAAATCCAGTCCCGTCTGACCCGGCTGTTCCGGCAGCGGGGATATTTAGAAGTGTCCACTCCGGATACCGAGTATTATGACCTGTTCGCCCTCTCGGGCAGCGCCATTCCCCAGGAGCGTATGGTGAAGGTGGGGGACCCCAGCGGAAAATTCTGCGTGATGCGTCCTGACTCCACCACCCCCATTGCCCGGGTAGCCGCCACAAAGCTGTGCTCGCTGCCGCTGCCTCAGCGGCTTTACTACGACCAGACGGTGTACCGCTCCAATCCGGCCCATAACGGGGGCAGCCGAGAGATCCCACAGTGCGGGGTTGAGCTCATTGGGGCCAAGGGGAAGAAGGCAGATCTGGAGATCATTGTCACGGCGGTAGACGCCCTGCGCAGCTGTGGAGCCCCCCGGTTCCATGTGGAGCTGGGCCACGCTGGATTTTTCCGGGACCTGGCCGGCCGTCTGGAACTGGAAGAGGATAAGCAGGAGCAGATGCGGGCCCTGATCGAGGGGAAGAACTTTGCCGCTCTGAGTGCCTTCCTCAGTCCTTATGACGGACACCCCGCCTGTGCCGCTCTGAAACAGCTCTCCCGACTCTTTGGGGGAACGGAGGTCCTGGATGAGGCGGAGCGCCTAGCTGGACGGACGGAGGCGGTAGATTATCTACGGGACCTATACGACGAGCTGTCCGCAGCCGGATATGGCCAGTATATCCGCTTTGACCTGGGAATGGTCCACCAGATCGACTACTATACCGGGGTGGTCTTCCGAGGCTATGTGGAGGGGGCGGGGGACGCCGTCCTGTCCGGAGGCCGGTATGATCACCTGGTGGAGGTCTTTGGGCGGGAGGCCCAAGCCACGGGCTTTGCCGTGGATGTGGACGCGGTGGCCCGAACCCTGCCGGAGATCGTGCTGCCCCGGCTGCGGTGTGTGGTCCACTATGAGCCGGGCTATCTGGCCCAGGCTCTGGAAGCGGTGGACGGCCGCCCGGCGGGCACCTGTGAGCTGTCCCCCTGCCGGACCCTGGAGTCCACCCGGAACCTGGCCCGGGACAAGGGGGCGGAGGCTATTTTGGTCTTTGATAAGGACGGAGAGAGGATGGTGCTGGTATGAGCGAGCGTTTGAGAATTGCCATCACCAAGGGCCGGCTGCTGGACCAGTCGGTGAAGCTGTTTGAACAGGCGGGACTGGACTGCTCTCCCATTAAAGATCCGGGCCGGCGGCTGATCCATGCCGTGCCCAACTATCCGCTGGATGCGGTGCTGGCCAAGGCTCCCGACGTCATCACCTATGTGGAGCATGGGGTGTGTGACCTGGGAATTGTGGGCCGGGACACTATTCTGGAGAAAGGCGGCGCCTTCTATGAGGTGCTGGACCTGGGATATGGCAAGTGCCGCTTCGCTCTGGCGGTGAAGGAGGGGAGCGACTTCTACGGGACCTATAAAACCCGCCGTATCGCCTCCAAATACCCGGAGGTCACCCGAGCCTTCTTTGAAAAGAAGGGGATGGATGTGGATATCATTAAAATCGAGGGCAGCGTGGAGCTGGCCCCCATCCTGGGTCTGACCGACGCCATTGTGGACATTGTGGAGACCGGGGCAACCTTGAAGGCCAACGGCCTGGTGCCCATCGAGACGGTGGCGGAGGTGTCCGCCCGGCTGATCGTGAACACAGCCAGTATGAAGCTGTATAAGAACCAAATCAGTGATTTTATCGCCAAGTGCGAGGCACAATTGGAGGGAAAGGCATGATCTCCATTCTTCAGGCGGACGGCGTGGCCGAGGAGCAGCAGCTGTCGGCCATGCGGGCCCGGGCGGCCCAAAACAACCAGGCGGTAGAGCAGACGGTCCGTTCTGTCTTGGAGCGGGTACGGGAGGAGGGCTTTGAGGCGGTGCGCCGGTACTCCTTGAAGTTCGATGGCCGTGAGCCCTATGAGGTCCCCAGGGAGCGGTTGGAGGAGGCCTACCGGGCCTGTTCTCCCCAGCTTATCCGGGCGCTGGAGCATGCAGAGCGGAACATCCGGGATTATAATGAAAAGCTGCTGGTTCAGACGGCGGAGTGGACCTCCCCGGACGGTGGACGGGTGGGCCGTGTGGTCCGTGGACTGACCCGGGTGGGGATCTATGTCCCCGGCGGGACAGCCGCTTATCCCAGCAGTGTACTGATGAACGCCGTCCCCGCCAAGGTGGCCGGGGTGGAGGAGATCATCATGGTCACCCCGCCCACGGAGAACCTGAGCGACCCGGTGTTGGCCGCGGCCAAGATCGCCGGGGTCGACCGGGTCATCGCAGTGGGCGGGGCCCAGGCGGTGGCTGCCCTCACCTATGGGGCGGGCTTTATTCCCCGGGTGGACAAGCTGGTGGGGCCGGGCAACGCCTTTGTGGCGGCGGCCAAGCGTCTGGCTTACGGAAGCCTGGACATCGATATGGTGGCCGGTCCCTCAGAGGTGCTGGTTATTGCTGATGGAGGTGCCAATCCCACCTATGTGGCCGCCGACCTGCTCAGCCAGGCGGAACACGACAAGCTGGCCTCCGCGGTGCTGCTTACCGACTCCATGGAGCTGGCCTGGGCGGTGGACGGGGAGATTGTCCGCCAGACCGGCTATTTGGAGCGTTCGGAGATTATGGAGTGCTCTCTGCGGGACTTTGGCTGCGCTATTGTGTGTTCGAATCTGGACGCCTGTGTGGCGCTGGCCAATGAGATCGCCCCGGAGCACTTGGAAATTGTCACCGAAAATCCAAGGGCCCTGCTTCCTAAGGTGAAGAACGCTGGGGCGGTCTTCCTGGGCTCCTATACGCCGGAGCCTCTGGGGGACTATCTGGCCGGCCCGGACCATGTACTGCCCACCAGCGGGACCGCCCGATTCTTCTCCCCGCTGAGTGTGGACTCCTTCCGCAAGACCATGAGCGTATTGGAGTTTGATCGGACCAGTCTGGAACCCCTGGCGGAGGAGATTATGACCCTGGCCCGGGCGGAGAAGCTCACCGCCCATGCAAATTCCATTCAGGTCCGGCTGGAGGGCTAAGCCCCTGTTCGGACGGGATGGTTTCTCAACCTGTATTAAGGAGGAAGAAGGATGCGTAACGCAGCCATTCGCCGCACCACCAAGGAGACGGACGTAGAGATCAAGCTGTCTCTGGATGGGGGAGAGGTGTGGGTATCCACCGGGATCGGCTTTTTCGACCATATGCTCACCGCCCTGGCCTTTTATGCCGGCTGGGGGCTGGAGCTGACCGTGAAAGGAGATCTGGAGGTGGACGGCCATCATACGGTGGAGGACACCGGGATCGTCCTGGGCCAGGCCTTAAAGGAGGCTCTGGGAGACCGGAAAGGGATTCGGCGCTTTGGTTCTGCCTTTGTGCCCATGGATGAGGCGCTTTGCTTCACTGCGCTGGACTTCTCCAACCGCCCCTATCTGGTCTTTGACGCAGACATGCCCCAGCCCATGATTGGGGACTATGATGCCTGCCTGACTGTGGAATTTATGCGGGCCCTGGCCATGAACGCCGGGTTGACCCTCCACCAAAAGTGCCATTACGGAGCCAATGCCCACCATATGACCGAGGGCCTGTTCAAGTCTCTGGGCCTGGCGGTGAAGGACGCGGTCCGGGTGGAGGGGGCAGCGGTGGTCTCCACCAAGGGCGTTTTGTGAGAAGCTGAAACTTTTAAAGAAAACTTAAGGTCTAAAAGAGTGAGGAGAGGGTCTCCCGCTCTTGACGGATGGAGCGGGAAGTGGTACAAATGGGAAGATACATCGCGATTGTGGATTATGGCGTGGGCAATTTGAAAAGCGTCTCCAACGCCTTTGCCTATCTGGGGGAGGAGACCCGCATTACCCGGGATCGCCAGGAGCTGGAACGGGCGGACAGCATCATTTTACCGGGCGTGGGAGCCTTCCCGGACGCAGTGGATAAGCTGCGCGCCTCCGGGCTGGAGGGCTGTGTTCTGGAGCAGGGGCAAAAAAAGCCTGTGCTGGGCATCTGCCTGGGGATGCAGCTGCTGCTGGAGCGGGGGGAGGAAGTGCGCCCCTGCGCCGGTCTAGGTGTGGTGAAGGGGCGTGTGGCCCGGATTCCTACTCAGCTGAAGCTGCCCCACATCGGCTGGAATACCTTGCGCTTTTTCCACGATTCCCTGCTGTTCCGGGGGCTGGAGGACGGCGTCTGGGTGTATTTCGTCCACTCCTTCTCCGCCCAGGACACAGATCCCAATGAGGTCATTGCCCTGACCGACTATGAGATTCCGGTGACCGCTGCGGTGCAAAACGGCAATTTCTTTGGCTGTCAATTCCATCCGGAGAAAAGCGGGGAGACCGGGCTTACCATTTTGCGCAATTTCGCGTCGTTAAACCGCTGACGGAGAAGGGAAATTTCCGGGTAGGTGGGGAAGCGGCGCTGAGGAAATCGTATCGGAGGTAAATGCATGCGTTCCAATTCCTACACCGGCAAGCGGGTTTACAGCGGTCGGAGTTCCTTTGCAGGCGGTTCAGAAGAACTGCAAACCATCATTCGCATTTTATTTTTCCCTCTTTTGCTGCTCTATTTGGAGCTTCTGCTCCACATTGTCCGGAAGGAATCCCTAATATATCTACCCATCTATTTGATGTTTGGGATTGCGGCCGGTCTGTTGCTGGATGCGCTTACCCTCTGCTTCCACCGCAGGACGAATAGGATCCTAATGAAAACGCTCACCATTCTTATTACCTTGGTGTATGTAGTGGAACTGATTGCCAAGAAGATTTTGCAGTCCTACTATCCCTTGAGTACACTGGGAACTGCAACGGAAAACCGGTTGACCGACTACTCCGATGTGATTGTCACCGCGGTGATCGGAAGCATCCCGGTGATCCTTTTGTTCTTCCTGCCCACCATTTTCCTTTTTGTGTTCGGCCCCCGTCTGATAGGCTTTGAACGGTTTGACGTGCGCTTTGCCGGTCTTGTGCTGGCGGGTGTGGTGGTGTTTCATCTCATCGGACTGGGGACAGTGTATTTGCTGCCCTGGAAAGGGGATCTGACTCCTAAGCAGCTGTATCAGGTGGACACCAACATCGATGACCAGGTGGAGCAACTGGGGCTTTGGACCATGCTGCGGCTGGATCTGAAGCACCAGATCATCCCGCCCAAGCAGAATCTGGACAGCGATTTTGATGCCATCGGCGCTCTGGGAGACGGCTCGTGCAGCTCGTCCCAGGGGGATTCCTCCTCTGGGGATGGCTCCCAGGAGGAGCCGGTGATCGATACCTCGCCCAACGTGATGGACGTGGATCTGGCGGCCATTGCGGAGAGTACCGACAACGAGGATATCCAGTGGCTGGCTAACTACTTCAACAGCGTGACCCCCACGAAAAAGAACGAATATACCGGGATGTTCAAGGGGTATAACGTCATTCAGTTGGTCATTGAGGGCTTCTCCGGTTATGTCATTGACCCTGAGTTGACCCCCACCCTCTATAAGCTGACCCATGAAGGCTTTATTTTTAATAATTATTATACCGCCCTTCACTATACCAGCACCTCCAATGGAGAGTGCCAGACCCTGCTGGGGCTCTATCCCAAAGACGGCAACCCCATTACCATGAAGCGCACGGGAGAGTTGGGGACAGACTGCTACTTCTCCCTGGCCCAGCAGCTGGGCCGGGAGGGCTATGAGGTTTTGGGCTACCACGGTAACTATGATATGTATGGCCGGCAGGCATCCCACACCAATCTGGGCTATGACTGGAGACAGTTTGGCACCGGCCTGGAGGTGGATGTAAAGGAAAACGGGGATATTGCCTGGCCCGCCCGAGATACTCAGGTCATTGAAAACAGTGTGGATGACTATATCAACAGTGATAAGCCCTTCCATGTCTATTACCTGACCATCAGCGGCCACATGCCCTATTCCAATAACCGCATTGTGGCCCCCTATCGGGATACTGTCCGGGCCCTGCCTTACAGCGAGACCACCCAGAACTATATTGCCACCGCTATGGAGGTGGACCGCGCCCTGGAACTGCTGCTCCAGAAGCTGGAGGAGGCTGGGAAGCTGGACAACACCCTGATCGTGGCTACCGGCGACCACATTCCCTATTTCAATGTGGATGTGCTGGAAGAGTTGTCCGGGAAGAAGTTTGGCAGCTCTGATGATTTGGAAGCACTGAATGAGTCCAACATTGACTTTGATGTGTATAAAAATTCCCTGATTCTCTGGTCTGCCAGTATGGAAGAGCCGGTGGAGGTGGACAAGGTCTGCTGCCAGGTGGATATCCTGCCCACCCTGTCCAATCTGCTTGGCCTGGAGTACGACTCCCGTATGCTGGCGGGCAGCGACATCCTCTCGGACAGCGAGGGACTGGTCATCTTCAGCTCCCAGAGCTGGAAGTCGGATAAGGGCTTCTATAAGTCCTCCAGTCAGGAGTTTACCCCCGCCGCTGGGGTCACCATGACAGCGGAGGAGCAGGAAGCTTATGTGTCGGCAATGAAGAAGCTGGTCAGCTACAAGCGCAGCTGCACGCCGCTGATCGTAGAAAATGACTTTTATCACTACGTGTTTGGAGCGAAATAATCAAAAGGGCGGGACCGGCGGCCCCGCCCTTTCCGTTAAACAACTACCATGGAAAAAGGAGTGGATGGTCATATGATCCTTCTGCCTGCCATAGATTTGAAAGATGGAAAGGTAGTACGGCTGTATAAGGGGGACTTTGCCACGGTCCATCAAGTGGCAGAGGACCCGGTGGCCACAGCCCGGGCCTTTCGGGAGGCCGGTGCCCGCTGGATTCATGTGGTAGACCTGGACGGAGCCAAGGACGGGGTTCGGAAAAACGGAGCCATTGTCCGCTCGCTGTCGCAGTCGGGGCTGAATCTGGAGCTGGGAGGCGGGATCCGCTCCATGGCAGATTTGGAAGAGGTCTTTGCCCTGGGCGTGCGTCGGGCGGTGATCGGCTCAGCAGCGGTGGAGCAGCCGGAGCTGGTGCACCAGGCGGTGGAGCGGTATGGAGATAGAATAGCAGTGGGGATCGATACACAAAACGGCCGGGTAAAAACGGCCGGCTGGGTGGAGGATTCCGGCTTGGATTATCTCACTTTTGCCAAGGCTATGGAGGACATTGGTGTAAAGACGATTATCTTTACAGATATTGATACTGATGGAACTCTCACCGGTCCCAGCTTTGGACGGTTAAGGGAGCTGCAGCAAGCGGTCTCCTGCCGCATCGTGGCCTCGGGCGGAGTGTCCAGCAACCAGGATCTCCTGGCCCTTGGGGAGATGGGGCTCTATGCTGCCATTGTGGGGAAGGCCTACTATTCTGGTACAGTGGATCTGGCCCGTGCAATTGCGGATGCAGGTCCCCAGGAACAGAACTGAAGACATAGAGAGGAGGATGGCCTATGCTGGCCAAGCGCATCATTCCCTGCCTGGACGTCCGGGACGGCCGGGTGGTGAAGGGCGTTAACTTTGTGAATATCCGGGATGCGGGTGATCCGGTGGAGCTGGCCAAGTTTTATTCTGACCAGGGGGCGGATGAGATTGTCTTTCTGGACATTACCGCCACCAGCGATGCCCGGGACACGGTGGCCGATGTGGTGGAGCGCACCGCGGCCCAGGTGTTTGTCCCCCTCACGGTTGGGGGCGGTATCCGTACCCTGGAGGACTTTCAGCGTTTGCTTCGGGCGGGGGCAGATAAGATTTCCGTCAATTCCGCCGCAGTAAAGGACCCAACTCTCATTTCCAGGGCGTCGGAGCGGTTTGGAGCCCAGTGCGTGGTGCTGGCCATCGACGCCAGAAGACGTCCGGAGGGCGGCTATGAGGTGGTTACCGCCGGAGGGCGCAATCCCACCGGTCTGGATGCGGTGGAGTGGGCCCGCCGGGGTGAGGCTCTGGGGGCGGGCGAGATTTTGCTCACCTCCATGGACGCCGATGGAACCAAAGCCGGCTTTGATCTGGAGATGACCCGAGCGGTGACCCAGGCGGTCTCCATTCCAGTGATCGCCTCAGGGGGCTGTGGCAGTTTAGAGCATTTTGCCCAGGTCTTTGAGGAGACTGGCTGTGATGCCGCCCTGGCGGCGTCCCTGTTTCACTTTGGAGAGCTGACTGTACCCCAGGTGAAGGAATATTTACGGGGGCGCGGTCTTCCGGTGCGGTAGGAGGTCGCTATGCTGGACGACTTGATAGAGTTAGTTCTGGACCTGGCAGTGGATCTGGGTGGTGCGGCGGCCAAAGGGAAGAGAAAACAAGGCGGGCAGAAAACGGAACATACCCAAAAGCCGGCGGAAAAGCAGGAGAAAAAAACCAGTTGCGGATCCCTGGGACCGGCCCCAGAAGAAGCCCCCCTGGGAAAAATAAGGAGCGTCATTTATGTTTGATTTGGAGCAGTTGTTCCAAAAATCGGAACTAATCCCAGTTATTATCCAGCATGCACAGACGAAAGATATTCTCATGCTGGGCTTTACCAATCGTCAGGCCGTGGAACTGACGCTGCAAACCAAGACGGCATGGTTTTGGTCCCGGAGCCGTCAGGAGCTATGGAACAAAGGGGCCACCTCCGGCAATTACCTCCATGTCCAGAAAATTATGACGGACTGTGATACCGATACCCTACTATACTTCTGCATTCCGGACGGCCCGACCTGCCATACAGGTGCGCCCAGTTGCTTTTTCCGGGAAATCCCGTTATAATGAACCCAAACCAGAGGCCAGGTATGGACCGGGAACTCCGGGGAAAACTGAGACAAAGAATGGAGCGATACCCATGGATGATACGCTTAAGAAACTGTATCAGGTGGTAATAAGCCGGAAGGAGCAGCCCCAGGAGGGGTCATACACCTGCTACCTGTTTGAAAAGGGCTTGGATAAGATTCTGAAAAAGGTAGGCGAGGAGTGCGCCGAGACCATTATCGCCGCAAAAAATGGAGTGCAGGCGGATACGGTTGGGGAGATCTCTGACCTGATCTACCACCTAACTGTGATGATGGTCCAGCAGGGCATTCCCCTGGAGGCGGTGATGGAGGAGCTGGAGCACCGCAGTCAGAAGATTGGAAATTTAAAGCAGTTCCACGTCAGTGACCACAATACCTAAACAGCCGCTACGGCTGGGAAAGGAGTGTTTTTGTTATGAGCTTTGACCCTTATGAGTTTGACCGCAGCATGGCCCCCGGCCAGACGGAGACCATTGGACAGTATACCGCCAAGACTTTCCTGTGGATGGTCCTGGGACTGATGATTACCTTTGGAGTGGCCATTGCAAGCTGGCTGTCCGGGGCGGTGTACTTTGCCTACCAGGCTCAGTTTGTTGTGCTGATTGCTACCCTCTTTTTGGCCTTCACCATGTCTAGCCGCATTGAGCGGATGTCGGTGGGAGCCGCGGTAGCTATGTTTGTGGCATTCTCCGCTCTCTTGGGCTTGACCATCTCGGTCTATCTTCTCATTTTTGACCTTACCAGCGTGGTGTTTTGTTTCTTAGCCACTGCGGTGTACTTTGGAGCCCTGGCCGCCTACGGCTTTTTGACCCACCGGGATCTGTCCCGGGTGGGAACCATCGCCTTTTCCGGCCTGATCTTCCTGGTCTTGTTTGGACTGATCACCTGGTTTATTCCGTCCTTCACGGCCTTCGATCAGATGGTCTGTATCGTTGGTATTGTGGTGTTCCTGGCCTATACCGCCTATGATACCCAGAAGATCCGCTCTTACTACCACTATTATGCCGGATACCCCGACATGCTGGCTAAGGCGTCGATTTTCTCTGCACTGCAGCTGTATCTGGACTTTTTGAACCTGTTTTTGTATCTGCTGCGCTTCCTGGGCAACCGGAGAGATTAAGTGGAGAAAAAATGGCCCGCCTGATTCAGGCGGGCCGTTTTCTGTTTTAAATTTAACGATAGGAGAGAAGGGTCTGCACATCCTTCCGCTTGGGGGCGGTAAGGGGAGTGGGGTCGGGGTGGCCGACAGCAATCAAAGCCATCAGCTCCTGATCCTCGGGAATCTGCAGATACTCCTGTAGGCGTTTACGGTCAAACACACCCATGATGACGGTCCCCAGCCCCAAAGCGTGGGCAGCCAGACAGAAGGTCTGAGCGGCGATGCCGCAGTCATAGTACTGCCAGCCCTCTTCACGGTCGGTGGTGTACGACCCGTCCCGCTCAAAGCCACAGCGATTTTTAATAAAGGTCTGGGCTACCAGCAGGGGAGCGTTTTGGATAATGGCGGGGTTGTTGGCGCTGGGCAGGCAGTATTCCTTGGCAATGAGTTCCTGCTCCTTTGGGGACTCAATGGCAATGTAGCGGCTGATCTGGGTGTTTTTCCAACTGGGGGCATAGGCGGCCAGCTCTACCACCTGCTCCAGCAGAGCACGGCTGACCGGTTCGCTGGTAAATTTGCGAACGCTTCTCCGAGTTCGGATACAGGTCTGAACATCCATCATGGGAAATCCCTCCTAAGTAGTAAAAACAGTATGGAATTATGGTAGCCTGCCGGGGAGAAATTGTCAAGTCTGTAGGGAGGCGGCGGTGATTTGGGTGCTTCCCAAGAAATGAAGAATGTGCTATAATTTATTCTGTGTTTTTGTGGGCAGAGGAGGATAGCATGATCGTTTTAGGCATTGATCCAGGGGTTGCCACCATAGGGTTTGGAGTGATCCGCGCCCAGCGGGGACAGAATACCCTTTTGCGCTATGGCGTCATCACCACTCCGCCAGGTATCCCTCTTTCCAATCGTCTGCTTCAGATTTCTAACGATATGGAGGAGCTGATCCACACCTTTCATCCCGATGAGATGGCGTTGGAGGAGCTGTTTTTTACCAAAAATATTACCACCGGCATTGCGGTAGCCCACGGGCGAGGGGTGATCCTATTGGCGGCAGAAAAGCTGGGCGTGCCAATTTTTGAGTATACTCCCATGCAGGTAAAACAGGCGGTGGCGGGGTATGGAGGAGCGGATAAGCGCCAAGTGATGCTGATGACCCAGCGACTTCTGGGTATGCGGGAGATTCCCCGCCCAGACGATGCTGCCGACGCGCTGGCCATCGCCATCTGCCACAGCCGGTCTGCCACCAGCCTGCTTAATACGGAACGGGTCTTCGATCCCAAGAAATACGACACGAGGTAGCGAATATGTTTTATTATCTTTCCGGTACAGTGGCCCATACAGAGCCCTATTTGGCTGTCATTGACTGTGGTGGGGTGGGCTATGCCTGCCGAACCACCAGTTATACATTATCTGCGCTAAAAAAGGGCGACAAGGCAAAGCTCTTTACATACTTGAATGTCCGTGAAGATGCCATGGAGCTGTATGGGTTTGCCACCCAGGAGGAGCAAAATCTGTTCCAGCTGTTGATTTCCGTCTCCGGTGTGGGACCAAAAGCCGCTCTTTCCATCCTCTCCTCTAGTACACCAGCCAATCTGGCCTTGAGTATTATTACCGGGGATGAAAAAGCTCTCACCTGTGCCCAGGGCATCGGAAAGAAGATCGCCCAGCGGGTGATTTTGGAGTTGAAGGATAAGCTGGCCAAGGGTCAGACCATTGCAGCTGGGGAGTCCTATGGGGGGACCGGGATCACTGTCATTCCGGAGAATAAGCTCTCAGAGGCTTCGGCGGCGCTGGCGGTGCTGGGCTATTCCCAGAGCGAGATCAATATGGCTCTTAAGGGGATTGATCTGGAGCCTTTGACGCTGGAAGAGGTCATAAAGCAGGCACTGAAAAAGATGATGAAGGGGTAAGAGCCATGGCCAAATTTGAACTGGAGCTTCATGGGGATTTTGACGATGCTTTGCACTACTTTCACGAGGGAATTCTAAATGCCAGCATGTCGGCCAGCTACGAGGACGAGAGCTATTACCAGCGGGCCGGGGTGCGCTGCTGTGTCCGGGTATATGAGCGGTACAGCTTTGGCGGCGGGAACCGGGTAAGCATGACCATGACACTGGCCGGGGATGGGGAGGACCTGTTTTTGTCTGCCATCACCTCTGGAGGCAGCCAGGCCATGTTCTTTAAAATCAACACCTGGGGAGAAGAGGCCTTTCTGGATACCCTTCAGGACTTGGCGGAACGGT
This sequence comes from Flavonifractor sp. An100, assembly GCF_002161175.1. Taxonomy (GTDB): domain Bacteria; phylum Bacillota; class Clostridia; order Oscillospirales; family Oscillospiraceae; genus Lawsonibacter. Next base: position 54,786 of record NZ_NFMA01000004.1, on the reverse strand, counting down.
ATTGACCGCGTTTCCTCCCATGCTGGCTTTTCGAAAGCAGCCGGCCCAATTTGAGATGGGGAAGTGACCCAATGTCTATTGATTTTTCCAATCCGGAGTTTGAGGCGGAGGAGCTCAATGAGCCCTTGGTGACGACCTCCTTGACCCGGGAGGATGAGAACGAATTTTCCCTGCGGCCCAAGACGCTGCGGGAGTATATCGGTCAGGAGAAGGCCAAGGGCAATCTGGAGGTGTTTATCCAGGCGGCCAAGATGCGCCATGAGCCCCTGGATCATGTACTGCTCCATGGTCCTCCGGGCCTGGGCAAGACCACCCTCTCCGGCATTATTGCCAATGAGATGGGGGTCAATGTCCGCATTACCTCAGGTCCGGCCATTGAAAAGGCAGGGGATTTGGCCGCCCTACTCACCAACCTGAATGAAAATGACATTCTCTTTGTGGACGAAATTCACCGCTTGAACCGCTCGGTGGAGGAGGTCCTCTATCCGGCCATGGAGGACTTTGCCATTGACATCATTATTGGCAAGGGTCCTTCGGCCAACTCCATCCGTCTGGACCTGCCGAAATTTACCCTGATCGGGGCGACCACCCGGGCTGGACAGCTGTCCGCTCCACTTCGGGACCGATTTGGCGTGACCTTGCGGCTGGAGCTTTATACACCTCAGGAGCTGTCTCAAATCGTGACCCGGTCTGCTGGAATTTTAGGCGTTCCCATTGAGGAGGACGGGGCCATGGAGATCGCCCGCCGCAGCCGGGGCACGCCCCGGATTGCCAACCGGATGCTGCGCCGGGTACGGGATTTTGCCCAGGTGAAGGCCGGAGGTGTCATCACCAAAAAGGTGGCGGATGAGGCCCTTACCGCTCTGGAGATCGACCATTTGGGGCTGGATGCCATCGATCACCGGATGCTGCGCAGTATTATTGAAAACTACCGGGGCGGGCCGGTGGGCCTGGAGACCTTGGCAGCCACTATCAATGAGGAGGCAGTGACCCTGGAGGACGTATATGAGCCCTATTTGATGCAGCTGGGCTTTTTGACCCGCACTCCCCGAGGGCGATGCGTTACCCAGAAGGCCTACCAGCACCTGGGCTTATCTGTGCCGGGAGGGGCCTGTGGAGAGCTGGACCAGATCTCCTTTTGAGCTGGGTTTCCTGTGACTTCTCTAGCTATGGAAAGAAAGTAATTGATTCCGTATTGAAAAGAAAAAATTGACAAATTTGGAAGAAAGAGGTAATTATATATGGGGAAACTGTTTGGAACCGATGGGATTCGCGGCGTAGTCAATGCTGGACTGGATGCGGACCTGGCCTATAAGGTGGGGCTGGCTGCGGCGGAGGTGTTGGCCAAGGGGAAGAACCCGGGGGAAAAGCCTCTGGTGACCATCGGGAAGGACACCCGTATTTCCGGCGACCTGTTGAAGGGCTCCCTAATTGCGGGGCTTTGTACAGCCGGGGCCGACGTTTTGGATCTGGGTACACTGCCGACCCCCGGGGTGGCCTGGGTGACTGTGGATGAAAAGGCGGATGCTGGAATCGTCATTTCTGCCTCCCACAATCCCTTTGAACACAACGGCATCAAGATTTTTAACGGCCAGGGCTTTAAGCTCTCCGATGAGCTGGAGGAGAAAATTGAGGATATCGTTCTCTTTGGCCACAACGACGTCCACCGCAAGACCCATGGGGAAATCGGCAAGGTGAGCTATGTGGCCCCCAAGGCTTCTGAGGACTATATTGATCACCTGGAGAGCACCATTGACTCCACCCTTGGCGGTCTGCGTATTTTGGTGGACTGCGCCAACGGGGCGGCGTCCGCCACTGCCGCCCGGCTGTTTGACCGCTTTTCCAAGCTGCGTACCGACGTGATTAATGCCGATCCCGATGGAATCAACATCAATGATAAGTGTGGGTCCACGCATATGGATGCTTTGGCGGCCATGGTGAAGGCGGGCGGCTACGACCTGGGTCTGGCCTTTGATGGGGACGCCGACCGCTGTCTGGCAGTGGATGAGAACGGCGCTCTCATTGACGGAGATCAGATCATGGCAGCTTGTGGCCTGGATATGAAATCCAAGGGAAAGCTGCCCGGAAATACCATTGTGGCTACTGTGATGTCCAACTTGGGCCTGCATGTCTATACCAAGGAGCGTGGCATCAATCTGGAGTGTACCAGTGTGGGTGACCGCAATGTGCTGGAACGGATGCTGGAAAAGGGGTATGCCATCGGCGGTGAGCAATCGGGGCATATGATTTTCCTGGAGCATGCCACCACTGGAGACGGACAGCTCACCGCCCTTCAGATGCTGGCGTTGTTGAAGGAGAGCGGGAAAAAGGCGTCCGAACTGTTTGGCCCCTGTCCCCGGTATCCCCAGGTACTCATTAACATCCCTGTGGCGGACAATGATGTGAAGAAGGCTGTTATGGCCAGCCAGGAACTGGCTCAGGCGATTGAGAAAGAGGAGAAGGCCCTGGGCGGCGAGGGTCGGGTGCTGGTGCGGCCCTCCGGAACAGAGGCCCTGATGCGGGTTATGGTAGAGGCCAAGACCCAGGAAATCGCCCAGACGGTGGCCCAGCGGTTGGCTGATTTGATTTCCGGCCTATAAAAATTTTGACGATTGAGGACGGATTTTGCGGGTATGGAAGATTGAACAAAATTTTTCCATGAAACCCTTGACAAATCCGGTGATTTTGTTTATTATGTTCAATAACCGCAGTATAAGTAAGCAAGATAACCAAACAGATATTCCCACTGATGAAAGCCTGTGTTCCCTTGTGGCCCAAGGGGATAGCCAGGCGGAGGCGGAATTAGTCTGTCGATATGGCCGATTAGTGCGAGCTTGCGCCCGGCCGCTGTTTTTAGCCGGTGGCGACAGTGAGGACCTGATTCAGGAAGGAATGCTGGGTCTGCTTACCGCGATTCGGGGCTTTGATCCCAGTCGTGATACGGCTTTTCGTACCTATGCGGAAATTTGTATCCGCAGTCGTCTGCTCTCTGCGGTTCGGGCGGCTCAGGGCGGGAAGCATGCACCATTAAATCACAGTGTCTCTTTTGAACCCCCTCTTTTTGATGGAACCAACGCGCACCTGTTTTCTAGTGTTGAGAGCCCGGAGGACGTCATCATCGGCAGGGAGGAACTGAGAGAGCGACTCGACGCTCTAAAGGGCCAGCTGTCTGAGCTCGAAGCAAACATTTTACCACCCTACCTGAACGGTCTCTCCTGCGGTGAGATTGCCCATCTGGTAGGCCGCTCCCAAAAGTCGGTGGACAACGCAATTCAGCGGATCCGGCGAAAGATGGCGCGGCAATTTTCATCCGGCGTATCCAGCGAGAGCTGATCGCAATATTACAACCGCCCGACAAATTTCTGTCTGGGCAACAGTCAAAGAGAGGGAAAATCCATGTACGAAGACAAGATCCTGGTATGCAAAGAGTGCGGCAACGAGTTCACCTTTACCGCTGGTGAGCAGGAGTTCTATGCGGAGCGCGGCTTCCAGAACGAACCCCAGCGCTGCAAGGCCTGCCGTGACGCCCGCAAGAACGCTGCCCGCGGCCCCCGTGAGTATTTCACTGCCGTTTGTGCCGCTTGCGGCGGTGAGGCTAAGGTTCCCTTTGAGCCCAAGTCTGACCGTCCTGTCTACTGCAGCGAGTGCTTCGCCAAGATGCGTGAGCAGCAGGGCTAATTAAAAATATTTGCCAGAAAAAAGGGCGCCCAATCGGGCGTCCTTTTTCTTCCAATTAACGGAAATATTAGTGTTTCATGCAGACGGGAATAAATTCACAGAAAATCCATTGCAAATTGTCGCAGGGTAGGATATACTATCACCATCCCAAAGAAAAATGGAGGAATCCTAACTATGACCATTACCAAGGACACCATTATCGGTGATATTCTGACCATTGCACCCCAGACCGCTCCCTTGTTTATGGGCATCGGCATGCACTGCCTGGGCTGCCCGGCCTCTCGCGGCGAGACGGTGGAGCAGGCCTGCATGGTCCATGGGGTCGAGGTGGACGACCTGCTGGCGAAGGTCAATGAAATGATCGCGGCTGGCAACTGATGCAAAGGGAGGGCAGGGGCGGAGCTTCCGCCCCTGCCTTTTTCTGATTAAAACCCGAGGATGGGTCAGACGGAGGAGGAGCAGCAGATGAACAGACGGATCGAACTGTCGCCCCGGCTGCGCATGGTGGCGGAGCTGGTCCCGCAGGGGGCGCAGCTAGCCGATGTGGGTACCGATCACGCCTATCTCCCGGCAGCCTTACTGCTGGAAGGAACTATTGCTTCGGCGATTGCTGCTGACCTGCGGCAAGGGCCTCTAAGCCGTGCCAAGGCCACTGTGCAGACCTATGGACTCACAGGACGGATTGGCTTTCGGCTGTGTGACGGTCTGAAGGGAATCCGGCCGGAGGAGGCCAATGTCGTGGTCATTGCGGGAATGGGGGGAGAGACAATCGCCGATATCCTGTCGGCCGCCCCCTGGACTAGGGAGCCGGGAAAAACTCTCATTTTACAGCCCATGTCCACCATGTCCGATCTGCGGAGATGGCTGTGGGAAAACGATTATCAGATCCTGGAGGAACGGTTAGCTAGGGAGGGGGATACCCTATATACCGCCCTCTTGGTATCTGGAGGACAGATGGCCCCCATGACCCAGGCAGAGCTCTGGGTTGGCCGAAACACCCCAGATCCCCTGCGTGGCATGTGGCTGGAGCAGTGGATAGGAAAAGTGGAACGGGCGCTGGAGGGATTGCGGAAGGCAAAGCAGGAACAGGCTGCCCCTCGGCGAAAGAAGCTGGAGCAGGTATTGTCCGGACTACAGGATATGAAGAAGGAGTGGGATACATGGCAGTAATACAGGATATCTACAACTATTTGGATGAAGTGGCCCCCTTTTCCACTCAGCTTGAGTTTGACAATGCAGGCTTTCTGGTGGGGCGGAGTCAGGCGCCGGTAGAGCGAATTTTGGTTGCGCTGGATATTACCCAGGCGGTGGTAGAAGAGGCGGCGGACCGGGGCTGTTCCCTGATTGTGTCCCACCATCCCGTGATTTTTCACCCGGTGAAAGCAATGACCGACCAGACTGTGACCGGCCGGATTTTGTTGTCTCTGGCCGAGCAGGGGATTGGGGCCATCTGCGCCCATACCAATCTGGATGCGGCTCAGGGGGGCGTTAATTGCTGCCTGGCCCAGGCCCTTGGGCTGCAGGAGATCGACCAGCTCCACCCCGATGGGGTGGATGCGCAAGGGCGTCCCTATGGCATCGGACGGGTGGGCCGTGCCCATCGTAGCGGCCTGAGCGCGGCTGATTATGCCGCTTTCGTGAAAGAAAAGTTGGGAGCGGCCTCGGTGCGCTATGTGGAGGGCGGACGAGCAGTGGAACGGGTGGCCGTGGGCGGCGGCTCTTGCGGCTCTATGCTGGAGGATGCGGTGGCTGCTGGCTGTGATACCTTTGTCACGGCAGATGTGAAGTATGACCAGTACCTCCAGGCCAAGGCCCTGGGGATCAGCCTTATGGATGCCGGCCACTACGCCACGGAGAACGTGGTGTGTCTGCCTTTGGTGGAACAGTTGGCACAGCACTTCCCGTCTGTTGAGGTTCTGCTGTCGGATTGCCATCGGGAGGTATACCGGGGGATTTAAGGGAGTAAAATGTGGGGTAAATTGAAAAAATACCTTGCAATTTGAATTGACCTGTGGTAAACTACCTTAGTCTGAAAACGGGTGCTCCTCTGCGGTCCCCGCCAAGTGATGTGGGGAAGAAGACCGGTATGAACACCTATATAACAGGAGGAACGACAAAATGGATCTGATGCAGGCTTTTACTGAGAAGTACAAGAAGGCTGAGCCCCCCGTTGTGGAGGTCGGCGACACCGTTCGGGTACACCTGAAGGTTAAGGAAGGAAACCGTGAGCGTATCCAGGTCTTTGAGGGCACTGTGATCGCCAAGAAGCACGGCGGTATTGAAGAGACCTTTACCGTCCGCCGCATCTCTTACGGCATCGGTGTGGAGAAGGTTTTCCCTGTCCACGCTCCTTCCATTGAGAAGATCGAGGTCGTGCGTCACGGCAAGGTCCGCCGCGCCAAGCTGTATTACCTGCGCAACCGCGTAGGCAAGGCTGCCAAGGTCAAAGAGGCCCTGTAATCCATGAAAAGGAGCGGTGGAAGCCGCTCCTTTCTTTTTCACCGTTTTGGAGCAGAAAGGAGGCATTTGAGTGAACATACAGTGGTATCCCGGTCACATGACAAAAACCCGCCGCCAGATTGAGGGCGACCTGAAAAATGTGGACATTGTGGTGGAGCTGATCGATGCCCGCATTCCGGTGTCCAGCCGAAATCCGGATATTGACAGCATCTGCGCCGGAAAGCCCCGGCTGATTGTGCTCAACCGGGCCGATCAGGCGGACCCGGCCATGAATGCCAAGTGGACGGCCTTTTTTAAGGGACAAGGACATGCCGTGCTGGAGACGGACGCCAAAACCGGCCGAGGCGTGAATCAATTTTCTCCGGTCATCCAGGGGGTATTAAAGGACCAGATCGCCAAGTGGAGAGAGAAGGGCCAGGTGGGCCGTCCGGTGCGGGCGATGGTGGTGGGAGTGCCCAATGTGGGGAAGTCCACCTTTATCAATAAAGTGGCCCGAAAGAAGTCGGCCAAGGCCGGAGACCGGCCGGGAGTGACCCGGGGGAAACAGTGGGTCAATGTGGACCAGTCCTTGGATCTGCTGGACACGCCCGGGATTCTGTGGCCCAAGTTCGAGGATGAGACCATTGGGCTTCACCTGGCCTTCACCGGGGCGGTGAAGGACGAAATTATGGATGTGGAGACCCTTGGTTGCCACTTTATGGCTCTGTTGGCCCGGTGGTATCCGGAGGCTCTGATCAGTAGCTATAAGCTCACCGCCTTGCCCCAGCGGGAGGAAGAAGAAAATGACGTAGCCTATGGCTACCGCCTTTTGGAGACCTGTGCCCAAAAGCGGGGAATGCGGATTTCCGGAGGGGAATTTGATACTGAGCGCATGGCCCGGGTGCTGTTAGACGAGTACCGCGGTGGAAAGCTGGGACGGTTTACCCTGGAAGGACCGGATGGGGGAGAGAGCCTGGAAGCGTAGGGAGGCTGAGGGATATGGATCTATGGCAATATGAGCGGCAGGCCCGGGAAGAGGGCTATCGCCTGGTCTGCGGCTGTGATGAAGCGGGAGCGGGGCCTCTGGCCGGTCCCGTCTATGCTGCTGCGGTTGTCCTTCCTTATGGGGAGGAGATCCCGGGGGTGAATGACTCCAAAAAGCTGACGGAGCGCAGGCGGGAGGAGCTGTTTCCGGTCATTCAGGAGCGGGCCTTAGCCTGGTCGGTGGCCTGGGTGGACGCGGAGGAGATTGATCGCACCGATATCCTCAGCGCCCGGATGAAGGCTATGCAGCTGGCCATGGATGGCCTGCCGCAGCCCCCGGATTTTGCCCTCATCGACGGGAATCGAGACAAGGGACGCTCCTTTACCCTGACCACACCCCACCGCTGTGTGGTAAAAGGGGACAGCCAGTCTGCCTCCATCGCCGCTGCGTCCATCTTGGCCAAGGTGAGCCGGGACCGGTTTATGCTGGAGGTGGCCCAGCGTTACCCTCAGTACCAATTTGAGCGCCACAAGGGCTACGGTACCAAGCTCCACTATCAGCTGCTGCGCACCTATGGCCCCAGTCTAATCCACCGCCGGACCTTTTTAAAGAACCTATGAGCGGGCGGGAGAGTCAGACCCTGGGCCACTGGGGAGAGGACCTGGCGGCAGAGGAGCTGCGCAAGCAGGGCTGCCGCATCCTCAGTCGGAACTGGAAGTGCCGGATGGGGGAGCTGGATTTGGTGGTGGAGGATGGAAGATACCTCTGCTTTGTGGAGGTCAAACTCCGAAAGAGCAGCGCCTATGGCACGGCAGGAGAGGCGGTGGACGGTCGGAAACAGCATAAGCTGTATGTGGCCGCCCAGCTCTACCTCCAGCGTCATCCCACCTCCCTCCAGCCCCGATTCGACGTGGTGGAAATTGAGGCTCCACAGGGGATGGACACAAAGGCCCCCAGGGTCCGCCGCATAGAAAATGCCTTTTGACTCAGCGTCGAAAACGGCCATTTTTCCGGGAATCACTTGACCTTCCGGACGGAAGCTGGCATAATTGTAACATTATGAGCCCGGCACCCATGGACGGCGCACTGTGGGCAATCGGAGAAGTAACATAGATAGGAAGGATCAACATGCAATACATCAGCACGCGAGACGGGGCAGCCCGATTCACCGCGTCCCAGGCCATTACTCAGGGCCTGGCCAGCGACGGCGGTCTGCTGACTCCCTTTTATATCCCGAAGCTGCCGGGGAAAGCTCTGGAAGATCTGAAGGATATGGCCTATCAGCACCGGGCGGTGTACATCATGAAGCAGTTTTTGGAGGAGTTCTCCGTCAAGGAACTGACGGATTTCGCCGCCGCTGCCTACGGCCCAGAAAAGTTTGATACCCCTGCGGTGGCTCCGGTCCATACGTTGGACGGTACCACCCACTGCCTGGAGCTGTGGCATGGACCCACCTGTGCCTTTAAGGACATGGCCCTGCAGATGCTGCCCCACCTGCTCACCGCCTCCCTGGTGAAAACAGAGGAGTTTAAAACGGTTTGCATCCTGGTGGCCACCTCGGGCGATACCGGTAAAGGGGCTCTGGAGGGCTTCAAAAACGTGCCCAAGACCCGGATTTTGGTCTTCTATCCTAAGGACGGCGTGTCTCAGGTGCAGCAGCTGCAAATGATCACCCAGGAAGGGGACAACGTGGGTGTGGCCGCTGTGGTGGGCAACTTCGACGATGCCCAGACCGGAGTCAAGCGCCTGTTTTCCGACGAGGCCCTGCGGGAGGAACTGGCCCGGAAGGGATATTTCTTCTCCTCCGCCAACTCTATCAACTGGGGCCGGGTGCTTCCCCAGATCGTCTACTATGTCTCCGCCTACTGTGACCTGCTGCGGGATGGCGCCATTGAGCCGGGCCAGAGCATCAATGTCTGTGTGCCCACCGGCAACTTCGGCAACATTTTGGCTGCCTATTACGCCCGGGAGATGGGTGTGCCCATTCAAAAGCTGATTTGCGCTTCTAACCAGAACGATGTGCTCACCGATTTTATCCGTACCGGGATTTACGACCGCAACCGCACCTTCTACCACACCATGTCCCCCTCCATGGACATTCTGATCTCCTCCAACCTGGAGCGGCTGCTGCTGTCTCTGACCCAGGATGTGGAGGAAGTAAAGGGCTACATGGAGCAGCTGAACGCCACAGGGCGGTATGAGGTGTCGGACCGGGTAAAGGGGAAGTTACAGAAGCTGTTTTACGGCTATTGCTGCGACGACAAGGAGACCCAGGCAGTGATTGGCCGGGTATACCGTCAGCATGACTATCTCATCGATCCCCACACGGCGGTGGCCTTCTCCGCTCTGGAGCAGTACCGGAAGGAGACGGAAGACAACACCCCCTGCGTGGTGGTTTCCACAGCCAGTCCCTTCAAGTTCTGCGACAGCGTGCTGGGGGCTCTGGGCGCTGAGACAATCGCGGAGGGACTGGACGCGCTGGATCAGCTGTCCCAGCTGACCGGCCTGCCCGCTCCCGCTCCTCTGGCCGGCCTGCGGGACAAGGCGGTCCGCTTCACCCAGACGGTGGAGAAGGACCACATGGTGGACGCGGTGCGGTCCATGTTGGTGTAACGGGATGGCCCTTTACGCGATTGGCGATACCCATCTCTCCCTGGGCAGCGATAAGCCTATGGATGTGTTCGGCGGAGGCTGGATGGGTTATGTAGACAAGCTGCGCCAGGGGTTTTCGTGCGTAGAGGCGGAGGATGCCGTGGTGCTGTGCGGCGATTTGTCCTGGGGTATGAGTCTAAACGAAGCCCGGGAGGACTTTGCCTTTCTAGACAGTCTGCCTGGGCGGAAGCTGCTGATGAAAGGTAACCACGACTATTGGTGGACCACCGCCTCCAAGATGAACCAGTTTTTTAAGGAAAACGGGTTTTCTACCCTGGAAATTTTACACAACAACTGCCATATCTATGGAGAGGTTGCCCTGTGTGGAACCAGGGGCTGGTTTTACGAGGAGGACCGGGGAGAGCACAGCGCCAAAATTTTCAACCGGGAGCTGATCCGGCTGGAGGCGTCTCTGAAAGCGGGTGGGGAGCGGGAGAAGTTCTGTTTCCTTCACTACCCGCCGCTGTACCAGGGCTACCGCTGTCAGGAGATCATCGATCTCATGGAGCGCTACGGGGTGAGCCGGTGTTACTACGGCCATCTCCATGGGGGAAGCCACCGTCTGGCCATTTCCGGGCGGCAGGGGACAGTGGAATACCACCTGGTAGCGGCGGATTATTTGGGGTTTCGGCCGGAAAAAATCCTTCCCTAGGGAAAATTTCATGGAAATTTCTTAAAAATACTCTGGTCAAATAGACAGATATCTGATAGAATATCGTGGCGAAAGTAAAAAGGCGCGGTTTGACCCTGCAAAGGCAGCCCGCGTCCACAGGAGGAATTTGGACAAATGAAGGTCACCAGCGTTGAGAAAAAAGAAAAGAGCACGGTCGAGCTGACCATCCAGGTTGAAGCGGAAGAGTTTGAGACCGCGGTACAGCAGGCCTATTTGAAGAACCGCAGCAAGATCAACGTCCCCGGCTTCCGTAAGGGCAAGGCTCCCCGGAAGATCATCGAGGGTATGTACGGCTCCGGTGTATTTTATGAAGACGCCATCAATGCAGTTTATCCTGGTGCCTATGAGCAGGCCGTCAAGGAGCAGAACCTGGACGACGTGGGCTACCCCAAGATGGAGATCGTTGAGGCCGGCAAGGACGGCTTCACCTTCAAGGCTCTGGTCTCTGTCCGCCCCGAGGTGAAGCTGGGCGAGTATAAGGGTCTGACCGCTCCCAAGGAGGAGGTCAAGGTCACCGAGAAGGACATCGATGAGGAGATGAAGCCCTACGTGGACCGTGCCACCCGTCTGGTCAGCGTCAAGCGCAAGGCCAAGAAGGGCGACACCGCGGTCATCGACTTTGAGGGCTTTGACAACGGCACCCCCTTTGAGGGCGGCAAGGGCGAGAACTACGAGCTGAAGCTGGGCTCCGGCTCCTTCGTTCCTGGCTTTGAGGATCAGATCATCGGCATGAAGGCCGGTGAGGAGAAGGATCTGGACATCACCTTCCCCGAGGACTACCACGCTGATCTGGCCGGTAAGGCTGTGGTCTTCCACGTGAAGGTCAACGAGGTCAAGGAGCCCCAGACCCCCGAGCTGGACGACGAGTTTGCCAAGGACGTCTCCGAGTTTGAGACTCTGGAGGCCTTCCGCAAGGATCTGGGCGAGAAGCGGACCAAGCGTCTGGAGGCCCAGGCCCAGAACGACTTTGAGAACGCTGTGATGGAGCAGCTGGTGGAGAACATGGAGTGCGAGATCCCTGACGGCATGGTGGAGGTCCAGCTGGATAAGCTGATGGACGACTATGCTATGCGGATGCAGAGCCAGGGCATCTCCATGGACGACTACATGAAGATGATGGGCATGACCCCTGAGATGATGCGCGCCTCTGCCCGTCCCTCCGCTCTGCGCCAGGTCCAGATCGAGCTGGCTCTCACCGCTGTGGCGGATGCCGAGCAGCTCCAGGTCTCTGAGGAGGAGATCGAGGCGGAGATCAACCGTCTGGCTGAGCAGTACGGCCTGAAGGCGGAGCAGGTGAAGGCTGCCGTTCCCACTGCCGATCTGACCAAGGACCTGCGCCTGAAGAAGGCCAGCGAACTGGTCATCGCCGAGGCCAAGGTGGGCAAGGCCAAGAAAAAGGCCGCTAAGAAGGCCGACGAGGAGGGGGCTGAGGGCGAAGAGAAGCCCAAGCGTACCCGCAAGAAGAAGGCTGACGAGGCGGAGGAGCCCAAGGCTGAGTAAGCAAGCGCATCACAACCCGAGGCAGCGTTCTGCTGCCTCGGGTGCGTGTGTATTAGAAGGGGAGAGGACTCCAAAGGCTGGAGACAACGGTTTCCTTTGGAATGGGAGGAATTGTTTTCCCCTGGGACGGTTATACTTGGGTATCACCGTTTGAAAAAAAGGAGTATTGTTTATGAGTTTAGTTCCCTATGTAGTCGAGCAGACCAACCGAGGCGAGCGGTCCTATGATATTTTTTCCCGTCTGCTCAATGACCGGATCATTATGCTCTCTGAGGAAGTCAATGACACCACTGCCTCCCTGGTGGTGGCTCAGCTTCTTTATCTGGAGGCCCAGGACCCGGACAAGGACATTCAGTTTTACATCAACAGCCCCGGCGGTTCGGTAACGGCCGGTATGGCGATCTACGATACCATGCAGTATGTTAAGTGCGATGTGTCTACCATCTGCATCGGCATGGCGGCCTCCATGGGGGCCTTCCTGCTGTCCTCCGGAGCGAAGGGCAAGCGTTTGGCCCTGCCCAACGCGGAGATCATGATTCATCAGCCCTCTGCCGGGACGCAGGGCCAGATCACTGATATGGCCATCCACCTCAAGCGGCTGGAGATTGTGAAAAAGCGCATGAACCGCATTTTGTCGGAGAATACTGGTAAGTCCATGGAAGTGGTTACCGCCGACTGTGAGCGCGACAACTTTATGACTGCCCAGGAGGCCATGGAGTATGGCCTGATCGACAAGGTGATTGAGCATCGCTGATTCACCGGCGCAAATCCATGGGCGGAACGGGGAGCCCCTTGGAGTTTCAGGGGGCGAACCGATGTAAATTGACGAGGTGTATCCATGGCTCGAAACGACGAGAAGAAAAATATCCGCTGTTCCTTCTGCGGCAAGCACCAGGATCAGGTCCGGCGCATCATTGCCGGTCCCGGCGCCTACATCTGTAATGAATGTGTCCAGCTTTGTATGGGCATTTTGGATGACGGCTATGATCCGGTGGAGGAAGTGGAGGATGACCGCGGAGTCCCCGATGTGATCCCCACGCCACAGGAGATCCACGGGGTTCTGGATCAGTATATCATCGGCCAGCAGCGGGCGAAGGTAGCGCTTTCCGTGGCCGTTTACAATCATTATAAGCGCATCTACTTTGGCGGAGCTGAAGATGTGGAGCTGCAGAAGAGCAACATTCTGCTCATGGGCCCCACTGGCTGCGGAAAGACCCTCTTTGCCCAGACTCTGGCCCGGGTGCTAAAGGTGCCCTTTGCCATTGCGGATGCTACCACCCTGACGGAAGCGGGCTATGTGGGTGACGACGTGGAGAATATTCTCCTGCGCCTGGTCCAGGCCGCCGATTATGACATTGACCTGGCTGAGCGGGGCATCATCTACATTGATGAGATGGATAAGATCGCCCGCAAGAGTGAGAATACCTCCATCACCCGAGATGTCTCCGGCGAGGGCGTGCAGCAGGCTCTGCTGAAGATTCTGGAGGGTACGGTGGCCAACGTTCCGCCCCAGGGAGGACGCAAGCACCCCCATCAGGAATTTATCCAGATCGACACCAAGAACATTCTGTTCATCTGTGGTGGCGCCTTTGACGGCATTGATAAAATCATTGAAAATCGCTTGGATAAGCGGACTATGGGCTTCGGAGCAGAGATCCAGAGCAAGAAGGAGCGCAATGTGGGCCAGCTGATGAGCGAAATTCAGCCCCAGGACCTGTTGAAGTTTGGGATTATCCCTGAGCTGGTGGGCCGTCTGCCGGTGATCACCACCCTGGAATCCTTGGACCGGGACCAGATGGTCCAGATTCTCACTGAGCCCAAAAACGCGCTGGTGAAACAGTACCAAAAGCTGCTGGAGTATGACCAGGTGGAGCTGGATTTCAGCCGGGATGCTCTGGAGGCCGTGGCAGACCGGGCGGTGGCCCGGGGAATCGGAGCCCGCGGTCTGCGGGCGGTTCTGGAGGAGCTCATGACCAAGATCATGTATGATGTGCCCTCTGATCCTACCATCGTAAAGGTCTCCATCACAGCGCCCTGCATTACCGACGGAGCGGCGCCGGAGGTTACCCGGGACCCGGAACGGAACCAGCGCCCCAAATTGGGCAAGGCGTCCCTGCGGGCGGAACGGGGAGGACTCCCCGGGACCCACGCGGGATAACATACGATTTCAATTCTACAAAACGCCCCGCGGTGCCCCCGGAACGGCGGGCCCGGGGCGTTTTTTTCTTACCTGCGAAAGGAAGTGAAACCATATGAGTAAAGAATGGGATTTGTTGCATACCAGCACCATGCCGGTGATTGCCCTGCGGGGGCTAACGGTCTTCCCCAATGTGTTGATCCATTTTGAGGTGGCCCGGGATATCTCCATCAAAGCCCTGGAGGAAGCCATGACGGCGGGAAGTCCGGTATTTCTGGTGGGACAAAAGGATATTTCCGTGGATGCCCCTGGCAAGGATGATCTCTACGCAGTGGGTACCATTTCCAATGTACGCCAGATTCTCCGCATGCCCGGCGACAATGTCCGGGTGATGGTGGAGGGACAGTCCAGAGGCCGCATGCTGGGATTGATGCGCACCGAACCCTACCTGGAGGCAGAGGTGCAGGAGATCGCGGAGGCTGAGGCGCCAGCCAAGGGCAGCGCGAAAACAGAGGCGCTGATGCGGGCCACCTACGAACTGTTCCAGCAGTACACGGAGCTGGCTCCCAAGGTATCTCCCGATCTGCTCATCCATGTGCTGGCCAGCCAGGACCCCGGCCATATTGCAGACTACATCGCCCAGAACATTGCCATGCGCAACAGCGACAAACAGGCAATTCTGGAGGAATTGCGCCCGGTGCGGCGGCTGGAAAAGCTCCACCGTCTGCTGGAGCGTGAGGTGGAGATCCTGTCCCTGGACGCCGAGATTCAGAATAAGGCCCGGGAGCAGATTGCCGGCCATCAGCGGGACTACTACCTCCGGGAGCAGCTCAAAGCCATCCAGAATGAGCTGGGTGAGGGAGAGGGCACCGATGAGTTTGAGGAATACCGGGAAAAAATCGCCAAGGCCAAGCTGCCAGACGGGGTGCGGGAGAAGCTGAATAAAGAGCTGAGCCGCTTGACCAAGCAGCCCTTTGGGTCCTCGGAGGCCACGGTGCTGCGCAGTTACCTGGATGTGTGTCTGGAGCTGCCCTGGGGCGTGACCACCAAGGAAAAGGTGAACGTGGCGGCGGTGAAAAAGGCGCTGGACCAGGATCACTTTGGCTTGGAGAAGGTCAAGGAACGTATTTTGGAGTTCGTGGCGGTCAAGCAACTGGCACCTCAGCTTAAAGGGCAGGTTCTGTGTCTGGTAGGTCCTCCTGGTGTGGGTAAAACCTCCATCGCCATGTCCATGGCCCGGGCCATGAACCGGAAGCTGGCCCGGATCTCTCTGGGCGGTGTCAGTGATGAGGCGGAAATCCGGGGACACCGGAAGACCTATGTGGGGGCCATGCCTGGGCGGATTATTTCCGCCATTAACCAGGCGGGCAGCTGTAACCCGCTGATCCTGCTGGATGAGATCGATAAGCTGGGCCATGACCACCGGGGTGACCCGGCCTCCGCTCTGCTGGAGGTCCTGGATGGGGAGCAGAACAGCACCTTCCGGGACAACTTCCTAGAAATCCCCTTTGATCTGTCTGAGGTCATGTTTATCACCACGGCCAATACCACAGAGACCATTCCCCGTCCGTTGTTGGACCGGATGGAAGTGATTGAGCTTTCCAGCTACACCGACGAGGAGAAGCTCCAGATTGCCAAGAAGCACCTGCTGCCTAAGGAGCTCAAGCGCCATGGCCTGAGCCGGCAACAGCTGAAGGTATCCGATGGAGCCATTCGGGAGATCATCGCCTCCTATACCCGGGAGTCTGGTGTGCGAGTTTTGGAGCGGAATCTGGCGGCCCTGTGCCGGAAATCTGCAATGAAGATCGTAGCTAATAGTGTAAAGTCTATTCACATTACAGAAAAGCAACTTCAAGAATTCTTAGGCGCGCCCCGGTACTACCCCGAACGGCAGGTGCTGGAGGAGCGGGTAGGCGTGGTCAATGGCCTGGCCTGGACCTCCGTGGGCGGTGAACTGCTGGAGGTGGAGGTCAATGTGGTGCCCGGCTCGGGCAAAGTGGAGCTGACGGGAAATCTGGGAGACGTGATGAAGGAGTCTGCCCATGCTGCACTGAGCTACATCCGAAGCCAGTCGGACCGGCTTGGAATCTCGGTTGATTTTTACAAGGAAAAGGACATCCATGTCCACTTCCCGGAGGGCGCCGTCCCCAAGGACGGGCCGTCGGCGGGCATTGCTATCACCACCGCCATGGTCTCCGCCCTGACCGGGACGCCGGTGCGCCGGGGGATTGCCATGACGGGAGAGGTTACTCTGCGGGGCCGGGTGCTCCCCATTGGAGGGCTGAAGGAAAAAACCATGGCTGCCTTCCGCAATGGAATTAAGACGGTCATTATCCCAGCGGATAACGGCAAGGATCTGGAAGAAATTGATCAGACCGTGCGCAAAGCCCTGCAATTTGTCCTGGTGGAGCGAGCGGATCAGGTGTTGTCCCAGGCCCTGCTGCAGCCACTGCCGGTGGTTGGACAGGGGGAACCTTCCCAGCAGAAGACAGGGGAGGAGCCGGTGATTCCGGAGCTGGTGGCCCCGAACAATACCCGTCCGGCTGCCCGGCTTCGTCAGTGAGAGGTGCGGGATGGCTGTCAATTTACAAAAAGCGGAGTTTATTCTCTCTGCCGCCTCACCCAAGGATTTTTTGCGGGATGGTTTGCCCCAGGTGGCCTTTGCCGGGCGTTCCAACGTGGGAAAGTCTTCGGCCATAAACCGGCTTTTGAACCGGAAAAATTTTGCCCGGGTGGGGGCTGCGCCTGGAAAGACCGTCCACATCAATTATTTTAAAATTGATGGCACCTTTTATCTGGTGGATTTGCCCGGTTACGGCTATGCCAAGGTCTCAAAGGAAGAACGGGACCGGTGGGGCAGGCTGATGGAAGATTACTTTGCCCAGCCCGACCAAATGACCTTGGGCGTTATGATCGTGGATGCCCGCCATAAGCCCACTGCTGACGACTGCACCATGGCAGAGTGGTTTCGTGCCACAGGCTGCCCCCTTGTGGTGGTGGCCAATAAGCTGGATAAGCTGAAAAAACGGGAAATTGAGCCCAATTTGCAGCTGATTCGACAGACGCTACAGCTGGATGATTCCACCTGTGTGATTCCCTTTTCCGCGGAGAAGGGGGACGGACGGCAGCAGCTGTTGGACCAGATCTTTTCTCATATTACTCCCAGGGGTTAAAAAAACCGTGTATCCGGAAGGATACACGGTTTTTTTACGGACCTTTTACGAATCAACCAGAATTGCGTTGGGATAGATATGCTCCATGCGGCTGTCTGGAAACCGTTCATCCAAAAATGTGCCTAAGTTGGTTTGCGGGGGATTCTCCATGGTATGCCGCTGGGTGTAGCGGCCCAGAGCGAGGCAGGAAATGGCAATGTTAAAGACCATAAACAGCAGCATGACCCAAGTGAGGACCTTTCCCACAGAGATGGGGAGCCGTTCAATCCAGCCGGAGAGCAGGGGGTAGATTACCTTAAGCCAGACCACCGAAGCGATTCCCCAGAAAAAGCAGTAGAGAAGGTTGATGCGCCCACCCAAGTTGAAGGGGAGATGGCTGTAGTCCCAAAATACCGTACCAAACACCAATTCCGTGAAGACGGAGCAGGCGTACTCGTAAGCGCCGCCAACAACGGTACCAATGAAAAATATGTAGCCGTCGCTGCGGTGACGGTATTTATACAGTAAAGCGGTGAGAAGAACGGCGCCCAGCCCCCAAACGATGGAAAAGGGGCCGTAGACAACACTGCTTCGACTCATCCAAACACCGGCTGTGGCGCGGCAAAACAGAGTTTCAATGATGTCACCTAAAAATGCGCCCAGGAAAAACAGACAGGCCAGCTTATAAAAGCAGCACCCCTGGGCAAATACCGTTGCCCGTTCCTTGTGAGGGAGCTGGGCGGCCCGCTGCTGTAGCTGCTCCCGCTCCAGGCTGGGATATGCCCTGGCCATACGGCGCTGGACATAGCGGGTGACGGTGTTATCCAGGGCATTGGTCATCCAGCGCAGGCGTCTGGAAATGCCGCTGGGGCCCTTCAAGCTACCGTTGAGCTGTAAGAGAGCGGCAGTGGAGCTGATCAAATCGCCGGCCAGTATACAAAAAATGACCAACAGAATAATGCGGCCAATGCGCTCTGGAAACAAGGACAGCAGGCGCAGGAGCAGTGGATTTCCTACAAAGATGCAGAATAGGGCGCTCAGGCCCCAGAGAAGGGCGTATTTCAGGCAGATATGGCCCTCAAATTGAAACCGCTCCTGGGAATAATCCCACCACTTTTGTCGAAAAATCCGTTCCAGTAAAATGCCTGTGAACAGTTCCAGACCAGTGGCCAAAATCATGCCGAACAAAAACAGAAAAAAGGGGTCCTCCCGCAGTTCAGGGAGGAAAATCGCAAAAAGCACACCAGCTAAGCCATAGACAGGGGAAAAGGGGGTATTTAAAAAGCCGCGGTTAAGCAGACGCCCCTTTTTGGCGGCAGCCAGTGCCGTTTCACACAGCCAGCCCAAAAAGGCATAGGCCAGAAAGAACCAGAGAAGCTGATAAAATGTAAAGTCCATAGGATACTCCTTGCGTGGCCGCAGAAGCGGCGATAAAATTGGATGGCCATAATCCTACCACAGCTGGAGGACGTTGGCAAGGGAGGGCTGAGTGGAAGGGAAATGTTCCTTGTAATTGGGTTCATATTTTGCTATAATATAATCTGTTAAGCTATTGCTTTGCGGCCGAATTTTGTACAAGCCTCGTGGCGAAACGGGGAGTTGGGAGAGGGAAACGATCCCGGAGAGGCCCGTACACAGAAGAACGATGAAAGCCGCGAGAGGAGATGAGCGGGTGGAAGGACCCATTTACCGCCTGGAAGGGGTGGTGAAGGCCCGGGAGGAAAATATGGAGGACTTTGTAGGGCCTTTAGACCTGATCCTTCATCTGCTGGGAAAGAACAAAATGGAGATCAAGGATATTCAGATCTCCCTCATTTTAGACCAATATCTGGAGTGGATGGACCGAAGAAAGGAGTTGGATCTGGAGGTTGCCAGTGAATTTGTCACTATGGCCTCCCACCTGATCTACATCAAAACCCGCATGCTCCTTTCCATCGACGATGAGGAGGCCATCAGCGAGATGGAACAGCTCATCGCCACGTTGGAGGCCCATCAGCGCAATGAGAATTATTTAAAAATCAAGCAGGTGGTCCCGCTTTTGGATGAGCGGTACCGCTATGGTAGAGACTATCTGGTAAAAGTGCCGGAGGCCATTCAGCCCGATCGGACCTACCGCTATGTCCACGAAAAGGAGGACCTGTACCGAGCCATTACTGGGGTGCTCAACCGTTCGGAGCAGCGTCTGCCGCCTCCGGTTTCCGCCTTCCAGGGCATTGTGGGCCGGGAACCCTATCCGGTGTCGGATAAAGCAGGGGAGATCGTGCGCAGACTTATTCACTTTGGGGTGACCCGTTTTCGGGCGCTGTTCAAAGGGAGCCGGAGCCGGTCAGAGGTGGTGGCCACTTTTTTGGCGGTGTTGGAGCTGTGTAAAGCCAGACGCATCCATTTGGCCGGCACAGAGGAGGATTGTACTGTAACCTGCACCGGGACGGAGGAGACTCCGGTGGAGATTACGGCCGATCGGGGAGAAGACGGGAGGGATGGGGCATAGAAATCAAGGAATTGGAGTCGGCGCTGGAGGGCGTATTGTTTGCCGCCGGTGAGCCGGTGGCGGTGGAACGGCTTTGTCTGGGGCTGGAAGTGGATCGGCCCACGCTGGACGCTGTGGCCCAGCGTCTGATGGACCAGTACAGCTACGACCGGAGGGGAATCCGGCTGGTCAAGCTGGATACCAGCTATCAGCTGTGTTCCGCCCCGGAATTTGCTCCCTATATCCGAAAGACTCTGGAGAGCCGAAAGCCTGCCAGGCTGTCCCAGCCCGCCTTGGAGGTGTTGGCGGTGATCGCCTACTATCAGCCGGTAACCAGGGCGTATATTGATCAGGTCCGGGGAGTGGACAGCGCCTATACCGTGGGTCTGCTGCTGGAGCGGGAGCTGATTGAGGAGGCGGGCCGCTTGGCGGTACCCGGCCGGCCGACGCTGTTTCGTACCACGAAGAACTTCCTGCGCTCCTTTGGCCTTTCCAGCTTGGAGGAGCTGCCGGAGCTGCCGGATTCCTCCAAGGAGGGGGAACAGCTCACGCTGGAGCTGGAGACAGCAGTGGAGCGTTTGAAGGCACAGGAGCAGGAGGAGCAGGAGGCTCCGGTCCATCAGGAGTCTGAGCTATGACAGCGGTAGTTGTCCTGGCTGTTGTTGCCCTGCTGCTGGTCATTCTGGCTCTGCTTCCCGTTGGATGTCAGGTGGAGTATGGTGCCTCTGGCCTGTTGGTTTGGGCCCGTGTGGGGCCGCTGCGTATCCCGGTTTTTCCCTGGAAAGAGAAAAAAAAGAGTCCGGAAAAAGCAAAGAAAAAGCCTGCAAAAGGGACGCCCAGAGAAAAAAAACCAGCAGCCGCACCTGCGCCGCAGCCGTCTCTGGGAGACCGGGTGGGGGGAGCGCTGGAATATGTTCAGGCCCTGCTTCCGGTGGTGATCGAGGCGGCGGGACGGTTTTATCATAAGCTGAGGGTGGATCATTTGGAGCTGGAACTGACTGTGGGTACGGCCGACCCGGCAGATGCGGCTCTGGCTTACGGCAAGGCAAATGTGGTGCTGGCCTCTCTTTGGGAGCCGTTGACGAGCGCCTTCCATGTCAAGGATGGGACGGCCCGGATACAGGTGGACTTTAACGGGGGCGGCACAAAGGTATATGGTACAGCGACCCTGTCTATCCGAGTGGGACAAGGGGTATACCTTGGAGTAGTATATGGCCTAAAGGCTCTGAAAACCTTCTTGCGCGTGCGGGAGGAACAAGCATCAGCAAAACAGGAGAGAAAGGCGGCCTGAAACGATGGAAAAGAGCAATCCCTTAAAAGATTTGATGCAGACTACCCTGGAGCATGTCAAGGCTCTGGCGGATGCCAATACCATTATCGGCACCCCAATCCAGGCGGAAGGGGTGACGCTGATCCCCGTTTCCCGACTGTCCCTTGGAATTGCAGGGGCGGGAACGGAATTTTCCACGAAGAAGCAGGCTCCTTCGGAGAGCAACTTCGGCGGCGGGAGCAGTGCAGGGGCAAAGCTGGAGCCCGTGGCCTTTTTGGTGGTGCGGGATGGCACAGTAAAGTTGCTGCCCGTGGCTCCCGGCCCAGCCAGCACCGTGGATCGGGTGATTGAGGCGGTCCCTGAGGTAGTGGACAAGGTAACCGATTTTATCGAACGCCGCCAGGAGAAGAAGGCCCAGGAGGCCGATTTTGTGTCGGAATAAGCAACCAGTCAGAAATTTCCCGCCATAAAAGAAGAAACGGCACCGCATACTAACGGCACTTTGATGGATTAGGGAAGGTGACCGTGGATGAAACGTATGTATGCCGTGCTGTTTGCGGCGCTTTTGGTGGCTGGGATGGTTCCGACGGCGGCCGCAGTGGATACCAGTGCCTCCTCCATGGTGCTGATGGACGCTGCCAGCGGGCGGGTACTATGCCAGTCGAATGCCCATGAACGCCGGCCCATTGCCAGCATTACCAAGCTGATGACGGCCCTGGTAGCGCTGGAGTCTGGGCACGATTTGGAGGAGGAGGTCACCATCGATCCGGCCTGGACGGGGGTGGAGGGCTCCTCTCTCTATTTGCGTGCGGGAGAGACAATTTCCCTGAAAGCGCTGCTGTATGGCTTACTGCTGCGCTCGGGTAACGACGCGGCCATTGCCGTGGCGGGCTACTGCGCAGGCAGTGTGGAGGCCTTTGTGGGGCGGATGAATGAGAAAGCCGCCCAACTGGGGATGAAAAACAGCCACTTTGCCAACCCCAATGGACTGGACGAAGAAGGACACTACTCCACCGCCTATGATATGGCGCTGCTGGGACAGGCTTGCCTACAACAGGAGCAGCTGAGGGAAATGATGGCCACAAAATCCATCACTTTCGATCAGCGGGTCATGACCAACCATAACAAGCTGCTGTGGCGGTATGACGGCTGCATCGGGATGAAGACTGGATACACGGAGAAGTCAGGGCGTACCCTGGTCTCTGCAGCAGAGCGGGATGGGCTGACACTGGTCTGTGTGACCTTAAACGACCCCAACGACTGGGCGGACCACGCTGCTTTATTTGATTTTGGGTTTGAGACTTACCGGGCAGAGCGGCCGCTTGAAGCCGGCCAGCCTGTGGGGTATCTACCTGCGGTCAATAGCCTGGTGCCGGTATGTCCCATTGTAGCCCAGTACGATGCGGTGCTGTGTGTGGGAGCGGGGGAGCAGGTAAGCCAGGAGCTGACCCTCACAAAAGAGGTCCTGGAGGCTCCGGTTCCTGTAGGCACGGAAGTAGGCGAGGTGGTGATCCGGGTGGATGGAGTGGAATGTGCCCGGGTCTCCCTGGTGACGGGACAGCAGATGCCTGACAACCTGGCACCCCACCAGGGATTTTTAGGATGGTGGTTTCAGACGCTGGCCGGGTAACAGAGAAGAAACGAGAAATGGAGGGGAGCAGATGGAGGAGCGACTGCAAAAGCTGATTTCCGCCTGTGGCTTAGCCTCCAGGAGGACAGCGGAGGAGTGGATTATAGCCGGGCGGGTCACGGTGAATGGACAGCGGGCCCAATTGGGGGATAAGGCGGATCTGGACCGGGATCGGGTGGAGGTGGATGGCCGTGCATTGACCCCGGGGGGAGACCGGGTTTACTTGATGCTGCATAAGCCCCGGGGCTATGTGACTACCCTGTCCGACGAGAAGGGCAGAAAAACAGTAGCCGCCCTGGTGTCCGACTGTCCAACACGGGTGTGGCCGGTGGGCCGGCTGGATATGGATTCGGAAGGGCTGTTGATCATGACAGATGATGGCGCCCTCACCAACCGCCTGCTCCATCCCAGCCATGAGGTGGAGAAGGAATATCTGGTCTGGGTAACCGGTGACGTGAAGCGGGCAGTACCGGTGTTGTCAACGCCTATGGAACTGGACGGAGAACGGCTCTTTCCGGCCCGGGTGCGGCAGGGGAGGAGCAGCGGGGGAGTGACCCAGCTGTCCATCGTCATTCATCAGGGCAAGTACCGTCAGGTCCGGCGGATGTGTGCCCATGCGGGTTTGACGGTCCTGCGCCTGAAGCGGGTGCGGGAGGGTGGACTGAACCTGGACCGCACGCTAAAGCCCGGCCAGTGGAGATATCTGACCCCTCAGGAGGTCCTATCCCTGTCTCATCTGGAAGAAAAGGGATAAAATGAATTTTATTGGGAAATCCCTTGCATTTTTTTGCGGTTCAGAGTAATATGAATTAGAATGTCCTCTATAATGAAGCAAATAAGCCAGGAGATGAGCGTCTGATGAATCATGACATCCTTACTTTGATCCAGGGGAATATGCCTACATTTTCCAAGGGACAAAAGCGGATTGCCAATTTCATTCTGGAATCTTATGATAAAGCGGCCTTTATGACCGCCAGCCGGCTAGGCAAGCGGGTGGGCGTCAGTGAGTCTACAGTGGTGCGCTTTGCTGCGGAGCTGGGGTATCAGGGCTATCCAGATATGCAGAAATCGCTGCAGAAGATGATTCGGAACCGCCTGACCTCGGTGCAGCGCATCGAGGTGACCAATGACCGGCTGGGGGACCAGGATCTGCTGTCCATGGTGCTCCAGTCTGACATTGAGAAGATCCGCCTCACCTTGGAGGAGTTGGATCGGGATAGCTTTGAGAAGGCGGCCGAGGCCATTGTGTCGGCACGAAAGATCTACATTATGGGGGTGCGCTCCTCCGCTGCCATTGCGACTTTCCTGACCTTTTACTTTAATCTTATTTTTGACAATGTGGTGGAGGTCTCTGCCAACACGGCCAGCGAAGTGTTTGAACGCCTGCTCCGGGTAGGAGAGGGAGATGTGGTCATCGGCGTTAGCTTCCCCCGGTATTCTAGCCGGACGGTCCAGGCCATGAATTTTGCCCGGGACCGGGGGGCTACTACCATTGCCATCACCGACAGCGAGGCGTCTCCGCTGGCCCCTCTGGGTACTTATCTTTTGAAGGCGCGCAGTGATATGGCGTCCTTTGTAGACTCCTTGGTAGCGCCTCTCTCCCTGATCAATGCCCTTCTGGTGGCGGTGAGCCAGAAGAAGAATGACGATTTGGCGGCCACCTTCCAGAATCTGGAGCGGATCTGGGAGGAATACGGCGTGTATGAGAAGGTGCAGGAGTGACGGAACAGAAGGCCTATTCACTGGTTGTGATCGGCGGGGGAGCGGCTGGGATGATGGCCGCAATTACTGCGGCTCGGGAAGGCTGCTCGGTCTGCCTGGTGGAACGCAATGAAAAAGTGGGCCGTAAACTGTACATCACGGGCAAGGGCCGGTGTAATGTGACAAATCACTGCTCAGCTCAGGAGGTGCTCGCCGCTGTTCCTCGGAATGGCCGTTTCCTTTACAGTGCCATGAACCATACCCCGCCGGAGTTTGTGGAAGAGTTTTTCCGCAGTCTGGGAGTTCCCTTAAAGGTGGAGCGAGGGAACCGGGTGTTTCCTCAATCGGACCGTTCCGCTGATGTGATTGACGGTCTATACATGGAGCTGCGCCGCCTGCGGGTGCCCATCCTCCATGCCCGCGCAAAGCGGCTGTTGTCCTGTGAGGGTGCGGTCACAGGAGTGGGGACGGACCAAGGGGTAATATTCTGTAAAGCGGTTATCCTTTCTACTGGTGGGGCTTCCTACCCGGCCACTGGTTCTACTGGGGACGGATATGGGATGGCGGAAGAGATGGGACATACCATTGTTCCCCCGGTTCCGTCCTTAGTACCCTTGGAGTCGCCGGACCCCTTCTGCGCCGCCATGCAGGGGCTAGCACTGAAAAATGTGAAGCTGACCGTGCGAAATGGTAAGGGGAAAGTCCTCTACCAGGAGCAGGGGGAAATGCTGTTTACCCATTTTGGGCTGTCCGGACCGCTGGTGCTGTCAGCCAGCGCCCATATGCGGGAGATGGGGAAGGAGTCTTACCGCCTGTCTATTGACCTAAAACCCGCCTTGGAGGAGGCCACTTTGGATGCCCGTCTGGTGCGGGAGCTCATTGCCAACGCCAACCGGGATATGGCTAATGTACTGGGAGCACTGGCGCCACGATTGATGGTTCCAGTGCTGTTGGAGCGGGCGGAGATTCCGGGGGAGCGGAAGGCCCATGATTTGACAAAGGGGGAGCGCCGCCGCCTGGTGGAGATGTTCAAGCACTTTACCGTACAGGTGCGTGGACCGCGCCCCATTGCTGAGGCGATTGTGACCTCAGGTGGGGTAAAGGTGGGAGAGGTTGATCCCAAGACCATGGCCTCCAAACGGGTATCAGGGCTGTTTTTAGCTGGAGAACTGCTGGATGTAGATGCGTATACGGGAGGATTTAACCTCCAAATTGCCTGGGCCACCGGTCGGGCGGCCGGAGAGGGCGCAGTCCAGTTTTTGGAGCTGGGGCAGCATTAGAATGAAACTATAACTGGAGCGGATCAGGATGAAGCGTAGAAGTATAGCCATTGACGGGCCGGCTGGTGCGGGAAAAAGCACGCTGGCCCGTCAAGTAGCCAAGGAACTGGGATTTTTATATGTGGACACTGGAGCCATTTACCGCACGGTGGCGCTAAAAACGCTTCGCTGCGGGGTGGATGCCTCACAGTCCCAGCAGGTGATCCCCCTTCTGGACCATCTGGATATCCGAATGGATTATGGTCCGGATGGGGGACAGCGTATGTTTTTGGAGGGCGAGGATGTATCCCAAGCCATCCGGGAGCATCAAGTGTCGGGAATCGCCTCTCAGGTTGCGGCCATTCCTGCCGTGCGGGACTTCCTGCTGGAATTTCAGCGGAAGCTGGCCCGGGAGCATGATGTAGTCATGGATGGCAGAGACATTGGTACCGTAGTTTTGCCCCAGGCGGATGTGAAGATTTTTTTGACAGCCGCCCCGGAAGCCAGGGCAAAGCGCCGCCTGCTGGAGCTGGAGCAGCGGGGGGCCAGTGCGGATTATGATACCATTTTGCGGGATATTATTCAGCGGGATGAGCAGGACCGCAGCCGTCCTGTGGCTCCCCTGCGGCAGGCGGAGGATGCCCAACTTGTGGATACCACCGCACTGAATTTGGCCCAGAGCTTACAGGCCCTGCTGGCTGTAATAAAGGAGAAGATCGTCCTGTGAGCAATGAGACTGTGAGTGTGGCAGAAAATAATGGTCAGCAACGCAGACGGATGGATGCCTGGTTCCACTTTCTATATGTTGTAATCTGGCCCTTCTTTCACCTGTTTCGTCCGATTCGGGTGGTTGGACGGGAGCATATTCCGGAGGGGCCGGTGGTGATTTGTCCCAATCATACCACCATTGGAGATCCCTTTTACGTGGTGTTTGCCTTTGGCTACCACTATCCCATGCGTGCCATGGCCAAGATTCAGATTATGCGGGTTCCCTTCATCGGCTGGATTTTAGGAAAGGCCGGTGTATTTGGGGTAGACCGGGGACATGCGGATATGAAGGCGGTGAAGACCGCCCTGAAGTTTCTCAAGGACGGCTGTAAGCTGCTGATGTTTCCGGAGGGCACCCGTGTCCACAGTGGAGAAGATGTAGCGGCTAAGACCGGGGCGGCAATGTTTGCCACCCGGACGGGAGTTCCTCTTCTTCCTGTGTACATCCAGCCGGAAAAACGGCTGTTTCGCTCTAACCTGGTGGTGATCGGTGAGCCGTTTCAGCCCACCTTCCAGGGTAGAAAACCAACGGCAGACGAGCTGGATGAGATTACCCATGAGCTGATGAACCGAGTCCATAAGCTGGAGGAGGTTGCTAAGTGAGCATTGTGTTGGCCAAGTCCGCGGGATTTTGTTATGGTGTGCGCCGGGCGGTGGAGCTGGCAGAAAAGATGGCGGAAGAGGGCAAGCCCTGCGTGATGCTGGGATCTATTATCCATAACCAGGATGTGATCCGCCATTTGGGAGAACGGGGCGTCCATGTGGTGGAGCGGATGGAGGATATTCCCCCCAATACCAGTGTGATTATCCGCTCCCACGGAGAGAGCCGAGCGGTGTATGAACAATTGGAGGAGCGGGGGATTCCCATTCTGGATGCCACCTGCCCCAATGTGACCCGGATTCATGAAATTGTGTCTCAGGCGGAGGAGCAAGGAAGACAGCCAATTATTATTGGAACTCCGGACCATCCGGAGGTGGTGGCCATTGCGGGATGGTGTAAGCATCCTGTGGTACTTCCGGGGGAGGAAGCCTTGGGGCAGTGGCTTTCCCAGGATCCTCGGCGGAAGGATTTGCCCCTCACATTTGTCTCTCAAACCACCTCCACCAGGAAAATTTGGGACGGGTGCGTGAAAAAAGCAAAAAAAGAGTGTACAAACGCAGATTTTTTTGATACAATATGTGGAGCGACGTCCAAACGCCAGGAGGAGGCCCATCGGTTGGCTGGAGAATGCGGCACGATGGTAGTCATTGGCGACCGCAAAAGCTCCAATACCAAGCGCCTGGCGGAGCTTTGTAGGGAGGTCTGTCCCGATGTCCGGTTGATCGAACGGGCGGAGGATCTGGACCTGGCCGGCATGGCCCCGGCGGAAATGGTCGGCATCACGGCGGGTGCGTCTACGCCCGCGTGGATAATAAAGGAGGTCTATGACAAAATGAGCGATGAAATCATGGAGATCGAAAAGTCCTTTGCAGAGCTGCTAGAGGAGTCGATCAAAACTTTAAATACGGGGGATAAGGTAACTGGTACAGTCGTTGAAATTACACCGACTGAGATTCAGGTCGAGCTGGGCATCAAGTATCCTGGCTACATTCCGCTGTCTGAGCTGAGCGATGATCCCACCGTTAAGCCCGAGGACGTAGTCAAGGTTGGCGACGAGATCGAGACCTATGTTATGCTGGTGAGCGACCGGGACTGCATGGTCAAGCTGTCCAAGCGCCGTCTGGACATCAACAAGGGTTGGGAAGAGATTGAGGCTGCTAAGGATAACGAGACCGTTATGGAAGGTGTCGTCATTGAGGACAACAAGGGCGGCGTCGTGGTTTCCGTCAAGGGCAACCGGGTCTTCGTTCCTGCTTCTCAGACTGGCCTGCCCCGCGAGACTCCCATGAGCGAGCTGCTCAAGCACAAGGTCCGTCTGGTCATCACCGAGGTCAACCGCAGCCGCCGCCGTGTGGTGGGCTCCATCAGCAAGGTTACCCGTGCTGAGCGGGCCGCTGCCGCTGAGAAGGTTTGGGCTGAGATCGAGGACGGCAAGCACTATACCGGCACCGTGAAGTCTCTGACCTCTTACGGCGCCTTTGTGGACATCGGCGGCGTGGACGGCATGGTCCACATCTCCGAGCTGTCCTGGAGCCGCATCAAGCACCCCTCTGAGGTGGTGAAGGTTGGCGACACCGTGGATGTGTATGTTATCTCTGCCGACAAGGAGAAGAAGAAGATCTCTCTGGGCATGAAGGACCACAGCCAGGAGCCCTGGACCGTGTTCACCAACACCTACAAGGTGGGCGACGTGGCCAATGTCCGCATTGTCAAGCTGATGACCTTCGGTGCCTTTGCCGAGGTCGTGCCTGGCGTGGACGGCCTGATCCACATCTCTCAGATCGCTGACCACCGCATCGACAAGCCCAGCGATGTGCTGGCTGAGGGCGATCGCGTGGACGTGAAGATCACCGATGTGGATATGGAGAACAAGAAGATCTCCCTGTCCATCCGCGCTCTCCTGGAGGCTCCCGCTGAGGAGGAGCAGGAGGAAGAGGCTGAGGCTGAGACCGAGGAGTAATCCAACAATCCAGTTTACCCCGCCGCATTTGCGGCGGGGTATTTTTTATAAAAACCATGAAATTTAAGGCGAAATTCTGTAAAATCGGGTGTTTTCCCTTGCATCCAGGTAATTCCATGCTATAATAAAATTAAAATTAAGGTGAGAATGGGCCGTTGTGGACTGGAGGTGCCAAATGCCGTTCCAAATTGGGGATAAGGTGGTGCATCCCATGTATGGTGCTGGGGTGCTGGAGAGTGTGGTACAGAAGAAAGTGGACGGAGTGGTGCGGGAATACTATATCATGAAGCTCCCAAAGCGTTCTATGGTAGTTATGATCCCCACCGAAGGCAGCGAGGAAATTGGCGTGCGGCCCATTATGAACCAGGATCAGGCCGGACAGCTGTTGGCGGCCATTCCCGGGATTCAGGTTGAGATGACCACCAATTGGAACCACCGCTACCGGGAAAATTTGGAGCGGCTGAAAAGCGGCGACCTGTTGGAGGTTGCCCGGGTGATCAAGGGACTGACCATGCGGGAATCCAAACGGGGACTGTCGACAGGGGAACGGAAGATGCTCCTGGCAGCCAGACAAATTTTGATTTCGGAACTGGTGCTCTCTCAGAGTCTAAGCTATGAGGACGTGGAGCGGCAGCTGGATACTGCTTTGGCCTGAGTGTCCATTCCAGGTTGGACCATTGAAAGGAGCCGGATCGGCTCCTTTTGATTTTCGCCCTTTCCCATAACATAAAATCGGAGGAAACCCTATGGCAGGTTTACGTTCGTTCTTTCAAAAAAAGCAGACGCCTACGGCCTGTTCTGCTGTGGTGGTAGCGGCTGGTAGCGCGCGGCGAATGGAGGGGATTGATAAGGTCATGGCTCCATTGGGCGAACTGCCTATTTTGGTCCACACACTTCTTGCGTTTGAGGATTGTCCTTTGGTCCAAGAGACCGTGGTGGTGACGCGTCAGGACCTGTTGGTGGAGGTCAGCCGTCTGTGCCGGGAATACGGCATTACCAAGGTAAGTAAGGTGGTAACCGGAGGGGCAGAGCGAATCCATTCCGTTTTGGCTGGTCTGCGGGAGGTGCGGGAAGAGGCACAGCTGATTGCCATTCATGATGGAGCCCGGCCTCTGGTGACCCAGGCCATTTTGGAGGAAACGATCCAGCGGGCGGTCCAGACAGGGGCAGCTGCTCCGGCGATTCCCATTACGGATACCATCAAGCGGGCGGAAAATGGAAAGACAGTGGAGACCGTGGACCGCTCCTGCCTGTGGGCGGTACAAACGCCCCAGGTATTTGAAACGGGCCTAATTCGAGCCGCTGTGGAGAAGGCGGTGGCAGATAAGGAAGAATTGACCGATGACTGTGCTGCGGTAGAGCGCCTGGGGCTGCCGGTGTCTCTCACCACCGGCAGCCGGGAAAACATCAAGGTTACAACGCCCTTTGATTTGCTGCTGGGCGAGGCAATTTTGGAACAGAGAGGACGGGGAGAGCTGTGATACGGGTTGGACATGGGTATGATGTACATAAGCTGGTTCCAGACCGCCGCCTGATTCTGGGAGGGGTTGAAATTCCCTATGAGCGAGGTCTGCTGGGGCATTCCGATGCGGATGTTCTGACCCATGCGGTGATGGACGCGCTGCTGGGTGCGGCTGCTTTGGGGGATATTGGCAGGCATTTTCCGGATACAGATCCCGCCTATGCCGGGGCGGATAGCTTGAAGCTGCTGGAGCATGTGACAGCTCTGCTGAAAAAAGAGGGATGGAGGGTGGAAAATGTGGACGCCACCATCCTGGCCCAACGACCGAAGCTGGCTGGTTACATTCCGCAGATGCGGGAGCGGCTGGCTGCGGGGATGGGAATAACCTTGGAGCAGGTAAACGTAAAGGCAACCACAGAGGAGGGACTTGGATTTACTGGCTCAGGAGAGGGTATGGCTGCCCATGCGGTATGTCTGTTGGAGAAAGAGAAATAATCACGCATAGAGGCGGAGACCGGAATGGTCTCCGCCTTTTTGTGCCTTGGGAAGGGAAGACGTGAGCTGGGTGACGTGGGGACAGCATGCCGCATAAACTGATGCAGAGAGATGTAGCGTCTCTCTCAGGCACTGTGCCCGTTGCACAGGCCAAACTGTCACCCCAAGAAAGGAACCGAGCCATGCTCTATTATCTCATCGTATGCCGCTCCCTGACGTATGCCCAGCGGACCGCAGCCGCGTTGGAGCGGGCGGGCATCACAGCCCACACCCTGCGTTCCCCCAAGAGCATTGCGGGGGAGGGGTGCAGCCATTCCGTCAAGATATCTCAGCGCAGCCTGCCGGACGCCCTTCGGATTCTGCAGCGGGTAGGGTTGACGCCAAAGCGAATTTATATCACCGCAGGGGACGGAAGCTATCAGGAGGTGGAACTGTGATCTATCTCGACAGTGCAGCCACCACACTACAAAAGCCACCTGCCGTTGCCCGGGCCAGTGCCCGGGCGATACATCGCTATGCCAGTCCAGGCAGGGGAGGACATCCGCCAGCTGTGGCAGCGGCGCAGGTAGCATTTGCCTGCCGGGAGCTAGCTGCGGAGCTGTTCCATGTGCCGGATCCGGAGCAGGTGGTATTCACCTTCAACGCTACCCATGGTTTGAACATTGCCATTAAGTCCCTGGTCCATCCGGGAAGCCGGGTGGTAATCTCAGGATACGAGCACAATGCGGTGACCCGTCCCCTGCACGCGATCCCAAATGTGGACATTCGCGTTGCCAGCAGCCCTCTGTTTGATCAGCAGGCCGCAGTTCGGGCCTTTCGTACAGAGCTGGAGCGGGGCGTCGATGTGGCAATCTGTACCCATGTTTCCAATGTGTTTGGCTTTATTCTGCCAGTAGAACAGATTGCCCAGTTGTGCCGTTCCTATCAGGTGCCCCTGATTTTGGATGTGTCCCAGTCGGCGGGCTGTCTGCCCTTGGATGCCCAGGCGCTAGGGGCTGCTTTTTTGGCTATGCCGGGTCATAAAGGCCTCTATGGCCCCCAGGGGACCGGATTGCTGCTGTGCTCGGCGGATGCAAGTCCGCTGCTGGAGGGGGGAACGGGAAGCGAATCCATTCGCCAGGAAATGCCGGAGTTTTTACCAGACCGTCTGGAGGCAGGTACCCATAATATTGCGGGGATTGCGGGGCTGCTGGAGGGGCTACGGTATATCAAGCGTCGGGGAGTTGAGGCCATTGCAGCCCATGAGCGGTCATTGATTCGGCAAATGGGAGTAGGAGCCTCCCAAATTCCTGGACTGCAAATATACCTGGCGGAGAATCCCTTGGCGCAAGCGGGAGTGCTGTCTCTTCGTTTTGAGGGGCAAGACTGTGAGGAATTGGGAGAAAAGCTGGGGGATCGTGGATTTGCTCTGCGAGCCGGCCTTCACTGTGCACCCTTGGCTCATAAGACCGCGGGGACATTGGACACCGGTACCCTGAGAGCCAGTGTGTCTGATTTTAATACCCACCAGGAAATCCAACAGTTCCTGCGGGTTCTGAAAACTTTGTCTAAAGCATAAAATAGACGGACGATTGGGGAGAAAAGGGACTGTGGGTTCCTTTCCTCCCCAATTTATTGCAGAGCATAGGACTGGGGCCGGGAATTGACTGATATGGAGAACTTTTTTGAAAAAATTTATGAAAATTTCATGAGCGGTCAACGCTTTCGTGTTGCCATTCCTGGTGGAATATCGTATAATAACATGTAATGGACCGGGCAAACAGAAGCGTGGGTTCTTAAGAAAGCAGGGAGAGGTGACGGCCAATATGCAGGAAGCGGTGCAGTATGTGGCGCAGGCATTTTTTTCGGTGA
Organism: Flavonifractor sp. An100; assembly: GCF_002161175.1. Lineage (GTDB taxonomy): Bacteria > Bacillota > Clostridia > Oscillospirales > Oscillospiraceae > Lawsonibacter. Next base: position 22,103 of record NZ_NFMA01000004.1, on the reverse strand, counting down.
TCCGGCTGCAAATAGCTGATTTGTTGGATATTGCCATCCTATCTCTCGTGATCTATAAAATCCTTTGGATGCTGCGGAAAACCAGTTCGGGACGGGTTTTACGGGGCATCCTGATTTTGCTGTTTGCTATGGCGATTTCTTCCGCTATTCCCCTGACTGCTACCAGCTTCTTACTGAATAAAGTGGTGGAATATGGTATTTTAGGTTTGGTTATTCTGTTTCAGCCGGAAATCCGCCGTTTTTTGGAGCGGATGGGCAGCAGCCGCCTGGGGCTGGTGTTTGCCTCCAGTAAGACTACGGCGGCAGATATGGAGGTGGCCATCGCCCAAACCACAGAGGCTTATACCGACATGTCCAGGGACAAGGTAGGGGCGCTGATGGTATTTGAACGCCAAAATTTGTTGGATGATGTGATTAAAACGGGGACAGCACTGGACTGTGCAGTATCCAGTGAGCTGCTGAAAAATATTTTCTGGAATAAAGCCCCTCTTCATGATGGAGCGGTAATTGTTCGGGATGGGCGAATTGTGGGGGCAGGGTGTATGCTTCCTCTTTCCGGAAATGTAAATTTAAGCCGAGACCTGGGCATGCGCCATCGTGCAGGCATCGGTATGAGCGAGCACTCGGATGCGGTGGTTGTAATTGTCTCGGAGGAGACCGGCTCCATTTCCGCGGCAGTGGGCGGGATGCTGAAGCGGCATCTGGCTCCGGAGACTTTGGAGCGTCTGCTGCGCAATGAACTGCTCAACGATGTGCAGGATGAGGGCAAGGTGTCGCAAATTCCCTTGCTGAACTGGGTCTTAGGTCGGAACAAGAAGGAGGACGACCAGCCATGATGAAGCGACTTGGAGAGAGCAAGTGGAGTTATGTTTTGATGTCGGTCGTTCTGGCGGTGTTGTTTTGGTTTTATGTCCGGACCGACCTTGATCCGGCGGACTCCACTTGGATCAACAATATTCCGGTGGAAATCACAGGAAGCACGGTGCTGACCCGTCAGAATCTAACGGTATCGGACCTGTCTTCGGAGACGGTCAGTGTTCGGTTTCAGGCAGCTACCAGTGTGATTAACAGCTTAGTGCGCAACCGGGAGGATATTTCGGTTACTATTGATGTATCTAAGTGTGTGGAGGGAGAAAATAAACTCACTTATAAGATCAATTATCCATTGAATGTCAATCCAGAGAATGTGAATCCTATTGATCAAAAACCGGATATGATCACGGTCACAGTGGATAAACTTTATACCAGCACCTTCCCGGTGGAGTTCCAGCTGAAGGGGAAGGTGGCCGATGGCTATCAGGCAGGTACGCCGGCGATCAGTCCGGAGACTGTGGTGGTCAGCGGTTCGATGGAGCAGGTCAGCCAGGTGGCTAAGGTAGTGGCCATTTTGGAGGATGAGGAGCTGGACGAGCAATTTTCCGGAGATCTGCCCCTTACCTTATTGGATTCGGAAGGCAATGTGCTGACTGACTTAGACGTGACGCTGGATTCGGAGACGGCTTATGTAGTGGTGCCTGTGGTGGTGCTGAAAGAAATACCGCTTACTGTGGAGTTTATTCCCGGCGGTGGGGCGACAGAGGATGATATCACATATGAGTTTGATTATGATACCATCACGGTTGCTGGAGCAAAGGAGGACATCAGCGACTTGACAGAGCTGTCCTTGGGCAGTATTGATCTGTCTAAGGTGATTGGCTCCAATACCTTTACGTTCCCCGTTGATCTCAGTCCCAACCTGGAAAATGTGAGTGGAATCACCTCAGTGACCGTTACTGTGACAGTGAACGGCCTGGCAACCCGGGCCCTGGATGTCACCAATATTAGCCTGATTAATAAACCGGAGGGATATACGGTCACCTCGGCAACGCAAAGTCGGACTGTTTTTATCCGCGGAAAAGAGGAGGATCTGACCAACATTGACGCCAGCCAGCTGCGCATTGTGGCAGATGTATCCAATTATACCTCTGTTGGCACCTATTCCGTCATGGCTAAGGTGTACTTGGACACCAGCAGTACGGTAGGGGTGATCGGAGAGTATTCCATCAGCGTCAATGTCAGCCGCTGACAAAGGGTTCAGATTGATTCGGAGGCAAAACCATGGTTCAAAACGCAATTGTAAAAAAAATAATGAAGGACGGAGTGGCTCAAGTATCTCTGCTGCGCCAGATGGAGTGCGGACTTCACTGTGATGGTTCCTGTGAGGGCTGTTCTCAAAAGCCGAAGGATGAGATTTTGGCCCTGGCTAGTAATCCCATTGGTGCAAAGCCCGGGGACCATGTGGAGGTAGAGCCTTCGGTGGGACATAATATCGGCGTCTCGGTGCTGGTATTTCTGCTGCCCTGTGTGGGGCTGGGAGCGGGCTATGTACTGGGGCAGAGTCTGCTACAGTTAAGTGAAATTGCAGCCCTGGGGACTGGAGTGTTGGGCCTGGCAGCTGGCTTTATTCCCGCATTCCTGATGAATCGGGCTATGACGCAGAGTAAGGCCCCTGAATTTCGAATTTTAAAGTTTCTTGCCTGAGGGATGCCTGCGTGTTTGGATATGTTCGGCCTGTACGTCAGGAGCTGAAATGTGGGGAGTTTGATCTCTACCGGGCGACCTACTGTGGTCTGTGCCGGTGCTTGAGGCGTCGCTACGGACCGGTAGCCCCCATGTTCCTCAGTTATGATCTAACCTTCCTAGCGTTGCTTTTGTGGGAACCAGAGGAGTCGTTTCAGCCCTGCTCGGGCAGATGTCATGCCAATCCATTGATCAAAAAGCCCATGTGTCCCAGTGCTCTGGCGCTGGACCGGGCTGCGGATGCCAGTGTGATTTTAACCTGGTGGAAGCTGAAGGATTCTCAGCGTGATGATGGCTTGGTGGGTGGTATGCCGGCCCGGGCTCTGGCCGGGGTGCTTTATCCCTCCTATCATAAAGCCGCCAAAAAGTGGCCGGAATTTGACGCAATGACCCGCATCTGTTTGGAGGAACTGAGCCAACGGGAGGAGGAACGGTGTTCTTCCATCGACCGGACGGCAGATACCTTTGCACGGATCCTGCAAGCAGCTGTGCCGGAGGGGTGGGAGCAGCAGCGGATTTTAGGGCAGCTGCTCTACCATCTGGGTCGGTGGATCTATCTGGTGGACGCCAGAGACGATTTGGAGGAGGATAAGAAGGCTGGGAGGTACAATCCGTTGCAGGTCCGCTATGGACCTCAAGGGGACGATGACGCTCTGGCCCTGACCTTGGATCAGTCCCGCGTGTTGATGGGAGCGGCGTTGCAGCTGGGAGAGTTCGGCTGCCGAAAGCCGATTTTAGAAAATATCATTTACCTGGGCCTCCCATTGGTGGAGCGCGCTGTGTTTGATGGCAGCTGGGCCCAGATAAAAAAACAAAAGATATGGAGTAATCGCCAATGAGAGATCCGTATAGCGTCCTTGGAGTGAGTCAGAACGCCAGCGACGAGGAGATTAAAAAGGCATACCGGGAGTTGGCACGGAAATATCACCCGGACAATTATCAGAACAATCCGTTAGCTGATCTGGCGGAAGAGAAGATGAAAGAGATCAACGAGGCCTACGAGGCGATCAATAAGCAGCGCTCATCCGGAGGCGGCAGTTATCAGCAGAGTGGTTCCAACTATGGTGGCGGGTATCAGCAGCAGAGCAGCTATTCTTCCTCCACGCCTACTTATGCCAGGGTAAGAAACCTGATTAACGCAGGTGACCTGGGGACGGCCGAGCGGCTTTTGTATGAGGTATCCCAGAAGGACGGGGAGTGGTACTTCCTCAGCGGCAGTATTGCCTACCGAAAAGGATGGCTGGACGAGGCCATGCAGAATTATACTCTGGCCGTGCAAATGGACCCCGGAAATATGGAATACCGCCAAGCGTTGAATATGCTTCAGCAGCGGGGAGGAGGATACCGGCCCTACGGATATACCAATACGGTCGATGGACTGGACTGCTGTACGACGATGCTGTGTCTGAATTGCCTGTGCGGAGGAGGCAACTGCTAAATGGCCAAACGTTGGGATTCCAGTCACAGCCGTATGATTGCGGTGGGGGGCATTTTAGCAGCCGGCAGTCTGGTGCTGCTGTGGTTGGCCTGTCTGGTGCCTTCTGGACGAGTAGGCCTTGCTGCTGTGGCCGGACTGTTTCCGGTGGCAGGAGTGTTGGCGGTGGGACGAGCAGCTGGGTATTTGTGTTGGGCTGCTGCCGGTGTATTAGGGCTGTTCCTCTTGCCGGACAAAGGCATTGCACTACTGTATGTACTGTTTTTAGGCGTATACCCTGTGGCAAAGGGCCAGATTGAGGCGTTACGGAACAAGAAACTTGAGTGGTGTCTGAAACTTCTGTTCTTTAATGGGGTGCTGACACTGGTCTGGTTTGTATTTGGTGAGCTGTTCCTTCCCATGCTTTCTCATCTGCCTAAATTAAGTGGGGCTGTGCTCTATTTGGCAGGTAACGTATTGTTTATCGCCTATGATATCGGCCTGTCTAGGCTGATTTCTCTGCTGTATCACCGTATCGGTCCAGGTCGGCGGTGGTAATCGGGAATTGCACAATAAGGAGTGTGACCAAATTGGTCAAAAGTATGACAGGATATGGCCGGGCGGAGGAGACCGTCAACGGCTGTACAATTACCGTGGAGCTGCGCTCGGTGAATAACCGCTATTTAGATTGCAATGTCCGGATTCCAAGGCTGTATCTGTTTGCGGAAGACGGGATGAAAGCCCGAGTCCAGAACACCATTTCCAGAGGAAAGGTGGACGTATTTGTCACCCTGGACAATGGAAATGCGGAAAAGGTTCAGGTGTCGGTGAACAAACCGGTGGCGGACGGATATTATGCAGCCCTCACAGAACTGGCTCAGGCTTACGGCCTGACCAATGATATATCGGTGTCTCTGCTTTCCCGGTTCCCGGACGTTCTTCTGGCGGAAAAAGCCGAGGAGGACGTGGAACAGATGGCAAAGGACATCTGCTCCGTGCTGGATCGAGCCCTGACGGATTTTGACCAGATGCGAACCCGAGAGGGAGAGCGTCTGCGGGAGGATATCCTCTCCCGTGCGGCGACGATTGAAGCCAAGGTAGCTTTGGTGGAAGAGCGTTCGCCTCAAACTGTATCGGAGTATCGGGCGAAGCTGGAGGCTCGAATGAGCGAGGTGCTGGCCAATACTCAGTTGGACCCAGCCCGGATCCTGACCGAGGCAGCTATTTTTGCGGACAAAATTGCCGTAGACGAGGAGACCGTACGCCTGCGCAGCCACATCGGACAGCTGCGGGAAATGCTTTCCAAGGGAGGGGCCACTGGCCGTAAGCTGGACTTTTTAATTCAGGAGTTTAATCGGGAGGCCAATACCATCGGCTCCAAATGCAGTGATTTGGAGATTGCCCGCCATGTGGTGGACATCAAGGCTGAGATTGAGAAGATCCGGGAGCAGGTCCAGAATATTGAATAAGGGGGACTGGCGGTGAAACTGATCAATATCGGGTTTGGAAACCTGGTTTCTGCCAGCCGATTGATCGCCATTGTCAGTCCGGATTCGGCTCCAATCAAGCGTATGGTCCAGGAAGCGAGGGATCGTGGGGGACTGATTGATGCCACGTATGGCAGAAGGACTCGTGCCGTCCTGATCATGGACAATGACCATCTGGTGCTCTCGGCCCTTCAGCCTGAGACGGTTTCCGGGCGGCTAAATGGGGAAAAGGACGCAGAAGAGGAGGAAGAAGCGCCGTGGCAATAAAGAAAAAAGAAAAGGGACAGCTGATTGTCCTCTCAGGGCCTTCTGGCGTTGGTAAAAGTACGGTGATTGCAGAGTTGCTTGGGCAGCGGGACAACATTTATTTTTCCGTTTCTTACACCACCCGGCAGCCCCGAGTGGGAGAGCAGGACGGAGTCAACTACAATTTTGTTTCCCGAGAAGAATTTGAACGAATGATTGCCGCCAATGAGCTTTTGGAGTATGCCGAGTATGTGAACCACTACTATGGCACCTCTCTGAAAGCAATTCAAGACCGGCTGGATGCGGGAATCGATGTGCTGTTGGATATTGAAGTACAGGGAGCGGCAAAGGTGCGGGAGCGCTGCCCACAGGCCCTGTTCATCTTCATTATTCCTCCATCCTTTGAGGAGTTGTCCCGGCGTTTGCACAACCGAAATACAGACAGCGAGGATGTCATTGCTGGACGGCTGGAAAAGGCTCGGACAGAATTTCAGGAAATTCCCAAATACGACTTTTTGGTGATCAACGATAAGGTCTCCAACGCGGTGCATGAGATTGAGTCGATCCTTACTGCGGCAGAATGTCGGGTCGAGAACCGCAAGCAAATGCTTGCCCAGTTCTCCTAAATCTGCTGCCCCTATGTTTTGAATTGAGAAAAGGAGTCTTGTATTATGATGCTCTATCCTGCTATGAAAGATTTGCTGAAAAAGGTGCCCAGCCGATATCAACTGGTAAACGTCGTAGCCCACCGTGCCCGTGAAATTGCCAGCGAGGCGGAGTTGACCGGTGAGCCTCTGGAGGATAAGCCGGTTAGCATTGCCATCCGAGAGGTGGCAGAAGGAAAGCTGGACCGCACAGAACAGGAATGATTAGGGAGCAAGCGAAGGGGAGACCCTGCGCTTGCTTTCTGTTCCTTGGCAAAGTTTTGGAGAGGGAGGTACATCTGTGGGGCGCAGCGTGGCAAAGGTGGCGGTTGCAAAGGCGATTTACGCCATTGACCGGCCTTATGACTATTTGATCCCCACGGAATTGGAGGGGCAAGTGGTACCGGGGATTCGGGTCTTGGTTCCATTTGGCTCTGGAAACCGGGGCTCAGAGGGGATCGTTTTATCGGTGCAACAGCAGCCCTCCGTAGGTACTGCCCTTAAAGCAATTCAGGCTCTTTTAGACGAAGCGCCTGTGCTGGACCACTTGGCCATCCAACTGGCTCTCTGGATGCGGGAGCGTTATTTCTGCACCGTTTATGACTGTGTAAAAGCGATGCTTCCGGCTGGCTTGTCCTTTGCTCTGAGGGACTGTGTCAAGATTCGGGAGGGAGTAGACCGGACAGAGGCGGAGGCTACCGTCCAAAAGCATTCCGGAGCCAAGCAGCTGTTGGAACTGCTGTATTCCTGGGGCGGGCAGGGCGATATGGAGCAAATTCGCTTGGCCTTTGGCACCCGGGACCCTAATCCGGCTATCCGCCGCTTGGTGGAGGAACAAGTTGGGGTTTGGGAAACCAGTACCCAGCGTGGGATTGGGGATAAGTCGGAAAAAATGGCGGTGCTGGCCATTCCTCCGGAGGATGCAATGGCTATGGTGTCACCCCGGCGCCGAAGTGCTCCCCTGCGCTACTCGGTTACGGAGCTACTCTGCTCTCTTGGGGCAGCGTCAGCCAAGGAGCTGTGTTATTTTACCGGGGCCTCTATGCCCACCATCCGCTCTCTGGAAAAAAGTGGGATACTGACGCTGGAAAATCGAGAGGTCTTCCGCCGCCCCAAGGTGGAGGAGGTAGATCCGCTGCCGCCTCCCATTTTAAATGCGGAGCAGCAGAGCGCCTTTGAGGGGCTGGATGCTTTGGCGAAGTCGGAAAAACCGGCCGCAGCCCTGTTGTATGGTGTGACTGGCAGCGGGAAGACCCAGGTCTATGTTCGCCTCATACAGCAGACGTTGTCCAGAGGGCGGACAGCACTGGTATTAGTTCCGGAAATCGTTCTTACACCGCAGCTGTTAAGGGTATTTACTTCCTACCTAGGGGACAGCATAGCCGTCCTGCACAGCTCTTTGCGGGCAGGAGAGCGGTACGATGAGTGGAAGCGGGTACGCAAGGGAGAGGCAAAGGTTGTGATCGGAACCCGCTCCGCCGTTTTTGCACCTTTGGAGAATTTGGGATTGATAATCCTGGATGAGGAGCAGGAAGGCAGCTACAAGTCCGAGCAGGCGCCCCGCTACCACGCACGGGATGTGGCCAAATACCGGTGTGTGCAAAATGGGGCCCTTCTGGTGCTGGGGTCGGCCACTCCGTGTGTGGAGACCATGTATCAGTCCCAGAGAGGAAACTACCACTGCTTTTACCTGCGCAGCCGTTACAATCAAAAGGCATTGCCTGACGTTCTGATTGCCGATATGAAGGAGGAACTGGCCAGGCGGAATGTGACTGCCTTGAGCCAGGTGCTCTGCCGGGAATTGGAAGAGAATTTGGCGCGTGGGGAACAGACGATTCTATTTTTGAACCGGCGGGGAGCCAATCGAATGGTGACCTGTGGGGAGTGTGGGTTTGTCCCGGAGTGCCCCAGGTGCTCAGTAAAACTGACCTATCACTCGGCCAACCATCGGTTGATGTGTCACCACTGTGGCTATTCCCAGCCGTTACCGCCATCCTGTCCGCAATGCGGAGGAATGTTGAATTTTATCGGCATCGGCACCCAACGGCTCCAGGAGGAGGTGGAAGACCGCTTCCCGGGTGTTGAGGTGCTGCGGATGGATACCGATACCGTATCCTCTGCCCACCCTCATGAGGAGATTTTGGAACGTTTTCGGAAGGAGAAAATTCCAATTTTAGTGGGAACACAGATGGTGGCCAAGGGTCTGGACTTTGAAAACGTGACGCTGGTGGGGGTAATCGCTCCGGATTTGTCCCTATATGTGGATGATTTTCGGGCGGGTGAACGCACCTTCTCCCTGCTTACTCAGGTAGTGGGGCGGGCGGGCCGGGGGGAAAAGCGAGGGAGAGCGGTGATCCAAACCTACACTCCGGATAACGATGTCATTCGATTTTCCGCCCGTCAGGACTATGATTCGTTTTACCGCACAGAAATCCAGCTGCGCCGTCTGCGGGGGTATCCGCCCTTTACCGATCTGGTGGTTTTAACCGCTTCCGGCTTGGACGAAGGTGGGGTTCTTCGGTGTTGTGTCCGACTTCGGCGGGCTCTGGAAGCGGGACTGGACAAAGAGGGACATTGGCGAATCTTAGGACCGGCGCCAACCTCGGTAGCCAAAGTCAATAACCGCTACCGGTATCGTTTAACCCTGACCGGGCACATGGGCAAGGCGGCCCGGGCGTTCATTGCCCATCTGTTGCGTTCTGCCCACCAGGATAAAGAAAACAGAGGGATCTCGGTCTATGCAGACCTGGACCCCTATAACAGTTAATTTTACCACAGAAGGAGAAACGACAATGGCAATTCGTGAAATTGTGAAAAAGGGCGATCCCGTGTTGGGGAAGATGTGCCATCCGGTAACAAAGTTTGATGAGAAATTGGCGGATCTTCTGGATGATTTGAAGCAGACACTGGCTGAGGCAAATGGACTAGGTTTGGCAGCCCCTCAGGTGGGCATTCTCCGCCGTGCAGTGATTGTTATTAACGAGAGAGGGGAAATGCTGGAGCTGGTCAATCCAGAGATCCTGGAACAGAGCGGGGAGCAGGATGGCCTGGAGGGCTGTCTGTCTGTGCCCGGTATGTGGGGATATGTGAAGCGTCCGGACTGGGTAAAAGTGCGTGCCCAGGACCGCAAGGGCGATTGGTTTGAGGTAGAGGGACGGGATATAACGGCCCGCTGCTTCTGTCATGAATTGAGCCATCTGGATGGCCACCTATTTACCGAGCTGTGTGAAAAGCTGTATACCAGTGAAGAACTGGATGCCATGGTGGAGGAGCAGGAGGAGGGACAATGAGAATTGTCTTTATGGGTACGCCCGATTTTGCCGTCCCGTCCCTGGAGGCTCTGGTGCAGGCGGGACATGAGGTGTGCGGGGTATTCAGCCAACCGGACAAACCGGTGGGGCGCCACCAGAATAAGCTCCAGCCAACTCCGGTCAAAGCCTGCGCACAGAGTCACGGAATCCCGGTATTCCAGCCCACAAAGCTACGGGATGGGACAGCCTTGGCGCAATTGAAGGAACTGAACCCGGAGTTGATTGTGGTAGCGGCCTATGGCCGTATTTTGCCCGATGATATTCTTGCCCTGCCTCCCAAGGGGTGTATCAATGTCCACTCCTCTCTGCTCCCCAAATATCGCGGCTCAGCCCCCATCCATTGGGCTGTCATCAATGGAGAGCAGGAAACCGGTGTGACGATTATGCACATGGCTTCGGAATTGGATGCGGGAGATATTATCGCGCAGTTGGCTACGCCCATTGATCCCAATGAGACGGTGGAGACGGTACATGACCGTCTGGCTCAAATGGGAGGGGAACTGTTGGTCAAAACGGTGGCACAGATTGCTGACGGAACTGCTAGCCGCATGCCTCAGGATCCAGCGAAAGTGACTCTGGCCCCCATGCTTTCCCGTAGCTTGTCTCCCATTGACTGGGAGCAGCCGGCCCGGTCCATCCACAATAAAATTCGTGGACTGGTGCCCTGGCCTGCCACTTCCACTGACATTTTCTCCAAGGAACCGGTAAAGGTGTTTGCCTCTGTGGAGACAGGGGAAACTACAACCAAAGCGCCTGGAACGGTGGTGCGGACAGGCAGCGATGGAATTGATGTGGCCTGTGGAGATGGGCAGGTGTTGCGCCTGTTGGAGCTGCAGGCTCCCGGCAGCAGACGGATGGCGGCTGGTGATTATTTGCGCGGCCATCCCATTGACGCATCAAAGAATTGAGTCCTAGCGGACAATAGGAGAGAAGGAGGCGAAAAGAAATGGATGCTCGGGAAGTGGCAATGTTGACGCTGAACGCCTGCCAGAGACAGGGTGGTTGGACAGACGGCGAGCTAAAAAAGCAGCTGTCAGCAGCTGGTCTAGATCACAGAGATGCGGCCCTGGCCACGCAGCTTTGCTTTGGCGTGCTCCAAAATCAGATGTTGCTGGACTTCTATCTCTCCAAATTTTCCAATATTCCCCTTAAACGGATGGAAGGAAAGGTGCTTCAGATTCTTCGCCTTGGGGCATACCAGATGCTGTTTTTAACCAAAATCCCCCACAGCGCGGCGGTGAATCGAGCGGTTGCCATGACGAAGCTCCACTGTAAAAATCCACGAGCTGCGGGCATGGTTAACGGAATCCTGCGCAGTTTGGAGCGTAACCGGGACAACCTGCCGGTGATTCCCCAGCAGGACCCGGTCATGTACCTATCGACTCTTTACTCCCACCCGGAGTGGATGGTAAAGGAATTTCTCCTTACACTTGGTGAGCAGGAGACCCCTCAACTTTTGGCGGCTGACAACAGCCAGCCTCCCATGACGGGGATGGTCAACCGTTGCCGGACTACCACACAAGAGCTTCTGGCTCAGCTGGAGACAGAACAGGCCCAAGTGCAGCCCCACCCTTGGCTGGAGGACTGTGTAATTCTGACAAAAACCGGAAATCTGGAGCGCCTGCAGGCATTTCAAGAGGGGCTATTTTACATCCAGGATCCAGCTTCCCGGTGCGCCATATTAGCTGCGGCTGCTGAGCCGGGCATGCGGGTACTGGATTGCTGTGCCGCACCGGGAGGAAAGTCTTTTGCCGCGGCCATTGTGATGAAAAACCAGGGTGAGATCATCTCCTGTGACCTGCACCCCCACAAAAAACGGCTCATTCAGGCGGGGGCAGAACGTCTGGGGCTGACGATTATTCATCCCCAAACAGCAGATGGAAAGGTGTATCGGGAGGAGTGGGCCGAGGCCTTCGATTTGGTGATTGTAGACGCACCCTGCTCCGGTTTGGGTGTCATTCGAAAAAAGCCGGATATCCGGTATAAAGACCCAGAGCCTTTGGCCGAGCTTCCTCAGATTCAGCGATCCATTTTAAATAATGCTGCCCGTTATGTACGGCCGGGAGGAATTTTATTGTATTCTACTTGTACCCTGCTGTACCGGGAGAATGAAGAGGTGGTCCAGAGCTTTTTGTCGGACCACATAGATTACAAGCTGGAATCCTTTACACTTCCTGGACCACTTGGAGAAATTACCGCTGGCATGGTGACCCTTTGGCCTCACCGCCATGGTACAGACGGCTTTTTCATCAGCAAGCTGCGAAAGAGAGGTTGAACCTTTTGGTAGACATAAAATCCATGACCCTGGAAGAACTCACGCAGTGGTTCAAAGACCAAGGGGAGCCCGCATTTCGCGCCAAGCAGGTGTTCCGGTGGCTGTACCGGGGCGTAACCTCCTTTGAGGAGATGAGTGATCTCTCCAAGGGGCTGCGTCAGAAGTTGAAGGAAACTTGTATTCTTACGGCACCTAAGGTGGCACGGAAACAAGTGTCCCAGTTGGACGGGACCATCAAATACCTCTGGGAGCTGGGAGATGGAAACTGCATTGAGACAGTGTTTATGCGGTATAAGCATGGAAACACGGTCTGTATCTCCTGCCAGGTGGGGTGCCGAATGGGCTGCGCTTTTTGTGCGTCCACATTAGCTGGCAAGGTAAGGGACTTGACACCAGGAGAAATGGTAGATCAAGTGCTATTTACCCAGCTGGACAGCGGGGAGCCAATCTCTAATATTGTGTTAATGGGGATTGGGGAGCCCCTGGATAATTTTGACACGGTGATTCGTTTTCTTACCCTCATTAACCATCCCGATGGAATGAATATCGGGATGCGCCATATTTCTCTATCTACCTGTGGTTTGGTTGAGAAAATTGACAAACTGGCTGAATATGGGTTACAATTAACATTATCCGTTTCCCTGCACGCACCGGACGATGAGACTCGTTCTAAGATCATGCCGGTAAATCGTTCTGTGGGAGTGGACCGGCTGATGGACACTTGCCGCCGGTATTTCCAGACCACTGGGCGGCGAATCTCCTACGAATATGCTATGATTGATGGGGTAAATGATTCGGACTGGCAGGCGGACCGTTTGGCGCACTTGCTGAAAGGGACGGGAGGCCATGTCAATCTCATTCCGCTGAATAATGTGGAGGAGAGCCCCTTAAAGCCTAGCCGCCGTGTGGCGGCGTTTCAGAAACGGCTGGAGAGCCATGGCGTGACAGTAACGGTACGTCGCCGGCTCGGCAGCGATATTGACGCTTCTTGTGGGCAGCTTCGCCGGAAGGCGATGCGGCAGGACAACGGATGATTGTCTGCCCCACTGTTTACCAGCGCCGGAATGCCGGCAGAAAAGAGGACGATTTCCATGCAGATATGGGGGATCACCCATCGCGGTGCAGTCCGACAGCAAAATCAAGATGCCTATGCCACACAGAAGATGGAGGATGGCCGTATCATCGCTTTGGTCTGCGATGGGATGGGTGGCGCTCGGGCAGGAAACGTGGCAAGCGCCATGGCGGTAGACCTCTTCATGAAGCGGTTTATGGAGCAGGAGAAGGAATCCAACGACCAGGAGCGGATGCAGTCTGCGGCCGCTTTAGCAAACCAAGAGATTTTTCGCCGTGCTACTACAGAGGAGGAGTGCACCGGAATGGGCACCACCTTGGTGGCGGCGTTGGTTGGTAAGGAAGAGGCGCTGATCCTGAATGAAGGGGACAGCCGCGCCTATCATATCAGCCAGGCGGGGATTGTGTTAGTCACCCGAGACCACTCACTTGTGGAGGATATGGTAGAGCGGGGAGAGCTGACCCGGGAAGAGGCACGAAACCATCCCCACAAAAATTTGATTACCCGGGCCTTGGGAGCGGAGCCGATTTTGCTCACCGATTGCTTCCGCCAGCCGCTTAAGCAGGGGGAATATCTCCTGCTGTGCAGTGATGGCCTGAGTAATGTGGTGACAGAGCAGGAGATCCTCTATGAGGTGATTCACGGCGGAGAAGATGAGACCTGCTGCCAGCGTTTACTGGACATTGCCATGCACCGGGGAGCGCCGGACAATGTGACAGCGGTTCTGATTCAGGGATAAGGCCGGTCCCATGCTGAAGATATAAGGAGGAGATTTACCATGGATCAATACATAGGTAAATTACTCGATAACCGATATGAGATTCTGGAGGTCATCGGGACCGGAGGAATGGCGCGGGTCTATAAAGCGCGGTGCCATCGGCTCAACCGTTTGGTGGCCATTAAAATTCTGCGGGAAGATTTGGCCCAGGACGCAGAATTTCGCCGCCGGTTCCATGATGAGTCTCAAGCGGTTGCCATGCTCTCCCACCCCAACATTGTGGCTGTGTACGATGTCAGCCGGTCTTCTGAGCTGGAATATATCGTCATGGAGCTCATAGATGGCATTACCCTTAAGCAGTATATGCAGAAAAAAGGGAATAAGCTGAACTGGCGGGAGGCTCTTCATTTCACCACTCAGATTGTAAAAGCCCTGGGGCATGCCCACAGCCGCGGGATCATTCACCGGGATATTAAGCCCCATAACGTGATGGTTTTACGGGACGGCAGCGTTAAGGTGGCCGATTTTGGAATTGCCCGGGTGACGTCCGGAGGACACAGCACCTTGACACAAGAGGCGCTTGGTTCGGTGCATTATATTTCTCCAGAGCAGGCCAGAGGCAGCCATATTGATGCCCGCTCGGATTTGTACTCGGCCGGCGTGGTCCTCTATGAGATGATTACGGGCCGGCTCCCCTTCGAAGGGGACACTCCGGTCTCTGTGGCAATTCAGCACATCAACTCTATTCCACTTTCACCACGGGAAATTGATCCCACCATTCCGGAGGCCTTGGAAGAGATCACGATGAAGGCGATGGCGCCCAATCCGGATAACCGCTATAGCTCTGCTGATGAAATGCTGGCGGATCTGGAGGAGTTCAGGAAAAATCCCAATATCAATTTTGACTATAATCTCAGTGAGTTTATGCCGGAGGAGGAGCCCGACGAGGAGAAGACCCAAATCCGGACAGTTACCCATACCCACAGCCACAGTCGGGAACGCAGCCATAGCACTTCTCGAGGGTCTAGCCGTCCTTCCCGCCGCTATGAGGAGGAGGACGATCTAGAGGAGGACCGCCGTTCTGGCTCACCGTGGGTGATTGTGGCCGCTGCGGCGGGGGTTCTGGTGTTTGTGGCACTGGTGTTCATGCTGTTGTACAATACCATTTTCTCTGATCTTTTCTCCCCGCCCCAAAAAGATACAGTCCCCAATTTGGTTGGTCAGCTCTATGACGAAGTCAGCCAGAATAGCGAGCTTTTGGGTCGATTCACAGTGACCATAGGATCGACGGTGGAAAACGACGCAGAAGAGGGAACGATTCTGGAACAGGACCCCAAGGGAGAAAGCCAGGTAGGGGAGGATGTGACGGAAATCACTGTTACCGTCAGTGCCGGACCGAAAACGGTGGAAATGATCGATCTGGACGGCATGCATTATCTGGAGGCCTTCCAAGCCCTGAACAAGGCAGGAATTGCCTATGACACGCCCACCTATCAAAACGATGACAAAGTAGAAAAGGACCATGTGATCTCCTATACCCCATTGAAGGGAACGCCCATCTCATCGGGGACGAAGGTGCAGATGGTCATCAGTCTGGGACCGGAGACCAAGACCTTCCCCATGCCGACTTTGATTGGTATGACCCAGGAGAATGCTCTCAACCAGCTTGCTTTACAAAATTTGGAGCAGGGAGAGATCATTCCGGTATACAGCGATACTGTGGAAGAGGGCAAAGTGGTCGATCAGTACCCGGCCCCCAATGCAGAGGTATCTGAGGGGGACAAGGTAAATCTGAATGTGAGCCAGGGCCCTGATCCGGACACCCAGCCGAAGGAGGTCACCAATACCGTATCCATTCCTAATATCCCAGATACGGGAGAGATCATCAATGTATCAGTGATGATGGATGGAGTGGTGATTTACGAGAACGATATTGACACAGCCATGGAATTGCCCAATGTCTCCGTCCCGGTGACGGGAAAGGTGGGCGAGACGAAAACCCTAACTGTATTTATAAATGGGAGTCTCTATGATACGTTGACTGTGACCCTCGAGGAGTGACCATGGAAGGGATTATCACGAAAGCCCTCAGCGGGTTTTATTATGTGGACGATGGCCACTCTCTGACTGCTTGCCGGGGCCGGGGAAAGCTACGCCATGAGAAAATGAGTCCCCTGGTGGGAGACCGGGTTGAGTTTACCCCCTTGCCGGATGGGAGCGGGGCGCTGGACCAGGTTTTGCCTCGGAAAAATCAATTTTACCGCCCGGCAGTGGCAAATATTGATCAGCTGGTCATCATTGCCTCCGAGGCCATACCGGTGACCGATCCTTTTCTAATTGACCGGGTAGCGGCTATTGCGGAGAGCCGGGGATGTCCCAGCATCCTGTGTATTAACAAGTGCGATTTGGTCTCTGGCGCGGGGTTGGCGGAAATCTATGAAAAGGCGGGATTTCCTACTCTTCGGGTCAGCGCGGAAACAGGGGAAGGGTTGGACCAGCTGAAGGAATTGATTACTGGAAAGGTATCTGCCTTTACAGGAAATTCTGGAGTGGGTAAGTCCAGTATCCTCAACGCCCTTGAACCGGAGATTCAGTTGGCCACAGGGGATGTGAGCCGAAAGCTGGGACGCGGACGGCACACCACCCGGCACGTAGAGCTGTTTCGGCTGTCCTGTGATGCTCTGGTGGCAGATACACCGGGGTTTTCCTCCTTCGATGTGGAGCGGATGGAATTGACGCGGAAGGAACGGCTCCAAAGCTGCTTTCCGGAATTTGCGCCATACTTGGGCAAATGCCGCTTTCAGGACTGTGCCCACGTAAAGGAGCAAGGCTGCGCAGTACTTCAGGCTGTGAGAGAGGGAGCAATCCCAGCCAGCCGCCATCAAAGCTATGTCCGCTTGTATGAACAGGCCAAGTCCATTCCGGACTGGGAACGAAACGAACGTTAAACGAGAGAACGGCTTTTTTGCCGTTCTCTCGTTTTTTTGTGTCACTGGTAGGAACCAGACCATATACTGGATTAGCCGGGAACGGTCAATCTAACAGGGAGGGGAGGCGGTTTCATGGGCATCGTGGTAGTACGTTCTCCAAAGTGCCTGCGGGGTCTGCTGCGCAGGATTTTTGGCATGAAGTAAGCAAACAGGTCTATAACCCTCTCCGCAGGCATATAGTGTCACAAAGCCGGGGCCGCGTCCTGCCGGCCGAACACCATGACAAGGAGAGGACAAGAACGATGGAATTAGAATTTGACCGTGATACCATGATCTGTTACGAAACGGTGGCGGAGGTGACGCTGTGCCAGGAGGAGACACTGGAGAGTATTGTACCGGATGCCTGTCCGGACATTCTGCGCATTGTGGATGTGTGTGGCCAGGCGTACCTGGGGAGTAAGCAGGCAAAGGAGGGGACAGCGTCAGTTTCCGGGATGGTTCGGGCCGTCATTCTGTATCAGCCTGAGGGGGCCTCTGGCTTGCGCCGGATGGAAGTAGGACTCCCATTTACCTGTCAGGTAGAGGCCCAGGGACTGACAGAGCATGGGATGGTCCAGGCCAGTCCCCGCCTGCGAAATGCAGAGGCCAGAGCACTGAATCCACGCAAGGTTTTGCTGCGAGTGGACTTGGCGGTGGATGTGACGGCCTGTCAGCCGGTGGAGCATCCCATATGCAAGGGTGTGCTGGAGGAGGAGAAGGGGGCCCTGTGTCAGCGGCAGTATCATGGTGATACCTATCAACTGGTTTCTATCCAGGAAAAACCCTTTACATTTACAGAGTCCATTCGCCTTCCCTCTGGGCAAGGAGAGGCTCCTCAGGTTTTGGCCTGCCGTGCACAGCCTGTGTGTACTGAGTGTAAGCTAATTGGTTCCAAATTGATTTTTAAAGGCATGGCGGAGGTATACCTGCTGCTTCAGGAGCCGGAGGGAGGCATTTCTTCCGCTCATGAGTCACTTCCTTTTTCGCAAATCCTGGAGGTCTCCGGAGTCGGAGAGGAGGGGGATTGTCAGGTTCGGGTAGAGTTGACGGATCTACAGTGCCAAGAAGAGCCGGGGGACGGACGAAACTGGGAGGTTGCGCTGGAGTTGCTGGCGCAGGTGATGGTACGCTGCCGGCGCAGTGTGACGTTGCTGCAGGACTTGTACAGCACAAAATGGAAAACGGAGGTAGACAGCCAACTGTTGCCCCTGTGCCGCTTGGGGGAGCAGGGGATGCGGCCACAGACCGTGCGGGAACTGCTGGAAACCGGAGAGATGGTGCGAGGAGTTACCGACAGCCGGTTGTCTTTGGGGCAGCTCACCCAGAGCCGGGAGGGGGACCAGCTAGTTCTGACGGTAGAGGCATGGATTACCGTTTTATATTGGGATGAGCATGAGCAAATTCAGCGGATTCAGCGAACAATTCCCGTATCATGTCGGTTGGATTGTCCGACTGGATATCAATGCAGCTGCATTTGTCGGACCACGGGAGAAGTGTTTGCAGCCCCAAGTGCCGGAGGCATTGAAGTGCGTTTTCCTGTGGAATTTCATTACCTGTCCACCTGCCGGACTCCGATGGCCTTTGTGGAGAATGCCAGATTGGGGGATGCCAGGGCCAATGAAGACGGGAAGCGCCCGTCCATTGTATTACGCCTTGCTGCGCCTGGAGAGGGCGTTTGGGAAATTGCCAAAGCATATGGAACAACAGTGGAACAGATTCTGCAGGCCAATGAACTGGAAGATCAGGTGCTGCCGGAGGGCAAGATGCTGCTGATTCCCAGCTCCCGCTAAGAAACGGGCACCTTGTCTGTGGATGAGGTGCCTTTTTCATTCTGGAAAAAAGGACGAGTCGCTGTTATATTCCAGAGCTTATCCTCATAGAGTGTAAGGAAAACTACCGGCTTACCAAACGGGCCGAAGGAGGAATGGCAGTGGAAGACCGCAAAATCTACGAGGATATCGCACTTCGTACACAGGGCGATATCTACATCGGCGTGGTGGGGCCGGTCCGAACAGGAAAATCCACATTCATAAAGCGTTTTATGGAGACCTTGGTTATCCCCAATATTGAAAATGTCTACCGTCGGGAACGGGCCAGAGATGAATTGCCTCAGAGCGGGTCGGGCCGCACCATTATGACGGCGGAACCCAAATTTGTTCCGGAAGAAGCGGTTTCTGTGGCTGTAGACGGAGGGGCGGACTTCCAGGTCCGACTGATTGACTGTGTAGGGTATATGGTGGAGGGAGCGGTAGGCCAGTTAGAAGGGGAGACCGAGCGTATGGTCACCACTCCCTGGTATGACCATGAGATCCCCATGGCGGAAGCGGCGGAGATTGGAACACGAAAAGTGATTTCCGAGCACTCCACCATAGGGATCGTCATCACAACGGATGGCACCATTACCGACATTCCGCGAGAAGACTACGTAGAACCGGAGGAGCGGGTCATTTCAGAGTTGAAGGAGTTGGGAAAACCCTTTGTCGTATTGCTCAATTCGGCCTATCCCAATTCAGAGCGTGCAAAAGCAATCCAAGCAGATATCGCCCAGCGGCATGACGTTACTTGCCTTGCAGTCAACTGTTTGGAATTGGACCGGGAGCAAATCAGCAGCTTGCTCAAGAGTGTACTCTATGAGTTCCCCATGCAGGAGCTTGATTTGTTCCTGCCTCCCTGGGTGGATGCCCTGCCCCAAGAGCACCCGATCAAGGCTGCGCTGTATGCCGCAATACGGGAGGGGACCGGTCACCTGCGCCGGATCCGGGATGTGGAACAGGCGGTAGAAGCCTTCCGGGAGTGCGAAATGGTCAGCGAGACCAAAATTATATCCATTGACTTGGGTACTGGTCTCTCGATGGCTATGCTGGAACTGCCGCGGGCACTCTTTTATGCTACACTTTCCCAACAGTCTGGGTTCCAAATCGGGGATGACGGGGATCTAATGGCCTTGCTGACTGAATTAGCAGACGTGAAAGCATCTTATGACAAGGTGGCGGATGCATTAAAGGAGGTGGAGGAGACCGGCTATGGGATTGTTGTTCCCTCCATCGACTCTCTGGTACTGGAAGAACCTGAGATCACGAAACAGGGAGGCCGGTATGGTGTGCGCTTAAAAGCGAGCGCTCCATCCATCCATATGATCCGGGCCGACATTGAAACAGAGGTGTCCCCCATTGTGGGTGGAGAGAAGCAGAGTGAGGATATGATTAGCTATCTCCTGCAAGAATACGAAGGGGACAACAGCAAAATTTGGGAGGCCAATATTTTTGGGAAGTCGCTGCATGAGCTGGTGAATGAGGATCTCAATGCAAAGCTGAAACGAATGCCTGAGGATGCCCGCTCCAAACTGCGGGAAACGCTGCAGCGAATTATCAACGAGGGGTCTGGAGGACTTATCTGCATTATTTTGTGATTCAAAAAACATGGGCGGGAGCATGTAGGGTGCTCCCGCCCAAAACAATACCACAAATCAGCAAGAAATGAATGCACATGAGCCAAAGAAATATGTTGTCATGATACAGTTTAATGGGTCAATCCCAAATTCTGTGTAAAGTCCATTTCAGGTGCGAATAGAGCAAAATTAGTTTGTGGCGGCAGCGGGCTTGTCCGGCTGCCGCCTTGGTAACAAGATAACGCCGGTGGGGGGTGGATGTCAAGGGGGTTATTCTGTCAGATCATGCGAAGTTTACAGTATTGCCTACTGTGTAGCCGCCCTTTTTAGTCTGAGATTTCATCTTCCCCGACAAAGATAATGACCCTTGCGCCCTCTGGCAGTTTTGCCAACTCTGCTCGGCTTGGCTTGCCGAAAAAGACATACTGCCGCCTTTTGCCGTTGGCTTTCCGCTCCATCTGTTTCAGTTTTTTCAAGAGGACTTTACTCTGCATTGAAACATTCCTCCAAACGCTCCATTCTCGCTAAAATATCCCGGCTTTCTGCATAACGTGAAGTATAGTTAAAAATCAGCTCCGTTGCCCTCAATCTGGCGTTGATGGTCGCTTTTGGGTCGTTCAGCACCGCAACCACATTTTCAACCGCCGTTTCCAAACTGCTGGATAACTTCGTCCACGCCGCATTGACGATTTTCTCTTTCATATCCTGCAAAGCGGCCTGGAAGTCCTCATTCTGCAAATACTTGTAGCCCGTATTTCGGTTAATATGGGCTTCTCTGCAAGCGTGAGCGAGGTTATCCGTCCTGGCATACTCAATAAGAAAAATGGATTGTTTTGTGGTCAACCCCGCGATTTTTTCAATCTCCATAAAATCACCCCCTAAAAAGTTTCCTGTTGGTTTATGCTTACTCTGTCCCGTTTCTCTATGCTCACAGTATGCTTACATTCGCAAAGTTGGACTTGCTCTGCCTGCTCTCGTGGCGTTTCTCGCTGTTTTCTGCGCTGTCGGTGGTAGTAACAGCAGAAATATCCTCAACGGCGATCTCGCTTGTTTCTCGCTGTGAGAGCGTGGAGTTTACACTGTCCTCATGTGGACTTTGCTGTGGAACAGCCGTGCTTTCTGCCTGTTTTGCACATTCTCTCGTAATCTGCTGGTCTACTGCATAAGGAATATACCCCATCTGCCGCCCACTTCATTTTTCGCTCTTACAGCATTATCCACTGATACGCTGGTATCTTGGAAATAGATAGTCCCCGCTCGTTCTGACATATCGCGGCTAACCTGTTGCTCTGCTCTCTCTAACATCTTGTTGCCAATAACAGCCGCTTGCATATAAGGAAGTAACTGAGATTGCAGACTATCCAGTTTCGCCGCCTTATCTGCGTCAACTGTAGTCAATAAAAGCCCTTTGAAATCTGCACTCCAGTGTTGCAATATCGTATACTTCGAAAAGACACAAGGGAGATTGACTAAGCTGCAGAAGATAGGTTCTAATAAACGGGGTAAATGGCAGAACCATAGAAAAACAAGCGCCACGCCTGTCGTTCCAAAACGGAATGCAGGCGTGGCGTTCTTGCTTAATCTTTCAAGTCTGCGATCTCTCCCATGTCAGGCAACCAGACAGAAGACGCATCGACAAAACAACTTTTATCCTCCGCCTGCGCCGCGATGGTAGAGGGGATGGTTCCATCCAGCTGACCACGCACGCTTTCGGCGCGCAGCAGACAGAAATTCGTGATCGTCTCCACGCCCAGCTGGAAGTCCTCATAAGAGCAGAAAGCAGTAGGGTCTTTCTCTGCGTAAGGCATGATCATCGTGGTGGTGTCAGCCACGAATGCCTCAAAATATCCGCTCTCAAAATAGCTTTCGATCAGAGCGTCAAAGTATTCATGGTACCGAGCTGCGTACGCCGCTCAAAAAGTGCAACTTGACCGCAGATGATGGTGCATAGCCACCGCTGGAATGGTGCACCCATTCCGCCGAAATGGTGCATGGCGGCCGCTGGCGTGGTGCACCGGGC
>NZ_NFMA01000039.1 GCF_002161175.1 Flavonifractor sp. An100 | reverse complement strand
CGCTGGGGCTGGGTAACGGAGATGGGGGCTGTCCGGTTGGGGGTGGTGACCCGGATGGGGGCGGTGCGCCCTGCCGCCGCCACCGTGATCTGCTGGTTGGTTTTGCAGTAGGGACAGGTGGGGTATTTGTCCGGGTCATACAGGTGGCCCCGCCCACATTCAATCTGAGACATGTAGATGACCTCCTTTTTGATTAGGACCAAGGATCGATGGGAGTATTTCCCCGCCCCCGCAGATCCAGGGTCTGCAGCCCGGTGAGGGCGGAGAGGGAGCTGTAATTGGTGATGGTCTCCTGGTAGTTGGTGATGCTCAGGCTCCGCAACCCGGTCAGATCGGCCAGGGGGCTGATGTCGGTCACAATGTCCGTCAGCATGGTCAGCTCCACCAGAGAGGAGAGTGAGCGCAGGGGCTCCACAGAGGGGAAGTCACCCCGGACATTCAGGGTGCGCAGCTTGGTCAGGCCGGCCAGGGGGGTCAGATCGGATACCTCGCACGCCAGGTCCAGGATCTGCAGTTCGGTCAGCTCCGCCAGGGGAGAGATATCCACATATACATTCCGGGTGCCCCGGTCGGAGATTCGGAACTCCTGCAGTTTGGTTAAATTTTTCATGAAATCCAGCCCATCGATATCCTCCAGACTGTACAGGGTCAGCACCCGCAGCTCAGTCAGCGAACCCAGGGGAGAGAGATCGGTTACCGAACCCAGGTAGCTCTGACTGGCGCTGTTTAGATAGAGCTCCTGCAGCATGGTCAGCCCGGAGAGCGGGGACAGGTCGGACAGGGAAGTGAGGTCGTTGAGGGAGAGATAGGTCAGGCGGGTCAGACCGGACAGGGGAGACAGATCGGTGACTCCGGTCAGACCATCCAACTGCAGGCGCTGAAGCTTGGTCATGTTCTCCAGACCGCCCAGGCTGTCGATCTCCATACGAAGCTCATTTCCGCCGCCCTGCAGGGTGAGCTCCGTCAAATTGGTCAGGTTTCGCAGGGGTTCCAGACTGCTGATTTCCATCTGGCCATAGAGGTAGATGTTGGTCAGTTCCGTCAGCCCGGACAGGGGAGACAGGTCGGAGACATTCCCCGCCCGGATATTCAGGCTCCGGAGCTTGGTCATGCCGGTTAAGGGGGACAGATCGTTGATGTCTCCGTAATTTCGTCCCGTCACCGAAAGCTGCAGGGAAACCAGATTGGTGAGGGAGGACAGGGGAGAGATGTCTGACAGGCCGTAGCCCTCCGTCTGCAAAGACAGCTCCTGCAGTCCGGTCAGGGAGCTGAGGGGGGTCAAGTCACCGATATTCGGTCCCTCCACCCGCAGGTATTCCAGATTGGACAGACCGGACAGGGGGGACAGGTCGGACACCCCCACGCTCCACAAATCCAGGTCGGTGAGATTCGTGAGGTTAGCCAGTCCGGACAGGTCGGTCAAATCCGGGCTTTCCGTAATGCGGATGTCCTCCAAATTGGTCAGACCGGACAGAGGGGCCAGATTGGTAATGCTGGATTGACTGATTCTCAGCTGGGACAGGTTGACCATGTATTTTAGGTCCTGAATGTCCTCATCGGTGAGGTTCATGTTCTCAAGGGTCAAATCCCGCAGATCGGTGCTGTATTCCTGGCCTTGGATGGTGATGGAGGGGACCTCCGCTTGGATGAGAGGGCGGTTCTTGCCGCCGGAATTTCCCTCTCCATTTTCCTGTCCGGAGCCGCCGCCCATGAAAATGCCGATGCCGGCCACCAGGACGAGGGCAGCCGCAATGCCCGCTATGAGGGCAGGGGCACGCTTCTTACTGGGAGAGTGGGCCGCAGGCTCGTTCCCGGAGGAGGGTACTTCCACTACCTGCTGCTGTTCAATGGCCTTCAAAAACTCAGCCGCCGACTGGAAACGGTCCTCAGGCTGGACGGCCAGGCCCTTTAAAATGGCCCGGTCCAGATAGTCTGGAATGTCAATCCCCAGCTGGGAGATAGGCTGGAGCTCGTCCTTGTCCAGCCGCTCCAGGCTCTCCGGGGGGAGGTAGCCGGTGATGGCGGCGTAGAAGCAGGCGGCGCAGGAGTAGACGTCGGTGTAGGGGCCCTGGCGGCTGCGGCGGATGTACTGCTCCTTGGGGGCGTATCCAACCTTTAGGATGACGTCCAAACTCTTGGATTTGTCCCCGATGGAGTACCGGGCAGAACCGAAGTCCAGCAGCTTCACCACGCCGTCTTTGGTGATGTAGACGTTGTCCGGGGTCACGTCCCGGTGGATAAAGCCCTCAGCGTGAACGGCGGTGAGGGCCTGGAGGACAGGGATCATCACGTTGAGGGCTTCCTCCACACTCACCTTGCCGCCGTGGTTGGCAATGTAGGTTTTAAAGGAGATGCCCTCGATGTAGTCCATGACGAAATAGGAGGTGTCGTTTTCGTCAAAGTAGTCGGTAACACCGGCAATGTTGGGCTGGCCCATGAACTTGGCCAGGGTCCGGGCCTCCTCCTGAAACCGCTCAGCCCCGTAGGTGAAGGCCTCGGTCTTGCTGTCTGCCAGGATGGAGACGGTGGTGCCATCCACACGGGTGGCCAGTTCTCCCGGCATAAATTCCTTGACGGCCACCTTGGCCTGGAGCTTGGTGTCCCAGGACAGGTAGGTGATGCCAAAGCCGCCCTGGCCCAGCACCCGGCCTACAATATACCGGTTGTTGAGGACCGTTCCCGCCCGCAGGGCCACAGGGAATTTCTTGACATTTTCCTCCAGGTCAAAGCCGCAGTAGGGGCAGGGCCCCTCGGAGGATTCCCGCTGCTGGAAGCAGTTGTAGCAGAGACATTGCGTTATGGTTCCCATCTCATAACCTCATTTCTCATCCTTTCATCACATTGGGTACGTGGTCCACGGCAGACCAGTCCTCCACCCGCTTCCCCGGAGAGAGGGAGACCGTTTCCAGTTCGGACAAACCCCGCAGCGCCTCAATGTTCAGCGGGCCTGGAGGATTGCCTCCCACGGACAAAACCAGGGTGCGGAGCTTGGTCAGGCCGGACAGGGGGGACAAATCTGTGAGAGTGGCATCCGTCATATTGATCTCAAGCTCCTCCAGACCGCTCATCTGTTCCACCCCGGTGAGACTGTCCAGACCGGAGGCGCTGATGACCAGACGGCGCATGTTGGTCAGGCCGGACAGGGCAGACAGGTCCTGGGCGGGGCAGAGGATCTGGCTGCTGGTACGCCGCAGCAGCAAGGACTCCAGCTGAGTGAGATTGGAGAACACACTCAGGTCGTCCGCTCGAAATTCTCCCAACAGCTCCATATTTTTCAGACTGACCAGTCCGGACAGGGGTGCCAAGTCCGCGCTGCGAACGGAAATATAGAGGGTCTCCAGCTGGGTCATGTTGCGCAGAAACTCCAGGCTGTCAATGCTGTTGGAGTTGCTGTACCGGGTTCCCATCATGGTCAGCTCCTTCAGCTTGGTCATCCCGGCCAAAGGAGAGAAATCCGTGTAGTTGGGAGTGGAGGGGAGATAGAGGTGTTCCAGTTCCGTCAATCCGGCCAGGGGGGAGAGGACCAGGATTTTGCTGGAGGTTAAACTTCCGTCATCCAGGTGCAGAGATTTCAGGTTTTTCAGACTGGCCAGGGGAGAGAGATCAGAAATCTCCGGGTTGGCCAGTTTCAAGTCTTCCAGGTTGGTCAATCCGGCCAGGGGTGTGAGGTCAACGGCTCCGGTCCCCATAAGATTGAGCTCTTTCAGGTCGGTGAGGCCGGATAGAGGGGAGAGGTCGGTGACGGCCTCATTGTCCCGCAGGGATAAGCTCTGCAGGTTGGAAAGGGCTCCAAGTTCCTTCAAATCGTCGTTGGTCAAATCTTTGCCTTGCAGATCCAGGCCGGACGTGGTGGTGGAGTAGGACTCTCCGGCGATGGTGACGGTGGGGGCAAAGGCTTGGACGATGGGATTCCCACCCCCGCTTCCCTGGCCGGATTTGCTGCCGATGACGATCCCTATACCGGCCACAAGAACGAGTGCCGCCGCAATGCCGGCAATGAGAGCAGGGGTGCGTTTCTTACTGGGGGAGTGGGCCGCAGGCTCGTTCCCGGAGGAAGGCACTTCCACCACCTGCTGCTGTTCAATTGCCTGCAAAAACTCAGCCGCCGACTGGAAACGGTCCTCGGGCTGGACGGCCAGACCCTTTAAAATGGCCCGGTCCAGATACTCGGGGATGTCGATTCCCAGCTGGGAGATGGGCTGGAGCTCATCTTTGTCCAGCCGCTCCAGGCTCTCGGGGGGGAGGTAGCCGGTGATAGCGGCATAGAAACAGGCGGCGCAGGAGTAGACATCGGTGTAGGGGCCCTGGCGGCTGCGGCGGATGTACTGCTCCTTGGGGGCGTACCCGACCTTTAAGATGACGTCCAGACTCTTGGATTTGTCCCCAATGGAGTACCGGGCGGAGCCGAAGTCCAGCAGCTTCACCACGCCGTCTTTGGTGATGTAGATGTTGTCCGGCGTCACATCCCGGTGGATGAAGCCCTCGGCATGAACGGCAGTGAGGGCCTGGAGGACGGGAATCATCACGTTGAGGGCTTCCTCCACGCTCACCTTGCCGCCGTGGTTGGCGATGTAGGTTTTAAAGGAGATGCCCTCGATGTAGTCCATGACGAAATAGGAGGTGTCGTTTTCATCAAAGTAGTCGGTAACACCGGCGATGTTGGGCTGGCCCATGAACTTGGCCAGGGTCCGGGCCTCCTTCTGAAACCGCTCGGCTCCGTAAGTAAATTCTTCGGACTTACTTTTCATAGCCACAGATACAGTGGTACCGATTCGGGTGGCGATATCGTTGGGCATAAACTCTTTGACTGCCATCTTGGTTTGGAGCTTGGTGTCCCAGGTGAGGTAAGTGATGCCGAAGCCGCCCTGTCCCAACACACGGCCAATGATATACCGATGGTTCAGTACGGTACCGGCCCGAAGGGCATTGGGATAATCCTTTTCATTTTCAGACAGATCAAAGCCGCAATAAGGACAAGGACCCTCAGAGCATTCCCGTTGCTGAAAACAGTTATAGCAGCGATGTACTTCTTGCGTGTACATGGAATCCCCCCGTTGGTTATGGAGTTTTATAGCATAAACATAAAATAGAGGTGACATAGCAATGCCACCCCACATGATTTGCGATCCACAATTCCCCTCGATCCATTCGGGGCAGCAGATGTTCCCGATTTACTATTTGGAGCGAAAAACTGCAAATTATACAAATACATTTTACAATTTTTTGTATGTGGTTACAATATGCTAATTGCATAGTATTTTAAGAGGCTTGGTAAGGTGAAATGGAATAAAATGGTCGGATATATGAGAAAAAACGAGGGCTTTTCCTATAAAAAGGGGGGGAATGGATCTCACATCTCTATTGCAATTCTCTTTCCAATACAGGGGTGTTATGTTATGATTGACGCAATGAAATCTAGGTTTGGGATCGCCGGTTCTGAAACCATGTATGGTGCATAGGAAAGGGAGGAGAAGAAAGGTGAAGACGGGGGATTACTACCAGGGAGATGTATTGGCTTTCTTTGAAGGAAATCCTCAGGAACTCAGACTGTACGAAGTGTTGGTTCAAAGGTTGGAAGAACTGATACCGGAAGGTGAAATCAGGGTTCAGAAAAGCCAGATCAGTTTTTATGGAAATTGTCTGTTTGCAGCAGCCTCACTGCCGGTGCGGCGGAAAAAAGAGTGGCCAGAACATTGTCTGATCGTTACGTTTGGATTAGAAAAACGTATAGATTCCCCGCGGATTGCGGTGGCAGTGGAGCCCTATCCTAATCGTTGGACTCACCATGTGTTGGTTACCCAGGAAGAGGAGATCGATCAACAATTGCTGGATTGGTTGAAACTGGCCTATCAATTCGCACAGGAAAAGGGGAGAAAGCGAACCGGCGGTAGGAGAGGACGGCAGTAAAAATAAAGCATTTCTAATTCAGTACCCTACAGTTCCGCGTAGTGGCAGGTTGTTTGGTGAGTTGGTCACATACTTCACACCTCCAGTTTCGTATACTGACAAAGAAGCGGGCAGGACTATTGACTGCCGCAATTTGGAAGATTGGGAAGGAAGACTTGCTATGAGATCGAAACGAGTGGCCCGGGTGGATGTGAGCCGCTGTGTGGCCTGTGGAGCCTGTGGGTCTGAATGTCCTTTGGGAGCAGTAGGAGTGTGGAGAGGATGTTTTGCCCGAGTAGATGAGGCACGCTGCGTAGGTTGTGGGAAATGTGCCCGGAACTGCCCTGCGGATTGCATTATCCTTATGGATCGGGGGGAGAATGTATGAGAAGCCGGCATTGGTATGATTATCTGTGGGTCTGGTCCATTCTCTTTTTTGTGCTGGGCTTTTTTAACATTCTTTTTGCCTGGTTGGGCATGATCGATTTTTTGCTTCCTCTGGCGCTGGCTGCCTTTGGAGGGAACAAGTTTTTTTGCAATAGCTTATGTGGACGGGGGCAGCTGTTCACTGTCTTAGGGAAACAACTGAAGTTGTCCCGCTACCACTCTGCTCCCAGATGGATGGCATCTAAATGGTTCCGTTGGGGTTTTCTGGCCTTCTTTTTATCCATGTTTGCCAGTATGGTGGTACAGACCTATTTGGTAGGAGCTGGAGCCGCTTCCTTGCGGGAAGCCATCAAGCTGTTTTGGACGTTCCGAGTTCCCTGGGACTGGGCCTATACGGCGGGGTCAGTGCCGGAATGGGTGGCACAGTTTAGTTTTGGATTTTATAGCTTGATGCTTACCTCCCTGTTATTGGGTCTTATAGTAATGGTACTTTATAAGCCCAGAACCTGGTGTTCTTTTTGCCCTATGGGAACGATGACCCAAGGGGTCTGTCGTTGGAAGGCTGGGAAGGGACAGCATGACAAAATATCTGTGTAACAAAAAGGACCTGCGATGATTCGCAGGTCCTTTTCATTGAAAAAGCCCCAAAATCTGATACAATGAACGTATCCATGCTGCAAAAAGGAGGAACTATCATGGCAGAGATCATTGATTTTCCGTTTTCCGGTGAGGATAATGTTGGGTTAGAACGGGAAGAACTGTTGAGAAAGCTGAATGAGGTTCGCCTCAAAATTCAGCGGTTAGATGAGGAAGAACCGGAGGATATGGAGAGCGAAGCCTACCAGAAGTGGGGAGAAGCTCATGAGGATTTGGAAGATCAGGTGGATGAGATATTGGAGTGTTTGGACGAATGGGGGCTGGGACAGCCATGAGCACGGGACGGGGATGTTGTAAGCTGGAGATCTTTTTGCCTGCAACCCACTTGGAGGTGGTGAAGCAGGCGCTTAGGGAAGTGGATGCCGGCCATATTGGAAACTATGATTGCTGTTTGTCCTATAGCCCTGTGACCAGCTGTTGGAGACCCTTGCCGGGGACACACCCTTATTTGGGCCGGACAGACGAGGTGAGCTGTGAGCCTGAACTAAAGGTGGAGGTCACCTGTTATTTGGAGCGGCTCGATGAAACTCTAAAAGCAGTTAGGAGAGTTCATCCCTATGAGGAGCCGGTCATTTATGCCATTCCACTGTTGCAGACAGGACTTCCCTGATGAGTTAAGAGGCGAGAGGGGAACAATAATCCGGTGAACGTGCCATAAGTGGCAAACAAACCCAGCCAAATTTCTGCATATCACTCCAATTCTTGCGGATACTAGGTTTTGCTTACCAAATACAGAACCACTGGAGGGATTATCCGATGAAAGCAACTGGCATCGTGCGCCGGATTGACGATCTGGGGCGGGTGGTCATTCCAAAGGAAATTCGCAGGACCATGCGAATCCGAGAGGGCGACCCGTCACAGATGACGTTGACATGGTGGGAGCGGTACTGTTCTGGCATGATGGACCTGTCCAAAAGGGAGGGCTGGAGTACATAAATATCGAACACCTGGGGGCGGGCGTTTAGGCCACCTCCAGGTGTTCTGTATTTTTTATAAAGTTTATATTACTATTGATGTATACTTGGTTTATATATTAAAAATCTAAGGCGCTTTTAATTCTGTTTAAAGATGAGCAGTTTACTAAAAATGTAATTTAGAACTATAATGATCACGTTAACTATACACTTTGCGAGCATGTCATGTAAGCCAATCCAAATGAGTAACATCAGACATCCATTATCAATTACTATAGTGCCGATTCTCATTCCGAAAAAGCTGTAAAAATTTTTCCATGTGCATCTTACTTGGAAAACAAATATAGTATTTGTAAAATATGGGTCAATCCCAAATTCCGTGTAAACACCATTTGAGGTGCGAATAGAGCAAAATTGATTCAGGACGGTAGCCGGGAAAAGCCGGCTGCCGCCTTTTCAACAACATAACGCCGCTGGGGGCGGATGTCAAGGGCGGCGGAGCCGTTTATCTTGCCCTTGGCATCCGGCTCCGGCGGTGTTACTCAGGCATACGCTCGGCAAAGTAGATGGCCATCTGAGCGTGGATCAGGCTCCAGTCCTGCCGCCGTCCAGTCCACTTTTTGGTAATATCCATCATGGCCAGATACAGCATTTTCAGCAGGCTGTCATCGGTGGGAAAGACGGACTTGGACTTGGTCACCTTGCGCAGCTGGCGGTTGAAACCCTCAATGGCATTGGTGGTGTAGATCAGCCTGCGCACTTCCTGGGGGTACTTGAAGTAGGTGCTGAGATTGGCCCAGTTGGACCGCCAGGACTGGGAGATTTTCGGGTATTTCTTGTCCCAGCGCTCCCCGAAGGCGTCCAGAGCATCCAGGGCTGTCTGCTCGTCCACGGCGGCATAGACCGCCTTCAGATCGGCCATAAGGGCTTTCAGGTCCTTGTAGGACACATACTTGCTGGAATTGCGCAGCTGGTGGATGATGCAGTTCTGGATCTCTGTCTGGGGAAAGGTGGCGTGGATGGCCGCATCAAACCCCGCTAAATTGTCGGTGCAGGCAATGAAAATATCCTCTACACCCCGGTTTTTCAGGCCATTGAGGACAGTGGCCCAGAACTTGGCGCTCTCGGTTTCCCCAACCCACATCCCCAGGACGTCTTTCCGACCATCCAGGTTGACTCCAATGGCAATGTACACTGCTTTCTTCACGATCTGCCCTTCGCTGCGGACATGATAGTGGATGGCATCCAAAAATACCACGGCGTAGATGGGCTCCAGAGGCCGCTGCTGCCACTCCCTGGCAATGGGCAGGATCTTGTCGGTAATACGGCTGACGGTGCTGTCCGAAACAGAAATGCCATAGATGTCCTGAATGTGAGCTTCAATGTCGCTGGTGGTCATACCTTTGGCGTACATGGACAGGATCTTTTCCTCTATGTCCTGGCTGATGCTGGTCTGGTTCTTTTTCAGCACCTGAGGCTCAAATTCCCCCTTCCGGTCCCGGGGAACCGATACCGCTACATCTCCAAAGCTGGTGCGCAGCGTTTTGCTGCTGTGGCCATTGCGGCTGTTGTCTGTGTCCTTGTTCTTGTAGTCGTATTTGCTGTAGCCCAACTCGTCATCCAGCGTAACCGTAAAATCTTTCGGCGTATAAAAAGGCCGCCATCTCAGCGCACAGGCAATGAGATGGCGGTCGGCATTTTCATTATGGTTTTGGACTTTTGCATTACTGGGGTGCGTTCACCGGGAGGAAAGATTCCGCCCAAGCCTCATCCGTCTGGCTCAGCCCCGGTGCGTTGTTCAGGAGCCAAACCAGGTAGCGGTAAGGGTCCAGGCCATTCTCCTTTGCAGTTTCAATCAGACTGTAGATCACAGCGCTGGACTGGGCGCCGGCGGGGGTGTTGGAAAAGAGCCAGTTCTTCCGGCCCATGACAAAGGGCTTTATGCTGCGCTCGGCACGGTTGTTGGAGCGCTCCAGCCTGCCGTCCTCCAGATAGCGTACCAGGTAGGGCCACTGCTCCCGCAGATAGTGCAGTGCCTTGCCCAGGGCAGACTTGGGTGCCGTTTTGGCGCTGGCCTCATTTGCCCATGCCAACAGAGCGTCCAGAACCGGTTTCTCCAGTTCCAGCCGCTTGGTATAGCGTTCTTCCGGCGTCAGGTCCATGAGAGACTGCTCCAGCTGAAACAGCCGGGTGCAGTAACACTCGCCGGTTGCCGCCAGAGAATCCTGCCGTTTCTCTTTAGGCAATGTCTGCAGCGCTTCGTCAAATTTTCGCCTGGCATGGGCCCAGCAGCCAACAACCCGGATGTTCTCGGGCAGCTTGTGGTAGCCCTGGTAGCCGTCCGCGTGCAGCCAGCCGGAGAAATCCTTGAGGAATGCCTGGGCGTGCTCCGCCTTCCGGCTGGGCCGGTACTCATACAGGACAATGGGATACTCAGCGCAGCCGCTGGTCCGGTAGAGCCACATATAGGATTTGCTCGTAGATGTCCTGCCCGGTTCTTTCAGCACCTGCAGCGTGGTCTCATCCCCGTGCAATACAGTCTCCTGGCATAGCCTCCGGTGCAGTGCATCATACACCGGCCGCAGCCCAGGTGTCCGAGGCCTGCAGGATCCAGTTGGCCATGGTCTGCCGGGATAGCTTCAGTCCCTGCCGCTGAAACTCCTGCTCCAGACGGTACAACGGTGAGTACATAACATATTTCTGCGTCATGATATGGGCCACCGCCTCCGGGGAGGCAAAGCTGCCCGGGCAGAGCGTCGGCTGTCTGGGTGTCTTTCGGAGATTACCTTCCCCTGTTTCCGCTTCGCACTGCTTGCAGGCGTAGGTGTAGTACACATCCTCCTGGATCCAGAACCGGGCCGGCTCCATCTTCAGGCTCCGGCGCACCTCTTTGCCAATCTCCTCCATCACGGCGCCGCAGACATCGCAAATGCGCTCTTCTTCGGAAAGACGGTGCTCTACCACTTCCGTAGGGGTGCCCTCCGGCACGATATCCAGCACATTGCCGCTCTGCCGCTTGCGGGCATGGGCCTTTACCGCCACCTGCTCCGCTGTGGCGTTCTTGGTCCCATAGGCGTAGGCCTCCGCCTCATTCGCCATGAGAGACAGCTGGTCCATCAGCCCCTCCTGGAGCCGCTCTGAGGATACCCCAAACTGCCGCTTCTTGGCAAGGCCAAGCTGCTCCAGAAGCCATTGGTTCTGGAGCTTTAACTCAGTCAGTTCTGCCTGCTGAGATTCGTATTCCGTCCGTGAAATGGTCACCATTTCCGGGGTGCTTGCAGCAATATTTTTCTTACGTTCCATGAGTAAATGATACCACATAATAGGGCAAAAAGCCAATGTTTTCAATGAATTCCGGCCTTATATTACACTCAGGCCGCTCACGGCCTTGTTTGCCTTCGGCTGCTCGGTCTTCAGCCCCTCCATCAGCCAGCGGTATTGCTGGGGCGTCAGGGCCTGCACCTCTTCTGTGCTTCGGGGCCATTGAAAACTGCCGCTCTCCAGGCGCTTATACAGCAGCAGAAAACCGTCTCCCTCCCAGTACAGTGCCTTGAGCCGGTCCCGCCGCCGCCCGCAGAACAGAAACAGCGCCCGCTGAAAGGGATCCATCTGGAACTGGCTCTGTACCAGATTGGCCAGCCCATCAATGCCTCGCCGCAGGTCTGTGTATCCGCAGGCGATGTACACCGGGCAGCTGCAGTTGAAATCGTTCAGCATGACTTTGCTGCCTGGAGAATTGCCTGCAGTGTGGCCTTATCCGCTCCCGCATAGACCTGGATCCGAACATCGCTCACCTCCATAGCGGCTATGATATGCGCGCAAGGCTGCGGACGCTCCATGACCGGCACCTCCGCAAAGGTTACCTCCTGGACTTCTTGCAGGGCCTGAAACACTGTTGGCGCCGGGAGATCACGACCATATTTTGTCGGGAGTATTTAACCAATTTTTGTCGGCGAACCCCAGAGCCAGTAGAATAAACAAAAAGAGTGCCAACAACCCAGCACTCATAGA
>NZ_NFMA01000038.1 GCF_002161175.1 Flavonifractor sp. An100 | reverse complement strand
TATGGACACAGTGGCGGACCTTGGGGGTGACGATGTCCAGGTGGTTGTTGGCCACCTGATCGAACTCCCGCATGGCCTTGTTGTGCTCATTGTAGATGTCGATGGCGGCGGAGCAGATCGCTGAGCCGGGCCCCGTCCTTCACCGGGGGCTCTCCCCTGCCCTGGAGTAGCTGGTCCAGTTGGGCGGAGGGGGGCGTGCCTGTGTGCTCCAGGCGGTCAATCTCCCGGTCCACCTGGCGGTACTTCTCCAATACCTGCTCATAGTGTGCCCGGTCCACCAGCCCCAATTCATATCCCAGAGGAGTCAGACGCCGGTCGGCGTTGTCCTGGCGGTGGAGCAGGCGGTACTCGGTGCGGGAGGTCATCATCCGGTAGGGCTCGTTGGTGCCCTTGGTCACCAGGTCGTCAATGAGCACCCCGATGTAGCCCTGGTCCCGGCGGAGGATGAAGGGGGCCTTCCCCTGAATTTTCCGCGCGGCGTTCACCCCCGCCACAAAGCCCTGCACCGCCGCCTCCTCATAGCCCGAGGAGCCGTTGAACTGTCCCGCCCCGTACAGACCGGACACCACCTTGGTCTCCAGGGTGGGCAGCAGCTGGGTGGGGTCCACGCAGTCGTACTCAATGGCGTAGGCACACCGGGTCATCTCCGCCCCCTCCAGGCCGGGGATGGTGTGGAGCATCTCGATCTGCACCTGTTCCGGGAGGGAGGAGGACAGCCCCTGGATGTACAGCTCCTCGGTGTCCAGACCCATGGGCTCAATGAACAGCTGGTGGCGCTCCTTGTCCGGGAAGCGGACGATCTTGGTCTCGATGGAGGGGCAGTACCGGGGGCCCACTCCTTCGATGGTGCCGTCGTAGAGGGGGGAGCGGTCCAGATTGGAGCGGATGATGGCGTGGGTGCGTTCGTTGGTGTAGGTGAGGTAGCACACCGCCCGGTTTTCCGGTGGCGTCTGGGTCTGGAAGGAGAAGGCAAGGCCCTCCTCGTCCCCCGGTTGCAGCTCCATCGTGGAGAAATCCACGCTGCGGGCGTTGACCCGGGGGGGCGTGCCCGTTTTGAAGCGGCGGATGGACAGACCCAGGTCCACCAGGCACTGGGTGAGGGGGAGGGCGGCGGCCAGGCCGTCGGGGCCCGAGTCCCGGACCACCTCTCCCACAATGGTGCGCCCACCCAGGTAGGTGCCGGTGGCCACAATGGCCGCCTTCACGGCGTATACCGCCCCGGTGTGGGTGACCACGGCGGACACTGCCCCGTCTTCCGTGCGGATGGCCACCACCTCCGCCTGCTTCACCCACAGGTTTTCCTGCCGCTCCAGGGTGTGCTTCATCACCTTCTGGTACTCCCGGCGGTCGGCCTGAGCCCGGAGGGACCAGACGGCCGGGCCCTTGCTCCGGTTCAAAAGCCGGTACTGGATGCAGGCCTTATCTGCCGCCCGGCCCATCTCGCCCCCCAGGGCGTCCAGCTCCCGCACCAGGTGGCCCTTCCCCGTCCCGCCGATGGCGGGGTTGCAGGGCATGTTGCCCACCGCGTCCAGGTTGACGGTGAAGCACAGGGTGCGCAGTCCCATCCGGGCGGCGGCCAGGGCCGCTTCAATGCCCGCGTGGCCCGCCCCGATGACGGCAATATCAAATTGTCCGGCGTCGTAGTAAGTCATACCATACGTCCTTTGTCAAAATCCGGGCCCCAGAACGGGTCCGGTCTATGTTCGCGGGGTATTTTATCACGATTTTCCCCCCGGAGCAAGGGGTCGGGGGCACATTCCCCGGGGGAATGGGGATTTTATCTTGAGGGAGTGGAACAATTATGCTATACTAGATAAGTTAATACTGCCCCAGTCTGCCCTGGGGCAAAAAGCCGTGCGGCGGGAAAGGGGGAGCGGGTCCGTGAAATACAGCAAGTGGAAGGTGGCCCCTCCCTGCCCGGAGGGCCGGCAGGCCCTGGAGGAGGCGGGCTTTCCTCCCCTGCTGGCCTCGGTGCTCTCCGCCCGGGGGGTGACCGACCCGGGCCGGGCCGGAGCCCTCCTCTCCCCCCAGGCAGAGCCCCTGTGCGACCCCCTGGAGATGAAGGACATGCCCCAGGCGGTCCAGCGGGTGCGTCTGGCCCTGGAGCGGGGAGAGAGGATGGCCGTCTATGGGGACTACGACGTGGACGGCATCACCGCCACCTGTCTGCTCACCCGCTTTTTGCAGGAGGAGGGGGGCCGGGTGGTCCCCTACATCCCCGGGCGGCTGGAGGAGGGCTACGGCCTGAACCGGGAGGCCCTGGATGTGCTGGCCGGCCAGGGGGTCACCCTGGTGGTGACGGTGGACTGCGGCATCACGGCGGTGGATGAGGTGGACTATGCCCGCTCCCTGGGCATCGATGTGGTTATCACCGACCACCACGCCTGTAAGGACGCGCTGCCCCGGGCGGCGGCGGTGGTGGACCCCCACCGCAGGGACTGCCCCTATCCCTTCAAGGGCCTGGCCGGAGTGGGGGTTGCCCTGAAGCTGGCCATGGCCCTGGCCGGGCCGGAGCGGGCCGGCGGGGTGCTGGAGCGGTTTGGCGATCTGGCGGCCGTGGGCACCATCGCCGATGTGATGCCCATGGAGGGAGAAAACCGCACCATCGTCCGCCGGGGCCTGCAGGACTTAAACCCCGCCAAGCGCCTGGGCTTTCAGGCCCTCATCGCCTGCTCCGGACTGGAGGACAAGGCGGTGGGCTCGGTGACGGTGGGCTATACCCTGGCCCCCCGTATCAACGCCTCGGGCCGGATGGGCCGGGCGGAGGTGGCGGTGGAGCTGCTTCTCACCCGGGATCCCCAGCGGGCGGAGGAGCTGGCCCAGGAGCTGTGCCAGCTCAACCGGGAGCGCCAGATCATCGAGGGAGATATTTTTCAGCAGTGTGTCCAGCGCCTGGACCGCGCCCCCCAGCAGGGGGTCATCGTCCTGGCCAGCCACGCCTGGCACCAGGGGGTGGTGGGCATCGTGGCCTCCCGCCTGACGGAGAAGTACGGCTGCCCCGCCTTTATGATCTGCCTGGACCAGGGGATGGGCAAGGGCTCCTGCCGGTCCTGGGGGGGCGTGAACCTCTTTGAGGCCCTTCAGTCCTGCTCTCCCCTGCTGGAGAGCTTCGGCGGCCATGCCCTGGCCGCGGGCTTTACCGTCCGGGAGGAGAATATCCCCGCCCTGGCGGAGGCCCTTCGGCGGGCGGTGGCCACCCAGGGGTGCTGCGAGGAGGGCTGCGCCATGGAGGCCGACGCCCTGGTCACCCCCCAGGAGCTGACGGTGGAGGGGGTAGACGCCCTGGAGGCTCTGGAGCCCTGGGGCAGCGGCAACCCCCGGCCGGTGCTGGTGCTGCGGGGGGTGCAGATCCACACCCTGACCCAGGTGGGACGGGGCCGGCATTTAAAGCTGCGCCTGGAGTCCCGGGGCCATGGACTGGACGCCATCTGGTTTTCCGCCGACGGCGAGGAGCTGGGGCTCTACCCCGGCTGCCGGGTGGATGTGGCCTTCTCCCCCCAGATCAACGCCTTCCGGGGCCAGCGCACCGTGCAGCTACAGGTGGTGGACCTGCGGCGGGCCCCCACCCGCGCCCAGCTGGAGCGTGGGATTTATGAGAAATTTCGCCGGGGCGACTGCCTCACCCCCCAGGAGGCCCGGGTTTTGCTGCCGGAGCGAGCGGACTTTGTCAGCCTGTGGCGGTGGCTGGAGCGCCAGGCGGTGACCAGTGACCGGGTGGAGGACACCCTGATCCGCATCACCCGGGGGGCCTGCCGGGTGGGGGGCCAGCGGGAGATGCCCGCCCGCACCATGCTGTGTCTGGAGGTGCTGGAGGAGCGGGGGCTCATTGAATTGGGCCGGAGCACCGGACGGCTCCAGATCACCGTGCGCCACCTGGAGCGGAAGGTGGATTTGGAGGACTCCTGTATCCTGCGCCGCCTGCGGGAGGCCAGCGTGGGGGACTCCACCCTGTTATAGAAGTGACGGAGGGATCGTATGGACCCGATTTTGGAACGCTATCACGCCCTGGAGGACAAGGTAGCTGCCTACACACCCAATCTGGATACCAAGCGGCTGTTTGACGCCTTTACCTTTGCCGACACCTCCCACAAGGGCCAGCTGCGCAAAAGCGGCGAGCCCTATATCATCCATCCCCTGGCGGTGGCGGAGATCGTGGCCGACCTGGAGCTGGATGTGGATTCGGTCATCGCCGCCATCCTCCACGACTGCATTGAGGATACCCCCGCCACCCACCAGGACATCGCCAAAAAATTCGGCGAGCCGGTGGCCGCCCTGGTGGAGGGGGTCACCAAGCTGACGCGGGTGCAGTATGTCTCCAAGGAAGAGGAGCAGATGGAGAACCTGCGCAAGATGCTCATGGCCATGGCCCAGGACATCCGGGTGATCCTCATTAAAATCTGCGACCGGCTGCACAACATGCGCACCATGGAGTACCAGTCCCCCAAGAAGCAGCGGGAGAAGAGCCTGGAGACCATGGAGATCTACGCCCCCATCGCCCACCGCTTAGGTATGCAGAAGCTGAAATGGGAGCTGGAGGACCTGTCCCTGCGCTATCTGGACCCCATCGGCTACAAGGAGATCGAGGACGAGCTGGCCGAGCGCTCCTCCGCCCACGAGGAGTTTATGGCGGCCATCCAGCACCGCATCCAGCAGCGGCTGGAGCAGGACGGCATCCGCTGTACCGTCTACGGTCGGGTGAAGCACATCTACTCCATCTACCGGAAAATGTTCACCCAGAACAAGACCATGGACGAGATCTTTGACCTGTACGCCTTCCGGGTCATCGTGGACGACATCCCCGAGTGCTACAACGTCCTGGGCTGCATCCACGACATGTTCAAGCCCGTTCTGGGCCGCTTTAAAGACTATATCGGTACCCCCAAGCCCAACATGTACCAGTCCCTCCACACCACCGTCATCGGCCGGGAGGGCATCCCCTTTGAGGTGCAGATCCGCACCTGGCAGATGCACCAGACGGCGGAGTACGGCATTGCCGCCCACTGGAAGTACAAGCAGGGCATGGCCAACCGGAAGCTGGGCACCGAGAAGGACTTTGAGTGGGTGCGCCGCCTGCTGGAGAGCCAGCAGGACACCGACGCGGAGGAGTTTGTCCGCACCCTGAAGGTGGATATGTTCGCCGACGAGGTCTTCGTCTTCACCCCCAACGGGGACGTGAAGAGCCTGCCCGCCGGGGCCACCCCCATCGACTTTGCCTATAACATCCACTCCGCCGTGGGCAACCACATGGTGGGCGCCCGGGTCAACGGCCGGATGGTCCCCTACGACTACCAGCTGAGCAACGGCGACATTGTGGAGGTCCAGACCTCCAAGTCCGCCAAGGGCCCCAGCCGGGACTGGCTGAAAATCTGCAAGTCCAACGAGGCCCGCAACAAGATCCGCCAGTGGTTCAAAAAGGAGCGCCGGGAGGAGAACATCGCCACCGGCCGTGCCCTCTTCGAGGCGGAGCTGAAGCACATGAAAATCCCCCTGTCCGCCATCACCGCCGAGGAGGCCCTGCCCTATATCCTGCGGAAGGTGCGCTTTGGCACCCTGGACGAGCTGTACGCCTCCATCGGCTACGGGGGCACCACCGCCACCAAGGCGGTGGCCCGGGCCAAGGACGAGCTGCTCCGTCTGGGCCGGCTCCAGGCCGAGAAGGCGGCCGCCGCCGCCAAGACCACGGCGGAGAGCGTCATCGTCCCCGGTTCCACCGCCCAATCCGCCCCTCCCGCCGCCGGCCAGGTGAAGCCCAAGCACTCCGACTCCGGCATCGTGGTGGAGGGGATGGGCAACTGCCTGGTAAAGTTTGCCAAGTGCTGCACCCCCGTCCCCGGGGACCCGGTGGTGGGCTTTATCACCAAGGGCTACGGCGTCTCCGTCCACCGCCAGGACTGTCCCAACGCCGACCCGGACCGGCGCAAGCCGGAGGAGGCCGACCGCTGGGTGAAGGTGTCCTGGGTGGAGAGCAGCCTGCCCAACTACAAAACCGCCCTGGAGCTGTCCGCCAAGGACCGGGACGGCCTGACCCTGGATGTGGCCATGGCCCTGTCCTCGGCCAAGGTGAAGGTGTCCGCCCTGTCCGCCCGGTCCCAGCCCGACGGCCACGCCACGGTGAACATCGTGGTGGAGGTCAGGGACAAGGACGAGCTGGGCTCGGTGATCAACAAGCTCAATAATATCCAGGGCGTTTACTACGTGGCCCGTGCCAGCGGGAAATAGGAGAGAAAGGTGGAATTTCTATGCGCGCGGTGGTGACAAGAGTGTCTTCCGCCTCCGTCACCATCGACGGAGTGGTGGAGGGAGCCATCGACCGGGGCTACCTCATTTTGCTGGGGGTGGGTCCCAACGACACCCAGGAGGTGTGTGACAAGCTGGCCGAAAAGATCTGCAACCTGCGGGTTTTTGAGGACGAAAAGGGAAAAATGAATCGGAGCCTGGAGCAGGTGGGGGGCGCCATGCTGGTGATCAGCCAGTTCACCCTCTACGCCGATACCTCCTCCCGCCGCCCCGGCTTCAGCTACGCCGCCAAGCCCGACCTGGCCATCCCCCTCTACGAGCGGTTTTTGGACCAGTGCCGCCAGCGGGGCTTCCGGGTGGAGCACGGACAGTTCGGGGCGGACATGAAGGTGGCCTCGGTCAACGACGGACCGGTGACCATCCTCTACGACACCGAAGCCCATAAATAATCCCCACGCCCGGCCGGGGAATGCTGTGCCGGGGAAAGGAGCCAAGGAATATGAAGGTAAAAGTGATGCAGGTGGGCCCCATCGGCACCAACTGCTATTTTCTGGAGGACGAGCAGACCAACCAGGCCGCCGTCATCGACCCCGGCGACGAGGCCGGCCGGATTTTGAAGGCCCTGGAGGAGGACGGGGTGCAGGTGAAGTATATCCTCCTCACCCACGGCCACTACGACCACACCACCGCCGTGCCCGAGCTCCACAAGGCTCTGCCCCAGGCGGAGATCTACATCCACCAGGCGGACGCCAACGGGGCGGGCAGCCAGCTGTATCCCCTGGCGGGCCAGGTGGCGGGCCTGCGCTCCTACGATGAGGGGGACACCCTGTCCCTGGGGAGCCTGACCATCCGGGTCTACCACACCCCCGGCCACTCCCCCGGCTCGGTGACCCTCCAGGTGGGGGACGTGCTCTTCACCGGAGACACCCTCTTTGCCGGCTCCTGCGGCCGCACCGACCTGCGGGGTGGCAGCTATGAGGAGATCATGGCCTCCCTGAAGCGGCTGGGCGAGCTGGAGGGGGACTTCCACGTCTGTCCCGGCCACGATGTTACCTCCACCCTGGACCGGGAGCGGCGGATCAATCCCTTCCTGCGGGAGGCCATGGCCCACTAAGGCTTTTCCCCAAACACCGAGAGTAGGTGAACCATGAAGCTACAATTTGTCCCCGCCCCGGCGCTGTGGCAGCCGGAGCGGTACCACTATGCCGCCGAGCAGATGATGCTCACCCTCTTCCCCGGGGAGAGGCCGGAATATCCCCCCGAAACCCTCCATATGGTGGAGGGGGAGGAGAACGGGGCCCGGTTTGCCCTGGAGCGGGAGGGGGACACCGCCCGCCTCACCGCCCAGGTCTGCTGGCAGGGCCGGCAGGCCCGGGGGGAGGACGCCTTCCCCGCCGGGGAGCTGGACGCCCCCCCGGAGCGGGCGTACCACGTGGTGCAGCACGCCCTGAAGATGGCCTTCTACCGCGCCGGCACCGCCCTGCTGGGCAAGGAGCCCCCCTGGGGGGCCCTCACCGGGGTGCGCCCGGTGAAGCTGCCCACCCGCAGCATGGAACAGGGCGCCTCCCCCCGGCAGGCCCGGGAGGAGTTGGAGCGGGAGTACCGGGTCTCCCCCGTCCGCTCCCAGCTGGCCCTGGACTGCGCCCAGGCCAGCCTGGCCGTAAAGAGCACCCTAAAGCCCCATGAGGTGTCGGTGTATGTGGGCATCCCCTTCTGCCCCACCCGCTGTGCCTACTGCTCCTTCGTCTCCGCCGACGTGGGCCGCACCCTGAAGCTGGTGGAGCCCTATTTGGAGGGGGTGCTGGAGGAGGTGGCCGCCACCGGGCGGGCGCTGCGGGAGGCGGGCCTCACCGTCCGCTCCTTCTACATGGGGGGCGGCACCCCCACCACCCTGTCCGCCCCCCAGATGGACCGGCTGCTCACCGCATGCCGGGAGGGGCTGCCCCTGGAGGGCTGCACCGAGTACACCGTGGAGGCGGGGCGGCCCGACACCATTAACCGGGAAAAGCTGGAGGTGCTCAAAGGGCACGGCATCGGCCGCATCTCCATCAACCCCCAGACCCTGGAGGAGGAGGTTCTGGTTGCCATCGGCAGAAAGCACTCCCCCCAGGACATTTTGGACGCCTACGCCCTGGCCCGGGAGGTGGGCTTTGCCTGCATCAATATGGACCTGATCGCCGGTCTCCCCCGGGACAGCTTTTCCGGCTTCTGCCGCTCCCTGGAGGGGGTGCTGGCGCTGGGGGCGGAGAACGTCACCGTCCACACCCTGGCCCTGAAAAAGGGCTCCACCCTCATGGAGCGGGGGGACCTGCTGCCGGCGGGAGGGGAGGTGGAGGAGATGTTGAGCTTCTCCCTGAATACCCTGCGGGGGGCGGGCTACGTCCCCTACTACCTCTACCGGCAGAAGTACATGTCCGGGTCGCTGGAAAACGTGGGCTGGACCAAGCCCGGGCTGGAGAGCCTATATAACATCGTGATGATGGAGGAACTGCAGACGGTGGTCTCCATCGGGGGCGGAGGCGTGACCAAGCTGGTCAGCCCCGACGGCCGGCGCATTCTTCGCCTGCCCAACCCCAAATATCCCCACGACTACCTGGCTTCCAGGGAGAAGGTGCTCGCCCAGAAGGGAGAAATCGCCGCCTTCTACGCCGGCCACTGAAATCCGTAACCCGCCCAGCCGGGGGAATGCCCCGCAGCCGGGCCAAACAGGAAAGGAGCAATCTATGGCATACCAACTGCAAGAGATCAACAAGCGCATCCAGAGTGATGTGGAGGAATTTTTGGCCGAGTGTGACCAAGCCTACGCCCAGCGGGTGTCTCTGGCAGCGGACAAAATCCTCGCCAACCTGGAGCGCAGCCCCATCGTGCTGCTCTCCGGCCCCTCGGGCTCCGGGAAGACCACCACCGCCCTGAAAATTGCCGAGGAGCTGCAGCGCCGGGGGGTCAACTCCCACGCGGTGGCCATGGACAACTACTTCAAAACCCTCAACCGGAAGACCGCTCCCCGCACCCCCGAGGGGGACATTGACTACGAGTCCCCCCTGTGCCTGGACATGGACCTGCTGGATGCCCACTTTACCGCCCTGTCCCAAGGGGAGGAGATTGTGGTCCCCAAGTTTGAGTTTGCCCGGCAAATGCGCAACGACTCCTTGGGCACCCCCATGAAGCTGGAGAAGAATGAGATCGCCATTTTCGAGGGCATCCACGCCCTCAACGACGACATCGCCGGCCGCCACCCCGAGGCCACCAAGCTGTATATCTCTGCCCGGTCCAACGTGAATGAGGGGGCGGTGCTCCGCTTCAAGGGCACCTGGATGCGCCTGACCCGCCGGGCAGTGCGGGACTACAACTTCCGGGGCACCGGCGTGGCCGAGACCCTGGAGATGTGGGCCAACGTGCGCCGGGGAGAAAAGCTGTACATCTCCCCCTTTAAAAACCGGGCGGACATCATCTTTGACTCCTCCCTGCCCTATGAGGTGTCGGTGATGAGCAACTATGCCCTCCCCCTGCTAAAAAGCGTGCCCGAGGACAACGAGCGCCACGACGAGCTGCTGGAGCTCATCGGCGCCTTCCAATATTTCCAGCCCATTGACCCCGCCCTGGTCCCCCGGGACTCCCTGCTCCGGGAATTTATCGGCGGCGGCAGCTATAAATACCATTAAACGCCCTCGCCGGGGGTCGGGTGTGCCCGCCCCCCGGCCACTCTGAGCGGAAGATCGACGTTGGAGTGATTTGTTTGTATCAACCCACTTATGATTCCAGAGATATTCGCTATAAAAAACCTTACGGAGCGGTGCCCTCCGGGACGGTGGTGGAGTTCAACCTCCGCCCGCCCCGCTCGGACGGCTTTTCCCGGGGCTGGCTCACCGCCCGCTTTGAAAGCTGGGATAACCGGGAGATCCGCCTGCCCATGCCCTGGGTGGGGACGGAGCTGGGCCGGGACCAGTTCCGGGCCACCCTGGACACCAAGGACTATGTGGGCCTGGTGTGGTATTCCCTGACCCTGGAGGGCATCGACGGCCGCAAGCGGGACCTGGGCCACCACCAGCTCACGGTCTATCAGCCCGGGGAGACGGTGGCCCCCTGGTTCGGGGAGGGCATGACCTATCAGATCTTTCCCGACCGGTTCTGCCGCAGCCGCATCCCAGACCCCGCCGGTATGGTGGGGAGACGAAGCGTCCACCAGAACTGGGAGGACCTGCCCGAATACCGCCCTGACCCCCGAGGAGAGATCCGCAACCGGGACTTCTTCGGCGGCGACTTCAAGGGCGTGCTGGAGAAGCTGGACTATTTGAAGGAACTGGGGGTGGAGACCCTCTACTTTAACCCCATCTTTGAGGCTGCGGAGAACCACCGCTACGGCACCGCCGACTACGACCACATTGACCCCATGCTGGGCACCAACGAGGACTTTGCCCGCCTGTGCCGGGAGGCCCACAAGCGAGGGATGCGGGTGATGCTGGACGGGGTGTTCAACCACACCGGCTACGTCAGCCGTTACTTTAACGGCGACGGCTTCTATCCCGAGGTGGGGGCCTCCCAGAGCTGGGACTCCCCCTACCGCCCCTGGTTTAACTTCATTGAGTGGCCCAAGAAGTACGAGAGCTGGTGGGGGATCTACTCCCTCCCCGCCGTCAACGAGGGCTGTCCCTCCTACCGGGA
Source organism: Flavonifractor sp. An100 (assembly GCF_002161175.1). Taxonomy (GTDB): domain Bacteria; phylum Bacillota; class Clostridia; order Oscillospirales; family Oscillospiraceae; genus Lawsonibacter. Next base: position 1,721 of record NZ_NFMA01000038.1, on the reverse strand, counting down.
CTTCATCTTCGGCAGTGAGGACAGCGTGGTGCGCCGGTGGCTCCGGGCAGGGGCGGACGGCTGGCGGCTGGATGTGGCCGACGAGCTGCCCGACGACTTCGTCCACGGCATCCATGAGGCCGCCCGGGCGGAGAAGTCCGACGCGGTGGTCATCGGCGAGGTGTGGGAGGACGGCTCCACCAAGATCGCCTACGGGGTGCGCCGTAAGCACATCCTGGGGGGCCACTGCGACGGCCTGATGAACTATCCCCTCCGCAACGCCATCCTCTCCTTCTTCCAGGGGGGCGGGGGCGAGCACTTTGTGGAGGCCATGGAGACCATTCGGGAGAACTATCCCCCCTTCGCCTTCTACTCCGCCATGAACTCTCTGGGCACCCACGACACCCCCCGCATCCTCACCCTTCTGGGGGCGGGCGGCGAGTGCCGGGACCAGTCCCGGGACTGGCGGGCCCACTTCCGACTCTCCCCCAAGCAGCGCCGCCGGGGGAAGGACCTGCTCCGGGCCGCCTCCCTGCTGCTGTTCTGCTTCCCCGGCTCCCCCACGGTGTACTACGGGGACGAGGCGGGGATGGAGGGCTTTGAGGACCCCTTCAACCGCCAGACCTACCCCTGGGGCAAGGAGGACCGGGAGCTGGTGGACTGGTTCAAGGCCCTGGGGGCCCTGCGGAAGAACCACCCCTCCCTGCGCCGGGGCTCCATCCGCTATGTGGAGGGCCAGGGGCCGGTGCTGGCCTTCCTTCGGGAGGGAGAGGGCGAGACCATTTTGTGCGCCTGCAACGCCGGAGAGGAGCAGGAGCGGCTGGCCCTGCCCTTCCCCGCCGGCCTGACCCCCCTGCTGGGCCGGGCCCATGTGGACCAGGGGGAGGAGGGCCCCACCCTCCTGCTGCCCCCCCAGTCGGGGGTGGCCTTTCTGGTCACCCAGCTGGAAAACCCTTGGGCCCCAGGGGACGCAACCACAGATTGACAGCTTGACAGGGACGGGTGGTAGCCACCGCCCGTCCCTTTTGCTATGCTGAAAGCACCAAAGAGCAAAGGAGTGCTGCTGTATGACGCTGGGTCAGAGAATCCAGGAGCTGCGCAAGGAAAAGGGGCTGAGCCAGGAGGGACTGGGAGAACAGCTGGGGGTGTCCCGCCAGGCGGTGTCCCGGTGGGAGATGGACGGGGCGGTGCCCGAGGTGGACAAGCTCATCGCCATGAGCCGGATCTTCGGGGTGAGCCTCAACGACCTGCTTCAGGTGGAGGAGGGGCCCTCGGGGCCCCAGGCCCAGGTGGTGCTCTCCCTCCCCCGCCCCTGGAAGCTGGGGATGGTGGCCCTGGCCCTGCTCACCCTGCTGTCCCTGGGGAGCAACGCCTACCTGGCCTGGCGGCTGGGAGGGCTGGAGGCGCGCCAGGCGGCGGAGCAGCTGGCCCTGGACCCGGAGACCCCCATGGTGGCCGGGTTTGACTACGACTTCACCCTGTGGGGGGACAAGACCCACATCGACTACACCTTCCGCCTGGCTGTGGGCCGGACGGTGGAGGGGCTGGAGGTGGAGCTCCAGGCGGTGGATGGCGAGGGAGAGGTCCATCTGGTGCCCATGGACCTGGATGCGGGGACGGTCTACGCCGGAGAGGCGGAGCTGGAGTGCCCCGCGGGGCAGTTTTTGACCCTCAGCGCCCTGTTCCACGACAGCCTGGGCAACACCATCACCCAGCCCCTGGCGGAGATGCGGGGGGTGGGC
>NZ_NFMA01000037.1 GCF_002161175.1 Flavonifractor sp. An100 | reverse complement strand
GAATCCATTTTAGTGGCCATCCTGTCAATGCACCATGTCTGCGGTGACCATGCACCATTTCAGCGGTCTGGCTGCACCATTCGTGCGGTCTAAGGGCACCGTTTCAGGCGGCGTATTCAAACGAGATACAGACATTGGGTTTCCGCACATTTCGAACGCTTTCCGCCCGCCGCCGGCGCAGATCCTCGCCGTTGAACTGGCATTCGTCGGCGAGGACATAGGCCACCATTTCCTGCTCTACCGCCTGCCAAAAGGCTGTGATGCTGCGGCTCCCATCTTCCGTATACCGCCGTTCCAAGGTTGCCTTTTTCTCCGGCGACAGGTAGAGAGGAAATTTCTCTTTTTTGCTCATCATGATCTCATTTCTGGGGTCTGACCCCTATTTTTTTCTTGTGGGAGTAAGCGTTGGGGGATAACGACCGCAGAACGCTATTTGCTCTCTGATTTTGACCCCATTTCCAACGCCCACGGAAACTCTTGAAACTGCCCGCACTGCGGGCAGTTGTGACCGGCAAAAGGCGTCGCGGACGACGCCTTGCCTTTATCCTGCTTTTTCTTTCGTCCTCAGAGACATTTCCGAAAGCGGCCCAAATCCGTCCTAAAAGCCCCTGGTGGAGCAGGGACTACGCCCTGCCCCGAAGGAGGGCACACAGCCCCTCACAGCGGGACACACGGGGCGTTCTCCGCGTTCCATCCCAAGCGTTTCTGCGTCTGATCCCATTTCTGCTGTTCCTCCAGTCGAAGCATCTGCTGCTGGTAGCAATGATCCATCGCCATTTGAATTGGCAGAATGGTGTACTGGTTGTTGCCGTTCCACTTCATGCCGTGGTCATCAATATAGTTGGTGTTCTCAACAGCGATAAGCCGCTGATCCTCCAGCTTTGTGATGTGCTTCATTACCGTGACCGCTGAGAGATGTACTGCCGCGGCAATCGTGCGGCAACTGGGATGGCACTGATGAGTTCTGCGATTTTCGCAGTAGAGCAGGTAGGCGTAGACCGTGATCGCTCCGTGACCGATGTTCAAGAAAAACAACTCATTGGGCAGAGAGAAAAAGTTCTTGCCGTTGCTTTTAAGTATCGGAACCATGTGCTGATCCAGCAGACCGCGACGGTTGAGTTCGGCAATCTGCTTCACAGCCATGTCTTTGCTCATGTGCAGTTGGGATGCGATTTCATCCGCACTGGGTGAGGCATTTTTGTTGCAATGGACATGCAGATAGCAGAGATAGGCGAGGATGGCAAATCCTTGGGGCTTCAGTTCCCATTTCCAGACATCATTCGGAATTGGGAAGCGGCGTCGCTTCGGATCAGGCTGATTGAAAAAGAAACTCATTTGTGCACACCTCCCTCTGTGTTCTCCATCACCCATTGAATGAACTGTTCCTTGGGTACCACTATGCGGCTGCCCACACGCAGCACCGGAAAGCCTGGTTGGTGCATCAGTTCATACCCGCTGGACGACGATACGCCCAGTACCTTTGCCACCAATTCCGAATTGAGAAACAGCGGCAGTTCGTCGTAGCTTTTGTAGACAGATTCTTTCATGTTGACCATCTCCTTCTCAAAACTCTCTCTACTTCTTTAGCCGAGGACATTTTCATGTGACATAGATTTGACATAATGTTTGGATGGTGCCCGAGTTACCTCTCTACTTGTATTGGGGAAATCATATCCTATTGACATACATTTGACAGAAAAACGGAGCGTCTGCTTTGTCGCAGGCGCTCCGTTTAAGGTTTCGGTAATTCACTTTTATCTTTGCTTTGGCAGTCGTTATGCTATTTCTGCCTTATTTCGCTGCTCCAGAAACTGGGCAAAGTAAGAGAAGAACTCCTTTATGACACGCAGCCCCCATCAATCCCACCAGAAATACCAGACCGTGGACTGCCGCAGCACATCGGCCAGAGCGCCCACGGTGGCTTCCTCCGGACCCTGGTCGATCACATCGGGGCAGAAACTGTACTGCTCCACTGCTGCATCCATGGCCTTCTCCTGGGAAACGGGAGTCGGGAGCAGGAACTCCAGTTCATCGTGGGTCATAACTGCGGGCACCGCGCCATATTGCTCAAACCAGTATTTCGCCACTGCCATCAGCGACTGCGTGTCAGGACATTCATTCCAGCCGCCAAAGGGCAGATAGGCAAAGACCTCCCAAGGATTCTGCGCTGGGATTTTAGCCAGAATGAGAGGACAAGTCATTTTGCTATCGGAATTCCAGTAACTTGAAAAACGACGGTTATCATATCCGCCCACCATCTCGCCCAGGATATCCTCATTCCAGTCCATATCGTCATCCTCGGCTTCCTCCTTGCGCTGCCCAATCATTTCCTCCAGAACCGCCTTTCCGTCCTTGAGAAGAGCGGTAAGCATCTTTTTGCGGTATTCCGCTACCTTGTCGGGGTCAAAGACATAATCATCCTCGCCCTCGCTGTCCGGGTCGGAATTCATAATCAGGCATTCCCACAAGATTTCGTCATCCGCCTTAATCAGAACCGGCACAAAGCCCTCTTTGACACTTTCTCGTTTGGCATAGTTATATGCCGACATGATGGGATCATCGTCCGCCATTGCGGGGAAATAGGTACATTCACAGTTCAGATATTCCATCATGGCCTTCGCAAGATCCGAAGGCTCCAGAGTGGCCTCATCGAAATCTTGTCCCTGCCAGTTGGTAAAGCGCTTTTCAATCACTTTTGCCATAGCCTGATAATACTCCTCATCAAAAGGAATGAACAGATAGGCTTCCTCCTGGAACTTGTCGGAGTAATATTGCTCCGAGCCGAAATATGCCAAGGCATAGTTGTCAATGTCGCTGGGGAAGTAAGGACTATCCGCCTCCCCATAGTAGTATCCGGCAAAGGCTGCGCCTTCCTTATTAAACAGCGCACCAAAGAGCTGCCCGTTCAGCTGGTCCCGGATAAAGCCACGCAGATCGGCGCGGCTCAAATCCGCCATAAACGGCTGCACCTGCTCCCAGTACCGCTCCATAAATTCCACGCTCATCAGGTCATGCTCCATGCACCAGCGCAGATAGATCGCCATGTGGTTGTAGGCATTGATCTCATCCACCGGCAGTCCCTTTTCCTGAATGGATTCCAGGTGCCAGTCGGCATCGTCCATATCACCAGTGAAGTTCTCATCCGCCAGAGTACCTCTGGTAATGGCATTCTGACGGGTGGGATTGACCACAAAACTGATGCCTGCCATCTTTTCCAGCAGAGCGTCCGCCTCATGCTCCAGTTTATAATTCAATTCGTTCCGATAGAGAGGAATTACCTGATAGAAGTTGACCTCCTCGCCGCTGGGCAAAGTGCAGACCTCTCCTCCGTTCCAGACAACATCCTGCGGGCCCACCAGAAGTGCGGCGCAGAGCGTCGTGTTCTCCGCAAACGGCGACTGCTTGTCCATCGTGTGGCCAAATCCCAGCCAGGTATCGCCGGAAATGGGCAAGCGGGCCAGCACCTTCAAGAGGCCAATGGGCCAGTACCACCGCTCATCCTTCAGGGATTCCTTATCCAACTTCCAGTCCGGCGGCAGAGCGATGGCCAACTCCGCCCGCTCCAGCTTGTATTCCGCCAGTTCCTCCGGTACATTCATCCGGTGGGCCCCCATGCCCATCGTCACCAGCGTGTAGTAGTCCCGCGCCTCAGAGGGCGGAACAACGCAGATGTCTACATGAATGTCGGGGGAAACCAGCTCATGGAACACATTATCAAACTCGCCAAAGGTGTTTTTGATGTGCTCCTCGATTGCAGACATCTCATCCTCTGTATAAACCTCCGGTCCCCTGCTATCCGTCGAGGACCAGATGGCATCTGCCTTTGTGCCGTCTGAATTTAGGAAAATCTGAAAATACTGATCGTCTCCCGGCTGTTGATAGACAAGGCCGATGCGGCGGGTCTGGTCCACAAGCACTGCTATCAGCATGCCCTCTGGTTCCCCTTCGGGAGTGTGGGTCAGCCAATCCCCGCTGTCCAGCCGTTCCTTGAGCTGCCGCAGCCAGTCCGTTCCCATCTTGGAAAGTCCGGCTTCGTTCATACGGAACGAGAGTTCCACAAGATGTTCCTTCACCGGGTATCGAAATTCACAGCAGGGGGCGTTTTTCTCATAGCCATACCGTTCCGGGCAGAACAGCTCATAAAATTCGGCAAGTCCCGCTTCATCTACTCGAATACAGGCCAGGGCGCGCTGTTTATCATCCACATCCTCACCCAGCCCCTGCTGGAGCATTTGATCGGCGTTGGGGTCGATCCAATGGTACTCCATCTGTTCCAGGGTGGCCCCGGCCTTGATCTCCTCCCGCAGGGTCAAGAACTCATAATCGCCCGGCTCCAGTTTTAATCCCTGCTCGACGGCAACCAGCGCGCCGGCTTGATCGCCAAAATTCGCCCGCAACTTGCCCACCTGCAGCCAGATCCAGGGGTAGTCCGGTTCCTCCTGAGCTCCCCGCTCCGCATATTCCAGTGCTTCTTCCAGCCTGCCGCAGTACATCAGCGCCACGGAATAGCGGTAGTACCAGGTAGCGCAGCCTGCGGCGTTCTTCTCTGAATCCTTCATCCATTCCACCGCGCGGTAGTAGTGGATATAGTCATCCAGATTGTTGCAGGCGAAGGAATACCAGAGGGCGATCTGCAAATCCTGATGGGCCTGTTTTTCGGTGAATCTTCCTTCTTCTACGCCGCTTTTGATAAAATCCTCCAGCCAGCGGAGCATTTTCCCAAAGTAGCCGGAAACTCCTTCATCAAAGGATTCCAGCGTTTCAATATCTTCTGCCGAGAGCAGGGAGCCAGTTTCCTCATGAATATCAGGCTCTATTTCCTCCTCATCCAGCAGCGGCACACCGCCCACATCCCGCCGGAATGCGTGGAAGTGAGCATAGGGCAGGCCGCTCTCTTCAAAAAATGCCTGCGCCGCTGTCAGTACAGCGGGCAGATCCCAGGCAATGAAATCCAGGTACCCGTAATACAAGCCAGTGGCCCCGCCCAGGAAGGTCACGGCTTCCGCTCCCGCCTCCCGCAGGATGGCATCCCGCAGGTTATCCCGGAAGTCCAGAATGGCGTTGCTCCGCTCATCACCAGTAAAACCTTCTAATGGGTAGCAGAGGAACCCCACCGCAATGCCGTCCTTGTGGTATTCGTCCACCGCATCACTGCGGGCAGTCATGTAGTCGTTGATGATTACCGGGAGACGACAGGTACCGGTATAGACATCCAGCCGCCAGTCGGCCTCCGGGTCCTCTACCGGTTCCAATTCATAGGCAAGGTAGCTGTTTTCCAGGTAGTCACTGCCGTCCCGCCAGAGGGAGAGGCCCATGCTTTGCAGCAGTTCCGGCAGCTGGGAAAGGAGCATAGCCGGTTCCTCTTTCGGCTGAGCATAAACATCAAACCCGGCAACAAAGGCGATAGCGGAAACTTCTCCAATGGTTTGGTCCACCAGCATAGAGAGCGCCCACCAGACCTTGTCTGTGTCCTCTTTTAAGATTGGCGTCAGTTTTTCACAGCAAAGGACCAGACTTACCTGATGATCTTCTGTTTCCTCTGCCCACATCTGCACATCTTCAGCCCGAACTTCGATCTCTCCAGCCCGCAGTTCGAACCCCTCACAGGGCTGGCGTCCCACCCAGATATTCCAATGCTCAAGCACCGATTCCGGGGCCTGCTTCTGGAAGTACACCAACGGGAACAGGCGGGAGCGAAACCCTTCTGGACTGAGGATCAATTCATACTTTTCGCCATTGAAACCCAGCTCAAAGGAAGTATCACGCAGGGCCGTCTTGAGCGCGTTCCCACATTTTTCAACCAGTTCTTCGCCCCGTTGGCGGGTTTTGTCGGTATCCATGATTTGACGCAGCAACCCCTCAATCTGAGAAAAGGCCGCCCATGTTTCCTGCGTCCTTTCCCGGAAGTTCTTTTCAAACCTGGGTAGGGACAAACGACGGCGGCAATCGTCTATGTACTCCTGGGTATCTTTGTCTCCGGGGCGGGCTTTCAGGGCCTTTTCAAAGTAACGCAGGGCGGGGCCTTCCTCATCCAGACAGTAATAGGCCAAAGCGATTCGATAATTCCAGCAGTGATCGCCCGCAAAATACTCCTCATGGGGAGCCAGAAGTTCCAGCGCCTTTTCAAAAGGCTCCCGTTCTCCTATTTCTGCAACGGCAATATATGCCTTGGCCAATTCACTGTCCAGTTCCGGGGTGCGCTCCCCTGCGGGAATCGCTTCCAGGGTGTCGATTACCTTCTGCGCTTCATCCTGTTCAAACCATTGCTGGCATTGTTCCAATAATTCCATATCCGTACCTCCTTATTTCGGCTCTCTATATGGTTGTTGTTTTACCGCAAATTATCATTCAAATATCCCAGTCTATGAAATCTTCACGGTTCAATACAAAGTGCTGATACAGGCACTTCAAATTTTCCTGTTCATCCCGTGAGAGCTTCGCCCCGTTTTCATACCGCAAGGTGTCGGCATACAGGATAAAACCATCCACTTTTCCTGATGAAGCCCGAAACTCACCGTTTCCAATCATGGCTACATTGCCACATACAAATGTAACCGAAGAAGAAGTGGTGTGGATTTTCGTAATTGCTTCGATCATCTGATACTATCACCTCTCATCTTCGGAGGATACCATTCTCCACCCGGATGTCTGCACCCGGATAACAGGACGGAAAAAGTCGTAGTCATTGTGAATCTCGTTATCCTCCCGAACCTCCGGTTTACAGTGAGGGGAACAGGGTAAATATCCAAGCAAAGGACCCATGCCACCGCAGATATTGCAGCCGCCGTCGCCGCCGCAGGTGGTCAATGTTTTCCCCTCTACCAGCTCCCGCTGATAGGGGTCGTAGGCAATAGACAGGCCAAAGAAGTTGGGCTGCTCCATGTCGTATGGCTTGCCCTGATCTTCCTCGCTTTCAAAGTGGTGCAGATGCATGGAGTAGTCCAGTCCATCCCCCCAGGGAAACAGGGTGCGGCATCCGCCCCCGCACAGATAGGCCCACTCATCCGGCGTGGGAAGGCTGGCTGCCAACTCCCATAACAGGGACCGCTGAAACTCCGGGTAGGTCATTGGATGGCACAGCGACGCCTGCCAGCTATCCCCATTGCGTTCAAAGCGGACAGTTTCGTGTATCTCAAAACTCTGGCTGCTCTGGCCCGCCCACTTCTGCAAGTTTTCCAGCCAGCCGGGGTGGGCGGTGATGCGTGGATCGTTCATGGGTACGCTTTCCCAGCCGATCTCCTCCAGTTTTCTGCCTACGAACATGGGGCCGATGGTCACCCGGCGTACTGGGGTCATGCCCTGCCGGAGAAATTCCTCCACAGAGCCCTCATATTCGATTTCCGCAAAAATATCCGCCAGTTCCTCTTGGTTGGCCTTGTCCATCCCGTGTACAAAGCCCTCCCAGCCAAGCGTTACGGTATCGCCCGGGACAAAGACAAACTCCCGTCCGCCTTTTTCAAACAGGCCGGTGGTGCAGCTTTGTCCCCAGCGGGAAAAGGCGTATAGTTCCTTGAATGTCAAATGATAACGAGCCGCCAGCGTCTGCATCAGCCAGAGCTTATCGGACAGTTTCAAGGTGTCAAATTGTGGACGAAATAGTTTTTCGTTCATAGCAACGCACCTCACAGCAAGTCTGCCTTGATACCGCACCGTTCCAGAACCGGCAGCACCTGTTCCGGCTTGGAGGACATGAGGGTAATCTGTTTGAGATTGGGGAACTGGCGCAGTTCTGCCTCGGTAATGGTGTTGAGATCAAAGGCTCCATCCTCGCCATCCCAGAACGGACAGAGCTGGGTATAAATCTCGCTGCCGCCATCCATCTCGATCTCTGTCACCTCCAGGGCCAGCCGCTCCGGGACAGGGTATTTCTCCAGCCACTTCCGAATCTCTGGGATGGATTCATACCCTTCCGCATCAATGTCGATCTTGCGTCGGCTATACTCTCTGGCAAACTCATGGGCATCCAGTTTAGGAGCCAATAAGCCTTTCTCGTACATCAGGACTTCCATGACCGCCAGTTTGAAGTTGAAGGTATCAAAGTGCAGCACCGGTTCCGTCGGCTTGGATAACTTGTATTTCTGCGCTTTTGCTGTCTTTTTCTCTGGCTCTTTCCAGCTGATCTGCACCATGGCGGAGAGGGCCTCCAGTTTTGCTTTCTGCGCGGACTGCTCCTCTGGAACAGGACCCGGCAAGCGGGTATAAACAGTAAAGCCGCCTAATTTGAGGGTATGGGCAAATCCGGCGAAATCCTTCCAGCTGGCCTCCCGGTAGTCCTTGGACCCGATCCAAACCGCTCCGTCAAATGTCTGCCGGACCGCATACTCTCCCTGCGCCGCTACCCGGACACCAAGGGTTTTGATGGTCTGCTCATCTTCATCCAACCAGCCCTGGAGTCCAAGCTCGTCCCACAGAGCAAGGGCCTGAGTATAGGGATTCTCCCGGCCCGTCATGGGACTTTTCCGTGTTCCATTTTGCAGGACAATGCGGGCAGGCCCCAGCTTTTCCGCCAGCTGGGACAGGGTAAACGGCGGCGTAAATACCGACCCCAGAATGGTCAGGCTATCTTTTTTGAGAACGATTCTTCGCTCCGTGGCCTTGGGCGGCAGAAAGATGGGCAGGTTCGGGTACACTTCTTTGTACTCTCGCCATTCCAGCTTTTGGGGCTTGTTTGCCGTCCGCAGGAAGCCCCAGAAGTCGATGGGATAACGGAACACCGGCCCCACCATATCCCGCCGGGTGACGATGACCACCGTGCCATCGGTGAGTATTCCGATGTGCTGCATTTTCTCCCCGCCGAACATTCCCGAACGGATACGCAGCACTTCACGGGTGTTCATGTTGATGAGCTGGGCAAAGTCATCGGAGAGGATTTCGCCGTTTCCCTGCACCAGCAGCCAGTCCCCGGTAAACCAGCGAAGTTTCAGCCCCTCGCCCATTCCAGGCAGGGGGGCGATGCGGCACCGCCCGGTATCCATGTCCAGTTCCAGCAGGCATTCTTCCATTCGCCCCTTGCCGCTGACTGCGTGGATCATGGTAATGCGGCCTGTGCCGGGAACGGGAACGGCCTCGGAGAGATGGTCGTATCCATTCAGAGAGAAGGTGTGTTTTGTTACCTTGCCGTTTTCCCAGCGGTAAATCTGCCCCTTGTACCACTCGTTGGAAAAGTAGACCCGGCCCAGACCGTCTGTCGTAATGCCGCAATGGTATTTGGTGCTCCATCCATCTTCCGGCAGAGTCCAGTTTTTCACATCCTGGCAGGTGCCCCGGTCTGTCAGTTCAATCCGTGTAGCGTTGGTGGGATCACCCACCCAGAGGGAATGGTCAGCCCAGCACAGGGTCTGGGGTGGACCGTCATATCCAATGGGGGACGGTTCGGCCCAGTTGAGCGTGGCTGGATTCTTGCTCAGTAATGCCCGACCAATAGTCCCGCTGCCAGCGGCCCTCGATGCAGCATATAGTTCATGTTCCAGGGAATAGGTAAGGCACCCAAGGTGCGGCAAGCTGTGGGAGCGGATTACTTGCGGCGGACGGTGGCGCAGATCGGCCACACAGCCGCTTTTCCATTCTTCTTCATCCTGGTTTTTCCATTTGCCCGCCGCAAAATCACCCGCCAGAGAATTGAAGAAATAATCGTACTCATCCTGAAGTATGTATTCCTCGCAGGGCATCAGCTTCCCAGGGTCCTGCTCCTTGGCATGGTCGCCCCATTTTCGTCCTTGCTGTTTCATCAGGTGACAATATTGCCCCTGCTTTTTGCAGTAGCGTTCCCATTCGCTGCGTTCTTCCTCTGGGATCAAGGCAAACAGATACTCGTCCTCATCGTCCAGGTTATACAACGCCCAGCCGAAGGCAGAGAGTTCCTGCCCCAAGGCCGCCGCTCCTTTTTCATGGGGCAATTTCATATATTGGATGCCGATGGCGTCAAAGCGTTCATCCAGCAGCGCCGGGACCTGTGCGCCCCATTTTCTCCGAAGTTCCGCCAGAGTGTCCTGTACGGCTCCATCAAACTTCAGAATGTCCAGCGCATCATCTATAATTTGTTTGAACTCTGCCATAGGTAGTTTCTCCTTTTCCCAATTCCCACATCATAGCGACAGCCATGTGGTCAAAGCACTGAAAAATTACCAGTCCCGTTCCCGGATGGCCTCCTCAATATCAATCGGGATACCGAACCACTCCAGAATGTAGGCAACGGTGTCTCCAATACAATCCCGGGCCACCGTTTCAATCTCACTGTCGTTTTCATAAAATTCATCCTGAAGATCATTGATGCCGCAGACCGCCTTATCCAGCGTGTTCTGTATCACTTCAATGTCGGTTTCGCCGCCCTCCAGCAGGTCGATGACCTTCTGGAGCTCATCCTTGACCTTATCTACCAGAAAAGCAGGATAATAATCATCCTGATACATCTCGTCCAGTAATTTATAATTGGGATCAAAGGTTTTCATTTTGTTTCCTCCTATCGAAAAATTTCCTGATACCGCTCTCTCAGTTCCTCCGGAGCTGCTTCCACTACTTTCTGACCACCCTTGGCGCTGGCTTTGCCCCAGATCACATAGCAGACCGTTTCCCATGCGTATTGCAGCACTTCTTCCGGGCTGGCTTCTGTTTCCTCGGCGGGTTCCTCGTCCTCGTCATCATCGTCATCCTCGTCGGAGGAAAAACCGCTGGGAACGATCTCGGACAGATGGATTTTTGCCTCCAGCAGAGCGTCCAGGCTTTCTGCATTTGCCATCCACGCGGTATAGTCCTTGGAATACTTCATGTTCTGCATGGACAGCACCCCACGGACAAATACAGGGACGGTATCGGCGGTAAATCCGAACTGTTTCACATACTCCCGGAGGAATTTTTCCTGTAAGTGGGAGTGCTCATCATCACAGAGATCGAGATAATCCCATACCAGCTGCCGCCACTCTTGCCCCAGCATTCCCAGAGCGAACACGGCAAAACTTCCGGGGAGCGCGCACTGCTCATCGCTGAGATTGGTGTACTGCTCATATTGCCGCATGGCAAGCCGGGCGTACCGTTCCATCAGGGGGTGGAGGCCGGGGTACTGCACGGCACAGGCAAAGAGCTGGTTTATTCCCTTTTGGGGCAGTCCTGTGATGGGAAGATAACTCTTTTCCGGCCCTTTGAACTCCACCGCATAGCTGCGGGGAAAATCCTCCTGCGAAAGAACCTCACACAGATAGTCCAGCACTTCATGGCAGCATTCCTCCGTATTGTCCCTGGCAGTAATACGGATCACGGCAAAGGCATCGTTGGCCGATGCGGTGAAGTGCTCTGTTTTCCTCTTTTGCAGAGAGAGCGGCAGCCTGCCGGTCCCGTGTTCCCGGAGCTTTTTCACCATATCAGGACGGACTTTCTCCACCAATCCAAAGAGGTAATTGGCGTCCAGATACTGAAAGTCCAAGCCATACACTTTATAGCTCACCGCCACATAGCAGGCGAAACGCAGCAGCGGCTCCGGGACCTGCTCTGCACGGATGCCTGGTTTCAAGGAATACTCCCGATCCCAGAAGTGGTCATCTTCATTGCCTGTCACGACAAAATACTTCTCCTGCAGCTCCCGTTTCAGCATATCAAGTAAATGGTGGTCAATTTCACCCCACCGGCTCTGGCGGCGCAGGTTTTCGCTGAAGGCGATGGCCTTTTCCGCATCAAGGGTCTCAGCCCGCTGCGCTTCGGTCCATGTCCGAAGCAGTTGCCACACCTCAAAGGGCGCGCCTTCGCTGTTGACCACTACCGGCGGCCAGAGGGAATCAAGCCGCGTGATTCTCCCGTCAATGGCATCCTGGATGCACTGGTCAAAAAGCGGTTGCAGTTCCTCCTGTACCTCTGGCTTCATCCAGTAACAGCGCCCGTCCGCACTATTTCGTTTTGGTAAACTCATATCAGGCCACCTCTTTCCGAACAATAAAAAATGCCCCGCGACACCCTGTCATTTGGACAGGCTGACGCAGGGCGCGAAAAGGCCGCACAGAACCAAGACCTGTATCCCAAGGCTCTGTGTCTGACGATATTCTGCTGTCTTTCCCGTCCGCTTGGACATGGGTACTCATCTCTATCCATTTGCTTTCACCTACCGCACATCCTCTTTTACCCGCTCCATCTCGTCCACCAGAGCCCTGACCTGGAAGTCCACCATGTCCTCCGCCACCTCTGGGAATAGAAATGGCATGGTGTCTGGAATTGCTTTGTGTACCATCATCATGCTGAGGGCCAGATTGCCAAACAGACGGGGATCAATACTGTCCACAGGGAGGCCAAAGATGGAAAGCAGCTTCCCATAAAAAATAATCTGATCCCGCCGGAACGCCTGAAAATTCTCCTCGGAAAGGCAGTGGCGTACTTGCTGCTCCTCCTCAATAGACAAAACGGCAACTCCGCTTTTGCCCCCGTAGCAACAGTTTTTCAGGAAGGTCTCCACTCCCGCCCGCCAACTGAGTCCGGGGTCTTCCATCAAGGACCGGGCATACTGTAGTAACTTGGGTTGCTGGTACCGCAAGGCATGGAGTACCAACTCCTCCTTGGATGAGAAGAAACTGTAGAAGAAGGTCTTGGAGATCCCCACTTTTCTGCACAGAACATCAATACTGCTGTGAATCAATCCCCGGTCGGCGATACACCGGATCATGGTGACCATCAGGGCTTCCTTTACCTGCGCCCTCTCCTCATCAGAATACGCCTTTCTTGCCACAAGCCGTCACCGCCCTATATAAAGTATAAAATCAGAAAATAGTCTTTATTTGTATTATAGCGAAACTTAAATGAAATGCAAGACTGTTCACAAAAATAAGTCCCCCGGTGCAACACACCGGAGGCATAGTAGGATGCGTTTGAGATGCCGGAGTAATCTTTGTTAACAGCGTACTAAAATCATCCTGAGAGATGTGGTTACAAACTACCTCACAATGGTTACTCTGACCACATGTTCAGCCACAGTGCCGATCGGAGCACACGGAAGCACTGTACTCAAAGAGTGCCCAAGAGTAAGTGAGATGGAGAAAAAAGTGATATAAAACATTAGAAATGATACAAAAAAGATAGTTCTACCTCTTTGTATGTGCCATAGTATTCTTCAGCACTATTACAAAGCAACTCACAGAGCGTCACGATATTGACACTAATTATTCGGGAACCCGGCTTTCTATCGTCGCCGCACGATTTTCTTTCGCTAAAAATTTGAAACTGGCTTGCTTTATACGAATCGATTTTTACAAGTTCAAAGTATTCCAAAGTATCAATGTTCGAAGATCCTTGATGAAGAAACGAACATCGCAACTTGTAAATATCGTTTTGACTACTATTACGGAGACGAAAGCGGCCAGTTTTCCTTCTACCGCATCCCCCGTCAGTTGATTACCGGGGCACGTTTCAAGAGGTTGTCCACGGACGCCAAACTGCTGTACGGCCTTCTGCTGGACCGCATGGGGCTGTCTGCCAAGAACGGCTGGTATGATGAACAAGGCCGGGTTTATATCTACTACCCTCTGGAAGAGATCCAGCAGGATATGAACTGCGGCCACGACAAGGCCACAAAGTTGCTGGTGGAACTGAACAGCGGCAAAGGTTTCGGCCTAATCGAGCGCATCCGGCAGGGCCAGGGCCGCCCCACCAAGATTTACGTCAAGCGGTTTACCACCCGTGAAATACCGCCCAGGCCCGCCCTGCCACAGGCTCCCCCTCCCAGCAGTCAAGAGTGCGGGAAAGTCGCAGCCCAGACTGCGGAAAAACCGCAGTCTGGATTGCGGAATATCCGCAGACAAGAGTGCGGAAAACCCGCAGCAAGTTATATTGAATCTAATCAGACTGATTTTATCTATACTGATCCATCTATCTATCCCGCACAGCCTCCGCCGGATATGGGATGGATAGATCGAAACGATTGCCGGAGAGAGGTAGAAGAGCAGATAGAGGCTCAAGCTCTCAGACGGCAGTTTGGGTACGACGATGTGGAGAGCGTGGTGGAACTGATGACCGATACCCTATGCAGCACCCGCCCCACGCTCCGCATCGGTGGAGAAGAAATCCCTGCCGAGCAGGTGAAAGGCCGGTTTTTGTCTCTGGACTACGGCCATTTGGAGTATGTATTTGACTGCCTGCGGAGGAACACCACGCAAATCCGAAATATCCGCGCCTATCTGCTGACCGCCCTGTATAACGCTCCTGTCACCATGAGCCCCTACTACCAGGCGGCTGTCCAGCATGATTTTGGCCCATAACAGCGGTTGAAATGCGTCTCCATTTGAGACGCGTTTTTCGACAAAATATCTTGAACAGGAGGATTTTATCATGCCCGACAAGAAACAAAACCCGCTGATCGGCGCGTTCCGCGACGCCGCCCCCAGCCCCCCGCCAGA
>NZ_NFMA01000036.1 GCF_002161175.1 Flavonifractor sp. An100 | reverse complement strand
GTCCCCCAGGAGGTCCCGCCCCCGGACTACGCCCTGGAGGACATCACTGCCGCCCTGGAGGAGCGCTCCTCCGCCTTCCCCGCCTTGTGCGACGAGGTGGAGCGGCGGCTGGGGAAAAAGCTGTCGGCCAGCGATTTGAAGTCCCTCTATACCCTTTTTGACCACCTGAATCTGCCCGCCGAGGTCATTTTGATGTTGGTGGGCTGGTGCAGTGAGGAGATCGCCCGTAAATACGGCCCCGGCCGCAAGCCCCGGATGTCCTACATCAGCAAGGAGGGCTTTGCCTGGGCCCGCCGGGGGATCGACACCATGGAGCGGGCGGAAGAGTACCTCCAGCGCCTGACCCGTCTGCGCAGCCGGGAGGGAGAGGTGCTGCAACTGCTGGATATTCCCCTGCGGCCTTTGGTGGAGCGGGAGAAGACCTACATTGCCGCCTGGGACGACATGGGCTTTGACGACGGGGCCATCCGTATGGCCTATGAGAAGACCATTATGAAAAAACAGTCCATGGATTGGAGCTATATGAACGGCATCCTCCGCCGCTGGCACGAGAAGGGCCTGCACACCGCCCAGGCGGTCCAGGCGGGGGACCGGGACCCCCGGCCCATCCAGGCGGGGGGCCAGAACCAGCGCCCCGCCCCGCCCCAGGAGGACGCCCGGGCCCGGGAGGATATGGAGCGGATGCGCCGGCTGATGGAGCAGATGAGACAGGAGGGAGGCGGAAGCAATGGCATATGATCCTAACGTCCTGCACCGGGCCACCCAGCGCCTGGAGGAGGAGCGCCGGGCGCGGCAGGACCGGGTGGAGCGGCTGCGCCTCCAGGCCTACGCCAGACAGCCCAGGCTGGAGCGGCTGGACCGGGAGCTCCAGGGCACCATGTCCCAGCTGGTGGCCGCCGCCCTGCGCCAGGGAGAGGACCCGGCCCAGGCGGTGCGGGAGATCCGGGAGCGGAACCTGGATTTACAGAAGGAGCGGGCGGTGCTTCTGGGGGCCATGGGCCTGCCGGAGGACGCCCTGGACGGGAAACCCGCCTGTCCCCTGTGCAACGACAGCGGCTGGCAGGGGGCCAAGATGTGCCGGTGCCTGCAGAATCTGTGTACCCAGGAGCAGATCAAGGAGCTGTCCAAGCTGCTTCCCCTGGGGGAACAGTCCTTTGACACCTTCCGCCTGGACTACTACAGCCAGACTCCCTATCCCGGCCGGGGCTGTTCCCCCCGGGAGAACATGGAGCTGGTGTATGAGGTGTGCCTGAGCTACGCCCAAAAGTTTGGCCGCTTTTCCTTCAAAAACCTGTTTTTGTCCGGTGCGCCGGGGTTGGGAAAGACCTTTTTGTCCGCCTGTATCGCCCGCACCGTCTCCGAGTCGGGCCACTCCGTGGTCTACGACACGGCGGGGAGCGTTTTCGGCCAGTTTGAGGCCCGGAAGTTTCAGCGGGACAGCCAGGACGGCCAGGAGGCCCGGGACGAGACCCGCCGGTACCTGGGCTGTGACCTCTTGATTTTGGACGATCTGGGCAGCGAGCTGACCACCCAGTTCACCCAGTCGGCCCTCTATGAGCTCATTAACACCCGCCTGGTGGCGGGGCGGCACACCGTCATCTCCTCCAACCTCACCCTGGAGGAGGCCGGGCGCCGCTACTCACCCCAGATCTCCTCCCGGCTGGAGGGGGAGTACCATGTGCTCCACTTCTTCGGGGACGATATTCGGCTGCTGAAAAAGCGGCAGCTGTGACCCCAACGGCCCGGGCTGCCCGGGTTTGACAGAAAAGAGAACGGCCCATCCCCGGGCCGGAACAGAAGAGTTCGGAGGAACGTTCCATGCCCTATTTTCTGCTGGCCGCCCTGCTGGTGGCCCTGGACCAACTGGTGAAGTACCTGGTGCTGACCTACATCCCCCTGGGGGGCCATGTACCCTTTCTCCCCTGCCTGGTGGAGCTGACCTATGTACAGAACACCGGAGCTGCCTTTTCCATGTTTGAGGAGCACACCTGGCTGCTGGCCCTGGTATCCCTGGTGATGTCGGCGGTGCTGGCTGTGGCCCTGTGGAAGAATTTCTTCCGCCACCCTCTGGGAAAGATCACCCTCACCCTGCTGCTGGCGGGGGCGGTGGGCAACCTCATCGACCGGGTGTTCCGGGGCTTTGTGGTGGATATGTTCAATGTGCTGTTCATGCACTTTGCCGTCTTCAATGTGGCGGATATCTGCGTGGTGGTGGGAGGCATTGCCGCCGCCGTCTACTACCTCTTCCTGTATGAGAAGCTGGAGGGGAAGGGGGAGAAGAGCAGTGGAGACGCGAACCCTCACAGCTGACCAGGCCGGAGAGCGGGCGGACGCCCTGGTGGCCCGGCTCATCCCCGACCTCACCCGCTCCGCCGCCCAGCGGCTGCTGGAGGAGGGGGCGGTGACCCTGGCTGGCCGGCCGGTGAAGAAGAACTACAAGACCGTCCCCGGGGACGTGCTCCAGGTGGAGCTGCCCGACCCCCAGCCGGTGGAGGTCCTTCCCCAGGACATCCCCCTGGACGTGGTGTATGAGGACGGAGACGTGATCGTGGTGAATAAGCCTGTGGGGCTGGTGGTCCACCCCGCTCCCGGCCACCCCGACGGCACTCTGGTCAACGCCCTGCTCCACCACTGCGGGGACTCCCTGTCGGGCATCAACGGCCAGCTGCGGCCGGGGATCGTCCACCGCATCGATCGGGACACCTCGGGGCTTATCATCGCGGCGAAAAATGACCGCTCCCACCTGGCCCTGGCCGCCCAGCTCCAGGATCACACCCTGGCCCGGGTCTACGAGGCGGTGACGGTGGGTGGTCTGAAGGAGGACGAGGGCACCGTGAATGCCCCCATCGGCCGCCACCCGGTGGACCGGAAAAGGATGGCGGTGGACTGGAAGAACGGCCGGCGGGCGGTGACCCATTACACCGTCCTGGGCCGCTACCCGGGCTACACCCATGTGGAGTGCCGCCTGGAGACGGGGCGCACCCACCAGATTCGGGTCCACATGGCCCACCTGGGCCATCCGCTGCTGGGGGACACGGTGTACGGGGCCAAGAAGCCCTGGCCGGGACTGGCGGGGCAGTGCCTCCACGCCCGGAAGCTGAAATTTATCCATCCCTCCACGGGGCAGCTGGTGGAGCTGGAGTGTCCCCTGCCCGACTGGTTTAAGCAGGTGCTCCGGCAGATCGACAAATAGAGAAACGGGCCTTTTCCCAAAAGGAAAAGGCCCGTTTTTTGCCCAGGAGGGCCTTTCAGCGCCGGATGATGTTCTCCGAGATCTCACACAGGGCCTGGGCCGCCTCCATGTCAAAGCGGCGGCTGCGGGCCAGGTCGGCCAGGGAGATCATCCCCACCAGCTTGCCCTCCTCCACCACGGGCAGCCGCCGCACCTGCTGCACCGCCATGAGCCGGGTGGCTTCCCGGCAGTCGGCTCCGGGAGCTACTGTGGCGCAGTTGCGGGTCATGATGTCCCGGACCATGGTCTGGGCCGGGTCCTCCTCCGCCGCCACACACCGCAGTACGATGTCCCGGTCGGTGACCATCCCCCGCAGCCGCCGGTCCCCGGAGCACACCGCCAGAGCCCCCACATTGTGCCGGCTGATGAGCCGGGCGGCCAGGGCCGCCGAGGAGGTGGGCTCGATGGTGACCACATTGGGGTTCATTAAATCCTTTACTACCATGTAAAAAACCGCCTTTCCGGTAAAATCTGGTCTTTTGCCAGTTTACCCGGAAGGGCGGTCGTTTATTCGGTGGGGGGGTCAGCCCTCCAGCCAGAGCTTGTAATCGGCCACAGTGCCCACCCGTCCCACGGCGGACAGGGAGGCCTGGTCCCAGCGGAAGATCTCCCCGGCCAGGTCCCGCAGCTGTTCCCGGGTGACGGCGTCGTAGGCGGAAAGGATCTCGTCCATCTCCCGCACCCGGCCGTAGAGAAGCTGGGAGGAACCCAGGTGGCTCATCCGGGCCTGGATGGACTCCGAGCCCATGAGGAGGTTGGCCTTGGCCTGTTCCCGCACCCGGTCAAGCTCCTCCTGGGTGGGGCCGTGCTCCGCCAGGTCCTGGACGATCTGGCGCACCGTCTCCAGAGCCTGACTCTCCTGCTCCCGGCTCAGGGCAGTGTAGATGCCCAGCAGGCCGGTGTCGGCGTGGTCGGAGACGTAGGAATAGACCGTGTAGCACAGTCCGCGCCGCTCCCGGACTTCCTGGAACAGCCGGGAGGAGCAGCCGCCCCCTAGCAGGGAGTTAAACAGCAGTACCTGGGGCCGCCGGGGGTCCAAATAGGTGGGGGCGGGGAAGGAGAGAATGAGGTGGTTTTGTTCAATGGCCTTTTTCCGGGCGGTGACGGCGGGACGGTAGACCGCAGGGGCCTGCTCGGGAACGGGGGAGGCCTCCAGGGCGGAGAGACAGTCCTTCAGGTGGTCCACCTGCCCCTGGCTGAAGCTGCCCGCCAGGGCACACACCAAAACCCCGGGGCGGTAGTGCTCCCGCTGCCAGGCTTTCAGCCACTCCCCGGTCATGGGGGCCAGGGTGGCCTGGGTGCCCAGAATGGGCCGGGCCAGGGGAGTGCCCTTGTACACCGCCGCGGCCAGCCGCTCGGCTACCAGGTCCTCGGGGGTGTCCTCGTACATGCCGATCTCCTCTAGGATGACTCCACGCTCCACCTCCACATCCTCCTGAGTGAAGGAGGAGTGGAAGAGCATGTCGCTTAAAATGTCCAGACTCCGGTCCAGGTGCTTGTCCAGACTGCGGGCGTAAAAGCAGGTGTGCTCTTTGGTGGTGTAGGCGTTGACCTGGCCGCCAATAGCGTCCATGTCCATGGCCAGCTGCCGGGCGGAGCGGCGGGCCGTGCCCTTAAAGAGCATGTGCTCAATAAAGTGGGCCGCCCCGTTCTCCTCAGGCCGTTCGTGGCGGGAGCCCACTCCCACAAAAAAGCCCAGGGCGGCCGAGCGGGCGCCGGATACAGCTTCGGTGACCAGACGGGCGCCGTTGGGCAGAGTGATTCGTTCATGCATTCAGGGAAACCTCCCAAAATAAATCAATGTCAGTGATGAAGAAGTATACCACAAAAACCTGCCCGCGTCCACCGCAAGCAAAACCAGGAAAAATTTTGCCTGGGGTGTATAACGGCACCAAAGGCTGTCCACAATAGGGGGCACGGAGGTGGTTTTCCTTTGAGAAACCGAAACATTTTGAGAAAATTAGGCGACTTCGTGCTGGGAAAGGGCTTTTACATAGTCCTGTTCCTATGTGTCGCCACCATTGGAATGTCGGGCTATTATCTCATTCACACCATGAAAGATCCCATCAGCGATGTGGAACCGGCGGGGGGCAACGCCACTGTAGTCCTCCCCGACTCTGAGGCCAACGGTCCCGATCCCTCCGGCTCGGACTCTTTGCTGGAACAAAAGCCAGAGCCGGTTCAAACCAACCCCTCGACGGAGGAGACGGAGCCATCCGTCCAGCAGCCGGATGACCTCCAGGCCACCCAGGAGACGGCGGCCCAGACGCCGGAAGAGGACAAGCCGGTGGCCATTGTCTACACCTGGCCGGTGAAGGGCGAGGTGCTGCGGGATTACTCCATGGAGGCCCTGGCCCTGGACCCCACCCTGGGGGACTGGCGTACCCATGAGGGGGTAGACATTGCCGCCACGGCGGGGGTGGAGGTGCTGGCCATGGGGGCGGGCACCGTCACCGAGGTGTTTGACGACGGCCTGATGGGCACCACCGTGGTGGTGGATCACGGCAACGGCCTCATTACCACCTACTGCAACCTGGAGCCAGAGGCCGCGGTGCTCTCCGGCCAGACGGTGGAGGTTGGCACCGTCCTGGGTCGGGTGGGAGATACCGCCATCGCCGAGAGCGGCATGGAGCCCCACCTGCACCTGGAAACCAGCCTGAACGGAGAGCGGGTGGACCCCATGGAGTACCTCCCCGACTGGTCCTAAAACAGCAAATAAAAGAACAAGCAGCCGCCCCGGCACTGTACCGGGGCGGCTATTTTTGTCGTCAGGGAGTACATAGGGTGCTTTGGATGTGGGCGGCAAAGGCGTCCAGCCGCCCCTCCATCCCCGGCAGGGCCAGGGCCTCGCCGGGGTCGTTGGCTGTCTCCAGCAGGGCGAAGCGGCCGGGGAGGTAAAAGGATTTGTTCATGTTCAAAGCGGCGATGAGCTGCCGGGCCACGATGTCGCCCCCCGAGTAGCCCGAGACCACAATGGCAAAGAGAGCCTTGTCGTAGAACCGGGTCTGGCGGAAGAGGGCGGTCAGGCGGTTAATAAAGGCGGTGAGGTTGGCGGAGAGGGCGTCGTTGTAGTTGGGGCAGAGCATCACCAGGGCGTCGGCGGAGCGGACGGCGGGATAGACCTCCTCCTGCATCACCCCTCCGTAGAAGCAGCCCCCCCGCTCCCCGAAGTGGAGGCACATGGTATAGGGGCAGCCGGAGCAGTCGGAGAGGGTGCCGTTGCGCAGGCCAATCTCCCGGCAGTCCACCCCATCGCCCAGCCGCTCCCGGACCTTGTTCCACAGGGCCATGGTGTTGGAAGTGTGGTGGCTGGAGGCGTGGAGAACCAGGAGGTTGGGCCGTGTGAGAGGGGCGCGCACCTCCCCCTCCAGCCGCTGTGCCAGCTCCCGGGCGGCGGCGTCATAGGCCTCGATCAGGCCGCAGCCCAGGTTTTTGGCCTGGATGCGGAAGTTGGCAAGAGAACCGGTTCCCTCCACCAGAGGCCGGCCTAAAAAGGCGCAGCCGGCCAGGTTGGCCGCCAGAGTCAGCTCGGCGGCGGCGGACTTGGTGTACAGGGGGGAGGCCCCGTCCGCGATGAGGCCGGCGGTGCAGCCCTCCAGCAGGTTGGGCTCCCGGCGCAGCCGGGTGAGGATGCGCAGGCACTCCCCATTGCACCCCCACTCCCCCAAGGGAAGGGCAAACAGCAGCCGTTTTCCGGCCAGACCGTCCAGCTTCTCCGCCCGCCGCAGGACGGTCACCTCCCGCCCCGCCAGGGCGTGGGCGAGCACGCCATCCAGCCGCTCCTGGGCCCCGGGGAAGTCAGGTTGGGGATAGATTAGGGTCAGGGACATAGCGTCACCTTCTTGTCAGAATGGGGCGGTATCCGCCCAATTTTTAAAGGATTTCCTTTAAATGCTCCGAAGCCTCCCGGATGTGGGCGAAGAGTGGGTCGGGGATGTGGGGGAGCAGCTCGGTCTCCACTCCGGCAGGGGTGTAGCGGTTCTTCACCCCCATGTAGATCCCGTCCAGGAACACCGAACCGCAGTGCCACTCCCCCCGGAGGGTGAGCAGCAGGGACAGGGCTCCAGAGGACAGAGCGGGGGCCACATAGGGCTTAAAGCCGATCTCTCGCATCTTCAGGTTGGCGGTGACGGTGAGATGGGTCAGCTCCTGGGAGAGAGCCTCGTCGTAGTGCTCCAGGGAGTTGGCGATGAACAGCCCCGTACCGTGGGGGCCGAAGGAGCGGCCTTCGGTGAGAAAGGAGGCCAGCTTGGGATTCCGCTTGGCGAAGTAGGCTGCCCGGGCGTTCATTACCCCCAGGCCGAAGCCCTGGACCTGCTCGGGCCGTAGGCCTTTGCCGTCCCAGGCGCCGTTCTCGTCCTTGTTGCTCTCCAGATAGGCGGTCTTGGCCAGGGGGTCCACCGGGTCGGACACCGCCGCCCACAGTCCCTGGAACTGGGCCGCCCGGGCCATGCGGGCGTAGTGCTTGACAATGGCGGCGTTTTGCTCAAACTGGGCCATGCGCACGTCCTTGACCGCCGAGCCCACCGGTGGAATGCCCTTGGAGGCCACGAAGACAAAGAGGTCGCAGTCAAAAAGCTGCTCCGGAGAGATAACCTCCACCTCGGGGAAGGCATCGTAGTTCCAGGGCAAAGCGATCTGGCCCATTTCAAACTCCCACCGGGCGGTAATTTGGGCGCTCAGGTCACAGATGCCGATGGAGGAGATCACGTCGCCCCCCAGCAGCTTCAGTCCGGTGAGGAGGGTGGAGCCCACGTCTCCGATGGCTAGCAGGTTGACTCGCTTTTTCCCCGCCTTGGGGGTCTGGGTGAGCAGAGATTCCCAGCCGGGACGGTTTTCGTTGATAGCGGTGCACCGCCCCTGGGCGATGGCCTGGGCCAGGAAGGGGTCTGCGTCTCCATGGGGCAGGCGGGAGGCGTCCAGCACCTCCAGCCCGTGGGGGGCGGAGAGCTGGCCGGGGTGGGCTACCTTGAAGGAGCCCCGGCCCAGAATGGGGTCTCCCCCCACCAGTACAAAGAGGGGGGAACTGCCCGAGGGGGTGACCGCCGGGCCAAAGCCGGTTTGCGGGGTATCAGACGCCAAAAGGGCGCCCTTATGTTGGTAGTAATACAATTTCATCACCTGATTTTTCCTCATTGGGTTTGCCGGAGCAGCTGCTCCAGGTCATTTTCCAGATACACCGAGGCGGAGAGATTGGGGTCGTAGTGCAGGCAGGTGCCCTTGTCGGGGCACAGGGGGAGGATGACCGCCTCGGGCAGGCGGCTGAGGGTGAGGTTGCGGCCATAGAGCACTCGGTACTCCTGCTCCAGGGTGGAGATGACGTCGTGGGCGCACTCCAGGCAGGTCCGGGAGAGCTGATACACCGCCTCCGGCCCGCACTCGTCCCGGTAGGGGGGGACGGCGTAGGGGAGGATGTGGTTGATGCCGGGGAGCAGGCCGGGCACCGGGGCGGCGGGGCGGCGGACGGTGTTGCCGCCGATGAAGGGGTATAGGGTAGCTTCCACAAACCACTGCCGCAGCCGGGGCAGGAAGTAGACGCTGTCCACTGGGCGGTCCCAAGAGTGCATCAGATCCTTGCCGTAGCCGGACAGGACACCCACCAGCACCATGCGGATGGGGACGTTCTCCTGCCGGAGTATGGGGTCCAGCGCCCGCATGCGGAAGCCGGGATGCATCAGGTCGTCCACCAGAATCACCGGACGGTCAAAGGACTTGATGGTCCGGATCTGACAGGGGATGGGGGAATAGTAGGGGAAGGCCTCCATGGTGCTTACAGACAGGTCGGGGGAGAAGACCTTGTCGGTGTGGATGGTCTTGGTCACTGTGTTGGGGACGATCTTGCCCCGGAGGAGCTTGCCGAAGGGGACGCACATATTTTCTCCCAGCACCCGGGGGGTGGTGGGGACGGCAGGGACGTGGTTGTAGGCGGTGATCTTCTCCAGCAGGCGGTGGTGGATAATGTCGGCGGAGAGGGTGAGCACCAGGGAGCCGGGGTACAGGCCGGTAAGGGCCCGCTGCAGCCGCTCGTGGCTCCGGCGGATGGCGGAGAGAACCCGGGAGTTATGGGAGAGAGGCTCCTGAATGGCGGTCTCCAGATTCTGGATGAGCACCGTGGGGGCGTGCATGTCCACCTCCCGGATGGGGGCGTCTCCCTCCAGGGCCACAAAGCCCAGCCGACCCAGAGCATCCTCCAGGTGGGGGGAGAGATGCCCATCGTGGGGACGGAAAATGGCGTAGACATACTCCTCCTCCAGAGCCCGGGAGAGCAGTTCGCTGAGCAGCAGCTGGCCGTAATCCTTGTGCTTTTCCGAGGTGTCTGCCCCAAGGGAGGTAATGAGGAGAATTTTTCCTGCCGCCCGCAGCCGCACCCGGTTGGCCAGCTGGGTATCCCCCAGGGCGGAGAGCAGGTCGGAGGAGGATAAAAAGCGGTAGCTCACATAGCCCAGCAGGGCCTGCTGTCCGCCCAGGCGGCGCAGGAGGAGAATCCGGTCCTGCTGGCGGGCAATGGCGGCCCGGACCACCTCCCGGTCGGGCTGGCCGGCGGTGAGGTCGGCCAGCAGCAGGGGGGCGGGGTCGTCCACCCACTGAAACTCCAGATCGCCCGCGTAGAGCAGGGGCTTATTCTGGGTGTCCCGGAGATAGAGGCCGTTTTGATAGATGAAGTCCTGAATGACCGGGTCAATAAAGTTGGAAATATCCCGGTTCAGGTCCACATTCTCCCGGATACGGGAGGAGCTGATGTCCTCCAGGTGGGGGGGCAGCTGCAGGTGGATCACGTCGCCGGTGATGGGCAGGTCGGCAGGCAGCTCGGCCTCCCCCACCCGGCGGAAGATGACGTGGTTCATGTGGTGGATGGAGAAGGGCTGGGGCGGGGCTTTGTAGGAGGAGGCGTTGGCCACCACGTCGCTGCCAGCCACAATGTATACCTGCTGCCCCGGGAAGAGCTGGGTCAAGCGCTTCAGGTCCCGGGGGTTGGCGATGTTCACGGGAATGTCGTCGGGGAACAGGTGGACGTGGAAGGCGCCGGCGATGGATAGGTTGACGATCTGCCGGCGGATTAGGTGGGGCTGGGCCTTTTTGGACCAGGAGAACTCGTCCACTGCCAGATAGACCTCAAAGCCCAGGTCCCGGATGGCGTGGACGATGCCCTTATGGGAGAGGGTAAAGGGGTCGAAGGTGCCGGGGAAGAAGGCGATCTTCCGGGGTTTTTCGAAGGTGAAGGGACCGTGGTCCAGCCGCCGCAGGGCGATGAAGCGGTTGATGTGGGCCAGGGCGGCAGCCCGGTAGAAGAAGGTGAGGCTGTCCTGGCCCGGGGACTCCTGAATGAGGAAGAGCAGCTTGCGGTAGCACAGGGCGAACAGACGGCCCTTCTCCCGCATGTCCAGCTCGGGGGACTCGAAGAGGAGCTTTCCGGTGACCAGCAGGGCCTCCTGGCGCACCGCCTCCCGGTAGTGGGCCAGTCCCTGGAGCAGCAGGCCCAGCAGCTGGCGGCGCCGGCCCTCATAGGCCTCTTCCGACTGGGGGAAGCGGTCCCGGTAGGCGGGATAGTGTTGCAGCAGCACCCCAATGGTGTTCAGAGCGCCGGAGACGGCGGAGTCGTTGGGGGAGCCTAGCAGGGATTTCAGCCAGATCACCTGTTCATCCAGCTCGCTGGGATGGAGAAAGAGGGCGGCCTCCCCCAGGTATTGGGGGATATACTTGGAGATCTCGTACTGGCCCATCTCCAGCCCCTTGCCCAGCTCCACCACCACCTCGTTGCGCTGGTCCCGGCGCAGCAGGGAGAGGGTGCGCACCAGAGCGGAGCCGGCGGAGTGGCGGACCACCACACGCTCAGATACCTTTACCAGGTTGGAGAAGTGGGTGGCGATGTGGAGGGTATGGGTCTTCATCCCGTGCTCCACCTGGTCCCGCAGCAGTTCCACGCCGGCCACCTTGACAATCCAGGGGGTAGCGTTTTTCAGGTTATCCAAGAAGACCTCGCTGGTAATGTCCAGTTGGTAGAGGGTCTGCTCCATGGCGGTGACGTCCTGGCCCGCCCGGCGCAAAATCTTGCATTTCAGGAAGATGGAGGTCAGCTGGTTGTTCCCCACCTGGCGGGTGGCCTGGACGATGCGGGCCATGTGGGGGTGGGAGCGGGGGATGGAGCGCTCCGCCTCCCGGAAAAATTCCAGAGCGGCGGTGACCAGGCGCAGGTCGTTGGAGGCGGCGAAGTAGGCGGCAAACTCGATGAGCTTGGCGCGCACCTCCTCCGAGCAGTAACGGGGGGGCAGGTAGCGGATTGCGTCCAGAAGGGTGAAGGCGGTGTCCAGGGACAGCCGGCTGGGGTCGTCGTAGTATTTGAGAAAAGCCCCTAAAAAGCGGGGGATGTCCCCGGGACGGGCGTGGGAGAGCATGGAGCCCACCACCAGCTTTAGGGTGTAGCCGATGTGGGAGCGCTGCTGGGGGGTGGTCTTGTGGTCGGGGAAGATGATCATGTCCAGGTACTGACTCCACAGGGTAAAGGGAACCTCCTCGGCGGGGTCATGCTGGGCATCGGCGGGGATCTCCTTGCGGTAGACCAGATGGAAGCGGGCAATGAGCTGGCCGATGAGTCCGCCGGCCTGGCGGCGGATGTCACCCTCTCGGTGCATCAACAGCTCATAGAGGAAGGACAGAGCCTGGGTCTTCTGGCGCACCGACAGGTAGGTGAAGTACTCCTCAAACACATTGAGGTAGGCCCGCAGCTGCTGCCAGCTTTTGGCCGAGCGGGCGGCCTCAATGATGTTGCCGAACTTCTGCTCGTTGGAGAGCATATGCATCAGGCGCAGGTTGTGGTCCACGGAGAGGAGAATGAGGCTGTTCAAGGTCTCCTCCGGGCTCATGAGGGCGGGGTCCTTGTGGGGAACCGGAGGCTGGAGATGGCCGGTGAGATCCACGTCCACCCCCAGAGAGCGCATATAGTCCTCAAAGTCGTGGAGCTTGCCGTAGACAAACTCATACCGCCGCCGCTTTTCCGGGTCTACATTGTCCAGCTTGGACAAAATGACCTGGAAGGACTGGTCCAGAGGGTATAAGACGGTAATCTCGTTTCCCTGGGCGTCCCGGTCCTGCTTGGAGCGGAAGTCGGCGTAGATGAGCAGCAGGGACTCCACCGACAGGGATTCCAGCTCCAGGTCCCAGGTGGAGTGGTTGGAGGCGATGTGGCTGATGCCCTCCATCTTCCGCTCCAGCAGCCACTGGTCGGTGTAGTAGTAGTGGAGATAGGGCACCCGCTCTCCCTCTCTGCAGCCGAATTTCCCCACATCGTGGGCGGCGGCAGCCCCGGAGATGAGGGCCAGATCCACTTCCACCCCCGCCTCCACCAGCCCCCGGGCGGCCGTCATGGCGATGTAGTGTACCCCGGCAATGTGGCTGAGAGTTTTAAAGGGGGTGACCTCCAGGCCCAGGCGCATCAGTTCATAGAGAAACTCCTCCCGCCAGGCGGTCATCAGGCGGCGGTATTCCTTGCCGTGGTCGCAGGAGCTAAATTCCTCCTCAGAGAGAAATTGAAGGTCCATCAGGGGGTCAAAGGGGAGGGCGGTACGCTCGTGGTCCAGAAGGAGCTGGAGGACCGTCAAGTAAAGCTCTGCCCCCTCCCGGTATTCCTGGGCGTGGGGAGCGAAGTCTGATTGGGGGAAGAGGAGGGAGCGAATATATTGGTAGCAGAAGGAGAGCCAGCCCTCCCCGGGGGCTTGAGGGGCCAGCTGTTCCAGCAGGGGGGCGCACAGCTGCAGCACCTGGGCGCAGGTCAGCCGTTCCCGGATGGGGAGCAGAGCGGCCAGGTTTTCCTGCCAGGCGGGGGTGCGCAGCAGGGAGGTCAGACTTTTCCGGCTGGACAGGGAGGGGAGGCGGCGGGCGGAGAGAGCTTCGGCCAGTTCACCGTTGAGCTGACGGATACGCTTGTCGTGCATAAAAACGCCACCTTTCAAAGCGTCCCAAAGGGAGAAGTGGGACGGTACAGAATAAAATAATGGTATTCTAACTATACCATATTTCCTCCCATCTGGAAAGGGAGAGGGGGACGAAAAAGCCGGTCCGCTAAGACGGACCGGCAGAGGAGGAGACACCGTAGCGCAAATGCCACACCCGGCTTACCACCGCTCCCAGCAGCAGAATATTCCCGCATAGATACAGCCATACCAGTAGCACAATCAGGGAGGCCAGAGAGCCGTATACCAGGTCGTAGCGGGAGGACATACCGATGAACCAGGAGAACAGGGCGGAGCAGGCCACCATAGCCAGGGAGGTGAGCATGGCCGATAGACGCACGGTGCCGGCAGGCAGACTTTTTCGGGGAATGCCCACCAGATAGACCGCCAGCACCAGCAGCAAAACAAAGCAGAACAGCAGCAGATATCGCATCCACTGCCAAAGCCCGGCCAGGGCATCCAGAGGCAGCAGGTCGATGAGGCGCTGGGGCAGCCGATTCTGGAGCAGCCAGAAGAACCAGTCGCCGGTAAAGATGACCACCACCGACAAATAGATGGTGACCAAAAACAGAATGGAGAGAATCACACTGAGCACCATGCGGCGGACACTGTTGTGTTTCGGACGTAAAAAGAGAGTGTCCATGGCGTGAAAGAGGGTGCGCAGGCCGGCAGAGGCAGAGACCACGATGGTAAACAGGCTGGCCCAGAGCAGGGCAGGGGACTGGATGGAGGCCACATAGCTTAAATAGGCCCCCATCACCTGTAGGACTTCGGAAGGGAGAAATTGGTCCAGAGTCACAAGCAGCTGTTCCAGATCTAGGTGGAACAGGCCGATAAAATAGTTCACGCACACCAAAAGGGGAAACAGAGTGAGAATGAGGAAATAAGCCAGGGCAGCAGCGGAGCGGGAGGCACCCATTCGGTTGTAGGTCTCCACAGTATCCCAAAGAAAGGCGATCAGCGGCTGCGAGCGGATGCGTTTGAGCATAGGGCACGTCCCTCCTCCCTGGAGCTTACTCTAGCAGGCCTCCGGCGCAAAAACAGGGGAAAATAGGGAAAAAGCCGTCTGTAAACACAGACGGCTTTCAATGTTGCAACCCTCAGGCCAGCTTGTTCAGCTTGATGGTCATGCTGCTCTTCTTGTTGGCAGCATTGTTCTTATGCAGCAGCCCCTTGGCAGCGGCCTTGTCCACCGCCTTGACAGCTACCTTGTAAGCGACATCGGCCTCGCTGCGGTTGCCTTCCGCCACCGCGGCGTCAAACTTCTTCAGTTCGGTCTTCAGCGCGGACTTCGCGGCCTTGTTCTGCGCAGCTTTGGTCTGGGACACCAACACGCGCTTCTTGGCAGACTTGATATTCGGCAAACCAAACACCTCCTCCGATTTTCATCGTTAAATTAGGCGCATTGCGCCTGTGCAGATACGTATTTTACCATCGATCATTCAAAAAATCAACTGTTTTTTCAATTTTTTTTCGAAACGTGGGATAGTTTCAAAGGGGCCGCTAAAAATAGAAGGGAAACTGGCTATTCATACAAGATATGGGGGGACAAGCATGAAGCAGAGACGGACAGATCTGGCCATGGAGGGCCGGGAGCTGTGGCAGGAGGGGGCCGGGGAGACCACCCGGCTGCCCGGGGTGGAGGCCCATGAGGGGGAGCGGGAGGGACTTTCGGTGACCATCATCCGGGTGCTGGACCAGGAGGGGGCGCAGGCGCTGGGCAAGCCGATTGGATGTTATGTGACGCTCACCATGGATGGGCTGGCCAACCGGACAGAGGGGGTGTTCGGCCGGTCAGCCCGGGCGGTGGCCGGAGAACTGACCAGCCTGATGGGGGAGGTGCCGGCAGACGGACTGGTGCTGGTGGCGGGACTGGGCAACCGGGCCATTACCCCGGATGCCATTGGACCCAAGGTCCATGAGCACACCCTGGTGACCCGCCATCTGGTGGAGCAGATGCCGGAGCACTTTGGCCACCTGCGCCCGGTGGCCTCTCTGGCCGCTGAGGTGCTGGGAAATACCGGTGTGGAGAGCGGGGAGGTGGTGAGGGCGGTGTGTGACAAACTCCACCCCGCCTGTGTCATTGCGGTGGACGCCCTGGCCTCCCGGTCTCTGGAGCGGCTGTGCCGGACGGTACAGCTGGCGGATACGGGAATCGCTCCCGGCTCTGGGGTGGGAAACCACCGCTTCCGTCTGGACCGGGAGAGCCTGGGGGTTCCGGTCATTGCCCTGGGGGTGCCCACAGTGGTGGAGGGGGCCACGCTGGCGGCGGATCTGTTGGGAACCGACGAGCTGCCCCAGTTGGGCCAGGGCCAGGACCTGTTTGTCACCCCAAAGGACATTGATAGCCAGGTGGCCGACCTGGCGAAGGTGATCGGATACGGGATCAGCATGGCACTCCAGCCGGGTTTGACGGTGGAGGAGCTGGACCTGCTGCTCAGCTAGAAGCGCCGCCCGCCGGAGCAGGCGAGCTAAGGCCGGAGCGCAGGTCGGCAAACCAGGGAGGGCCGCAGGCCCGAGCGTTTGGCGGCGGAGTCGGAGGACTTAGGGAGCCGGGCGCGAGGGCGGGAAGGCGTGAC
>NZ_NFMA01000035.1 GCF_002161175.1 Flavonifractor sp. An100 | reverse complement strand
GGCCCCGGAGGGAGACCAGGTGGTGCTCCACTCGCCCCTATTTCCGAAAATGTGCGCGGTGATCTGAGTGGGAGCCCCGCTGTACTCCAAACGGGAGATAAACTCCCCCTCCTCTAAGTCAAAGGAGGCCAGCAGGGTGCCGTCGTAGGCGTATACGTCGGACCAGAAGGAGTAGATGCCGGTGGTGATGTCGTCCCCCCGGAAGGTGAGGTTGGCGCCCATGAGATCGGGCTCAAAAGACCGGGAGACCGTGTCGAAGATGCAGTATACGTTGTGTTTGGGGCCGGTATGCCCCTGAAAGACCAGATACTGTCCCACGGGGAACCAGTCAGTCACGGCGTTGATGGACGCATTTCGCTCCGACAGATCATAGCTCTGGCCGCCATAATCTCCGGCGGCAGCGTGTGGGCGCTGGGAATCAGGCTTAGAGCACTCTCTATGGAAAAGGGACAGACCAGGCGAAGGGCCACCAGCCCCCAGAGCAGGCAGAAAATCCATTTGGGTGCCCTTCGGAACACCACCCGGAGGACCATGACCACCAGAACCAGCCAGCTGGCGGCAATGCTAAGATTGACCACCTGTACAAACACTGCTTCCATGGCCGGCCTCCTTACTTTTCGATGATCCGACGGATCTCCTCCACCTCTGCCTCGGACAGCGCCTGCCTGCGGGCAAAGGCGGCCAGGAAGGCGGGCAGAGAGCCCTGGAATTTCTTCTCCATCAGCTCGTCAATCTCCGATACCTGGGCCTCCTCTTTGGAGATGAGGGAGGAGACCAGCCCATCCTCGTTTTTCAGAACGCCCCGCTCCCCCAGCCGTTTGATTACAGTATAGGTGGTGGTCCGCTTCCAGCCCAGGCGCTGCTGGCACAGCTTCACAAGCTCTGTAGTGGTGACCGGCTCCCACTCCCACAAAATAAGACAGAAGCGATACTCGCTTTCAAAGATTTTTGGGGTATCCATCATTGGACTCCTTTCTGTCTAATGGAATAGACTATCTATCTGTAGTCTATCCCATTAGACAGAAAAAGTCAACACAAAGTTTTGGGCGGGTGTTTGCCGGCTGGGTACATGTGGTGCAGAGGATAAAAAAGCCCGTGTGCGGCCAACACGGTCACACACGGGCTTCTATTAGGCGAAATATTAGGGCTGATCCGGTTTGGAGTCCTGGTCCGAAGAAGGGGAGCTCTGTTCCGGGTCGGGAGCGGTGGGCTGGGAAGCGGGGGTGTCAGTCCCGTCCTCCTGTTGAGCGTCCTCCTGCGGAGCATCCGGAGAGGAGTCTTCCTGGTCGTCCTCCTGGGGCGGAGCCTTGATCTCCTCGCTGACAATATGGATGTGCTTGGCGGGAGCCTCGATGCCCTCGGGCTGGGAGGGACGGAAGTTCCCGGGGACCGCCTTGCGGGTGGAGGCGTAGGCGTCCTCCACCAGGGCGGGGTCCCGGCCCTCGATGATGGCCACCATCTCGCCGCCGGTGATGGTCTCCTTCTCCAGCAGGTAGGCAACCACCTTGTCCATGTCCTCCCGGTTCTCCTTAAGAACCTCCACGGCGGTCTGATAGCACACGTCCAGAATGGCCTTGACCGCCTTGTCCATCACAGCGGCGGTGTCCTGGGCGCAGTCCAGGCCGTAGCCACCGTCCAGGTACTGGTTGCGGATGGAGCCCAGAGCCATCATGCCGAACTCCTCGCTCATACCGAACATGGCCACCATGTTCCGGGCGATGTTGGTGGCCTCCTGGATATCCTGGGAGGCTCCGTTGGTCATGGTGTTCATTACCACTTCCTCCGCAGCCCGGCCGCCCATGGATACGGTGATCTTGGCCATGAGCTCTTCCTTGGTGCGCAGGTTAGTCTTGTCCTCCTCGGGCATGAGCAGGGTGTAGCCCAGGGAGCCCTCGGTGTGGGGGACAATGGTGATCTTCTGCACCGGCTCGGCGTTCTTCTGCTTGTAGGCCACCATGGCGTGGCCCACCTCGTGGTAGGCTACCAGTCGCTTTTCAAACTCGGTGAGCACGGAGTTTTTCTTCTCGCTGCCGGCGATGACAAACTCGAAGGAGGCCAGCAGGTCCTCCTGGGTGACCAGGTGGCGACCGTGGCGTACCGCCCGCAGGGCGGCCTCGTTGACCAGGTTGGCCAGGTCGGCGCCCACGGTGCCCGCGGTGGCCAGGGCGATCTTCTTCAAATCCACGTCCTCAGCCAGCTTGATTTTCCGGGTGTGGACCTGGAGGGTGGCCAGACGGCCAGCCAGGTTGGGCCGGTCGATGGTGATACGCCGGTCGAAGCGGCCGGGACGGAGCAGGGCCTTGTCCAGCACCTCGGGACGGTTGGTGGCGCCCAGGACGATGACACCCTTGCCGGGGTCAAAGCCGTCCAGCTCGGCCAGCAGCTGGTTCAGGGTCTGTTCACGCTCGTCGTTGCCACCCATGCGGTTGTCGCGGGATTTGCCGATGGTGTCGATCTCGTCAATGAAAATGATACAGGGGGCCATCTTGCTGGCCTCTTTGAACAGGTCGCGGACACGGCTGGCGCCCACGCCCACAAACATCTCCACAAAGTCAGAGCCGCTGATGGAGAAGAAGGGGACTCCCGCCTCGCCGGCCACCGCCTTGGCCAGCAGCGTCTTACCGGTGCCCGGAGGGCCTACCAGCAGAGCGCCCTTGGGCAGCTTGGCTCCGATCTCGGTGTATTTCTGGGGGTTGTGGAGGATGTCGATGATCTCCTGTAGGGACTCCTTGGCCTCGTCCTGGCCGGCCACATCCCGGAAGGTGACCCCCGTCTTCTTCTCCACATAGACCTTGGCGTTGGCCTTGCCCACGCCGCCCAGGCCGCCCATGCCCCCCTTGCCGCCGATGCCCCGGAACAGGAAGAGCATGGCGCCGATGAGAATGAGGGTGGGCAGCAGGGTACCCACCAGCAGAGACATAATGTAGGTGGAGCTGTCGGTGGGCTTGTTGTAGTAATCGGTGTCGTGGTCCTTCATCAGCTGGTAGATCTCCGGGTCGGACACCGGAGTGGGAGTGGTGACGTAGACCGTCTCCCGGTTTTGTCCCGTCATCCAGGGGAAGGTCATGCCACTGCTGCTCTGGCTCTCCTCGGGCAGCTCTACCGTTACCCCTTCCCGAAGGGTAATGGTATATTTGCCCGACTGCATGAGCACACGCTCCACCTTGTCCTCTTCCACCCATTGCTTGAAGGTGGAGTAGTCCACCTGCACCTCATTGGCACTGGCGTAGGAGGAGGAACAGCTCTTGAATACCATGGTCAGCACCAGGGCCCATAAAATTAGGGTGATGAGACCAAAGGTATTTTTTTTGTTGTTTCCTTTATCTGGTTTCAAGGGAGTATACCTCCGCGCTTTTTGTAAACTTGCAGGCCCAAGTCTTTCCTAGGCAAGCTAACCCATATCATACCACATCCACACCTTAAAAACAAGGAAAGTGGCTGTAAACTTTCTGTGAAAATGGAAACTCTTTTCCATGCACAAAAGAGAAAGGAAGGCCAATTTGGCCCTTCCACCCGCAGTCTAAATATGATATACTATTTCCCGTATGTCGAATCCCTGTGAATGGAGGAATCCACTGTGAATAAAAGACCCCCTCTGCGCCGCTCCGCCCCGGTGGAGACGGAAAACGACGGTATCATCGAGGGCCGCAACGCCGTGATCGAGGCACTGCGGGCCGGGGTCACCATTGATAAAATTTTTCTGCTCAAGGGGGACACGGACGCCACCCTGGGCCACATCGCCTCCACCGCCCGGGAGCAGGGCATTGTGGTGGTGGACGCCGACCGGCGCAAGCTGGACGGCATGAGCCGCACTCACTCCCATCAGGGCGTCATCGCCCAGTGCGCGGTGCGGGAGTACGCCTCGGTGGACGATATCCTGGCCGCCGCCCGGGAGAAGGGGGAGCCCCCCCTGATCGTGGTGTGCGACGAGCTGTCCGATCCCCACAACCTGGGGGCGGTGATCCGCACCGCCGACGCCGCCGGAGCCCACGGGGTCATTATCCCCAAGCGCCGCTCCGCCGGACTGACCGCCGTGGTGGCCAAGACCTCCGCCGGAGCGGTGGCCCACGTGCCCGTGGCCCGGGTGCCCAATCTCACCGCTCTGCTCAAGGAGCTGAAGGAGGAGGGAATCTGGGTCTTCGGCACCGCCGCGGAGGGAACCACCTCCCTATATGAGGCGGATTTGAAGGGCCCTACCGCCATTGTCATTGGCAGCGAGGGGGAGGGCATGAGCCGCTTGGTGGCTGAGACCTGCGACTTTACCGTGTCCATCCCCATGTTTGGCAAGATCAACTCCCTGAATGCCTCGGCCGCCGCCGCCGTGTTGCTCTATGAGGCCGTGCGGCAGCGTAGAAGCGTGTAGGATAGACGCGCAGGGGAGCTTGGAGCGGAGCGAGAAGGACAAACCAAGGGAGCCGCAGGCTCCGCTGTTTGGCCTTTGAGTCGCAGCGAAAGCGACCCGGCTGCGCGTCCAATCCGGAGCGTGACAAATACAGAAGCGCGCAGGCGTAGCCAGCAGCGAGCCTGGACCCATTTTGTAAGCAACCAAAACCACACTGAGGAAACCGCATATGAGCGACCGCAAATCGAAACAATTGAACAACGATGACCTCAGTCAGGTCAAGTCGCTCATTCAGGGCGCCTCCGGGGAAGGCTTTTCTCTGGACGACATTCTGGCGGAGTACGGCTCCGGTCGTGAGAGCGGCCGGGGTGCTGTTCCGGTGAAGGGGTCCGGCGTGACAGACACGCAGCCAATTTCAGAGCAGGCTGGGACCACAGGCGGCACGACTGCGGTACTGGAACAGAAAGAGACAGAACCGGACCGGGAACTGCCGGAGGAACCGGACCTGCCCTGGCCCCGTCCTCCCCGCCGCAAGGAACGCAGAGGCAAGGTGGTGAGTTTTCCGGGAGGGAAGCACCGCCCACCGGAGGAAGACGAAGAGCCGGAGGAAGTCTTAACCCAGGAGCCGGAGGAAGAGGAAGTCCAGGAAGAAGACGCTTTGGACGAGAACGGAGACCTGGAGGACAGGGGGGATGGTCCGGAGGAGGACGAAGAAGACCGGGTCATTGAGTTTCCCGAGGAGGAGAGCGTACTCTCCGCCTTTTTAAAGGACGTGAGCCGGAAGGCGGACGATTACGCCGACCGGATGTTTGAGGAGGACGAGCGCACCGATCCGGAGGAGGTGCGCCGCCTGGAGCGGCTCATCCCCGGCACAGACCGGGAGGAGGTCCCGCCCAAGTGGGATTTGGGCCGTCTGCGCCGTCCCAAGCGGCCCGATCCGCCCCCCCCCGACCTGTCCCCCCAGGAGCTGGCCAAGACCTATGGACGGGGCCTGAAGGGAATGCGCCTGCGGGGTGTGCTGGTATTCTTTCTGGCCATCATCGCCCTGGTGCAGGTGGCCGTGCCCGCGGTGGGTCTGGTGTGGCTGCCCCCTGTGGACACACCGGCCATCCAAAGCGCCATTGCCGCCGGGCTGCTGGGGGCTGGAATGCTCCTGGGCCTGGATGTGCTTCTGGCCGGCCTGGGACGGGCCTTCCGGGGCCGGGTGGGTATGGACACCCTGTGTGCCTTGTCCTGTATCTTCACCCTGGCGGACGGGATCGTACTGGCGCTGACAGAGGACCAGGCGGGGCGGCTGCCCTATTCCCTGGTGGCCCTCACCGGACTGTGGCTGCTGCTCCACGGCACCTACCACAAGCGCTGCGCCCTGCGGCTGTCCTGCCGCACAGCGGCCGCCTCCTCGGAGCCCTACCGGGTGACCCTGGACGAGGGCAAGTGGAATGGCCGGGACACCTACGCCAAATGGGCGGGCACCGCCGAGGGCTTCGGCAGCCAGATTCAGATGGATGACGGCGCCCAGAAGATCTTCTGCCGCTACTGCCCCCTGCTCCTCATCGCCGATTTGCTCTTTTCCCTGTTAGCCACGGCAGGGAAGGGGCATCCGGAGGAAATTTTATGGGGCCTGTCCGCTCTGTTTACCGCCACCGCCGCCTTCGGCGGGGCGCTGGCCTACGGGCGCTCCTTCCATAAAGTGGCCCGCCGCCTCATCCAGAGCGGCGGAGCGCTGGCGGGCTGGCCGGGTCTGGCCGATTCCAAGCGGGGAGACCGGGTGCTCATTACCGACACCGACCTCTTCCCACCAGGCTATGTGGAGCTCAACGGCTTTAAAGTGCTGGGAGACTTCCCCATGGAGCGGGTGGTGGCCTATACGGCTACCCTCATCCGGGATTCGGGCAGCGGCCTGGGCAAGCTGTTCCACGACCAGCTCCGGGCCCTGGGCGGCCTGATGCGCAGCGCCGAGCGGCTTTGCTGCTATGAGGGCGGGGGGCTGTCGGCTAACATCCGGGGGGATCAGGTGCTGGTGGGCTCGGCCGCTTTTATGAACCTGATGGAAATTTCCTTGCCCACGGGACTGAACGTGAAAAACGCGGTGTTCTGCGCCATTAACGGGGAGTTGGCGGGCATCTTTGCCCTGAGCTACTCCCTGCCTGATACCGCATTCCCCTCCCTGGAGGAGCTGATGCGGGAGAAGGTGGGACCGGTGCTGGCCACCCGGGACTTCAACCTCATTCCCGCCATGCTCCACCAGCGGTTCAAGCTGGCTGCTGACAAGATGGACTTCCCCCCCGTGGAGCGCCGCAGGGAGCTGTCCGACCCGGAGCAGGAGCACAATTCGGTGCTCACCGCTCTGCTGTGCCGGGAGGGACTGTATCCCTTTGCCGAGGCGGTCACTGCTGCCAAGCGCCTGCGCTGGTGCACCCGGCTGGGGGCGGTGCTGTGCTGCGTGGGCTCCACCTTGGGGCTGCTGTTGTCCGCCTATCTGGTGTCGGTGCAGGCCTACGGCTCTCTGTCTCCCCTGAACCTGATGGTTTACATGGTCACCTGGCTGACGCCGGTGTGGCTGCTGTCGGGCTGGGTCCACCGCTATTAAACACAAAGAAATGCCCCGGTGAGGAAGTTTGCTCCTCGCCGGGGCTTCGTTTTTCTTTAAAACAGGGGCCAGGGCCCAAACCGAAGGGCCAGCCACACCAGTCCCGCCACCTGGAGGACCAGGAGCAGGGGGAAGCCCCAGCGGAAGTACCAGTGGCGGGTTTTGTGGTGGAACAGGTGCATGCCCAGTACGCCCCCCAGCCCTCCACCCAGAACAGCGGGGAGAAACAGGGCCTTTTCCGAGATGCGCCAGCGTCCCTTCCGGGAGCGGGCCTTGTCTACCCCCATGACCCAAAGGGTGGCCACATTGACTGCCAGTAAATATAGCCCTAATATCTGCCAAAGCTCCGGGGACATGGCCCTCACTCCTTTGTGCCGGTTTTGGGACAGTGTACCCCATAAGAGGAAAAAAGGCAAGGAAAACCCGGCCGCTTTCCAAAACCTTCATGGAATTTTCATAGACTTTTTTACGGTACCATGGTAGAATAATACGACAAATATGGAGTGAAACCAAATCTGCCGGACCTGGGTCCGGACACTGATACCCATGGAGGGACGGACGTGAAAACAGAGATCTTGGGGGTCCAATTCGACAATTTGACCCGGCAGGAGGCTGCCCAGCGGGGAGCGGAGCTGCTGGAGGAAAACCAATTCCACTACGTGGTCACCCCAAACCCGGAATTTCTTCTGGCCGCAGAGGGAGACCGGGAGTTTCGGAATATTTTGAATGAGGCCGACCTGGTGCTGCCCGACGGCATCGGGGTGGTCTATTCCGCTAAAATTTTGGGTACACCCTTAAAGGGACGGGTGCCTGGGATCGAGTTTGCCCAGGACATGCTGGAGTGCCTCAACGAAAAGGGAGGACGGCTGTATCTGTTGGGCGCCAAGCCCGGAGTGGCTGAGGAGGCCGGACGGCGCATTTTGGAGCGCTACCCCCAGATCGTGCTGTGCGGCACCCACGACGGCTACTTTAAGGACGAACAGGCGGTGCTGCTGGAGGTGGCCGCCGCCCGGCCTGATCTGCTCTTTGTCTGCCTGGGAGCACCCAAGCAGGAGAAGTGGATGGCCCGGTGGGGCAAGCACACCGGCGCCCGGCTGGCCATCGGCCTGGGGGGCTGCCTGGATGTGTTTGCGGGCAACGTGGAGCGGGCTCCGGAGGCCTGGCGGAAGCTGGGGCTGGAATGGGCTTACCGCCTCAAGCAGGAGCCCAGCCGCGCCAGCCGGATGGCCCGCCTGCCCCTGGTGCTGGTAAAGGCGGCGGGAGAGCGGGCCAAGGGAAAGAAAAAGGCGGGTGAGGACCAGTGAGCGGGACTCTCATCGCCTTTGAGGGCACCGACGGGTCGGGCAAGTCCACCCAGTTCGGGCGCTTCTGCCGGCGGCTGGATACCATGGGCCGGGAGTACCGCAACCTAGTGTTTCCCCAGTACCAAGAGCCCTCCTCCGCCCTCATCCGTATGTATTTGGGCGGGGAGTTTGGAAGCCACCCCCAGGACGTCAACGCCTATGCCGCCTCCGCCTTTTACGCCGTGGACCGCTACGCCTCCCTGAAAAA
The DNA here is from genome assembly GCF_002161175.1 of Flavonifractor sp. An100. Taxonomy (GTDB): domain Bacteria; phylum Bacillota; class Clostridia; order Oscillospirales; family Oscillospiraceae; genus Lawsonibacter. Next base: position 7,678 of record NZ_NFMA01000035.1, on the reverse strand, counting down.
GGTGTGGGGGAACTACTACGCCCAGGGCGGACTGGTGGTCACCGACCGGTATACCACCTCCAACGCGGTGCACCAGGCGGTGAAGTGTCCTGCGGAGGAGCGCCCAGCCTTCTTTGCCTGGCTGGACGATTTTGAACACAACAAGCTGGGCCTGCCCCGGCCCTCCCTGGTGCTCTACCTGGACATGCCCACGGCCAAGGCGGTGGAGCTGCTCCGGGCCCGGGAGGAGCAGACCCACACCCACGCTGACATCCATGAGCTGGACACCGGCTACCTGGCCTCCTGCCGGGAATGTGCCCTCCAGGCGGCCCAGGCCTTGGGGTGGAAGGTGATCCCCTGCATGGAGGGGGAGCGGCTGCGCGACATCGAAGAGATCCACGAGGAAATTTGGTCTTTGGCGGCCCCTCTGCTGTGAGGGACCCACGGTGAAAGGAGGATTTCCATGGTCTATATTCTGTTAGCACCCGGATTTGAGGAGGCGGAGGCCCTGGTTCCCGCCGATCTGCTGCGCCGGGCGGGCGTCCCCGTAGCCCTGGTGGGGGTGGAGGAGGAGCTGGTCCCAGGCAGCCACCAGATTGAAGTGAAGGCCGATCTGCCTCTGGGAAAGGTGGACCTGACCCAGGCGGACATGGTGGTACTTCCCGGCGGCCTGAAGGGTGTGCGCAACCTCAGCGAGCATCCGGCCGTGGCCGCCCTGATTCAGGAGGCCCTGGACCGGGACATCTGGCTGGCGGCCATCTGCGCCGCTCCCACCCTGCTGGGCCGTCTGGGTCATCTGAAGGGGAAACAGGCGGTGTGTTACCCCGGTATGGAGAATGGCCTCACCAATGCCATTCCCTGTCCGGAGCAGGCGGTGGTGGTGGACGGCAAGTTCATTACCGGCAGGGCCGCCGGAGCCAGCTTTGACTTTGGGCTGAAGCTGGTGGAGGTGTTGGCGGGAGCCGGGAAGGCGGAGGAGATCCGCAATGCCGTCTGCTACCGCTGAGGAGAAGGGGGCGCTGCGCCGCCGCCTGAGGCAGAGTCTGGAGGCGATGACAGACCGGGAGCGCCGGGAGAGCGATGAGGCCCTCTTTGCCAACTTTTTGTCTCTGCCCCAGGTGGAGGGGGCAGCTACCATCTTCCTCTTTTGGGGCATCCCCGGCCGGGAGCCCGAGACCGGGCGGCTGGCGGAAGAGCTGTGCCGGCAGGGAAAGCGGGTGGGCCTGCCCCGCATGACTCCCGGACGGGGGATGGAGGTGCGGCTGTACCGGCAGGACATCCCCCTGGTGCCCGCCGCCTTCGGCATTTTGGAGCCGGGGGAGGACTGCCCGCTGCTGCCCCCCCAGGAGCTGGCCCTAGTTCTAGTTCCGGCCCTGTGCTATGACCGCCAGGGCTTCCGTTTGGGCTTTGGCGGGGGCTACTACGACCGCTGGCTGGAGAGCTACTCCGGAGAGCGGATCGGTCTGTGCCGGGAGCGGGTTTTGCAGGACCGCCTGCCCACGGAGCCCCATGACCAGCGTGTGGACTGGGTGGTCACCGAACAGGGCTGCTTGTCCATGGTTCCAGAGGGGAAAAGCGGGGCGTGACGCCCCGCTTTCCTGAGTACCCGCTGAGATGTCAGCAGCAGCCGCAGTTGTTGTCACAGCCACAGTTGTTGTTGTCGCAGCCGCAGCCGCTGCGGCCGTTGTTGTTACCGCCGCAGCAGCAGCACAGGATGATGATCAGCAGAATGATCCACAGGCAGCTGTTGCCGCCAAAACCGTTATTCCCGCAACACATGTTCGTTTCACCTCACTTGCTTCCGGGACCGGTGTCCCGGGATTCTGTACTATTCTATGGAGCCCCCCTGTCCCAGGTGACAGAAGAGCGGGGAAATTTTGTTAGGAGCTGACCCTATGGCAGAAGAACGAAGAACCAGAAGCACGCGGACTCGGTCCAGCCAGGGCCGGGAGGAGGCGCCCGTCCGCCGCTCCCGCCGCCGCTCCAGAGGGAGCACCGCGGGCTTTGTGGCGCTGTATATCGTGGCGGTGATCGGTGTGTCCATCCTCCTGGCCTGTATCGGCTGGATTGCCGCCAACGACGTGCTGGCCCTGAACAAGGCGGAAAAGGAAGTTACCGTGACCATCACTAAGGAGGACAGCTTCGGCGATGTGGCCAGTATGCTGAAAAAGGAGGGCCTGATCGAATACAAGCTCCTCTTCCATCTCTTTGCCACCATTACCGGCGGCAAGGATAAGATCTCCCCGGGTACCTATACCCTGAACACCGATATGGACTACCGGGCTCTGATCTCTGGCATGAGCATGAACTCCTCCACCAAGGCAGTGGTCACCGTCACCATCCCCGAGGGCTATACCATTCAGCAGATCTTCCAGCTGTTGGAGGACAAGGGAGTCTCCACCGTGGAGGAGCTGACCAAGGTGGCCGCGGAGCACGACTACGCCTTCTCCTTCCTCCAGGACATTCCTCTGGGAGACGCCAACCGGCTGGAGGGCTTCCTCTATCCCGATACCTATGAATTCAATACCCCCCACAGCGCCCTGTATGCCATCAACAAGATGCTGGTCAACTTCGACGCCAAATACACCGAGGACATGCGCCAGCAGGTGGCCGACAGCGGCTATACCATCCGGGAGATCCTCACCATCGCCTCCCTCATCGAGCGGGAGACCGACGGCAGCGACCGGAAGACCATCGCTTCGGTCATCTATAACCGGCTCAACAACCCCAACGCCGGCACCATGGGCTACCTGCAGATCGACGCCACCCTGGCCTATATCAACGGCGGCAAGGTGCCCACCGAGGCGGACAAGCAGATCGACTCCCCCTACAACACCTATATGTACAAGGGCCTGCCCCCCGCCCCCATCGCCAACCCCGGCCTGGAGTCCATCAAGGCGGCTCTGAATCCCGAAAAGACCGGCTACTTCTACTATGCCCTGGGAGACGACAACAAGCACCACTTCTTCAAGACCTATGATGAACTGAGGAACTTTACCGCCTCTCAGCAGCTGTATCAATAAACCCAAATCAAAGGGGCAAGGGCCGAGCCGCCCTTGCCCTTTCTTCAAAGGAGAGAACATCCATGATCCTCAAAAAACCGGAACTGTTGGCCCCAGCCGGAGATATGGAGCGCCTGCATATGGCCCTGGCCTATGGGGCAGATGCCGTCTACCTGGCCGGAACCACCTTTGGGATGCGGTCCTTTGCGGGAAATTTTACCCCGGAGGAGCTGAAGCAGGCAGTGGAGCTGTGCCACGGCAAAGGGGTGCGCATCCATGTCACCTGCAACACCATGCCCCGCAACGACGAGGTGGCCCGGCTGCCGGAGTGGCTGGAGTACCTCAATGAGCTGGGGGTGGACGCCGTTATTTTGGCCGACGTGGGGGTGCTCTCCCTGGCCAAGAAGTACGCCCCCAAGGTGGAGTGCCACATCTCCACCCAGGCCAGCGTGGTCAACTATGTCTCCGCCCAGGCCTGGTACGACCTGGGCGCCAAGCGGGTGATTTTGGCCCGGGAGCTGAATTTGGAGGAGATCCGGGAGATCCGCGCCAAGGCCCCCCGGGAGCTGGAGCTGGAGGCCTTCGCCCACGGAGCCATGTGTGTGAGTTATTCCGGCCGGTGCCTGCTGTCCAACTACATGACCGGCCGGGACTCCAACCGGGGCGCCTGCGCCCAGCCCTGCCGGTATCAGTACGCCCTCATGGAGGAGAAGCGGCCTGGAGAGTATTTCCCCATCTATGAGGACGGCCAGGGCACCTACATCATGAACTCCAAGGATATGTGCATGATCGACCACATTCCGGAGCTGATGGAGGCGGGACTGGATTCCCTGAAGCTGGAGGGACGAGCCAAGTCGGCCTATTACGCCGCCATCGTCACCGGGGCCTACCGCCATGCCATTGACGCGGCGGCGGCAGGGAAGCCCCTGGAAGCGGTGTGGCGGGATGAGGTGGAGCACATCAGCCACCGCCACTACTCCACTGGCTTCTTCTTCGGCCAGCCGGGGCAGTTTACCCAGGACTCCCGCTACGTCCGGGACTGGCAGATCGTGGCTGTGGTGGAGTCCTGCGACGACGAGGGCAACGCCCGGCTGTCCCTGCGAAACAAATTTGCCCAGGGGGATACCCTGGAGCTAGTGGGACCGGACGTCCGGCCCCAGTCCTTCCAGGTGGGAGAGCTGTGGGATGAGGAGGGAAACCCAGTATCTGAGGTGCGCAAGCCCCAGATGGTGTTTACCACCAAGCTGCCCCGGCCGGCGCCGCCCCTGTCCCTGCTGCGCCGCCAGGCGGACCTGACGCCCTGAGAGGAGGAGAAGGGAATGGTACCCACCTATGAGCAGATGGGGGACTGGCTGGATGAGATCGCCCAGCAGTTTCCCGAAGCATTCTATGAGGAGCTGGACGGGGGCATTCAGCTGGAGGAGGCGGAGCTGCCCGACCCGGCCTTTCCGCCGGGGGAGATGTACATTATGGGGGAATATTGCCACGACATGCTGGGGCGGTACATCCTACTCTACTACGGCTCCTTTGTCCGGCTGTTCCGGGAGGAGGACGAGAAGGTGTGGAAGGAGGAGATCTTCGCCACCGTGGCCCATGAGTTCACCCACCACATGGAGGAGACCGCCGGACTCCACGCCCTGGACGACCAGGATGCCGAGTTTCTCCGCCAGGCCCTGGCGGAGTACGGCGACCGGGAGGAGGAGCGGTCCCGGTGAGTGAAAAGGGAAGGGTAGTGGGCCGCTTTGCCCCAAGCCCCAGCGGGCGGATGCACCTGGGCAATCTCTGGTCCTGTCTGCTGGCCTGGCTGGCCGCCCGCAGCCAAGGGGGCGGAGTGGTGCTGCGTCTGGAGGACCTGGACCCCGACCGCTGCCGGGTGGAATACTGTGACCAGGTGATGCGGGACTTGGAGTGGCTGGGACTTACCTGGGAGGGTGAGGTGGTCTATCAGAGCCGCCGGACCCAGGCCTATACCCAGGCTTTCCAGGAGCTGGAGGAACAGGGACTCATTTACCCCTGTTACTGCACCCGGGCCCAGCGGCTGGCTGCCTCCGCCCCCCACCGTTCCGACGGACTGTCGGTCTACGACGGCCGCTGCCGCCGTTTATCCCCCCAGGAGCGTCAGAAGCTGGCCTGGACACGCACTCCCGCCTGGCGGGCGGAGGTGCCGGACCGGGAGGTAGTCTTCCAGGACCTGCTCCAGGGGGAGTACCGGGAGAATCTTTCACGGGACTGCGGGGACTTTATTCTCCGGCGGTCCGATGGGGTGTACGCCTATCAGCTGGCGGTGGTGGTGGACGACGCCTTTATGGGGGTCAACCAGGTGGTGCGGGGGAGCGATTTGCTCTCCTCCACCCCACGGCAGCTGTGGCTTCAGGAGCGGCTGGGCCTGCCCCATCCCCAGTATGGCCACGTACCGCTGCTGCTGGCTCCGGATGGCCGGCGGCTGGCCAAGCGGGACCGGGACCTGGAGCTGGGCCAGCTGCAACAGCACTATAGCGCCCCCCAGCTGGTGGGACGGCTGGCTTATGGTGCGGGACTATTAGACCGACCGGAGGCAATTACGCCGGAGGAGCTAGTGCCGCTGTTTACCTGGGACAAGCTGCCTAGGGAAGATTTGGTTTTGCAATAAAAGACAAACGCTGCTGTCACTCAGACAGCAGCGTTTGCCTTTTTGAGGGGGGAGAGGTTAAGCAATGGAAGCGGCATCCCGCCCAAACTCCTTGATAAAGTAGTGGAGCATAATGATGGCAGAAATGAGGAAGGCGATCAGGTCTGCCACCATTTGGGTCAGCTCCAATCCGGTCAGGCCGAATTGGGAAGTGAGCAGGAATACCAGGGGGACAAATACGCCCTGGCGGCACAGGGCCAGGACGGTGGCCCGGAAGGACTTACCCAGGGACTGGAAGAGCATGTTGGCAAAGGTGAGCACCGCCAACAGGGGCAGAGCATAGCACTGGTAGCGGAAGACCCGGGTGCCAATGGAAATAACGTCGGGGTCGTCCCGGAAGGCGGTGACAATTTGAGGAGCGAAGAAGAAGCCTAGAATTGCCGTTACGGTAAGAAGAATGGTGCACACCTTCAAAGAATAGAGAATGGCGCTTTTTACCCGGTCCAGACGGCCTGCCCCAAAGTTGAAGCCCAGCACGGGCTGGAATCCCTGGCCGAAGCCGATGATCACCGACTGGACCACATTAAATACCTTGGTGACAATAGCCATAGCGGCCACAGCGGCATCGCCGTAGATCCGGGCGTTGAAGTTCAGGGCCATGGTGGACAGGCTCAGAGTGCTCTGCCGCAGAAAGGAGGGCATGCCCTGTTTTAAAATGGCCAGGTAGACCCGGGGAGAGCGGGAGATGCAGCGGGGACTGACCCGCAGAGCGCTCTTTTTGAGCAGGAAGAAGCTGGACAGGATGGCAAGGCTGATGCACTGGCTGAGCAAGGTGGCGATGGCTGCCCCCGCAATGCCCAGGTCCAGACCAAAGATGAAAAGAGGGTCCAGAAATATATTCAGAATGCCTCCGGTACCAAGACCAAATACAGCCAGCCGGGCTTTTCCCTGCCAGCGCAGCAGGTTGTTGAGGGTAAAGGCCAGGATCATAATGGGGGCGCCCAGGAGGATATACTGAGCGTAGGCCAGAGCATAGGGATAGATGGTGTCTGTGCTGCCCAGCATCCAGATAATGGATTTAATATTGACCAGACCCACAGTGGCCAGGGACAGCCCCAGGACAAGTGCGGCCAGAACGGCGCTGGAGGCATAAGTATCTGCCAGCTCCTGGTTACCCTGCCCCAGTAGGCGGGAGGCGATGGAACCGGTACCCATGCCCACCATATAGCCCACCGCCTGGATGATGGTCATGATGGAGAAGACAATGCCTACCGCACCGGAGGCACTGGTGTTAATTTGGGATACAAAATAGGTGTCCGCCATGTTGTACACCGAAGTGACCAGCATGCAGATAATGGTGGGGATGGCCAGAGAGGTCACCAGAGGGGGGATGGGAGTCTCCAGCATTTTTGTCCGTTGATCGGGTTGCTCCTTAGGTTGGTGTTGATGGAAATGACCGGGCATGAACTCACTTCTTTCTCTTCTCCGGGCCCAGACGGCGCCGCTACGCCGAATAATGGGAACCATTCTCATTAATATTTCGCTCTTATTATAGCGCTTTTTTAGTTAAAAGGCAAGGAAAAAGAAAGCTGGTCCGCAGCAGATTGCAGCGGACCAACCAGAATGGTCACTTGTTTAGAAGGGCAGTCCCAGGCCGCCGGTGAGCTTCTGCATAGTTTCCGAGGCGTCGGTGTCGGCAGCGCGCATGGCCTCGTTGACAGCGGCCACGATCATGTCCTGGAGCATCTCCACGTCCTCCGGGTCCACCGCCTCGGGGTCGATGGTCAGGGATTTCAGTTCATGCTTGCCGTTGACGGTGGCGGACACCACTCCGCCGCCAGCTGCGGCACTGTATTCCTTTTCCTGCAGCTCCTGCTGCATCTTCATCATGTCCTGCTGCATCTTCTGGGCCTGCTTGAGCATGTTCATATTCATGCCGCCCATGCCGGGCATTCCCCGGCCGCCAAAACCTTTTGCCATCGTGAAAACTCCTTTATATGAAATTTATTGAATTACAATGTTGTCAAACTGTTCCCCAAAGGCCAGCAGTTCGTCCAGGGCATCCTTCTCCGGGGCGGGAGAGGTGGGA
>NZ_NFMA01000034.1 GCF_002161175.1 Flavonifractor sp. An100 | reverse complement strand
TGACCCCCTGGCCAAAATCCATCACCTGATACTCTCCGTCGCCCACCAGCAGGATCAGGTAAGTGCCCATCTTATTGATGATGCCCTGAATCTCCTGCTTCTCTTCCTCCTGCTCCTTCACCTCTTCCTTCTGCACGGCGGGCTCCTCCTGCTCCTTTGCCGAGGAGGACGCTGGAGGCGTCTGTCCGCTCCCCGCGGCAGGTTTGGTCCCACGTCCCATGCCGGCATGACAGGAACAGAGCAAAATTCCCATGGTCAAAATTCCGATTCCCAGCATAATCGCCTTTTTCTTCATCAAAATTCACTCCTTTTATGTCCGGAATCCTCCCCTGTACTCAGCAGAGAGGATTTTTGTCTGGGTTGGCAAACAAATAATTTCGTCCCGTTCTCGGCCCTGTCAGAGCCTGTGTTTTTGGCGGACGGCCTCCTTTCATCTATTAGGACTGGGGAACGCTGCGGATGGTTGCAGGTTGATTTCTTATCTTTTTCTTAAGAAGGATATGCCCCATCCAGAAAGCCAAGCCCTTGACAGGAGGGATGGTTCTGTTAAGATGAATGTGGCAAAGGGCCTTTGTGCCCTGCCCGTTTCACGCCTATTCCCGGCCCCCTTTAGGCTGTCTTTAGCTCCATGTGCTATATTGGCGTTATCCCCACGGAGGTGAACGGAATGAAACTGTTGGTTGCCGAAGATGACCCCAAGCTGCTGAAATCCCTGGTCCACATTCTGGAAAGCAACAAGTTCAGCGTGGACGGGGTGTCCAACGGTACGGATGCCCTGAGCCACGGCCAAACCGGAGAATATGACGGACTGATTTTGGATATCATGATGCCCGGCTTGGACGGCCTGACCGTGCTGCAGACCCTCCGCAAAAACGGTATCACCACCCCCACGTTGTTTCTCACCGCCCGCACCGAGGTGGCCCAGCGGGTGGAGGGGCTGGACGCGGGGGCTGACGACTACCTCCCAAAGCCCTTTTCCACCGCGGAGCTTTTGGCCCGCATCCGCGCCATGCTGCGCAGAAAGGACACCTATCTCCCCGACCTGCTCTCCCTGGGCTGCGTCACGCTGAACCGCTCCACCTACCAGCTGTGCTGCCAGGACCAGATCCAGGCGCTGAGCGGAAAGGAATTTCAAATCCTGGAGATGCTGATGCAGGCCCCCGGGACCATCATCTCCACCGAACACCTCATCACCCACCTCTGGGGCTGGGACACCAATGTGGATACCAGCGTGGTGTGGGTCCACATCTCCAACCTGCGAAAAAAATTGCCGCCATTCACGCCCCCCTGGAGATCCGCTTCATTCGAAATGCCGGTTATGTGCTGGAGGTCAAGTCATGATCCGCACCCTGCGAACGAAATTTATTCTCACCAGTATCCTCTCCATCTTTGTGGTATTTACGGGCATTTTCCTGCTCCTGTTCACCTTTACCAAGGCGCAGATCAACCGCTCCCTGGATATGCTCACCGACACCATATCCTCCAACGACGGTGCCTTTCCCCCCCTATTGATTCTTCCCAGCGCCAGCCCCCCTCCCGCTTCCCCTATCTGGACGTGATTACCGAGGAGACCCCCTTCACCACCCGGTTTTTTACCGTATGGCTGGACCGGGAGCAGGAGATCGTCCATATCAACATGGACTCCGTGGCCACCATCTCCCAATCCGACATTGAGCGGTACGCCCGCAAGGTGGCCGCCCGGGACTCCGACCGGGGCTGGATCTCCGATTACCGCTACAAGGCGGTGGATACCCAGAACGGCTCTATTGTGGTATTCGTCAGCGGCGCAATGTATCAAAACACCACAAACCGTCTGTTATTCACCGTATTTCTGGTCCTGCTTGGCAGCGCGGTCCTGATTCTGCTGCTGATCGTTCTCATCTCCAAGCCGGTCGTGCGGCCGGTGGCGGAGAGCTATGAAAAGCAAAAGCAGTTCATCACCAACGCCAACCACGAACTGAAGACCCCCCTGACCCTCATCCTCTCCAATCTGGACATTCTGGAATCGGAGTTCGGCAAAAGCGAATGGCTGGACGACATCCGGGGAGAGGGGGAGCGGATGGGACTGCTCATTAACCAGATGGTCACGCTGTCCCGGATGGATGAGAGCAACGTCCACCTGGAAAACTCGGACTTCTCCCTGAGCGGCGCGGCGGAGGACACCGTCTCCGAATTTCAGGCCCTGGCGGAGGAGCGCGGATATTCCATCTCCCAGCAAATCCAGCCGGAGCTGACCTACCGCGGCGACGAGTCCATGATCCGCAGGCTCATTGCCATCCTGCTGGACAACGCCGTAAAATACTGCGACCCCAACGGCTCCATCCAGGTCCGTCTCTCTCAGCGCAGGCACCCCGTCCTCACCGTGGAAAACACCTACGCCGCCGTGGATCAGCTGTCCCTGGACAAGCTGTTTGACCGCTTTTACCGCGCCGACCAGGCCCGCACCTTCTCCGGCAGCTTCGGCATCGGGCTCTCCCTGGCCCAATCCATCGCCAAAAGCCACCGCGGCTCCATCACAGCCTACAAACGACCGGGCGTCATCGGCTTTCGGGTCGATTTGAAGTAAATGCCCTGTCTGTTCCCTCCATTTCCAGGCGGTCTGCCAACGGCAGGCCGCCTTTTTTATATTTTTGTGAACAGGTCCGTTTCTTTAGCGCCAATTTAGGATGGGACAGTATACTAAGCTGAGTGCAGATGGGACGCCCGTCCCACTTCGAAGAACACAACGCAAAGGAGGTTCCTCCATGATAAAGGTTGAGCACTTGACCAAATATTATGGTGATTTTCTGGCGGTGGATGATTTGTCCTTTGAGATTGAAAAGGGCCATGTATACGGCTTTCTCGGACCCAACGGGGCCGGGAAAACCACGACCATGAACATCATCACCGGCTGCCTGTCCGCCACATCGGGCCGGGTACAGGTGGGCGACTTTGATATTTTTGAGGACGCCTGCCAGGCCAAACGGCTCATTGGCTATCTCCCGGAACAGCCCCCCTCTACATGAGCGAGACCCCAGGGAATACCTGCGGTTCGTGGGCGAGGCCAAGGGTCTGCATGGGGAGCAGCTGGAGCAGCAGATCCGGGAGGTGATGGAGCAGGTCAAAATCCAGCCGGTGCAAAACCGGAGGATCTCCGCCCTCTCCAAGGGCTACAAGCAGCGGGTGGGCATCGCCCAGGCCCTGCTGGGCAACCCGGAGGTGATTATCCTGGACGAGCCCACGGTGGGTCTGGACCCCATCCAGATCATTGAGATCCGGGACCTGATCAAGGAGCTGGGCCGGAGCCACACCGTCATTTTCAGCTCTCACATCCTCTCGGAGGTGCAGGCCATCTGCGAGAAGATCATCATCATTGCCCACGGGAAGTTGGTGGCCTTTGGCCAGCCGGACCAGATGGAACGCAGCCTGCTCTCGGGCAATGAGATCTCCTTTACCACCGACGCCCCCTCCGGCCTGGTCAGGGAAATCCTCTCCGGTATGGACCAGATCTCCCACCTGACTCTGGAACAGGCTGACGGGGGCCTGACCCGGGCGCAAATCAAAACCGGCCGGACGGATGTCTACGCCGTTTCAAAGGAGCTCTTTTTTACCTTCGCCCGCCGCCAGCAGGCCCTGCTGGAGCTGACGGTGAAGAAAGCCAGTCTGGAGGATATCTTCCTGGAGCTGACGGAGGCGGACCCGGCCACCTCCCACCGGGAAGCGGAGGATCCCAACGAGGAAAGCGAGGCGTCACAACCATGACCGCTATTTTAAAGCATGAGCTGAGAAGCTATTTCCATTCCTTCACCGTCTATGTGTTCGGCGCGTTTTTGCTGGCCGTTGTGGGATTCGGCGCCATGCTGTTTAATATGGAAGCCGCCGTGAGCAATTTTGAGTATGTACTCCAGTTCGGCGATATCATCTTTGTGGTGATCGTCCCCATTTTGACCATGCGGGTCATCGCGGAGGAGCGAAAGCAGAAAACCGATCAGCTGCTCTACTCCCTGCCCATCACCACCACCCAGATCATCTTGGGAAAATACCTCTCCCTCTTGGTGGTCTATTTGATCCCTCTGGCCATCATCTCCGTCTACCCCCTGATCTTTGCCCAATTCGGCGACGTCTATCTCCCCACCTCCTACGGCTCCCTCCTGGCCATCTTTGTGATGGGCGCCGCCCTGGTGGCCCTGGGCGTGTTCATCTCCTGCCTCACCGACAACCAGGGGCTGGCCGGCGGGATCGGCATCGCCGTCATCCTCTTCAACTACTACAGCGTCAGCCTCTCCGAGTATGTCTCCTCCAATGCCTTTGGCAGCGTGGCCGCCCTTGCCGTTTTGATTCTGGCCCTGGGGGCCATCATCCGCTACGTGACCGGGAACGAGACGGTGGCCTACTCCGCCGCCCTGGTGCTGCTGGCTCTGCTGTGCGCCGTCACCTTCTTTTCCTCCTCTTCCCTGGAGGGGCTCCTGCCCGCGATCATGAAGCAGCTCTCCCTCTTTGAGCGCTTCAACACATTTGTCAACGGTGTGTTCGATTTGACCGCCATCGTCTATTACCTGTCGGTCATCGGGTTCTTCCTGTTTTTATCGGTACAGTCTTTGGAAAAACGGAGGTACAACTGATGAAGAAACAAAACCTCCTCCCCGACGCAAAGCAGCGCGGGAGCAGCCGCCAGGCCCTTCAGGGCGGCTCCTACTCTCTGATCACCACCGCGATCGTATTGGCCATTTTCATTGTGCTCAATATCCTGGTCACCTCTCTGCCCGCCTCCATGACCAAGTACGACATCAGCGCCTCCAAGCTCTACTCCATCACCAGCAACACCAAAGTAGTGGTCAACGGATTGACGGAGGACGTGACCATCTACTGGATCGTCCAGTCCGGGGAAGAGGACGCGGTCATTGAGACCCTGCTGGACAAGTATGACAGCCTGTCCGACCACATCACCGTGGTCAAAAAGAATCCGGACGTCTACCCCACCTTCGCCGAGCAATACACCTCCAAGGCGGTCCAGAACAACAGCCTGGTGGTGGAGTGCGGGGACCGCAGCCGCTTCATCGGCTACGACGACATCTACATTCAGGAGCCCGACCTATATTCGTACTCCTACAGCACCTCCTTTGACGGCGAAGGGGCCATCACCTCCGCCATCGACTATGTGGTCACCGAGGAGCTGCCCCAGCTGTATGTGATTGAGGGACACGGCGAGCAGGAGCTGCCGGCCACCTTCCAGGAGCAGATCGAAAAGGAGAACATGGAGATCAACACCCTCTCCCTCCTCACCGTGGACGAGATCCCGGAGGACGCCGATGCCCTGCTCATCTACAGCCCCTCCACCGACTTTTCCCAGGAGGAAGTGGACCTGCTCCTGGATTACGTGGAGAACGGCGGAAAGCTGCTGGTCATGGCCGGTCCCTCCCAGGAAAGCAATCTGGAGCAGCTGTACGGCCTGCTCTCTCACTACGGGGTGGAGGCCAGCGACGGCATCGTGGTGGAGGGCGACCGCAGCCACTACACCGTCCAGCCCTACATTCTCCTCCCCACTCTGTCCAGCCACGCCATCACCGACCCCCTGATTGAGGAAAACTACTACCCCAACATGCCCCTCTCCCGGGGATTGGTCGTCTCCGATGACAGCTCCGGCTCGGTCACCACCCTCCTCACCACCTCGGAGGAGTCCTTCAGCAAGGTGGCCGACTACGACCTCACCACCTACGAAAAGGAAGAGGGCGACCTTGACGGCCCCTTCGCCCTGGCGGTCGCCATTGACTGCTCCAACGACGGCCAGATCGTCTGGTTCTCCTCCTCCATGTTCCTGGAGGACATGTACAACGCCCTGTCCTCCGGCTCCAACTCGGACCTGGCCATGAACTCCCTCTCCTCCCTCATGGGAGAGCGGGAGGCGATGGCCATCCGGAGCAAGTCGCTGAACTATAACTATCTGTCCATCACCGACTCCACCGCCTCCCTGCTGAAAACCCTTATGATCGGCGTCTTCCCCCTGGCCTATTCGGGCGTTGGAGTGTTCGTCATCCTGAAGAGAAGGAGAACCCAATATGAAGCGAGCTAAACGACTTTACTGCCTTCTGGCCATATTGGCGGTGGTCTGCGTCGCCACCTTTTTCGTGGTCCGCCACCAGGAGAAGCAGGAGGAAATCCGCAACAGCGGCGAAACCGTCCTCGCCCTGTCCTCCGATGCGGTCCAATCCCTCTCCTGGACGTATGAGGACCAGTCCCTGGCCTTCCACAAGGAGGACAGCTGGCTCTACGACGAGGACAGCGAGTTCCCCGTTGACCAGGAGAAGGTGGAAGAACTGCTGGGCCTGTTTGAAGACTTTACAGCAGCCTTTATCATCAAGGACGTGACCGACTACGCCCAGTACGGGTTAGACGACCCCACCTGCACCATTCAGCTGGCCGCCGGCGAACAAAGCTACGAAATCACCCTGGGCAACTACAGCACCATGGACTCCCAGCGCTATGTCTCCCTGGGAGACGGAAACGTCTATCTGGTCAACACAGACCCCATGGACTACTTTGAGATCTCCCTGAGCGATATGATCCAGCACGACGAGACGCCGGAGTTTGACACCGTGGAAGAAATCCAACTGTCCGGGAACGAATCTTATGAAATCGTATACCAGGAGTACACCGAGGACAGCCCCTACACCTACTGCTCCGATGACGTCTATTTCAAGAAGGAGGGGGACGACCTTCTGCCCCTGGACACCTCCCTGGTTGACGATTACCTCAGTTCTATTACCAATCTGACCCTCACCGACTACAAGACCTACCGGGCGACCGACGAGGACCTGGCCACCTACGGGCTGGACGATCCCGAGCTGACTATCACCGTAACCTACACTCCGGAGACGGAAGAGGATGCCCAGGCGGAAGCTGAAACCTTCACGCTGAGCATCAGCCGGGACCCGGAGGAGCGCCAAGCCCCGCAGGAAGAGACGGATAGCTCCTCCGATGCCGCCGAAGAAGAGGAAGAGGACATTGTGGCCTATGTCCGAGTGGATCAGTCGGGCATTATTTACCAGATCTCCGGCAGCAGCTACACCACCCTCATGGCCGCCGGCTACGACGACCTGCGGCATCACGAGGTATTTCCCGCCGACAGCTCCATCCTTACGGGCATGGACGTTGTTCTGGACGGGGAGAGCTACTCCATCACCTCCCAGGGCAGCGGCGAGGACCAGGTCTTCTACTATAACGAGGAAGAGCTGGACCTCACCAATCTCCTGTCCGCTCTGGAGGCTCTGAGTGCGGAGCGCTTCACCGGCAAGACTCCCACCCAGGCCGAGGAGCTGGACCTCACCCTCTATCTGGACAACCAGGTCCATTCCCAGGTTCACATCCAGCTGTACCGCTACGATGGAGAATCCTGCCTGGCTGTCATTGATGAGGTTCCCGTTTCTCTGGTTCCCCGCTCTGATGTGGTGGATCTGGTGGAGGCCATTCACGCCATCGTTTTATAAGAAAACAGGGACAGGCAATCGTCGGATTGTCTGTCCCTGTCTGTTTGCCTGTCTCCCGCAATACCGCCGGCGGCGGTTTCGGGGATTGCGGGAAGGCCGCGGGTATCGTATAATACGGGGTAGGATGGGCCGGTCTGTTTGCCCAACGCCGGCCAAACAAAGGAGGAGATGGCATGCTGGCCTACACCTACGTCTCACCAGGGAACTTCCAGCTGCTGGACAAGCCAAAGCCTACCCTTCTCCACCCCCGGGACGCCATCGTCCGGGTGACGCTGGGCAGCATCTGTACCAGCGACCTGCACATCAAGCACGGCAGCGTCCCCCGGGCCGTTCCCGGCATCACCGTGGGCCATGAGATGGTTGGAATTGTGGAAGATGTGGGAGCTCAGGTCACCTCCGTTCACCCCGGCGACCGGGTGACCGTCAATGTGGAGACCTTCTGCGGGGAGTGCTTCTTCTGCCGCAACGGCTGGGTCAACAACTGCACCGATCCCAACGGCGGCTGGGCGCTGGGCTGCCGGATCGACGGAGGACAGGCGGAATACGTCCGGGTCCCCTACGCCGACCAGGGGCTGAACCGCATTCCCCACTCCGTCACCGATGAGCAGGCCCTCTTTGTGGGGGATGTGCTGGCTACCGGCTACTGGGCCGGGGACATCTCCCGCATCAAGGCGGAGGACACCGTGCTGATCCTCGGCGCGGGCCCCACCGGACTGTGCACCCTTCAATGCGTCCGGCTGAAAAACCCCAAGCGTATCATCGTCTGTGACCGGGACCCCAGCCGCCTGGACTTTGTCCGGCGGCACTACCCCGACACCCTCACCGCCGCCCCGGAGGGGCTGGAAGCCTTCGTCCGCTCCAACAGCGACCACGGGGGCGCGGACGTGGTGCTGGAGGTGGCGGGCGCCCCGGAGACCTTCCGGCTGGCCTGGGCCTGCGCCCGCCCCAACGCCGTCGTCACCATTGTAGCGCTATACGGCGGCCCCCAGCTTCTTCCCCTGCCGGACATGTATGGGAAGAACCTGACCTTCCAAACCGGAGGGGTGGACGGCTGCCACTGCGCCCAGACCCTGGAGCTCATTGTCCAGGGGAAAATTGACACCACACCGCTGATCACCCACCGCTTTCCCCTGCGCCAGATCGAGGAGGCCTACCGGATTTTTGAACACCGGCTGGACGGCGTGATCAAGGTCGCGGTGGACTGCACCTGACCCCGCAGCCCCCTTACGGGGAGAATTCAAAAGGAGTGACACGACATGTTGGAAGTTGGAATGAAGGCCCCGGATTTTGCCCTTATGAACCAAAACAATGAGACGGTCCGCCTGTCTGATTTTTTAGGAAAACGGGTGGTGCTCTACTTCTACCCCAAGGACAGCACCCCCGGCTGTACCCGGCAGGCCAATGCCTTCGCCGCCCAGTATGCCCAATTCCAGGCCCAGGATGTGGCGGTCATCGGCATCAGCAAGGACTCCACCGCCTCCCATCTCAAATTTGCCCAGAAAAACCAGCTCCCCTTCCTCCTGCTCTCCGACCCTGAGCTCCAGGCCATCCAGGCCTACGGCGTCTGGCAGGAGAAAAAGCTCTACGGCAAGGTGAGCATGGGGGTGGTCCGCTCCACCTATCTCATTGATCCCCAGGGGAACATTGAACTGGTGATGCCCAAGGTCAAGCCGGACACCAATGCCTCCGATCTGCTGCAGTATTTGGCCGAGAAGAATTAAACCATGAACCTGATCATATCTCCGGCCAAAAAGATGAACGAGGACTGGGACAGCCCCGGCTGGAAGGAGCTTCCCCAGTTCCTCCCCCAGACCCAGCAGCTGTGTGCTGTGCTGCGGGGGATGTCCTATGACCAGCTCAAGAGGCTGTGGAAGTGCAACGACCAGATTGCCGCCCAGAATGTGGAGCGGCTCCGCGGGATGGACCTGCGCCGCCGCCTTACCCCCGCCCTGCTGGCCTACGAGGGCATCCAATACCGCTATATGGCCCCCCGGGTGTTTTCCCAAGGGGAATGGGATTACGTACAGGAGCATCTGAAAATTTTATCCGGATTTTACGGTCTTCTGCGCCCGCTGGACGGAGTGACCCCCTACCGCCTGGAGATGCAGGCCAAGCTGCGGGTGGGGGAAACCGCCGACCTCTACTCCTTCTGGGGTGACCGGCTGGCCCGGGCCCTGCTCCAGGAGGACAGCTGCATATTGAACTTGGCCTCCAAAGAGTACAGTGTCTGCATTTCCAGGCACCTGCCCCCCTCCGCCCGGTTCATCACCGTTGTATTCGGCGAGGAAATCGGGGGCAAGGTGGTAGAAAAGGGGACCATGTGCAAAATGGCCCGTGGGGAGATGGTGCGGTTTCTGGCCGAAATCCAGGCCAACACCCCGGAGCAGGCACAGGCCTTCGACCGGCTGGATTACCGCTTTGACCCGACCCGCTCCGATGCCCGCACCTTCGTCTTCCTGCGCCATCCTGCCAAATGAAAGGAAAAACCGGGCGGCCACCAAATGTGGCCGCCCGGTTTCTGCAATGTATCCTACTTATCTTTTCCGCCGAAATACTCCGGGAACATGCGTTGAAAGCTCTCCCGGTATGGGGGGCGGCAGATCCCCCGCTCAGTTACGATGGCGGTGATCAACTGGTGGTCCGTCACATCAAAGGCGGGATTGAAGCACTCCACCTGGGGCAGGGCCACGGGCTTTTCATAGAACATCTCCCGGATTTCGGAGGGGTCCCGCTCCTCGATCTGGATGTCATCCCCGGTCGGACAGGAGAAATCGATGGTGGTGGAGGGGCCCAGGACATAAAAGGGGATACCGTAGTAGTTGGCCAGAATGGCCACCCCCGACGTGCCGATCTTATTGGCCGCGTCGCCGTTGAGGGCCACCCGGTCACACCCCACCATACACGCCTGGACCTTCCCCTGCTTCATCACCAGGCTGGCCATATTGTCGCAGATCAGCGTACAGGGCACCCCCGCCTTTTGCAGCTCATAGCTTGTTAAACGGGCCCCCTGAAGCAGCGGCCGGGTCTCGTCGCAGTACACATGGAGGTTGATCCCCTGCTCCTTTGCCAGATAGAAGGGACCCTGTCCCGTTCCGTACCGGCTGGTAGCCAAAGGGCCGGCGTTGCAGTGGGTCAAAACTCCGTCTCCATCCTTGAGCAGGCTCAGACCAAATTCCGAGATGCGGCGGCACATGTCCATATCCTCCCGGTGGATGGCACGGGCCTCCTCCCGAAGGGCGCTGCGGACAGCAGCGAGGGGCTCCTCCCGGTGGACCCAGGCCGTATCCAGCATGCGCGTCACCATGCCGTGCAGGTTGGCCGCCGTGGGCCGGGCGGAGTCCAGATACTCCCCCAGCTCTTGCAGCCGCCGGTAAAAGGGCGAAAAGTCTTCCTCCTGGATCTGGTTTGCCAGCACAGACAGGGCGTACGCCGCAAAAATACCGATGGCCGGCGCGCCCCGCACCTGCAGCTGATGGATCGCCCGGTACATCTCCTCCGGCGTGGTCAGCCTCAGGCAGACCGTCTCATTGGGAAGTCTGGTCTGGTCGATGATCTGAACGGAATTGCCCTCTCCAAAGGCGATATTCTCCATGGTGACCCCTCTCTTCTCCTGTGCCGTGCCTCCGGCTTTCTTCCCCTATGTTATACCATGCCTGCTTTCAAAAGTCCATGGTCCTCCCCCCACAACACAAGCCGTGCCGGAGCCCTCCCGGTTTTCCGGCCCCTCTTGACTGTGAATTTAAAATACACTAGCGGGCCAGAAGCTCCTTTGCCCGCTGAATCCGCATCCCGGCAATATAGTTGGGAACGCTGGAGCCCACTTCCCGGTTAAATTGGTGGGAGAGGTAGGTGGCGTTGATCCCCACGGTCTCCGCCAGGAAGGCCAGGGACAGCTTGGGGTTGTCCAGATTGAAGTGGATGCAGTTGATGGCGGCCCGGATATTGGGCGTGTAGTTCTTCAGTGCGTGCTTACGGACCAGAGCGCAGTAGTCCCGGACAATGGCGTAGTAGTAGTCGTCCAGCTGGGCCACGCTCCCGGCGTTTTCAATGAGCACCGCCCATTTCCCGCTGATGGCGTCGATATAGTAGGGGTGCACCTTGGCCCGCTCCACCGACTTCCGCAGCAGGGTGTTGAGCACGATCATCAGATTCTTTTGGTTCCGCAGCCGGTTGGGAAGGCGGTTCAGGGCGATCCAGCCCACCGTGTCCAGCGCGGACTCGTCGCCCCGGGCTATGGCATCCATAAAGGCCTGCTCCTTGTCATACCGGGTCTGGAGAGCGTCTGCCTGGGCCTGGAGGGCGTCCTCCTCAAACACCGGACAGGGGGCGGGGTCCGCTTTGGCCATGCTCACCTCGTGCAGGAGAACGGTCGGGTCCAGCTCCTCCCCGTAGAGATGGGACGCCAGTCCGCCCATGATCGCCATCAGCTTCGCCTTATTGATGACGGGAAGCTGTTCCAAATAGGCCTGATACTCCTCCTTGTGCACCAGTGAGATCCCGTTTTCCACCAGAATGCGGTCCAGTGTCTCGTTTTCCCGGACGATGTCGGGCAGATAGGGGCCCAACACCGCAAATCCGTCCTTGTCCTTCAGCTCCATGGCGCAAAAACAGATGGCGAAGGGCGTGGTGATCTGGCACACCGTCCGATGCGGGCACTGAAACAAAATCCCGCCAAAGAGCATCGCCTCGTAGCTGCGGGAGATCCCCTCGGGCGTCAGGGTCTGATCCAAATAATCCTCCGGGATCAGCTTGCGGTTGACCAGGATCAGATTGATGTCCAGAAACAAATGGACCAGATTGCAGAATTGGTGGAACCGGGTGTGCAGCTCTTGGGACTCCATACGGACCCTCCTTTTTTCCCTTCCGAAATTCTTTCCTACCGCTATTATGTCACACCGGGCAAAACAGTAAAACATTTTTTTGCCCCTGCAATTTTCTAAAAATATTACGGTTCTGCAAAAGGATATCATAACGGTCTTTGGGAACATCCTGTACACTAAAACCAACAAGAAAATCAAACAAAAAAACTTGTTTTTAGAAAGGATGACATACCATGAGAAGCAGAACCGTGATCCAGCAGGCAATGTTCTCCAAGCACCCCGAGTCCGGTAAGTGGGAGGTGGTTTCCCTGCCCCACACCTGGAACGCCCTGGACGGCCAGGACGGCGGCGCCGACTACGACCGGGGGGCCTACTCCTACTGCCTGGCGCTGCCCGAGCCCGCGGAAGGGATGCGGCAGTACCTCCAGTTCGAGGGCGCCAACCACATCGCCAGCGTCTATGCCGGTGACACCCTGCTGTGCACCCACGAGGGCGGCTTCTCCACCTTCCGGGTGGACGTGACCGAGCCTATGGCCCGGGGATGCCGGACCATTCGGGTGGTGGTGGACAACCGCTCCAGCCATGTCTACCCCCAGCAGGCCGACTTCACCTTCTTCGGCGGCCTGTACCGGGACGTGTCCTTCCTCCAGGTGTCCCAGTGCCACTTCGACCTGATGCGCCACGGCTCGGACGGCGTATTCGTCACCCCCAAGGCCGACGGCAGAGTGCGCCTGGACGTCTTTACGACCGCCGCGGAGGGCGCGGAAGTGACCTGCGCCATCCTGGACCCCAAGGGAAACAACGTGCTGACCTGCTCCGCCCCCGCCCAGGAGCACACGGTGCTGGAGGGTAAGGTGGAAAGCCCCCTGCTGTGGGACGGCCTGGAGGCCCCCAACTGCTACACCGCCGCGGTGGCGCTCTCCCGGGAGGGCCAGGAGCTGGACCGGGTGGAGGTCCTCTTTGGATTCCGCTCCTTCTCCGTAGACCCGGACAAGGGCTTCTTCCTCAACGGCCGCAGCTATCCCCTCCACGGGGTGGCCCGCCATCAGGACCGCCTGAACAAGGGCTGGGCCATCTCCCACGCCGACCATGAGGAGGATCTGGCCATCATCCGGGAGATGGGCGTCAACAGCATTCGCCTGGCCCACTACCAGCACGACCAGTACTTCTACACCCTGTGCGACAAGGCCGGCATGGTACTCTGGGCGGAGATCCCCTTTATCTCCATGTTCATGGAGGGGGACAAGGCCCGGGAGAACACCGTCAGCCAGATGACCGAGCTGGTGGTCCAGAACTACAACCACCCCGCCATCTGCTTCTGGGGCATCTCCAATGAGATCACCATCGGCGGCGAGACCGAGCCCCTGCTGGAAAATCTGAAGGAGCTCAACGACCTGGTCCACAAGCTGGACCCCTCCCGCCTGACCACCATGGCCCAGGTGAGCATGCTGCCCATGGAGTCCCCCCACAACCAGCTCACCGACGTGCTGTGCTACAACCACTACTTCGGCTGGTACGGCGGAAATGTGAGCCAGAACGGCCCCTGGCTGGATGAGTTCCACCAGAAGTACCCCCATCGCTGCGTGGGCATGAGCGAGTACGGAGCTGAGGCCGTCATGGGCTGGCA
The DNA here is from genome assembly GCF_002161175.1 of Flavonifractor sp. An100. Classification (GTDB taxonomy): domain Bacteria; phylum Bacillota; class Clostridia; order Oscillospirales; family Oscillospiraceae; genus Lawsonibacter. The sequence continues at coordinate 4,292 of NZ_NFMA01000034.1, read as the reverse complement.
CTCCTCCGCCCCTATGGTACGGGACTACACCGAGGAGTACCAGGCCTACTACCACGAGCAGATGCTGGAGACCTTCTCCACCCGTCCCTACCTGTGGGCCACCTATGAGTGGAACATGTTCGACTTTGCCGCCGACGCCCGGGACGAGGGGGGCAGCCAGGGCCGGAACAATAAGGGCATGGTGACCTACGACCGCAAGACCAGGAAGGACGCCTTCTACGCCTACAAGGCCTGGTGGAGCAAGGAGCCCTTCGTCTATGTGGCGGGCCGCCGCTTCCTGGACCGGGCGCCCGGACAGCGGGACATCAAGGTCTACTCCAACCAGAGCGAGGTAACGCTGCTGGTCAACGGCAAGCCGGTAGCCGCTCAGAGCGGGGAACATGTCTTTGTGTTCCACGACGTGGCCCTGGCGGACGGGCTCAACACCGTTACCGCGGTGGCCGGAGAGCTGAGCGACACCATCACCCTCAACGCCGTGGCCAAAGCCAACCCCGACTACGTGCTGCCCGGCTTTGATCCCAACGCCCAGGGTGTGACCAACTGGTTTGCCGACCTCCAGGTGGAGGGCCAGATGGAGTACCCCGAGGGCTACTTCTCCCTGCGGGACACCATAGGAGACATCTACTCCAACCCCGAGGCCGCCGCCCTGCTGAGCAAACACGCCCAGGCCATTTTCGGCCCCATGGCCAAGTCCATGGAAAATATGTACAGCACCGGCATGATGTCCAAGACCCCTTTGCAGGACGTACTGAAAATGTCCGGTCCCGGCTTGGATGAGAAGGGCAAGCTGTACCTCAATCAGCAGTTCAATCAGATTAAAAAATAATATTTCATCGGAAAGGAGCGTTTGTTGTGGCCAATCTTACCCATGTGCGTCCCTTCGGCATGCGGGACAAAATTGCCTACGCCTTCGGCGATGTGGCAAATGACTGCACCTTTATTTTATCCAGCACGTTCCTGATGAAGTTTTACATCAATGTCATGGGGGTGGAGAGCTGGATCGTGGGCCTGATGATGATGGTGGACCGGATCGTGGACGCCTTCACCGACATGACCATGGGCCGGATCGTGGATCTGAGCAAGCCCACCAAGGCGGGAAAGTTCCGGCCCTGGATCCTCCGGGGCTCCGGCCTGGTGGCGGTGGCCAGCTTCCTTATGTACGCCATCTGGCTCAAGGACGCCGCCATGCCCGTCAAGCTGGTGTGGATGTTCGTCACCTACCTGCTGTGGGGCAGCGTGTTCTACACCATGGTCAACATCCCTTACGGCTCCATGGCCTCCGCCATCACCTCTGACCCCACCCAGCGCACGCAGCTGTCTGTATACCGCAATGCAGGCGCTACTGTGGCCGGTCTCATTATCGGCGCGGGCATTCCCACGGTGGTCTATAACGCCGACGGCAGCCTCTCCGGAGAGAAGTTCGCTGTCATGGCCGCCGTCATGTCCGTGCTGGCGGTGGTCTGCTACCTCATCTGCTACTTCGGTTCCTGCGAACGGGTGAAATTTGAGCGCCCGGAGAAGAAGGCCGACGCCCCCCAAAGGCAACTTCCTGAAAAATCTGGTCACCAACCGGGCCCTGCTGGCCATCATCCTGGCGGCCATCTGCCTGCTGCTGTCCCAGCTGACCCTCAACGGCATGGCCCAGTACGTCTTCCCCGACTACTATCATAGCCCCGACGCGGTCTCCCTGTCCTCCCTGTTGGGCAATCTGGCCATCCTGGCCCTGGCCTTTGTGGCCACGCCCCTGTCCAAGCGCTACGGCAAGAAGGAGATCAGCATTGTGGGCATGCTCCTCTCCACGGTCTCCTTGGCGGTCTGCTTCCTGCTGCGGCCGGAGAACGTGTGGGTCTTCACCGCCTTCTACGTCATCACCTATCTGGGTCTGGGCGTGTTCAACACGGTGATCTGGGCCTGTATCGTAGACGTCATCGACTACGGCGAGGTGAAAAACGGCGTGCGGGAGGACGGCACCACCTACGCCTGCTACTCCTTCGCCCGGAAGCTGGGCCAGGCGGCCTCCTCCGGCCTCACCGGCGGCCTGCTGTCCCTGGTGGGCTACACCGAGCTGACCCGCACCGACCCTGCCGTTCTTGACGGCGTGTTCAACATCACCTGTGTCGTTCCCATCGTGGGCTTCCTGCTGGTGGCCTTGGTGCTGATCTTCCTCTACCCCCTGAGCAAGAAGGTCGTGGAGGCCAACAGCGCCGAATTGGCCAGCTGCCGGGCACAGTGACCGCAAAGGAGAATCAAGATGGAACCCTTTTTGAGCAATGACTTTCTGCTGGACACCCCCACGGCCCGGCGGCTCTACCACGAGTACGCCGCGCCTCAGCCCATCCTCGACTACCACTGCCACATCGACCCCAGGGAGATCTGGGAGGACCGGCGTTTTGACGACCTGGCCCAGGTTTGGCTGGGGGCCGACCACTACAAGTGGCGGCTCATGCGCTCCAACGGGGTGGAGGAGCGGTACATCACCGGAGACGCCGATCCCCGGGAGAAGTTCCAGAAGTTTGCCGAAACCCTGCCCCGCGCCATCGGCAACCCCATGTACCACTGGTGCCATCTGGAGCTGAAAAACTACTTCGGCTACACCGGTGTCTTAAACGGCGACACCGCGGAAGAGGTGTGGCAGCTGTCCAGCCGGCAGCTGAGCCAGGACCCGGCCAAGAGCGTCCGGGGGTTCATCCGAGCCAGCAAGGTTGCCATGATCGGCACCACCGACGACCCCTGCAGCGACCTTGTCTGGCACGAAAAGCTGGCGTCGGACCAAAGCTTCCCCGTCCAGGTCTGCCCCAGCTTCCGGCCGGACCCGGCCCTCAAGCTTCACAAGACAGGCTTTGAAGCCTATGTGGAGAAGCTGGAGGAGACGGCGGGTCATCCCATCCGGACGATTCAGGATATGAAAGACGCCCTCTCCGCCCGCGTCGCCTTCTTTGACACACACGGCTGCCGGGCCGCCGACCACGGTCTGGACTATGTGATGTTCCGTCCGGTGTCTGACGAGACCGCCACCGCCGCCCTCCAAAAGGCCCGCGCCGGTCAGCCTCTCACCCTGGAAGAGGCGGAGGGCTACCAGACCGCCCTGCTCCTCCACTGTGCCCGGGAATACCACAAATATGACTGGGCCATGCAGCTCCACTTCAGCTGCGTGCGCAACCCCAACACCAAAATGCTGGAGGCTTTGGGCCCTGACACCGGCTTTGACAGCATGGCGGTCACCGACAGCTGCGCCGCCACCTACCGCCTTTTGGACGCCCTGGAGCGGGAGAATCGCCTGCCCAAGACCATCCTGTACAGCCTGAATCCGGCGGACAACGCCTGGCTGGACACCCTGCTGGGGGCCTTCCAGGGGCCCGAGGTGCCGGGGAAAATCCAGCACGGGGCGGCCTGGTGGTTCAACGACCACCGCGCCGGCATGACCGAGCATCTCACCAGCCTGGCCAACCTGGGTCTGCTGGGCAACTTCGTGGGTATGCTCACCGACAGCCGCAGCTTCCTCAGCTACGCCCGCCATGAGTACTTCCGAAGAGTGCTGTGCGCCCTGCTGGGCCGGAGGGCGCCTTCCCAGGCGACCTCGATACCCTGGGCGGCCTGGTGGAGGATATCTGCTGCCGCAACGCCAAGCGGTATTTCCGCCTGTAATTTTATCAAAATGAAGGGAGCATCCTTATGAAACTTTCCTTCCGCTGGTATGGGGCCTCTGACCCCATACCTCTGGACTATATCCGCCAGATCCCCGGCATGCGCTCGGTGGTCACCGCCGTTTACGACGTAAAACCCGGCGAAGTGTGGCCGGAGGAGTCTCTGGCCGATCTAAAGACCCAGTGCGAGGCCCACGGCCTGGTCTTTGACGTGGTGGAGTCCATCCCCGTCAGCGAGGACATCAAGCTGGGCACCGCCAAGCGGGACGCCCATCTGCAGGCCTACTGTGAAAACATCCGCCGCTGCGCCAAATACGGCGTCAAATGCGTACCTACAACTTCATGCCCGTCTTCGACTGGACCCGCACCCAGCTGGACAAGCAGGCCCCCGACGGCTCCACCAGCCTGGTGATGTACTGGGACCAGCTCAACGGGCTGGACCCCCTGAAGGATGACATCCATCTCCCCGGCTGGGACTCCAGCTACACCCAGGCCGAGGTACGGGACCTCATCCGGGCCTACAACGAGCTGGGCGACGAGGGCCTCTGGAAGAACATCGAGATCTTCCTCCACACGGTCATCCCCGTGGCTGAGGAGTGCGGGGTAGTGATGGCCCTCCACCCCGACGACCCCCCCCACCCCATCTTC
>NZ_NFMA01000033.1 GCF_002161175.1 Flavonifractor sp. An100 | reverse complement strand
GATCCCCCCGCCGCCGGGGAGAAAAAAGGGGCCGAGCCGGTCCAAATCACGATGGACCTTAAATCGGCCGGGACCGCTCCCCAGGCCAAACCCCCGGAGCCGTCCAAGGTGGACGCGGCCCCCAAGCAGTCTCCTACTGTAAAGGATGCTCCCGCAGCGGGTAAGCCCCTGGAACAGCCCAAGGCGGAGACCACCCCCAAGGCCCCCGACGCCGCCCTTCCGAAGGAGGCAAAGCCGGAAAAGGCCCCCGCTGGAGACGTGAAAGCCCCGGCTGATCCCAAGGCTCCCCCTGTCGATCCCTCGAAAGCGCCCCAGGGCGATAAAACTCCGGTCGGAGACACCAAGGCTGCGCCCGCACCCAAAGCCTCTGATACCGTTCCCCCGAAAGATGGTAAATCGGCCGAAGTGCCTAAATCCGCCGATACCGCTGATCCAAAAAAGGTGCCAGCGGAGAAGGATGCCGACGCCCCGCCTAAAAAGGCAGATTCCAGCAAGGCCACGGACGATAAGAAGGACAAGGAGACAAAAGAGGCGGAGAATCCCACTGCCGAAAAGTCAGATGAGGCGGGACAGCACCGCTTCATTCCCCTGTCTAAAATTCATGACCTGCCGGGGACGTATGTGAAGGACCAGCCCAAGGCAGATTACTCCGCCATGATCCAGGGCATCAAGTCGGAGGGCCTGAAGGAGCCGGTCATCCTCCGCCGGCGGGAGGACGGCGAGTATCAACTGGTAGACGGTTTCCACCGGATGCAGGCCATTAAGAAGGCCGGTATGCTGGAGGTCAGGGCAGATGTCTATGATATGTCGCTGAAGGAGGCGTCGGATTACCGCCGCGCCCGCCATTCGGATAAGCCTCTCCCCATTCCCGGCAAGTTGATCCCGCCTAACGCCCCCGCCAAGGATAAGACCGCCGCTCCGACCGCCCAGGAGGCCCCCAAGGATAAGGCGGATGAGGCGGAGATCCCGGAGGACTTCAAACTGCCTCTCACCCACGAAGGGCAGTCGGAACTTATCACCACGCTGAAGGTCTCTGAAATTCACCCCTTTGAGGGCCATCCGTTCAACGTGAAGGATGACAAGGACATGATGGATCTGGTGGACAGTATCAAAAAATTCGGCGTTTTGGAGCCTGTGGTCGTCATTCCCCGTCAGGCGGGCGGCTATGAAATGATCTCCGGCCACCGCCGCCGCAGGGCTTGCGAACTGGCCGGGATCGCCACCATGCCGGTCATTGTCCGGCAACTGGACCGGGACGAGGCCGTTATCTCCATGGTGGACGCCAACCTAAAACGGGAGAACATCAGCCCCATGGAGAAGGCCCGCGCCTACGCGATGAAACTGGAGGCCATGCGGCACAAGGCGGGTCGCCGTTCCAAGGAGGAAACTGCCGCGCTGGAAGCATCGGGGAAAAAGCCCATGCGCGCCGATGAGGAGTCGGCCCAGCAGACCGGAGAGAGCCGGAGCAACATCCAAAAACTGGTGCGTTTGAACAACCTGACACCGGAGTTGCAGCAGATGGTGGAGGACAAAACTCTCCCGGTCCACACCGCCGCGGATCTGTCCTACCTAAAGAAGGAGGAGCAGGCGGCAGTGGCCGACGCCATCCAGAAGGAGGATAAGGTGCCCACCGGAGCCCAAGCGGTGGAGTTAAAAAAGGCCAGCCAGGAGGGTAAACTGACCAAGGAGAAGATCGAGCAGGCGGTGGCCCCCACCAAGCGGGAAGAGACCCCACCGCTGAAAATCACGCTGATGGAAGAGGACCTGCGGCCCTACTTCCCCGACAAGCGTACCACCATCCCTGATGTGAAACGGGGCGTTCTGGAGGCGCTGGACCTTCGGAAGAAGGCCCTGGAGCGCCAGAAGGCCAAAGCCCAGGCGGATAAGGACGGCAAGAAAAAGCCGGAACCATCGAGGTGATTTGCCATGGGGGAGAACAGATCGTGCATGGGCTACAGGGTCATCAAGAGCAGGCAGTTCAAGACAGTGGAAATCGTCCTGGCCTATAACCCCAACGCCGTGTAGCCCTATGTGACCTGGAAAGCATACGCCCATAGGCAATTCCAAGACTTTACGTTCGGCCACTACTTTTCCAAGCGTGAGGCTGCGGAAAAAGATTTTCAGCGGCGTGTGAAAGAAGTGCGGGAAACGGAACCGCCCATCCGCAGGCCGCGTAAGCATGAAGATCAGGAGAGATGAGCGCCCCAAAGGGCGCTTTTTTCATTCCCCAAGGAGGTGAACCGCGGCATGAATGGTCAATCGGAGGCGTCGGAGGCGCGGTTAAAGGCCCTGACGGACAAACTGGAAACTGGCGTCTCCCATATTTTTGAAAGCGATCAGTACACGGAATACCTCACCACTATGTCAAAATTCCACCATTACAGTTTCAGAAATATCCTGCTGATCTTCATGCAGCGGCCAGATGCCACCTGCGTGGCGGGCTACAATGACTGGAAAAACAAGTTTGGCCGCCACGTCAAGGCCCATGAGCACGGCATCCAGATTTTGGCCCCTTCCACTCACCGGAGATGGGTTCAGCAGGAGAAACGGGACCTGGAGACCAACCAGCCGGTGTATGGCGCGGACGGCCAGCCCATCATGGAGTGGGTCAAGACGGAGACGGTCACATACAGGATCGTGACCGTGTTTGATGTTTCCCAAACCGAGGGAAAAGAACTCCCCACGTTGGGCGTGATGGAACTGTCCGGCGATGTGGCGGAGTACGAACGCATTGTTTCGGCGCTGGTCGCCTTGTCCCCTCTGCCAGTGGTATTTGAGGCGTTTCCCGGCGCGGCGAAGGGGTATTGCAGTTATGTGGAACAGAGGATCGTGATTCAGCCCGGCATGAGCCAGGTACAGACCATCAAGACGCTGGTGCATGAGGTCGCCCACGCCAAACTACATTCTCCGCTGGATATACTGGAGGAAACCAGGCCGGACCGGAGCACTCGCGAGGTGGAGGCGGAGAGCGTGGCCTATGTGGTCTGCCAGCACTTCGGCATCGACACGGCAGACTACTCCTTCGCCTATGTTGCGGACTGGAGCCGGGGCAAAGATCTGGAGGTACTGAAGGCGTCCATCGGGCGCATCCATGCCCTTGCCGCCGAACTGATCGCCGGCATCGAGGGGCCGGAAAAGGAACTTCAAAAGGCACCTTCCCACCGTCAGCGAAAGGCTGGCCGCACAGCCAGGCGCAGGCGGCAGGACGCCCCCGCCAGATAAGAGGTTCTCCGTTAATTCGTCTCGATTTGAGACGCGTTTCGACAATTTCCCGGCCAAACGTGAAAAAAATTTGAAAAAGGAGTGAGCAAGAATGGAGGCTAACAGCCGGATGAGAGAGATCACCGGCAACTTACGGCGCGATATGAAAGACCTTTTGGGTGAGAGCGCCCATATCGTGACCGGCTTTTTCAAGCGCGGCGTGTGTACGGTCCGGGCGGTGGCGGACAAATGGCGGACCTTCACCCAGGATATTTCCGCCGCCGTGGACGAACTAATGAAACCGCCGTTTTTAGAGGGCGGGCCGGACGCCCCTCTCTCCACCATGGAGGAAGGCGCGGAGCCCATCGTCACCGTAACAGGGATCATTGACAGGAATTTCCCCATTGGAAAGCAAATGCCCTTGTCCCTGGCGAATGTGTATGTGGCGGAGATGGACGCCGCCTACCGGGAGGAGGAATTGCCCGCCCAGCCAGTCAAGGTGCGGATCGACTATATCCGGGATGGCCGGACAGACTGCTACTGCCTCCCCCTCCACATCGGGGCGGGCGGCAGTCTGCTGGAACAGATGGAGCGGCATTTAGAGACCTACCGCGCCGACCCGAACCGTGTCTCGGCCCTGTTCCAGCAGGCCCCGGAGGCATACCGCCTCCAGTTGGAAGAGGAATTTACCCCCTTTATCCGGGAGAGCCTGGAGGACCTGTCCCAAGGCACCCTGCAATATTTCCAGCGTCACTGCGCTATTTCCGAACTGGAACAGCAGTTGCAGGGGCAGGCCGCCGTCCTGCCGGAGGGCCAGAGGACATCGTTTGAAGAAAAAGCGGCAAAGACCGTTTTCAGCCTGCGCCGGGCGGCGAATGGGGCCGATCCACAGGAGGAGCACACAAATCAGGCGGAGCAAAGGGCGGCACCCCCGGTCCCTGCCAGCCGGGAGGCGGTGTTGGGTGAGATGGCGCAGCCCCCACAACAGGCAGAGGGAGGCGAGAGCCCCCGGCAGTCGGTGAAGGTCAAAATCCGCCGTCTGAAACAGGAGCAGGCCAGACGGCCGCAGCGCCCAAAGGTCCGTCTTACCCCTGAGCGATAGGGGGCGGCGCCTATGAAACAGCAGGAATTATATCTCTACTACTCCACCCAGCGGCCCGTGGACCTTGGGACTTATCCCAAGGAGCCAGACAATCCTCTGGTGGGATTTCTCAACTACGATGACCGGATCAGCGTGGAACACGGCGCATACCGGGCCTGGGGGGAAGTGACCTATCGCGCCCCTCTGACCCCGGACCAGTTGATCCAGTATGAATTGCAGCCGTCACGGGACAACCTGGATGTGCGCGAGACCATGAAGGAGCAGGCCCAGGCGGTGGGACAGTGGGAGGAGCGAAACCACATCCCGTTTGACCGGCGGCTGACACAGTGCATCAGGATCGGCGTCTACACCTGCAAGACCCGCGTCACCCCGGCGCAGTTGGCCGAGCGGCACCGGATCGCCGTGGACCTGCCCCTTGTTCCCCGCTTTCGGCCCAAAATCAAAAAGCCTCAGCAAATCGAGGAAAGATAGGAGGATCGTTTATGTATTCTGTCAATGCGGGCACAGCCCGGTTTGAGGAAGTGGAAATTTTAGGCATCCCCGCCCTGTTCACCACACTGCGCGTAGACCGCACCACCGTTCCCAAGGGGATGTATGCCTATGATATGCAGACGGACGCGGAGGACTGGAGCCAGCCCGGCCTGCTGGCACGGCGTGTCCTGGTGGAGCATTTCGGGACAGTGCTCACCGCCAGCCCCATCCACCTGCCGGAGAAGAGGTATCTGGACTTATCCCCCGGCAATTTTAAGGAGCAGGGCATCGGTCAACTGACGGTGGCGGAGTTTGAGGCAAAGCAATTATCCCCCGACTACCAGCTCTCCCGGCCCTGGAGCGCCGCCAAAAGACGGCACAGCCCGGTACTCAACCGATAGATTTGCCATGAAGAAGGCCGCAATACACCGGGACAGGGCAGCTCGGCCAGATTGGAGGTGAATCGAGGAAATGGCAAAGAAATCCTTTTATGAAGTCGGCAGTTATACGGGGGACCTGCAAGAGGGCACTGACTTCTTTGTCCGCCGGCAAATGCGATACTTAGGCGAAAATGCCAACTTCAAGCCCTTTCTGAATACCCCCATCAAGGAACTGGAACAGCAGTTGAAAGAGAGCAAGGCGGCGGAAAAGAAGATTTTTACGGAAGTGCAAGCAGCGGCCAAAGCCTGGGACGCACACGGGGCACAGACCCTTCTGCTGACCAAGGCTATTGAATACCTGAAAACCCCTGTGGTGGAGCACACCGGCAACGAGTGGAAACAGCGCAAAGATGGCTCCTGGGAGATCAGCAACCTGGTCTACAAAATGACTTTCAGCATCATCAAGTTTAGGGATGAGTGGAAGTTGTCCTGGGAACTGCAATACACCGCCCCCGGCCTCGCTCAGGTAAAATACCACTCCTACTATGACCGGGGGCCCAAAAAGCGGATCGTGTATGAGGGTGCGAAAAAGTATAAGACCCTGGCAGGGGCACAGAAGTATATCCAGAGCAAATTTGACCAGTATGCGGAATATTTTGAGAGTATTTCTCCCCCGATTCCCATAGAGGCAAAGGCGTTGTTCTGCGTCAACGGCCAACTGTTGCAAGGCTACTCCGTCCTGCGCACTCCCCTGGCCAGGGAGGAAGTCACGGTCAGCGACCTTCTGGACTGTCTGGATGAGGCGGATATGGAGGTTTCGCCCCCACCGGAGCAGGCCGTACCCAGCGGAGGTGAGGTTCAGCCGGAGACGCCGGTACAAGCGCCGCCGGAACTGGCCGCAGGGCCTCCGCCATCGGAGCGAAAGCAGAAACCGCCGCCTGCCAAGCCCGCCCCTGCCGCCAAGAAGAAGGGGCCGTTGAAAAAACGGCCTGCACTGGTGCGATAGGAGGGCGGGTATGGCATACACGCATATCACCCCTGGCTGGGAGATCGAAATGTCCGCCCATTACTATTCGGACAAAAACGCGGACCGTGTCGCGGAACTGATCCAACTGCCGCGGGAGGAATTAGCTGCCATGGAGGAGGCCAGCGTGGCAAAGGAAAAAACCATTTTCTCCAAATGTTCTGAGATCGAGACCGAATGGAAGAAACAGGCGGCGGAGACGGCGGCGCTCCGTAAGGCAAGAGAGTATTTGCGGGCCCTGCCGGTGGAGCACACGTCCAACCAGTGGAAAGTCAATCAATTCGGCTGGCACGTATTGAGCAACATGGTGTATAAAATGTCGTATCGCGTGTCCGAGCATAAGAAGCCGGATGGAACTCTTATCAACTGCGCTTTATCCTGGGATATTCATTATAATACGCTCCAGCATCCTACTCCCGACTACACCGGCCCCGGCTGGAAGATCGCTGGGCAGAGCGACAAAGTGTTTGCCACTAAGGAGGAAATGGAGCGATACCTGCAAGGCCGGATCAAAGCCTACGCCCACCTGTTCACGGAAATTTCCCCACCTATCCCACAGGATCAAAAGGGCCGGTTTTGCGTCAACGGTGTTTTGCTCCCAGGCTACACCGTGGAGGTCCCGGAGCGCACGCCCCAAGAGGTGGCGGATGACCTTCTCTCCCTTCTGGAGGACGGGGACCTGCCGGAGCAGTCGGAGGGCGACCCCCCTTCACCGCCGTCTGAAAAAGCGGGATCGCCTCTTGAAACGCAGGCTGCTGCCCCACATGAGCGCCGCAGCCCCAAAGAAGATCCAAAAACCGCACATAAAAAGAAACCGCAGCCCTTGAAAAAGCGCAGCACCGCCCCCACACGGTAGACAGCGGCGCAGTGCGCCGCTGTCCGCGCAAGCATAGCATTTTGGTGTCAAAATGCACTCACAGGGATGAAGCTATGACCCTTTACCAATTTTCGGTTGGACTCGTCTGCGTAGAATTCTCCGCTAAACAAGCCCTGATCCTTTTGTACTTGCTGCCCTATGTTCTTTTACGCCCGTTTTCTCCGGGTTTCAGGCGCCTGCAACGTCTCCCTTGTCAAAAGGCACCTCAGGCGATGGTGTTTTTTTCTGCCGTTTATTCTTCCGCCGTCATGTTGCTGTTGACCACATTGAAATGGTGGTTCACCGCCAGCATCAGGTGGGTCTTGTCCCGGCGGCGCAGGGCGTCCACCATCTGCTCGTGGGCGTACTGGAGCTGATTGCCGGTGCGGGGATTCTGGAGGATCCGGCGGCGCATGTCGCTGATGAACCGGTCGATGGTGGAGGACAGGGCCCGGAGAATCTGAATGATGAGCTGATTGCCCGAAATGGCGGCAATCTCGTCGTGGAGCTGCTTGTCCAGCTGGGCCCCCATCTCCGGCGGGCAGGCGGTCATCTGCCGCACCAGGCTGTCCAGCCGGTCCACCTGGCTGTCGGTGATCCGGTCCACCGCCAGCAGCGCCGCCTGCAGCTCCAGCCCCGACCGCAGCTCGGCCAGCTGGTGGTAGTCGATCTGCTGGAGCAGAATGAGCATGTCAAAGGAATCCTGCAAATTGCGCTGGATGTTGCAGCTGATGAAATTGCCCGCCCCCTGGCTGCTCACCAGAAAGCCCATGTGCTCCAGCAGGCGGACGGCCTCCCGCACGGAATTGCGGCTGATGCCCAGCTGCTCGGCCAGCTCCCGCTCGGGGGGCAGGGACTGGCCCAGGGTGAGCTTGCCATCCCGGAGGGCGTCCTCCAAATAGGTCAGTACGTGCTCGTAGGATTTCTGCTGTTCCACCATATGCTCAGCCTCCCTTTCCAAACGATATCTGTGGACTTGTCAGATTGTAACCATTATACCACATCAGTCAACAAGTTGTAAAAGTAGTGCCAATTCGAAAAACTGGTAGGTCCAAAATTGCACAAAAATGACACTAGGAAACTTATGCACCCATACAAATTTAGCTTAAATGCCAATTAAAGCCGGATATTCCCTTGACATTTTGCCGTCATGCGCCTAATATTGCTTTTGAAAAAAGCAAACGGGTGCGTATAGATTTTCTTTTGGTTCTACCATAAGAATGACGGTGTAAGGGAGTGTCTGGCTGTGTTTGTGCGGTTTGTGCTTGCTCTGCTTCCCATCCTCTGGCTGGCTGTGGCCCTCAGCGTCTGGAAACGCCCCGCCTATCAGGTCTGCCCCCTGGCGCTGGCGCTTACCGTGCTGCTGGCCCTGTTCTACTGGAAGAGTCCGGGGACGGAGGTTTTGACCGGCGGCCTGGAGGGAGCCGTCATGGCCCTGTGGCCCATCTCGCTGGTGATCGTGGCGGCGGTGTTCACCTATAATCTGACGGTGCGCACCGGGGCCATGGAGCGCATCAAGGGGATGCTCACCGCGGTGACCCGGGACAAACGGGTGCTGGTGCTCCTGATCGCCTGGGGCTTTGGGGGCTTTATGGAGGGCATGGCGGGCTTCGGCACCGCGGTGGCCATTCCGGCAGGCATCCTGTGCGGCCTGGGCTTCGACCCCATCTTCTCCGCTCTGGTATGTCTGGTGGCCAACGCCACCCCCACCGCCTTCGGCTCCATCGGCATCCCCACCATCACCGCCGCCTCGGTGGCGGGACTGGAGGCCGGCCCCACCGCGGTGGTGGTGGTGCTCCAGCTGGCCCTGATGGTGGTGCTCACCCCCCTGCTGATGGTGGTGATGACCGGCGGCGGGGTCCGGGCCCTGAAGAGGGTCTGGCCGGTGGCCCTGGGCTCCGGAGTGGCCTTCGTGATCCCCGAGTTTCTCACCGCCAAGTATGTGGGGGCGGAGCTGCCGGCGGTCACCGGCTCGGTAGTGTGCATGGTGGTAACCATCCTTCTCTCCAAGCTGCTCAAGGGGGAACCCCCCGCCCAATACGCCCTGCCCAGGACCCAGGAGCAGACCGGCCTCACCGTCAGGGACGGGGCGCTGGCCTGGTCCCCCTTCATCCTGATCTTCGTGCTGCTGCTGGCCACCTCCAGCCTGGTACCCCCCATCCATAACCTGCTGGCGGCCGTCAAAAGCGACGTGGTGATCTACTCCGGCCAGGGGGCCAGCCCCTATACCTTCTCCTGGGTCAATACCCCCGGCGTACTGATCTTTATCGCCGCCTTTGTGGGCGGCGCCCTGCAGAAGGCCAGCCTGAAGGTGATGGGCCAGGTGCTGTGGGCCACCCTGAAGCAGATGTCCAAGACCATCATCACCCTGGTGTCCATCCTGGCGGCGGCCAAGATCATGGGCTACTGCGGCATGACCAGTGACATCGCCGCCTTCCTGGTGGCGGTCACCGGGTCGGCCTACCCCATTGTGGCCCCCCTCATCGGCTCCATCGGCACCTTCGTCACCGGCAGCGCCACCTCCGCCTCGGTGCTATTCAGCGGCCTGCAGGCGGAGACCGCCTCCGCCCTGAGGATGGACGCCGTCTGGCTGGTGGCCGCCAACACCATCGGCGCCACGGCGGGCAAGATCATCTCCCCCCAGAGCATCTCCATCGCCACCGCCGCCACCGATACGGTGGGGCAGGAGAGTACCATCTTGCGGAAATCCATCGGATATTATATCCTGTTTGTAGTGGTGTTCGGTCTCATCGCGCTGCTGGCCCACCCGCTGGCGGCCCTGGTTCTGTGACCGGCGCACCGGAAGGAGGAACGGCATATGGCGCAACTCAAACTGCCCTTTGGCCGGGGGCACATCACGGCGGACATCCCCGACGGCCGCCTGGCCGGGGTGCTCCAGTCCAGGGCCCACAGCTATCAGGCCAAGGCGGACCAGCCGGAGCTGGTGCGTCAGGCCCTGGAAAACCCCATCGGCTCCCCCCGCCTGCGGGAGCTGGCGGCGGGCAAGAACAAAGTGGTCATCCTCAGCAGCGACCACACCCGCCCGGTACCCAGCAAGGTGATCCTGCCCCAGCTGGTGGAGGAACTCCGGGCGGGAAATCCCGACGCGGAGATCACCGTACTGGTGGCCACCGGCTTCCACCGGCCCACCACCGAGGCCGAGCTGCTGGACAAATACGGCGAGACGCTTTACCGCCACTCCGGGCTGCGCTTCGTCATCCATGAGAGCGGTAAAAAAGAGGACATGGTCCACCTGGGCACCCTGCCCTCCGGCGGGGAACTGCTTATCAACAAGCTGGCGGCGGAGGCCGACCTGCTGGTGGGAGAGGGCTTCATCGAGCCCCACTTCTTCGCCGGGTTCTCCGGCGGCCGCAAGAGCGTGCTGCCGGGGGTGTCCAGCCGGGAGACCGTGCTGGCCAACCACTGCTCCGCCTTTATTGACAGTCCCAATGCCCGCACCGGCATCCTGGACGGCAACCCCATTCACCGGGATATGCTGTATGCCGCCCAGCAGGCCAAGCTGGCTTTTATCTGCAACGTGGTCATCGACGCTGACAAGCGGGTGATCGCCGCCTTCGCCGGACACTTCGACCAGGCCCACCGGGCAGGGTGCGCCTTTGTAGACCAGCTCTCCGGCGTGGATGCGGTTCCCGCTCCCATCGTCATCACCACCAACGGGGGCTACCCCCTGGACCAGAACCTGTACCAGTCGGTGAAGGGCATGACGGCGGCGGAGGCCACCTGCGCCCCCGGCGGGGTGATCATCATGGTCTCCGCCTGCAGCGACGGCCACGGCGGCCAGTCCTTCTACGACACCTTCGCCCATGAGCCGGACAACCGGAAGATCATGGACCGGTTCCTGGTCACCCCCAGCGACCGCACCATCCCCGACCAGTGGGAGGCCCAGATCCTGTGCCGGGTGCTCCTGCAGCACCCCGTCATCCTGGTGACTCAGGCCCCCCGGGAGATGGTGGAGGCCATGCACCTCCACTGGGCGGCCGACCTGCCCGCCGCCATTGCCCTGGCCGACCGGCTGCTGGGTAAGGCAGACAGCCCCATCACCGTCATTCCCGACGGGGTTTCGGTCATCGTACGCAAGTAAAGGCAAATCCGATGTGATGTTATCAAATAAAGGGGAGCGTTTTTATGAGCCAGTACAACAAGGTCACCCCCGAGCTGATTGAGGCCCTGAAGGCCGCCGTGCCCGGCCGGATCAGCGTGAACGGGGACATCAACGAGGACTTTTCCCACGACGAAATGCCCATCTACGGCAAGGCCATGCCCGAGGTGGTGGCGGAGTGCCTGACCACCGAGGAGGTGGCCGCCGTCATGAAGCTGTGCAACGAGAACCGGGTGCCCGTCACCCCCCGGGGCGCCGGCACCGGCCTCACTGGCGGCGCGGTGGCCATCCACGGCGGCGTGGTTCTGTCCACCACCAAGATGAACAAGATCCTCTCCTACGACACCGAGAACATGGTGGTCCGGGTCCAGGCGGGCGTGCTGCTCAACGACCTGGCGGAGGACGCCGCCAAGCAGGGTTTCCTCTATCCCCCCGATCCCGGCGAGAAGTTCGCCACCCTGGGGGGCAACGTGGCCACCAACGCCGGCGGCATGCGGGCGGTGAAGTACGGCGCCACCCGGGACTATGTGCGGGCCATGACGGTGGTGCTGCCCACCGGCGAGATCGTCCATCTGGGGGCCAGCGTGTCCAAGACCAGCTCGGGCTACTCCCTGCTCAACCTGATGATCGGCTCCGAGGGCACCCTGGGCATCATCACCGAGCTCACTCTCAAGCTCATCCCCGCCCCCAAGGAGGTCATCAGCCTGGTGGTGCTCTACGAGAACCTGGAGGACTGCATCTCCACCGTGCCCAAGCTGATGATGGCCAACCTCCACCCCCAGGCCCTGGAGTTCATGGAGCGGGAGATCGTCCGCCTGTCCGAGAGCTACCTGGGCAAGAGCACCTTCCCTCAGACCTTTGAGGGCACCGACGTCAACGCCTACCTGCTGGTCACCTTTGACGGCGAGAACGAGGATCAGCTCACCGAAATCATCGAGCAGGCCTCCGAGGTGGTGCTGGAGGCGGGCGCCCTGGACGTGCTGGTGGCCGACACTCCCCAGCTGAAGAAGGACGCCTGGGCCGCCCGGTCCACCTTCCTGGAGGCCATTGAGGCCAACACCAAGCTGCTGGACGAGTGCGACGTGGTGGTGCCGGTGAACCAGATCGCCCACTATGTCACCTACATCAAGGAGATCTCCGAAGGCTACGACTTTGAGGTCAAGAGCTTCGGCCACGCCGGCGATGGCAACCTGCACATCTACACCTGCTCCAACGACATGGAGCTGGCCGCGTTTGAACAGCAGGTGGCCGACTTTATGGAGAAGGCCTACGCCAAGGCCACCGAGCTGGGCGGCCTGATCTCCGGCGAGCATGGCATCGGCCACGGCAAGCTGGACTACCTGGCTCAGATGGTGGGCCCGGTCAACATGCGTCTGATGCGCGGCATCAAGGAGGTCTTTGACCCCAATCTGGTGCTCAATCCCGGCAAGGTCTGCTACAAGCTGTAATAGAAAGACGACTTACATAGAAGGAGAAACCCGTTATGGCATATCTGATTTCGGAAGAGGCTCAGGAGCTGCTGGGCGCTGTCAAGGAGTTCTGTGAGAAGGAAGTCAAGGAGCAGTGCAAGGAGTACGACCGCTCCGGCGAGTGGCCCAAGGAGATTTACGACAAGGCCATCGAGATGCAGCTGCACATGCTGGAGGTGCCCGAGGAGTACGGCGGCATGGGCCTGAGCCGGGTGGACGTGGCCGCCCTGTTTGAGGAGATGGCCAAGGCCGACGCCGGCTTTGCCACCACCATCTCCGCCAGCGGCCTGGGCACCAAGCCGGTGCTGATCGCCGGCAGCGAGGAGCTGAAGAAGCGGGCCTGCCAGCTGATCGTGGACGGTGGCTTCGGCGCCTTCTGCCTCACCGAGCCGGGCGCCGGCTCCGACGCCAGCGCCGGCAAGACCACCGCCGTGAAGGACGGCGACAGCTACATCCTCAACGGCCGCAAGTGCTTCATCACCAACGGCGGCATCGCCTCCTTCTACTGCGTCACCGCCATGACCGACAAGTCCGCCGGCGTGAAGGGTATGTCTATGTTCTTTGTGGAGGCCGGCACCCCCGGCCTGTCCACCGGCCACGAGGAGGACAAAATGGGCATCCGCACCTCCAACACCTGCGACGTGGTGTTTGAGGACTGCCGCATCCCCGCCTCCAACCTGATCGGCGCGGAGGGCAAGGGCTTCTCCATCGCCATGAAGACCCTGGACCAGGCCCGGACCTGGATGGGCTGCGTGGCCACCGGCATCGCCCAGCGGGCCATGGAGGAGGCCATCGCCTACGGCAAGGAGCGCATCCAGTTCGGCAAGCCCGTGCTGAAGAACCAGGCCCTCCAGTTCAAGGTGGCCGACATGGCCATCAAGATCGAGACCGCCCGCCAGATGGTGGCCCACTCCCTGACCCTGATGGATCAGGGCCTGCCCTACTCCAAGGAGTCCGCCATCGCCAAGTGCTACGCCTCCGACATCGCCATGGAGGTGGCCTCCGAGGCCATCCAGATGTTCGGCGGCTACGGCTACAGCCGGGAGTACCCGGTGGAGAAGCTGCTGCGGGACGCCAAGATCTTCCAGATCTTTGAGGGCACCAACGAGGTGCAGCGCATCGTGGTGGCCAACAACACCATCGGCAAATTCTAAGGCGGGGAGCGTAACGACATGGAAATTCTGGTATGTCTCAAGCAGGTGCCCGACGACTCGGTGGAGCTCCACCTGAAGCCCGGCACCCAGGAGGTGAACCTGGAGGGGGTCACCCCCGTGGTCAACGCATTTGACACCTACGCTCTGGAGATGGCCACCCGCCTGAAGGAGGCGGTGGGCGGCAGCATCACCGCCATCACCATCGGCCCCGAGGGGGCCAAGGACGCGGTCAAGACCTGCCTGGCGGTGGGGGCCAATCAGGGCTGCCTCATCACCGACCCCTCCTTCGAGGGGGCGGACACCCTGGGCAAGAGTAAGATCCTGGCCGCCGCCATCCGCAAGCTGGAGGCCGACGCCGGCAAGCCCTTCGACCTGATCTTCTGCGGCCGGGAGGCCACCGACAAGGCCTCCGGCCAGGTGGGCCCCCAGCTGGCCGAGGCCCTGGGCGTGGGGGTGGTCACCGACCTGGTGGACATCCAGCAGACCGACGCCGGCGTGCAGGCCAAGCAGGAGACCGAGGAGGGCTACCGCCTGGTGGACGCCCCCCTGCCCTGCGTGGTCACCGTAAACAAGCCCCCCTATGATCCCCGCTATCCCACCATCAAGAGCAAGCTGGCCGCCCGCAAGATGCCCATTCCCACCCTGGACGCCGCCGCGCTGGGCGGCGTGGCCCCCGGCGCCGCCGGCAGCCATGTGGTGAAGGTGTACGAGCCGGCCAAGCGGCAGGCGGGCGTGAAGCTCAAAGAGGAGACCTGCGAGGAGACCGTGGCCAAGGCCATCGCCATGATGGCGGACGCCAAGGTGCTGTAAAGGAGAGAGCGGTATGGATTGGGGAAATCGCAAGGATATTCTGGTCTTTCTGGAACAAAAGGACGGAAAGGCCCTGAACGGGGCGCTGGAGTGCCTCACCCCCGCCCGGGCTCTGGCCCAGCACACCGGCGGGCAGGTTCTGGCTGTGCTGATGGGCACGGACAACGCCGGGGCGGCGGAGAAGGTTGCCCCTCTGGCTGACGGCGTGCTGGCCGTCACCGGCGGGGACTATTCCGACGGGGCGGCGGACGCCTTCACCTGGGCGCTGGAGCAGCTGGCCGCCCAGTATGAGCCCGCGGCGGTGCTGGCGGGCAACACCCCCCTGGGCCGGGAGATGACCGCCCGGCTGTGCGCCCGGCTGGGGCTGGGCAGCGTCCAGGACGCCACCGCCCTGACCTGGGACGGGGACACCCCGGTGTGGACCGTGCCCCTGTACGGCGGCACCGTGCTCAACGACGTGGTGGTGGACACCCTGCCGGTGGTAGCCACCACCCGCTCCGGCGCCTTTGCCAAGCCGGAGGCCGGCCAGGCCGGCCCCGTTACCCCGGTGGAGCTCCAGGTGCCCGCCGACGCGGTGAAGGTCAAGGTGGCCCAGGCGGTGAAGGAGCTCTCCGAGGCGGTCAACCTGGAGGAGGCCAAGGTCATCGTCACCGGCGGCCGGGGCATGGGCTCCAAGGAGCAGTTTGCCCTGGTGGAGGAGCTGGCCGCCCTGCTGGGCGGCGTGGTGGGCGCCACCCGTCCCGCCATCGAGGACGGCTGGGTCTCCCGGGCCCATCAGGTGGGCCAGTCGGGCAAGATCGTGGCCCCCGCCCTGTACATCGCCTGCGGCGTGTCGGGCGCCACCCAGCACGTGTCCGGCATGAGCGGCTCGGGCTATGTGGTGGCCATCAACAAGGATGAGGACGCCCCCATCTTCGACGTGGCCGACGTGGGCATCGTGGGGGACGTGGCCAAGGTCCTCCCCCTGATGATCGAGGAGATCCGTCAGCGCAAGGCGGAGTAACCTTTCTAAAGGCAGATCCAGAAGGGTCTCGTCCCCTTGGGGGGCGGGCCCTTCTGTTTTTTGGGGTTGCCTTTTGGGGGAAAGTGTGATATCCTCGAACGGCAGCCAAAGGCTAGCAAAATAATAGGAAAAAGGAGGAAAATCAGGTGGACCTATGCGGACGAAGTACCAACGCGGGCTGTGAGCTTCCCTCAGGGGACAGGGCTGGCGCCGCCTGGTTTTCCCTGTAAGCAGGGCAGGCCGGGCGGGGCCCGGCTGTCTGTTCCCAAATACGGAAGGTTCCGCCGCGGGGAGCGGCCGGGTATGAAACCCGGACGCTTTGCCGCGGCGCGCCTGTTTTGGTCACTTCCTCGCTGTATTTTAACGACAGGAGGAGAGACCCATGAAACAGAATCTGACCCTGGAGGCGCTGCGGCAGCTGCTGGAGCGCCGGGATATGTGCGCCCTGCGGGACGCACTGACCCAGACCCACCCCGCCGACCTGGCGGAGCTGCTGGATGAGCTGGACCGGCCGGAGATGCTGGCGGTCTTCCGGGCCCTGCCCAAGGAGCTGGCGGCGGAGGTGTTTTCCGACCTGCCGCCGGAGGACCAGCAGGCCCTGATCCAGGCGGCCACCGACCAGGAGCTGTCCGCCATTGTGGAGGAGCTGTGGGTGGACGACGCAGTGGACCTGCTGGAGGAGTTGCCCGCCGGCGTGGTGAAGCGGGTGCTCCAGGCCGCCCGGCCGGACACCCGGCAGCTCATCAACCAGTTCCTCCACTACCCGGAGAACTCGGTGGGCAGCATCATGACCGCCGAATTTACCGACCTGAAGCGGGACATGACGGTTGCCCAGGCCATCGCCCATATCCGCAGGACGGGGGCGGACTCGGAGAGCATCTATACCTGCTACGTCACCGACGCCGCCCGGCGTCTGGAGGGCGTGGTCACCATCCGGGAGCTGCTGCTGGCCGGGGACCAGGCCCTGGTGGCCGACCTGATGGAGCGGGACGTGATCACCGCCGGGACCGGCGAGGACCGGGAGGAGGCGGTGGCCCGGCTGATGAAATACGATTTCCTCTCCCTGCCGGTGGTGGACAGGGAGGGCCGGCTGGTGGGCATCGTCACGGTGGACGACGGCATGGACGTGCTGGAGGAGGAGGCCACCGAGGACTTTGAGAAGATGGCGGCCATGGCCCCCTCGGAAAGGCCCTATCTGAAAACCGGGGTGTTCACCCTGGCCCGGCACCGCATTGTGTGGCTGCTGGTGCTGATGATCTCCGGCATGATCACCGGCGGCATCCTGGGCCGGTATGAGGCGGCCTTCTCCGCCATGCCCTTGCTGGTCACCTTCATTCCCATGCTCACCGACACCGGCGGCAACGCCGGCAGCCAGTCCAGCACTCTGGTGATCCGTGGCATGGCGGTGGGCGAGATCCGCCTGCGGGACTTTGCCAGGGTTTTTTGGAAGGAGCTGCGGGTGAGCATGCTGGTGGGGGCCGCCCTCAGCACGGTAAACTATGTCCGGCTCATCCTCACCTACCCGGGCCAGACCGCCACCGCCCTGACGGTGGCCGCCGCCCTGTTTGTCACGGTGCTGCTGGCCAAGACGGTGGGGGGCGTGCTCCCCATGGCGGCCAAGTTCTTCAAGGCCGACCCGGCCATTATGGCCGCCCCCCTCATCACCACCATTGTGGACGCCATCTCCCTGGTGGTCTACTTCAACATCGCCAGCGCTCTGCTGCCCCTTGCATGAAAAAATCCCTGTCCGCATCGGCGGACAGGGATTTTTCAGTTTCAGTTCTCCTTGCCCCGGCGCACATCCCCGATCACCTTGATGATCTGGATGACCAGAGTGGGCAGGAAGGCCAGCAGAACGATCTCTCCCAGGTTGGCGACTCCGAAAGCGGGAGCCACCATAAACAGGCCCTTCAGGCCGGGGATAAAGAGCACCGCCAGCAGCAGCACCACGCCGGCAAAGAAGGCCATGACGGAGTACTTGTTGGTGGAGAACTTCAGGCGGAAGATGGACGCGTCGCCCCGGCAGTTGAAGCCGTGGAACAGACGGGCCAGGGTGAGGGTGGCGAAGGCCATGGTGGAGGCCAGGACGGCGTCGCCCCCCTGATAGCCCAGGTAGAAGGCAATCATGGTGACGATGGCGATGAGCAGGCCCTGGCCGCCGATGCGGGTCAGCAGGTCCCGGCTGAGGATGGGCTCCTTGGGGTCCCGGGGCTTCTGGTCCAGCAGGCCCCGGCGTGCAGGCTCCATGCCTATGGCGATGGCGGGCAGGGAGTCGGTGAGCAGGTTGATAAACAGCAGGTGGACCGGCTGGAAGGGCACCGGCAGGGCCAGCAGAGAGGCGTAGAGCACACAGAAGATGCCGGCGGTGTTGCCGCTGAGCAGGAACTGGATGGCGTTTTTGATGTTAGCGTACACACTGCGGCCGTTGACCACCGCCTTGACGATGGTGGCGAAGTTGTCGTCGGCCAGGATCATGGAGGCGGCGTCCTTGGATACCTCGGTGCCGGTGATGCCCATGGCCACGCCGATATCCGCCTTCTTCAGGGCGGGGGCGTCGTTGACGCCGTCGCCGGTCATGGACACGATGTTCCCCTTCCGCTGCCAGGCGTTGACGATGCGGATCTTGTGCTCGGGGGACACCCGGGCGTACACCGAGATCTTCTCCAGCCGTCCGTCCAGATCGGCGTCGGTCATCTGGTCCAGCTCCAGGCCGGACACCGCCTCGTCCCCGTCCCGGAAAATCCCCAGATGGCGGGCGATGGCGGAGGCGGTCACCTTGTGGTCGCCGGCGATCATGATGGTGCGGATGCCGCCCCGCTTGGCGTCGGCCACCGCCTGCACCGCCTCGGGCCGGGGCGGGTCGATCATGGAGATAAGGCCGATGAAGGTAAACTCGTTTTCATCCTCCAGGGTCAGGGGCCGGACGGCCTCCAGCTCCCGGTAGGCGAAGGCCAGCACCCGCAGGCCCTCCATGGACAGCTCCATATTCACCCGGGCGATCTCCTCTTTCCGCTCCGGGGTCAGCTCCACCTTCCCCTCCCGGGTCAGCAGCCACTTGGACCGGTCCAGCAGCACGTCGATGGCCCCCTTGGTAAACAGGGTGGGGGTGCCGTCGATGTCGTGGAGGGTGCTCATCAGCTTGCGGTCGGAGTCAAAGGCCAGCTCTCCCAGCCGGGGATGCTGGGCCCGGTAGCTCTCCTCGTCCACCCCGAACTTCTCTCCCAGCATCACCAGGGCCACCTCGGTGGGGTCGCCGATGGAGGCGCCGGTCTCCTCATTGTTGGTGGCGTCGCTGGCCAGCAGGGCGGCCTTGAGCAGCAGCCGCTGCACGTCGTTGACCAGCTCCAGGTCGTCCCCCTCCAGCAGGGAGCCGTCGGCGTACACCTTCTGGGGGGTCATCTTGTTCTGGGTCAGAGTGCCCGTCTTGTCCGAGCAGATCACCGACACGCACCCCAGGCTCTCCACCGCCTTCAGGTCCTTCATGATGGCGTTCTGTTTGGCCATCTTCTGGGTGCCCATGGCCAGCACAATGGTGACGATGGAGCTGAGGGCCTCGGGGATGGCGGCCACCGCCAGGGCCACGGCGAACATGAGGGAGTCCAGCACTCCCATGCCGGTACGGAACACCGACAGGGCAAACACCACCGCGCAGATGGCCATGATCACGATGGCCAGCTTGGCGGAGAAGCTGTCCAGGGACTGCTGCAGGGGGGTCTTGCGCTGCTGGGTCTGGTTCATGAGGGCGGCAATCTTGCCCAGCTCGGTATTCATGCCGGTGGCGGTGACCAGCACGGTGGCCCGGCCGTAGGTCACCAGGGAGCCGGAAAATACCATGCTCTTCTGGTCGCCCAGGGCCACCTGGCCGCCGGTGATCACGTCGGCGGTCTTTTCCACACCCTCGCTCTCGCCGGTGAGGGAGGACTCATTGACCTTGAGGGAGAAGTTCTCCAGCACCCGGCCGTCGGCCACCACCATGTCCCCGGCCTCCAGCAGCACGATGTCGCCGGGCACCACGTCGGCGGAGGGGATCTCCACCCGCACGCCGCCCCGCAGCACCTTGGCGGTGGGGGAGGACATGGCTTTCAGGCTTTCCAGGGATTTTTCCGCCTTCAGGTACTGGACGGTGCCCAGAATGGCGTTGAGGATGAGTACGGCAAAAATGACGATGGTGCTCTCCACATTCTCCGACGCGGCGGAGATGAGGGCGGCCACAATGAGGATGACCACCAGCAGGTCCTTGAACTGCTCCAGGAAGATCTGGAGCACGCTCTTCTTCTTGCCCTCGGAGAGCTTGTTGGGGCCGTACTGCCCGGGCCTGCTGGTCGGACAGTCCCTTCTGGTCGGCCTGCTGCGCCTCCAGCGCCTGGGATACGCTTTTGCTGTAGTATGGCTCGTTTGTCATAAGATCCCTTCCTTTTTTTATTGAAATATGAGATAATAATGGTGTAGATGGCACCTTGCTACGAAAATAAGTAGCGAGGGCGTGAACCTTGACAAACAGGCTTTCAACGCCTCATGAAAAACCATCGCAGCACAAAAAGCGGCAGGCCAAAACCTGTCGCCGGCCGAA
>NZ_NFMA01000032.1 GCF_002161175.1 Flavonifractor sp. An100 | reverse complement strand
GGAGCGACGGATACAAACCAAGCGGACCTGTGGGCTGCTGTTTGTATTCGGAGTCGCAGCGAAAGCGACCCGGCCGTGAGCGTGGCGAGGCGTGATATCATAAGCGCCCGAGCCCGCGAGCAGGGGAGCTTGGAGCGTAGCCACCGAATACAGATCAAGCGGACCTGCTACTGTCTGCCGAGGCTTAGCCTCAGAAAGGGAAATGAACATGACGATTTCGGAAAAAGTTGCCTATCTCAAGGGCTTGGCTGAGGGTCTGAACCTGGATACCGAGAAGTCCAAGGAGGGCAAGCTGATCTCTGTGATGATCGGCATCTTGGAGGAAGTGGGCCTGTCCATCGAGGACCTGGAGGAGAATGCCCAGGCTCTGGGTGAGGAGATCGATGTGCTGTCCGATGATCTGGCCGATGTGGAGTCCGTCGTCTTTGAGGACGAGGAAGAAGACGAGGACGAGGCTGAGGATTACGACGACGACTGGTTTGAGGTGGAGTGCCCCACCTGCGAGGAGCCGTTGATTATCGATGATAAGGCGCTGGCCGACGGATTCATCCAGTGCCCCAACTGCCAGAGTAAGTTCTCCCTGGATCTGAGCGACGATACAGTGGAGGCGGACGAGGGCGAAGAATAAGCCCAAACGCCGCAAGGGAATAGAAACAAATCGGCCTGACTCCCAGAAGAGTCAGGCCGATTTTTGTTTGCAAGAAAGAACCCCGCACCCGTTGTCTTTTCCAGACGGCGGGTGCGGGGCTTATTATGGAGCGGACAATTAGACGAGGGACAAAGCCTCTTCGTCTGCCACCAGAATAAAGTCCTTGTGGTACTGAAGAATGGAGGCGGGGACCTGGGGGGTGACGGGGCCGAAGAAAGCGTCCTTAATGGCCTGGGCCTTGTTGGTCCCGGAGGCTACCATCACCACCCGGCGGGCCTGGAGAATATCCCGCACGCCCATGGTGTAGGCGTGGGTGGGCACCTCGTCAAGGGAGGCAAAGAAGCGCTTGTTGGCCTGGCGGGTGCTCTCGGTGAGGGTGACCTTGTGGGTGCCCAGGGAGAAGTGGTCATCAGGCTCGTTAAAACCGATGTGGCCGTTGACACCCAGGCCCAGCAGCTGTAAATCGATGCCGCCGAAGTCTTGAATCAGCTGGTCGTAGCGCTGGCACTCCTCATCTCCGGAGACGCCGGAGGGGACGTTGGTGTTGGCCAGGTCAATGTTCACGTGGTCAAAGAGATTGTGCCGCATGAAATAGGCGTAGCTCTGGTCGTGGTCGGGATTCAAACCGGCGTATTCATCCAGATTGACGGAGCGCACGGCAGAAAAATCCAACTCGCCAGCTTTGTTCCAGGCAATGAGGTTCTGATAAGCCCCCACAGGGGAGGAACCGGTTGCCAGGCCCAGCACGCAGTTGGGCTTGAGGGTAATTTGAGCGGCAATGAGACGGGCGGCGGCAGCGCTCATGGCGTCGTAGTCCTTGGTCCTGAGGATTCTCATAACAAGTTACCTCCGTTGAATAAGTCGAATGGAGCAAGCCTCACTATAGAGGGAGAACTGACAATCCCGGATGCCGGACTGGGCACGGAATCCCGGACGGCTTGGTAGTAGAGCGGAGGGGAAATTACTCGGTGGTGTAGTTGTCGAAGTAGCCCTGGATATGGACAATGGGGGTACCCTTATCCCCGGAGCCGGAGGTGAGGTCGCACAAAGAGCCGATCAAATCGGTGAGACGGCGGGGAGTGGTGCCCTCGGACACCATCTGGCCCACCAGATTGTCATCCTTCTTATGAATCCGGTCCCGAATGGCCTGGGCCAGGGCCTCGCCGGACAGCTGGGCGAAGTCATTGTCCGCCAGGTATTTCAGCTTCAGCTCGTTGGGGGTGCCCTCCAAGCCGGGGGTGTAGGCGGGGGAGACCACAGGGTCAGCCAGCTCCCAAATCTTTCCCACGGGATCTTTAAAGGCACCGTCTCCGTAGACCATGACCTCCACATGCTTGCCGGTGGCCTCCAGCAGTCGCTTCTGGATTTCCTCTACCAGCCCCTGGCAGTCCCGGGGGAAGAGCTTGACCTGGTCCTCAGTGGATTTGTTAGAGCCCAGCAGGCCGTAGGTCTCGTTGTATCCGCTTCCGTTGACCGGGGCGTTGAGAATCTCGTCCAGCCCGAAAATCCGCTCTCCGCCGGCAGCCTTCAGCAGGCGCTTGGTGCGCTGACGGGTGTGAATGTCGCAGCAAATCACGTCCTTAGTGTGGGCGAGGATGGCCCGGGGGTCATTGGCGAAGAGAATCTCCACCTGGGCACCGCATTCCCGAATCAGGGACTCATAGTATTCCACGTAGTCCACACCGGTGAAGGGGTGCTTTTCATAGCCGAACAGCTGGCGGTAGCGTTCCAGGGTGAGCACATTCCGGTAGGGGTCTACCCCCTTGTCGTCCAGGGCGTCCAGGCTGACCAAATGATTGCCCACCTCGTCCGAGGGATAGCTGAGCATCAGGACAATTTTCTTGGCTCCCTTGGCAATGCCCCGCAGGCAGATGGCAAAGCGGTTGCGGCTGAGAATGGGGAAGATGACGCCCACGGTCCCGCCGCCCAGCTTGGCGTTCACGTCCTGGGCAATATCCTCCACGCTGGCGTAATTCCCCTGGGCACGGGCCACGATGGCCTCTGTCATGGCCACCACATCACGATCCCGGATGGAAAAGCCCTCTTGCTCTGCGGCCTGGAGGAGGGAGCGGGTGACGATATCCGCCAGATCATCCCCGCTGCGGATAATGGGGGCGCGGATACCACGGGAAACAGTACCGACCATTCGGCTCATGTGAAACACCTCTTATTTTTTCTCTAATTGTATGGGAGAGATTTTGACAAAAAAGCTCAGGATAATAGTATACCAAACTGCAATGGAAAAGTAAATCCGGCATCCTGCTGGTTTTTTTAATTGTGGACAGCCGTAGCCAAGGGCGGAAAAAGAAAGAAATAAGAACAGAAATTTTTGGGAACCTTTTTCTGTGCCCTTCGTCTATATGGACAAGAAGGTCCCCTGCGCATCAAGGAAAAAGGAGTGTTTTGCATGAACAAAAAATGGACGGCATGGATTCTCAGTGGTGCGATGATCTGCGCGATGAGCGCACAGGCCCTGGCGGCGGAGCCGGCGATCCAGCCGATGCCTCCTGTTTCGGAGCAGAGTGAGGCAGAGCCTTTGCCCCACAGCGTGCTCTACTACGGAAAGGTGACCGCCATTAACCGAAACGAGGCCGGGGAGATGACCAGCCTGGAGCTGGAGTCGGAGCGGTATGGAGCTTACCGGATGAATTTGTCTGCTGACACAGTGTGGATTGACAGCGGGGAGCGGACAGCCAGCGATCCTGCCACTTTGAAGGAGGGGGAGGGCATCTATGTATTCCATAGCCCCCTTTCTACCCATTCACTGCCTCCCCAGAGCCAGGCTTATGCAGTGGTGCGCAACATTCCCCAGGATGCTGGCTGTGCCATGTATCAGGTAGCTGAAAGCGTATCCCAACGGGAGGACGGTAGTGTGGCCATTCTCACCGATAACGGTGGGCTCATCATCACTGCCGGGGAGGAGACCGGCCTATCCGCTTACGACGGAGAGACTGCCGTTACTCTGGATGACATTCAGGAGGGCACCGTATTTATGGTGTGGTATAACGTGGTGCTAGAGTCCTATCCCGGCCAGACCTATGCAAACCATATTATGATTTTGCCCAATGAGGATGCTTCCCAGGAGGAAGAGGAGCAGCCGGAGCAGGTGGAACAGCCCCAGGAGGGAAGCCAACTGACCATGGAGCTGGACGGAAAGGTGCCCAACATGGTGGGCCGCTATGAAAACGGAACTGCCATGGTCCCAGTGGCCGCTGTGGCCAAAGATCTGGGCTTCCAGGTGACCTACCAGCCCGAAACCGACCAGGGCACCCTGGTCACCGTGGAGAGCGATACCTTCGCGGTCCATCTGTATATTGATAAGGGTTTGGTTTACGGCGTGACCAAGATCGAGGGAGCCGTGGGTATGACCGGTCCTCAGGATTACGGAAAGGCCCCCTATATTGTGGCTCCCGGCACCACCTGGGCCCCGGCGGAGATCTTCCAGATGCTGGGCAAGACGGTTACTTTGGAGGGGACCAATCTGGTCGTTGAATAATCTCGCATCAGCCGCGGAATAGGCTGGCCCTATAAAACGAAGGAAGCGCTCCGGAACTGAGGAGCGCTTCCTTTCTTATTTGCCCGAGGTGTCCACCACCCGTGCGGTGTGGCGGAGCTTGCCCAGCTCACGGTTGCGCTGGTTGTGTTGGGTGATCAGCCGGGCGATTTCACCCTGGGCCTGCTCCACCTCTGCCTTGAAAGAGCGGGCGGACAGACGGAGGGCACCGTGGCCCAGAATAATCATTTGCTCCAGGCCATCGGAGGTGGCCACCCGTACCCGGTGGTTTCGGCTGAGATCATAGGTGGCCTTCTCAATGTAGGCGTCAGCGGTCTCCGCCTCCTTGGTGTAGACCACATAGATGCCATTTCGCTTTTCCACGGAGCCGGGATTTCCTTTGACCTTGTAGGCGTCAAAGACAAGGATAACCACGCATTTCCGAAACCCCTGGTAGTTGGCTAAAATATCCTCCAGAACACCCCGGGCGGCGGATACGTCCTGGCGGGCCAGCTGTTCCAGCTCCTCCCAGGCAAAAATAATGTTGTAACCGTCCACCAACAGGTACTCTGGCCCGGTTTTCTGATCCCGGATGTTGTATTTCCCCTCGTCCAGACTGGTGCGGGCGGGCTTTTTCTGGGGCTGAAAGCCCTGGCGTTCCACCTTACCATAGGTGCGCTCGAAGACGGCCAGTAGCTCCTTGTCCTGCTCCAGACTACCGCCCGGGCCGGGAGAGCGGGGGGCTGGGGAGGGGGTGGACCGGGTCTGGGAGACCTTTGGCTCCAGCTCCAGCCCGCTGTCCACATGCATGTGCTCCCGAACCTGGTCCCAGGGGACGTAGAAGCCTCCGCCGTGGGCGCAGAAGATGGAGCCGGTGGGGTTGTCCGCATCCCGCTCCGGATCATAGCCTGAGGCCTCCACCACCGCCTGCTGGGTCTGGCAGGGCTCGTAGCCCCGCAGGGAGCAGGACAGGTGGCCCAGCCCCCGGGTGTAGGCGGTGACCTCCTGCCAGTAGTTCCGCAGTCCGGCCACCGGGGCATAGCCGGTGAGGAGGGAGAGCTCTCCCTGGGCTTGAGGGGGGGCAACCGTACCACCCATGGCTTGCAGGTCGGTCATGGCCCGGCCCACGCACTGGGGGGGCAGCTCCAGGAGAAAATCGTAATAGGGCTCCAGCAGCAGGCAGGGGACCTGCATCAGTCCTTGCCGTACCGCCCGGTAGGTGGCCTGGCGGAAATCTCCGCCCTCGGTGTGCTTGACATGGGCTCGGCCTGCCACCAGAGTAATGCGGACGTCGGTGAGGGGGGAGCCGGTGAGTACGCCAGGGTGGTCACGCTCCAGCAGGTGGGTGAGCACCAGCCGTTGCCAGTTTAAATCCAGCTGGTCGGTGGGACAGGCGGAGGAAACCTGCACTCCGCTGCCCCGGGGGCCCGGTTCCAGCAGCAGGTGGACTTCGGCGTAATGGCGCAGGGGCTCAAAATGTCCCACCCCCTCCACCGGGCGGGTGATGGTCTCCCGGTAGACGATGGAGCCAGGGCCAAAATCGGTCTCCAGCCCAAAGCGGTCCTGAATCAGACGGCGGAGCACCTCTAACTGGATCTGCCCCATGAGCTGTACATAGATCTGCTTCCCTTCCCCGTCCCAGACCATGCGCAGCATGGGGTCCTCCTCCTCCAGCTGCCGCAGCTTGGGCAGGACAGTGTGGGGGTCGGTCCCCTGGGGGAGGAGCAGCTGATAGGAGAGCACCGGTTCTAGAATGGGCTGGCTGGAATCGGCCTGGGAGCCCAACCCCTGGCCGGGCTGGGTGTGGGTCAGACCGGTGACGGCACACACCGTTCCCGCCTCCGCCTGGTCCAGAGGGCGGAATTTCTCTCCGGAGTAGAGCCGAAGCTGGTCCGCCTTCTCCTCCCAGGCAGCTTCCCCTTGGCCACCGGACAGAAGGGACTTTGCTTTCAGGGAGCCCCCGGTGACCTTCAGCCAGGTCAGCCGTACCCCCTGGCTGTCCCGGGAGATTTTGAAGACCTTGGCCCCAAAGTCCTGTGCTGCGGGGGGAGAGAGGGTATATTCCTCCAGCCCGGCCAGCAGCTCGTCCACTCCATCCACCTTGAGGGCGGAGCCAAACCAGCAGGGAAAGAGCTTGCGCTGGGCGATCAGGGCGGCTATGGTGGAGGGCGAGACCTGACCGCGGTCCAGGTACTCCTCCAGGGCCTCCTCTCCGCACATGGCTATCGCCTCATCTCGCTGGCTGAGTTCGGCATCAAAGGGGACGCAGCCCTGGTCAAGCTGGGACTGGAGCTGGGTGATCAGGGCATCCCGGTGGGCACCGTCCAGATCCATTTTGTTGAGGAATAAAAAGGTGGGCACCT
This sequence comes from Flavonifractor sp. An100, assembly GCF_002161175.1. GTDB lineage: Bacteria > Bacillota > Clostridia > Oscillospirales > Oscillospiraceae > Lawsonibacter. Next base: position 19,905 of record NZ_NFMA01000032.1, on the reverse strand, counting down.
GGTATCGTTGCAGCAGACGCCACAGGGTGCGGGTGTGGCTTTGTACCCCGTCCGTCCCGCTGATGACCAAAATGGCGTAGTCCAGCACCTGAAGGGTGCGCTCCATCTCGGCGGAGAAGTCCACATGTCCGGGGGTGTCCAGCAGGGTCAGCTCCGTTTCCTCCAAGGTGAGAAGGGCCTGTTTGGAGAAGATGGTGATGCCCCGCTCCCGCTCCAGAGCTTCCGTGTCCAAAAAGGCGTCCTTGTGGTCCACCCGGCCCAGACGCCGTAAAACGCCGCCCCGGTAGAGCAGTGCTTCGGATAAGGTGGTTTTTCCCGCGTCTACGTGGGCTAGAATCCCAACGACCAGTTTCTTCATTCGTTTCGTCCATCCAATCTGATTCCAGGCTGTTATTATCAGGATACAATGGGGCAGAGGCCCTGTCAAGGAGGAGCAGAGGGAGCGGCTATGGACTTTTCCCCCAAAATGCGGTATAATATACCCTCTAATGGACCGAATAAGAAAGGACGCGCCAACGCCATGTATCAATTTTTGTGGATCTTTTTTATCTATGCTTTTCTGGGGTGGTGCACCGAGGTGAGCTATGCGGCGCTGGTGTCCGGCCGGTTTGTCAACCGGGGCTTTCTGAACGGTCCGGTGTGTCCCATCTATGGCTTTGGGGTGGTCATTGTGTTGGCGTGCCTGGAGCCGCTGCGGGATAATTTGCTGGTTTTGTTTGTGGGGTCCGTGATTTTGACCTCCCTGTTGGAGTGGGCTACTGGTCTGGTACTGGAGAAAATCTTTCATCAGCGGTGGTGGGACTACTCTAAGGAGCCCTTTAATGTGGGTGGTTACATCTGTCTGCGATTTTCCATTGGGTGGGGTCTGGCTTGCCTGTTTGTGTCGGAAGTGGTGCATCCCACTGTGCTGCTGTTCATTCGTCTGATCCCAAAACCGGTGGGCTGGGTGCTGTTGGGCCTGTTCAGCGTGGTCATGGCGGTGGATTTGGCGGCAACGGTACGCACCATCACCAAGCTCAACCGCCGCCTGAACCAAATTGATGAGCTGGCCGCACACATCAAGGAGGTCTCCAACGAGTTTGGGGAGAACCTGGCTGACCGGGTTTTGGATGCGGCGGAAAGAGGGAGCGACCTGCGAGAAAACCTGGACGATTGGATGGACGAGTTCTCCCAGCGCCGGGACGAGCTGCATGCCAACTGGGAGGAGAGCCTGGACGGTTGGAAGGATGAACTGACCCAGCGCCGGGATGCGGCACGGGAAGAGGGACTGCAGCGCCGGGCTCGCCTGCAGCAGGAGCTGACGGAGTGGAAGGATAAGTTGCAGGAACTGATGGACGGGGAAATCTTTGGGCAGCGCCGTCTGCTGCGGGCCTTTCCCCAGATGCGTTCCACCCGCCACAAGCAGGCACTGGAGCGGCTGAAGCGGCACATGGAGCAGCTGCGCAGCCAGAGGGGAAAATAAAACCCCAATTGTTGCAATTTTAGTCATGACATGATAGCATATTGATTATCATAAGAAGAAGGGGGCCGTAGGCTGTGGAAGAACTGGAAGATCTGAAATCTCGCATGGAGCAGGAGCGCCCTGTTCCCTGGGAGGAGCTGCCGGATCTGGCACTGTATATGGATCAGATCATTGCCTATATGCCGCGGCAGTTGATTCGCTTTGACGACGGAGAGGCGTTGACCTCCGCCATGGTGAACAATTATATCAAGGACGGCCTGGTTCCCAGGGCGGAAGGAAAGCGGTACGGACCGGTCCACCTGGGCTATTTGACGGCGGTGTGCGCGTTGAAGAAGGTGCTCTCCGTGCGGGATACCGGAGCTCTGATCGCAGCCGGTCAGGCCATGGGAAAGGATTCCAAGACGCTGTACGGTTATTTTTGTAATGCGCTGGACCGTGCGCTGAATGATACGGCCCAGACCATTGACGCATCCGCCCAGCGGGAGGATTTGGCGCGGATGGCGCTGGACCTGGCGCTGCGGAGCTATGCCAATCAACTGGCCTGTGCCCGCATTTTGGATATTCTCCAACCCCCCGGAACGGGAAAAAAGTAGGAGGGACGGGACCGACAGATCTGCGTTCACAGAAAGGAGTGTGTTTTATGTCTGATTTTGTAATTCTTACGGACTCTTCCGCTGATTTAGGGGCCGAACTGGTGGAACAAATGGATATCCAAGTGCTGCCGTTGAGCTTTAACGTACAGGGAATGACTTACTATAACTATCCAGACAACCGGGATATGGATCCCCAGTCATTTTATCATCTGCTGCGAAAGGGGGAGTTGGCAACCACAGCGGCGATCAATGTGGCCCAGTATGCCGAGGCTCTGGAGCCTCTGTTACAGGCGGGGAAGGATGTGCTGATCTTGGCCTTTTCTTCTGGACTGTCCGCCACCTTCAATTCCTCTTCCGTAGCGGTGACAGAGCTGAGGGAGAAGTACCCGGAACGAAAGCTGTATACCGTGGATACCCTGTGCGCCTCCCTGGGTCAGGGCCTGCTGGTGTACCTGGCAGCCAAGGAGCGGGAGAAGGGAAAAAACATCGATGAGGTGAGAGATTGGGTGGTCTCCCACAAGTTAAGTATCTGTCACCAGTTTACGGTGGATGATCTTCATTTTCTGAAGCGGGGCGGACGGATTTCGTCTACTACTGCCGTTATGGGCTCTATGTTGAAGATTAAGCCGGTGCTCCATGTGGACAACGAGGGACATCTGGTCAGCATCGGAAAGGCAAGGGGCCGTCAGGCGTCCCTGAAGGCACTGGTGGACCGGATGGAGCAGACGGCCATTGATCCCAAGGATCAGACCGTGTTTATCAGCCACGGAGACTGCATCCAGGATGCAGAGCTGGTGGCCCAGATGGTAAAGGACCGCTTTGGGGTCCAGAAGACCTATATTAACTATGTAGGTCCGGTCATCGGAGCTCATTCTGGTCCGGGCACATTGGCGCTGTTTTATGTGGGCGTGGAGCGGTAACTGCTGGAATGAAATGAGAAGCGTAGAAAAAAGGAGAGGCAGGCTATGGACGAAATGAAGTGGCTGGAGGTGGCGGTCAATACCACTTCCGACAAGCTGGATGAGGTGACTGCCAAGCTGGTAGCTGCTGGTATGGACGGTTTAGTTATTGAAGACGAGGGGGAATTTCTCCAGTTTTTAGAGCAGAACCGTCAGTATTGGGACTATGTGGACCAGAGCCTGTTGGACCGGATGAAGGGTGTCACCCGGGTCAAATTTTATGTGACAGACGATAAACATGGCCGGCAGCAGCTGGAACGCTACACCCACGGACTGGGATGGGAGTATACTGTGACGCAGCTGGCGGAAAATGACTGGGCCTATAGCTGGCAGAAATACTATAAGCCGTTGAACATCGGAAACAGGTTATACGTGGTGCCGGAGTGGGAGCGGGACAAGGAAATTCCCCAGGGCCGCTGTGCGCTGTACCTGAATCCCGGGCTCACCTTTGGTACCGGCTCCCACGCCTCGACTCAGCTGTGCCTGGAGGGAGTGGAGGAGCACACCGTACCGGGGCAGCAGGTGCTGGACCTGGGGTGTGGCAGCGGCATTTTGTCCATTGCGGCTCTTTGTCTGGGGGCCAGCCATGCGGTTGCCGTGGATATCGACCCCAAAGCGGTGGATGTGGCATACGAAAATGCGGCACTGAACGGAATCGGAAAAGATCGCTATACGGTCCGGGCGGGAGACGTTATTACCGATGGCGCACTGGCTGCGGAACTGGCTCAGACAAAGTACGACTTGGTGCTGGCGAACATTGTGGCGGATGTCATCATTCCTCTGTCTGCCCGGGTGCCTGAGCTGCTGGCGGAACATGGAGTGTTCCTGTGCTCAGGAATTATTGATGTCCGCGCCCATGAGGTGGAGGCCGCACTGGCCAAACATGGTCTGACCGTGACCCGCCGCAGAGAGAAAAATGGCTGGGTGGCGCTGGAAGCAGTAGCCGGTAAATAGGGAGACAACTTCGGTGGGGCTGGCTTTTTTGAAACAGAGCCAGCCCGCCTGTCTGAATAAGGAAGAGGAGAGCTCTCCCAAAGTGGTAATGATAGATATACTAAAAGTATTCAAAAGATATAAAAGTACTGACAGGAGGGGGAAAGGATGGATTTCGCTACCGTTATAAGGCCGAATATCCCGAGGGGGCGGAGGATTATCGCAGTCAGCGACATCCATGGTAACCTTCCGTTTTTCCGGGCACTCATGGATCAAATCAAGCTGTCTCCCACCGATGTGCTGATTTTGGTGGGGGATATGCTGGAGAAGGGGCGGGACAGTCTGGCGTTGCTTCGGCATGTCATGCAGCTGTCCAAAACCCATACGGTGTATCCATTGTGCGGGAACTGCGACGGTTTAGTCCTTCGGTTTTTTGAGACCGACGCTCTGGATCGCCGCTTTTTTTCCGTCTACCTTCCCCAGCACCCGGAATCCACCCTGCGTCAAATGGCGCGGGAAGGGGGATTTGACCAGACAGAGGATTTGCCCAAGCTCCGCTCCGATTTGCGAAAGGCCTTTCCTGAGGAGTGGGCCTGGCTGCGGGCCATGCCTACTATATTGGAGACAGAGCATCTGCTCTTTGTTCATGGTGGCGTCCCCTCCCTGGAGCATATGGAGCAGCTGGAGCGGTGGAGTTGCCTGAAAAACGATAATTTTTTAGGACAAAACCGTTCCTTTTCCAAGTGGGTGATTGTGGGACACTGGCCAGTTACGTTGTATGACCCTTATATTCCTTCTGCAGCTCCTATTTTTCTACCCGATAAGAGAATTATTTCCATTGATGGAGGCTGTGTGCTTAAAATTGATGGACAGTTAAATGCCTTGATTTTACCAGAAGAAGCGTCCGAAGAATTTACCTGGACCGCATATGACGGTCTTTCTACCCGTATCGCTTTGGATGCACAGCAACCCAGTGTGTTCTCCATCAATATTCGGTGGGGAAGAAGTAGGTTGGAGCTGTTGGAGTGGGGAGAAGAACTGTCCCTGTGTCGGCATTTGGAAAGTGGGAGGATACTCCCTGTTTTGAACCAGTATCTTCATCAAGATTCGAAGGGATTATGGTGTGAAGATTCCACAGATTACCGTCTGCCGGTTTTCCCAGGTGACGCTTTGACCTTAGTGGCACAGACTAAGCGCGGATTTTTGTGCAAAAAGGAGGGAGTGACAGGCTGGTATTATGGGCGACTATCGGATATAATGAGAGAAACAGTGAAATAAACAGGCAAGGATTTGAAATTATGTTGGAGTTTCATCCCTTACAGCTATCCGATTTGCCTAAGCTGCGGCAATTCTTTGGATACAGTGGGAGCCGAATTTGTGATACCACCCCTGGTACCATTTTTATCTGGCGGGATATGTACCAAACGGAATGGGCTATTTATGATGGTTCTCTTTATTTTAAGGTCGTATATCCCGGTTTAGGGGAAACCTTTACGCTACCTCTGGGGGGAGGACGTCCAGAACACTATCGACAAATTGCTGATTACTGCTGTCGACGCAACATGCCCATCTCTTTTTACCCAGTTCCCACAGATGAGTTGGAGCGGCTTCAGCAATTTTTTCCTAACAGTGCTGCTATTGCAGAGCGGGACAATTTTGATTATTTGTATCGGGCAGAGGACTTAAAATATTTTCGCGGGAAAAAACTAAGTGGTCAGCGGAACCATGTAAATAAGTTTCTAAAAACTTATGGAAATTGGTCTTTTCGTGTCATGACAGAGGAAGATGTTCCTCAGGTAAAGGGGTTTTTGGACCGCTATGCCAGCAGATGGGACAAGGCGGCGGCATCGTTCCATGAGGACATTGCAAAGACCCATGAAATTCTGGATCATTTTTGCACGTATGATCTGTTAGGCGGTATATTGATTGCTGAGGGCGAGATTGCTGGGTTTTCTTTGGGAGAAGTAGTAGGAGATACACTGTTTACCCATATTGAGAAGGCAGATCGGGATTTTGAAGGCAGTTATCAGATGCTGGTTGCCCAGTTTGCACAGCATTTTGCAGGGGACGAAGTAGCCTTTATTAACCGGGAAGATGATACGGGAGATCCTGGCTTACGGACTAGTAAGCTGTCGTACCATCCGGTGGCGCTTCTAGAAAAATATACAGTTACTGTGGTAGAACCCTGTGCCTATTGTAAAGAATGATTTAAAACCCTAAGGGAACTAGCTTTTTGTTTCCTTAGGGCTTTTCTTACTGTTAGATGAGAAAATACCAAATTTAGCTCTTTACAATTTTAAAAAATCTGCTATAATAAAAAAGCTGTTTGAGATTTTATGTAGCCATGATAAGGTGTACATCGGAGAGAATATACAGTTCCTGTCCAATTCAGCAGTCCGATTTTTTTGGATTTTTCCTCTAAAATTGAAGATCTCAAAAATCCGTTTTTCATAACTTTTTTGATTGAAAAAGGTCAATATGGGCCCGTAGCTCAGCTGGGAGAGCAAAGGCAACATAACACGGGCCCAGGCACTCCAACAGATTGCACAATCTAAGTGGGTAAGATTTATTCAAACTAAACAAAGACGGGCTCGTAGCTCAGTTGGGAGAGCAAGCGCAACATAACGCAGGCCCAAGCACTTCAACAGGTTGCACAATTCAAGCAAACAAAATTTATTCAAACTAGACAAAGACGGGCTCGTAGCTCAGTTGGGAGAGCGTTCGGTTCGCATCCGAGAGGTCGAGGGTTCGAATCCCTTCGAGTCCACCAGAAAAAGCCGTGAAATCATTGATTTCGCGGCTTTTTTGCAACTTTTTATGGAAAACGATGGGCCTGTAGCTCAGGCGCTTCACTGCTCTTTCAGAAAAGTCCCCCAAACCGTTCACAGGCCCTCAAAAAACTGCCGCTCTCCCCTATCTCACTGCCTTGTTTTTCTCCCTTTATAGCAGGAGTCAAAGCAATCTCCGAGAAAAAACACTCCGTTCGCATCCAAGCAAGGTGTACAATATGGTTCGCATCCTTTTTGTAAATAGTCAATAAAACCATTCAAATCCGTCGGGATCTTTTATAAGACCCCGGTTGTTATTTATTTTGGGAGGTAAATCATGAAAGGACAGTATTTCAAAGAACTTTCCCGCCGGCTGCGGGAGGACCAAATCGAATCCGCCGTGGCGGGAGGTGGCCGGCTGGAGGTCTCCCCGGGCGGTCAGCCGGTCCTCTATGTCTCACCCAACAGCGAAGTCTTCCTCCTCCCCGCCGGGAGCGGCAGCGAGGAGGCCAATAACTTGTACCACAGAGTGGCCGCAACTGCCGATGAGGTCTATGAGTATGTGGAGGCGGTAGTAAACGCCCCGATCCTCCGGGCCGCGGACTTACATGAGGAATTCCGTCTGCTGGCGGACTGCGGAGGCGCGGTGCTGGCCGGACGGGAACGGGGGCCAGGTCAAGGATACCAGTTCGTTACCTGGGTCTGGGACTTTGACCGGCTGGGCGTCAGCCACGGCCACTACTATGAAGGGAATTTCCGGGGTGCCAAGCAGGACTTCGCCGTCCGCTCCGGCCTGATCTCTCAGGCACAGCTGTTCACACCGGAGCAGCTCACCGAGCTGTACCGGGCTACGGACTACTACCTGGAGACCGGCCCGGAGCCGGAGGAGCCGCAGCTGAAAGCGATTCAGGAGGCCCGGACGAAAATCGAGTATGTCGTCCCGGATCTCCAGACCAGGCTGGAGCAGACACAGGCACAGGAACAGGGACTGCAAATGAATTAAGACCAGCGTGATCAAGCGGGGGCCGTATCTGCCACGAAGGTGGATACGACCCCCGCTTTTTGTTTTCACAGCAGAAAAAGCAAAGGAGGAATGCGTGTGATTCCAAAGAACCGCGGCGGATATGTGGAAGCAGTCAATCAACCGCCTCCCCGGTGGGATATTGTGGGGAAATGGCGGCTTCATATTTACCGTGCCCCGGCCTACTCCCCGAAACTGGAGCAAAAGCCTGTCTGCCTGCAATTTCCCCGCTGTGAAGGCTGCCCCTACCCCGCCCACGGCTTCCTGTGCTGGCGGGATGAAACGGAATGTCTGCGGACCAGAATGCAGAAAATTAATGAGATGGAGGGACAACATGGTACTGAAAGCAGCCCTGAAAAATGAGCGTCGCCCGGAATATGGCGTAGTGACGCTCCCCTTTCCCATCCCCAAGGAGGAGTACGACAGCACCATCCGAATGCTGGAGGTGCTGGACATTGGTGACGCAATCCGGCAGGATTGCACCGTGGAGGAACTCCAGAGCGGCTACTCCATCCTCCAGTGGTTGGAGGGCGCCCAAGTCAATTTGGACGAGCTGGACTACCTGGCCAAACGCCTGGACAGTTTCGATACCGGCGAGGCCGCGCAGTTTCAGGGCATGGCCTGCAAGCTGAATCTGACGGATATGAAGGACCTGATCAACCTGACCTTTTCCTGCCAGCAGGCCACGGTCATCACCGACTTCTCCGATTTGGAGGAAATTGGCCGCAGCCACTATCTGAACACCCACGGCGGATTTGCCAGTATGGAGGAGCTGGAGCAGCTGGACGGCACGGAGACAGCCATTTTGCTGATGGCGGACAACGAGGGAACTGTCACTCCCTACGGTGTGGTCTACGACAACGGGATGCAAATGGAACAGCTCTACAAGGGAAAAGAATTCCCCGCGTATCTCTATGAACCCTGCCTGATGACGGTGACCATGACCCCGGTCCATCAGACCGATGGACCGGAAAATACGACCTGGCTGTTCCTGCCCGCAGCCGACCAGCAGATCCAGCGGACCATGGTCCGTGCCGGGATCAACAGCGAGGATGATGCTCGTTTCTATATTGACGAAAACAGACTGCCGAAGAATGCCCAATGGGACTCGGTCATAGAGCGGGAAAGCATCTTCGCTCTTAACCGTCTATGCCAGGTGCTCAAACCGATGGAACCGAAAGAGCTGGAAAAGCTGAGGGCGACGGTGACTCTGGCAGAGCCGGAGACTGCAGTCGAGATCATCCGCCTGGCAGAAAACCTGGACTTGTTCGACTTTGCCCCCGGTGCACACACCCCGGCGGAGTACGGAAAATACATGATCCAGCAGTCCGGCCGCTTCGACTATGACTCCAATCTGGATGAATTCTATGACTACGAGGGGTACGCCCAGCGGCACATGGACAACGCCTCCGGGATGTTCACTGACCGGGGCTATATTGCCTATACAGGCTCCGTCAGTCTGGAGGAGCTGATGGCGGATGCCCCCGCGGAGCAATACCAGAGGGAGCAGGAGGCGGGCATGGGGATGGGAGGGCTGACCTGACTCGGCGGGAATGCGGCTGGCCGCGATAGTGACGCTTAAGCTTTATCTTCTTTGGCGCCTTGGAGCGCAGTGGAAAGGAATGGTTATAAACATGAAAACAGAACAGTTCTGGCAGATCATTGACACGGTAAATCAATCCATGGGAAACCATGATCAGGAGACTTATTTCTGCAGAATCATGGAGTCCCTGCTTCACTATGAGCTGAAAGATATTGTGGACTGGCAGAAGATCCTGAATGAATACACCCGGGCGGCCTATCGGGGCGATCTCTGGGATGAGAGCCACGCCCTGGGAGCACATGCCACGGAAAAAGAGTTCTCGGATTTCCGCCTCTGGCTGGTGTCCCGCGGAAAGGACGCCTATCTCAGCGTTTTGTGGAATCCGGCGGAGCTGGCTGCTCTGGTCCAGACGGAGGAGCCCCCGCGCTTTGAAAAGCTCGAGTATGCCGCCTACTATGCGTATGAGGCGAAGCTGCTTCAGGTGGATCCCACCCGGCAGGAGGACTTGTTTTCCGCGATGGGTGATGTGACTCTTGACGCGGAAACGATACAGGACATCTGGTCGGATATTCCGCCTGCTCCAGCGGAGCGGCAGGCCCTGTCGGCGGAGGATATGGATAAGCTGCTGGAATCAAAACATCTGGCCTACGGCTATGTATATCAAAATGGTGTGGAGACGGAATATCTTGTGGACGGAACGCCGGAAAATCTCGCCCATTTTTTGGGCTGTCATCCTGACGCGGATAAGATACTCATTACGGATGTTTTGGACCGGTTTGTATTGGATACATTCAGGAACTTTATTAATCGCTGTCCGGACCAATCTCTGTTAGCCGAGATCAAGGAAACGCTTATTCCGATCCAACGAGGGGAAATAGAAGCCAGGCGAGCTCTCTGCGCAACCACAGACGCGGTAGACGCATACTACGCTAAGCAGGAGCTGGATCATTCAGAGATGGGCTTCTCGGACCTTTGAGGGTAGACTTTCCGCCAACGTTGTGGTATTGGTTGTGTTCACAAAATCGATGGAGGTGAATGTGATGAAGCGGCAAACACAGAAGAAAACCGAATCTCCCATTGCGCTGCGGCCCGCTTCCCGTGAGGAGGCGGGCCTTTTCTATTCCGAACTGGATGAGGCGAAGGACGAGGCACTGGGGACAGTAGGCCATCTCCGGCTGGACTTCGGCTCTGGCGGGAAAGAGTTCTGGAGCACCTGGTGGCCGCACAATGGGAACCAGCTCAATACTCCGGAATTTAAGGAGTCCCTGCAGGAATTCGTGGACGCCCTGCGGGAAACCGGCCCGCTGAAGAACCTGGCCGCCATGGGCGCCTACTGCCGGAAGCAGGGCGGACTCATCACCGAGGATGGCCGGAGCTATGGCTATATCGCAGAGACGGAACACTACCGCTACTGCCTGCGCTGTACCCCCTACCAGGGAGAGTACAACGGATACCTGTACATCTATGATTTGCGCCAGCAGGCCATGGCCCAGCAGAACAGGCCCATAGGCTGGGCGGCCTTTGCCAACGGGGAGCAGCGGGAGTATCACGATCCCAAGACCTATCTGGCCGCCATTCGGCAGGAATTGCCGTACCGGAATGTAACGGGCTTCCGGTATGAGACCCTGACGGACGATCCCCAGGTACGAAAGGCGGTGGATGACATCATCCTGGACTTCGCAGGGGAAGAAAATCCTCGGCGCGCCTGCAACTACGGGCTGACAGAGGCGGGAAAACAGGCCCTTCGGGATGCCGCAGATCCCGGCCTGCCCCACACCTACGCCTGGTTCGTCCTCACGGACTGCAACACCCCGGAGGAGCAGATCCACAGGGACCTGACTCTTGAGGAGGCCATCCAGACCTACCTGGACAGCGACCGGCCGGAGAAGCGCCTGGGCGTCACCAAGGATGGCATCGCCACGGTGGATCTGGCGCGCTCCCTGGACGGAGAGCAGCGGTTCTTCCAAGATCATGAGCGGCTGGAGAGCTTCCGGGATGACCCAGAGATCGCCGCGGCGGTAGAGCGGCTCCATCAGGAGCTGGAACAGACAACGCCCCAACAGGGCATGACGATGGGAGGAATCTGACATGAGAGAAGTACCAAGAGAGTGGCTGGAGTTCCTGCGGGAGCAGTATCCCAAAGGGAGCCGCATCCAGCTCACGGAGATGGGGGCCGACCCCCGTCCCATCCCGCCGGGGACACGGGGGACGCTGGACTTCATTGATGATGCGGGGCAGTTCCATGTCAACTGGGACAACGGGCGGCACCTGGCGGTGGTCATCGGGGAGGACCGCTTCACCGTCCAGCCCCCGGAGCCTGCGACACTCAAACTCTATATGCCCCTGATTGCTGACTTCTACCCCCGGGATGAGTGGGGGGATATGTCTGAGGAGGGTGAACCCTGGGACGGCCGGACGCTTCTGGACTATGAGGACGCCATCCTGGGCGCGCTGGTCAAAAACCGGATCCCGGAGGAAACCGAGCGGGGTCTCATGCGCTGGTATGGAAAGCAGGACAGCCTGGACGCCAAGGTCCGCTCCGCTGTGTTCACCGTAGAGGCCAGAGATGGCCGGCTCTGGGGCGTGGCGGAGTGCCGGGTGGTGGGAGAACTCACCACCGGAGAATTGGAAGCACTCAAGGACTACATCTCCGGCCAGGCGTCGGACGGCTGGGGTGAGGGCTTTGAGCAGCGGGAGATCCCGGTGGACGGCGGAGAGCTGTATGTCCACCTGTGGCAGTGGGACGACTGGTCCATCCGGACGGAGCAGGAGCAGTTTTCCCCGCAAATCGCGGAGGGACTGCCGGAGCTGTGCTTCTCCACCCTGCGGAGCACCGGCCAGCTTATCTGCGTCAAGCGGGGAGAGTCCGGCTACTACCCCTCCGACTGGGACACTGGGGACAAGGAGCAGAATGTGGAGCTGGCGGACCGGCTGAATGAGGAGCTGGGCGTCACCCCCGCCCAGCGGCAGGCCATGGAGATCGGCTCCATGGCTGGCTGGGATGTGCCAGGGGCTGACCCCAGAAATTATGAAATTCAGAGAGAGGAACAAATTGGAGGTATGACCCTTGGATGAGAAGATCTTTGAGGTGGAGATCAGCAACACCGGTCCCAAAGGCTATGAGACAGCCTGGGTCCTGCGACTGCCCTGCACCCAGGCGGAATACCGTGACGCGCTCCAAAAGGCCCGCATCGAGGACGGCCGCCTTTGCCACAATGAACTGACCCAGATCAACGATCCCGGTATCACTTCCGCCATGATCGGGCAGGATGTGGACCTACTGGAACTGAACCTGCTGGCCCTCCGCCTGACCATGCTGAGCGATGAGGATCGCATGGGGCTGGACGGCCTGCTGCGGATGGAACAGGAGCGTCACACAGGCCCCATCCCCCTGTCCCAGCTCATCAATCTGACCTTTAACGCGGATATCTGCCTGCTGGCGCCCCAAGTTACTGACACACAGGAGCTTGGGGCGCTGTTGTTCGAGGGCGAGATGCTGACCGATGAGGCTATGGCCCTGCTGGATACCACAGAGCCGGACAGCAAATACCGGGAGAGACTGTTGGCGGTCTTTGGTGAGCAGCACATGGAAAGTCACGGCGGCGTGTTCACGGCCCGGGGCTATGTGGAGCCGGGCGGGGATTTCAAAGAGGTGTACCGTAAGGGTGAGATGTTTCCTTTCCTGCTGGCCGGCGGAGCAGTGACACTGGAGATAAGCTATAACGGCGGCCAGCCGATGACCTTGAAACTGCCTGCGTTGGAGGCCGATATTCAAAAAGCCCTGGGCGCGGTGGGCACGGCCTCCCCGGAAGAATGTGCCTTCCGCTGTGTGGACTGTGAGATCCCCGCTCTCCGGGAGGCCGTGGACGCGTCTATCCATGAGGAGGGCGGCATCGGCCAGGCAAATGAATTCGCCCGGCTGATCGCGCAGAAGAAGCGCGTCTGGCGCGCGGCAGACTTCATCAAATACAAGGCGCTTCTGGCCGTGTCAGGCAGCCCAAGGCTCCAGGACGCCATACAGTTGGCATATGGACTGGACCAGTATGAACTGAACCAGGATGTGGCCCAGACCTGGGAGTACGCCAAGCTGGTCCTGCGGGAGAAGTACCCGGATCTGCCGGAGGAATTGTTCCAGACGCCCCAGGCGGCCCAGATCGGGCGGCAACTTTTGGATGAGGACAATGCCGTCATCACGGACTACGGTCTGCTCTGGAGAAAGGACGGATGCCAGCTGCCGGTCTTCGGGCAGGAGGCAGAACAGAGCGAACAGCCCCAGATGGGCGGAATGGAGATGATGTAATGGACAGAATGAAGCATGACCCCTCCTTGGACGGCTTGGAGCGGCAGTGGATCGCGGAGCGGCTGGAGACGCTGTCCGTCAGGGAGCAGACCCAGTTGGCGGCTATTTCGATCACGAAAAGGATTTTGACGGAGTGTACCGGGAAAACGGGCGAGGAACTCTTGCTGGCAGTCTCCAGGCTGCGGACGGATGAGATCCAAAGGGGCATCAACTACCTGCTGGCCCTCCCGGAATATGAGGTGATCTGCCCCGGCGGGACCTATGAACAGTTGGGTGAATACTATCTTCAGCAGGAGGCGGGTTTGCCCCCGGACCTGCTCCCCTTCGCAGACCTGGAGCGGATCGGGCAGAACTATGAGGACGAGCACCTGGGCGTTTTTATCGGAGACTGCTTCGTGATCCTGCCCCGGGATGAACCCCGGCAGGTCTATGACGGGACGAACCTGGACACCCTCCCGGACACGGACTGGAGCCTGCGGCTGAAGCTGGCCTCCCCCGCCAAACCGGAGGGCGTCTGGCTGCGTCTGCCGGACGGTGATATGGAGGGCAGCGGAAAGCTGGACGAGATCGGTCTGGCTCTGCGGGAGCTGGGGGGGAAAACCGTTCAGGAGTGCAGGCTACTGGACATCCGCTGTTCCCTACCAGAGATCGCCATAGATATGGAGGAATACGATGACCTGGCGGATCTCATCTATGACGGCAACAACCTGGGCTACGCGCTCCAGGAGCGGGGCCAGGGACAGCCGCACTATCTGGAGAAATTTCGGGCAGCGCTGGAATATGAGCACTGCCACGACCTGAAGCTGGCCCTGGACATCGCGGGCAACCTGAACTGCTATGACTTCCGCCCCGCATCGGACGCGGAGGGGTACGGAGAGGAGGTGCTACGAAAGCGGTGCGAGAGCGTCAGCCGGGACCCGATCCTGGCGGGGCTGATCGACCTGAAGGCATATGGGTCCGCCATGCTGGAACGGGAGGGCTATGAGCTGAACGCCGGAGAGACCACCTACATCCGCCGCAACGGGCAGAAATTCTACCATGAATACTCCGAGCCGCGCCCGGAGTACGACATGACCATGCAGTAAAAATCCACACTTCAACCGAGGGGCCGTTTCCGAAAGGGACAACGGCCCCTTCTTTTTTTGCGCCCTTTTTCGGAAACACGGTCCGGAAAGGAGCAAACATGACCCAGGAAGAACAACTGTTGTCCTATCTGAAAGGAGCCTGCCGCGGGCGGGCATACCGGGTGGGCGGAGAGGAGCTGCGGCGGACGCTGGGCATCAGCGGCACAGCTCTGCGGAAGCTCGTCAACCGGCTGCGGCGCCGGGGGATCCCCATTGCCAGTGACCGGACTGGTTATTTCTACGCACAGACGGCTGGAGAGGTCTATGCCACGATCCGGCTACTCCGGAAGATCGTCAGCGGCCTGGAGGCCGCCATCCGAGGGCTGGAGAAGGCCCTGGACGATTTTGGCGGGGGTGGTGATGTCTCCTGAACAGCTTTATGAGCTGGGTAGGCGGCAAAAAAGCCCTGCGGGAGGAGGTGGTCAGCCGCTTCCCCCTGTTCTATGAGCGGTATGTGGAGGTGTTCGGAGGAGGCGGCTGGGTGCTGTTCCACAAGCCGCCCGGCAATGATTTCGAGGTCTACAACGACTACAACAGTCTGCTGACCAATCTGTACCGCTGTGTGCGGGACAAGCCGGACCTGCTGATCCGCGCCCTGAAGTATGTATTGAATGCCCGGGAGGACTTTGACCGGGCAAGGCTGGCCCTGGGACGCAGGCGCACCACGGAGATCCAGCGGGCCGCCTGGTTCTACCAGGTCATCCGACAGAGCTACGCCGCCGCCCTGACCAGCTTTGCCAGCCAGCCCCACGATATGTGGAGCGATTTCCCCCTCATCGAGCAGGCCCATCGGAGATTGGCCGATGTGGTGGTGGAAAATCAGGATTTCGGGACGCTGATCCGGCACTACGACCGCCCGGCGACCTTCTTCTACTGTGACCCGCCCTACCACGCCACCGAGGGCTACTACCAGAATATCGGCGAGGAGGGTTTCACAGAACGGGACCACATCCGCCTGCGGGACACCCTGCTGTCCATCCAGGGGAAATTCCTGCTGTCCTATAACGACGACCCCTTTGTCCGGGAATTGTACGCTGTCCCCGGCATCCAAATCGAGCCGGTGACCCGGCTGAACAACATCCGCCAGCGATATGACCCTAACTGCCAGTTTTCCGAACTGCTCATCGCCAACTACGATATGTGTGAGCGGGGACGGATGGCGGTACAGATCAACCTGTTTGACTACGAGGAAGGAGAATTTGACGATGAAATTTAACCTGCATCACGACCCCGAGCGTAAGACCCTGACGATCCCCCGAGCTGCCCTCCAGATCTCCCACCTGGCGGACGCGGAGGAGTTGCTCCTCTATGCCAGTGAGGGCTCCATCCTCCTGAGCCGGAGCGAACTCTCCACCCGTGAGGCCATCCAAACGCTCACAAACCTGGGGCGCATCGCCGGGAATCTGATGACGCAGCTGGTGGACGCCAGCCAGGAGATGGCCGGACAGCCGGAGGAGCGGGAAGACCCCCTGGACGAGTTTGACGAGGGCACCCTGGAGGACCTGATGGACTGCGGCGCGGATCCGGATGGCCTGCGGATGCTCCTGCTCATGGAGGAGACCGCGGATGAATGAGACCTATCTCTACCCCTACTCCGCCGAGGAAGCCCGCCGGCAGAACGAGCTGTCTCTGTGGCGGGCCAGCCACAAAGCCAACATCGCCTGCAAGGAGGCCATAGAGGAGGCGGTCCGGAGCCACTTTGACGGAGCCTATCTGGACGAGGGCTGTTTGGCCGATGTCCTGCGGGAATTTGGCTATAAGCGGACGGCCTGGGTGCTGGCTAACACCGTCCAGCATTTGGACTGGGACGGCCGGTTCAGCCCCCGGAACAAGGAATGGGCCCGGCAGATCGACATCCCCCAGGACAAGCAGCACAACATCGACTTCATCGTGACCAGCCACCCCGCCGTGCTGGACGGGGTGGTGGACCAGTACCGAAAGGCATATCAGGCCCTCGGCCTGTTCGGGCCGGAGCAGTGTGAACCGGACTCCTACTCCACCCTGGACTACGAGGGGAAGGTGCTGGTACTGAGTCCAGAGACATTACGGGAATCGTGCTGGTCACAGGAAAATCAGCTCTGGTACGCCCATGACGGCTTTGGATGCAGCCCCCACGCCATCGGCCGCTCCATCCGCTGCATCTGCCTGGGGGACGGAGAGGAGACCCGCTGGAACCGGACGGATTTTGTCGGGGTGCTGAAAGAGGAGTTCCTGCCGGACTGGGCCCAGGAGAAACTGGCGGAGCTGCGCGGGCCGGAGGGCCCCGCCTCCACCATGAATTTGACAATGAAATGAGGGACCATGATGAAAATTACCTATTACACCATTGATGACCTTCGTTTGCCGCCTAAGCGGATGTTTCACCGCGGCTGGACGATCCAGCACTTTGATACGGTGGAGGAGGCGATTGCCCACTACCAGACCCTTCCGCCCACCGGCCGAAAAGCCCTGGGTGTCATGGATGGCGTCCATGTGCTGGAACTGGTGAAGTGCCTGCCCCCCTATCCGGACGATGAGGAGGGAGAATCCGTATGGGCCTCGGACTACCGCACCTTGACCCTGTGGAGGGAGCGGCCGGAGTCTGCGGAGGCGGCAAAAGCGTGTCAGGAGGCGTTCCACCCCCGGTACCGGCTGGATGGATCCGTCCTGATTCCAATGTCCAGCCATACGCGGCTGTCGGAGCGCCTGCGGGATAAATATCTGTGGCTGAACAGCCAAGGGGACCGGCATTCCGCCGTGCGCTGGGTTTATACCGCTGGAAAGGGGTGGGTCCCGCCCAACATTCTGTACCGCCGTACCGACCGCCCGGCTCTGGTGCTCAAGTACCAGGCGGATGGTCTTACGGAACAGGGCGCCTATCTTCCGCTGGAAGTCGCGCCCTGGGAATATGACCTGCTGCTTCAGCGCACCCTGGAGCGGCAAAACCAGGTAAGACAGAAAGGAGACAGGAACGATGAATCGACAGCAAAACGCAGTTCGCCCCAGTGAATCTCCTCCTATGGAAATCGAGGTGAAGATCTACCGGCCCAGCCCCAAAGGACCTGTCCTGGCGGACGCTTCCGTCACCCTGAACGGATGCTTTGCCATCCGGGGCGTCCAGGTACGGGAGGGAAAGAACGGCCCTTTCATTTCCATGCCCAGCCGCCAGGTGCGGGGCGAGTACCGGGACATCTGCTTCCCCTGCACCAGGGAGTTTAAGCAGTCCTTTGATCAGGCCGTCCTGAACGCCTACCGCATGGAACTGACCCAGGACATGGAGCAGCCCCCAGAGGAGCAGCTGGAGCAGGACGGCCCCGCCCTGGGCGGTATGACGATGTAGGGAAGGAGAAAAGCGGAAATGAAGCACAAACTCACACTCTGCGCCGCAGTTCTGTGCCTGACCATGGCGCTGGTCCCCTCTGCCCTCGCCGCGGAAGCGGCGGCGGTAACCGAGGCGAACACAACACCTCAGGTATGCTACCCCACCTCCGTAACTCAGAGCGAGGATGGGACGGAACTGCGAAAAATGTATGACCTGGGACCTGCGGATGATCCTGCGGGCATCCCCCGGTCCGATTTTGAGCAGGACGGTTTTCGCTATACTCTGGTGGATGTTCTGAAACAGGAACTGCCGGAGCGAGAGAGCCGTCAGCACACCGAGACAGTAACCCTGGAAAGTAAAAACAAGGACATGGAATCCATTCTTGCCCTGCTCCCACCGGAGAAGGAATTTATTACCGAGGACGGACTTTCTGGCACTCTGTCCCTCCAGCTGGAGACCGTCCAGGTGGAGGTGTCCGGCTATGGCAGTTCCACCCGGGAGGTGTCCGCCACCCGGAGCTATCCCAATCTGGCCAACCAGGACACCGCCAACATCCCCAAGACCATTGAGGAGGATGGGCGGACCCTGACCCTCCAGGCCATCGACTGGCAGACAGACAACACCGCCGCCACGGACGGATACACTCTGGGGGACCGCTTCACAGCTGTGGCCACCTACACTGGCAGCGCCACCAGCAGTTATGTGAAAGGCTATACCGTCACCGCTGATTACACCGGCACGGTGAGCCGCATTGCCCTGAACAAGACCCGGTATGTGGCCATCTTCGAGGGAACGCCCCTCCAGCCTGTCACACCGGAGGCGGAACAGGGAGTATCCGGAGTCGCTCAGTTCAACTGGGCGGCAATCCTGGTCCCCTTTGGGGTCGTGGCCCTGGCAGGGGCCGGGATCGGCGCGGCGCTGTTCCTAAAACGCCGGAGGGAGACAACGGAGGAGGATGCTGAATGAAAAAACTGACCCTGATGCTCTGCCTGCTGTGTCTGTCCGCTCTTCTGGCGGTCCCCGCCAGCGCCGCCGGGCCGCTAAACTATACCATTGATGCCCCCGGCGACCCGGACTATGGTAAGCCCACCTCCATCGAGCCGGTGATCACGGCAGACGGCGGTGTGCGAAAGAACGAAGATGTGAGCAAGAACGCAGCCCTGATCCCGCCCGGCTTCGGCACCGCCAGCGCGGATACACTAAACACCGGCACACCCCTTACCCCCAACCTGGCCCCGGGCTATACGCCCGCCACCGGAGCAGTGGTCAATGGCACATCCGCCCCGGTGGTCATTCCAGGCTCTGCAATCCCAGATACCCCCACCCTATCCACGCCATCCGCCTCCGTGACCACCACCGGATATACAGAGGTGACCAGCGATCTCTACTACGCCGCGGGGCACCTGGGCACGCTGAAGATCCCGGCCATCGGCCTGTCTGTCAAGGTCTACGAGGGTACGGACAGCGGCACCCTGATGAGAGGCGCCGGCCACTTTGAGGAGACCTCCATCTGGGATGGGAATGTGGCCTTTGCCGCTCACAATCGCGGCGTCAATAACCACTTCGGTAAGATCCACACCCTGGAGTTGGGCGATGAGATCACCCTGACCACCAAGCTGGGTACCCGAACCTATGAGGTAGTCTCCGTTTCCAAGGTCAGTGAGACGGATCGGAGTGGTCTTGCCGCCTCCACGGAGAACATGATCACCTTATATACCTGTGTCATGGATCAGCGGGCCTACCGCTGGCAGGTCCAGGCCGTTGAGATTTGAGAGACCTGCAAAACCTGCCAAGAGCTGTCAAGGCCTAAAAACACAAAAATAAAAAAGATAGTTCCTCGAAAATGGGCATAGCAAAACAGACCGTCGTATCTTGGCGGCCGTGGAGATGAAATGAAAATC
>NZ_NFMA01000031.1 GCF_002161175.1 Flavonifractor sp. An100 | reverse complement strand
TATTCCGGCTCCATCGGCAACTCCATGCGGTACATGGCTCTGGCCCCCCGCGACAACGCTCTGAAGGTCAAGGGCCTGAACAACGTGTTCTGCGGCGGTGAGAAGGCCGGCCTGCTGGTAGGTCACACCGAGGCCATTGTCACCGGTACTCTGGCTGGCCACAACGCGGTGCGCTGGGCTCTGGGCAAGGAACTGCTGGAGCTGCCCACCGATCTGGCCATCGGCGACGCGATTGCCTATGTCAACGAGCAGATGGAGACTGACGAGGGCATGCGCAAGAAGTACACCTTCTCCGGTTCTGTCTACTTCACCCGTATGAAGGAGCTGGGCCTGTACTCCACCGATATTCCTGCTATCAAGGCTAAGGTGGAGAAGGATGGCCTGACCGGCGTCTTCGCTCAGAAGCTGGTGTAATCGTCCAGTTAAAAAGGAAACGTATATTATTGTTATGACTCCAGGGGCGGCTATCAAATGATAGCCGCCCCTGGAGTTATGTGTGAGGGAAGGATACAGACGCATATCCCGAAAGGGGACCGCATAGGATAAACCAACAAAAATCGGGGGAGTGTTGCGTTTGTGAAGGGAAATATGGAGGAGCGGGCCGAGCGTCTGGCTGTGTACATTATAGAGAACCGGACAACAGTCCGCAGTGCCGCTGGAAAATTTGGAATTAGCAAATCTACGGTACATAAAGACCTCTCTGAGCGGCTCCCCATGTTTAACCGGACGCTGTATCTTCAGGTGAAAGGAATATTGGAAGAAAATAAGGCCCAGCGCCACATACGGGGAGGAATTGCGACACGAAAGAAATATAAGGGAGCCTAGCCGATGCGTTGACAGGGGAGAGGCAGAGGACTACAATAGGATAAAATCGGTCAGAGGAAAGGGCGAGGGAAGTGGAGATTCAGGGCCTGCAGAAGCTGACATTGTTGGACTACCCAGGAAAGGTGGCCTGCACAGTATTTCTGGGGGGCTGTGATCTGCGCTGTCCCTATTGCCACAACGGGGAACTGGTAGCCGCTCCGGCGCCGGCGGTCATGGATGACCGGGAGCTGATTGCCTTTTTAGGCAAACGCAGAGGGCTTCTGGACGGAGTTTGTGTCACGGGGGGGGAGCCTTTGCTGCGTCCCGGAATTGGGGCGCTGTTGGAGGAGATCAAGTCCCTGGGGTATCTGGTGAAGCTGGATACCAACGGTACCCATCCCGATGCTCTGCGCGGTCTTGCGGAGAAGAGGCTGGCAGACTATGTGGCGATGGACATTAAAAATTGCCCCTCCCGCTATCGGGAGACAACAGGCGTTCCCACACTGGATTTGGCTCCCATCCAAGACAGTGTGTCCTTCTTGCTCCAGGGCAGCGTGGACTATGAGTTTCGCACAACAGTAGTCCGGGAATTTCATGATGAGAATAGTTTCGCAGAAATTGGGCCTTGGCTGACAGGGGCGCGGCGCTATTATTTACAGTCCTTTGTGGACCGGGACACCGTGCTGCAGCCCGGGCTTCATCCCTGCACCCAAGAGCAGCTGGAGCGGTTTGCCCAGGTGGTGTCCCCCTTTGTAGAGCAGGTGGAGCTGCGGGGCGTGTGACAGAAAGAAAGACTTTGGCGAGGGTGACGAAATCACCCTCGCCTTTTTGACAGAAAAAACAAGATATTGTGTCTTATAAAAAATAGAGTTCCTATATATTGACGAGCTTGGGTTTGGATGCTATAGTATAAGGGCGCCGAATCGCCGGGGAGGAGCCCCGGCTTTTGAATGGCTGACGGAATGAATGTGGAGGAATTGCAGATGTACCAGGTGACAAAGCGGGACGGCGCCGCCGCCCAGTTTGAGATTGGAAAAATCAGTGCGGCCATTACCAAGGCCTTCGAGGCCCTGGACAAGCAGTATCATCCCAGTGTCATTGATATGCTGGCCCTGCGGGTAACCGCCGACTTTGAACCCAAGATCCGTGACGGCCGTATCGCGGTAGAAGACATCCAGGACAGCGTGGAGAAGGTGCTCTCCGAGGCCGGCTATGCCGACGTGGCCAAGGCCTATATCCTTTACCGCAAGCAGCGGGAGAAGGTGCGCAATGTCAACTCCGCTCTGCTCAACTACAAGGACCTGGTGGACGACTACCTGCAGATCAACGATTGGCGGGTGAAGGAGAACTCCACGGTGACCTACTCTGTGGGCGGACTGATCCTCTCCAATTCCGGCGCCATTACCGCCAACTATTGGCTGAGTGAAATTTACGACCAGGAGATCGCCAATGCCCACCGCAACGCGGAGATTCATATCCACGACCTGAGTATGCTCACCGGCTATTGTGCCGGCTGGAGTTTGAAGCAGCTGATTCAGGAGGGACTGGGGGGTATTCCCGGAAAAATCACCTCCGCTCCCGCCAAGCACCTGTCCACTCTGTGCAATCAGATGGTCAATTTCCTGGGCATCATGCAGAACGAGTGGGCGGGGGCCCAGGCCTTCTCCTCCTTCGATACCTATCTGGCCCCCTTCGTGAAGGTGGACAACCTCACCCAGAAGGAGGTCAAGCAGTGCATCCAGTGCTTTGTCTATGGAGTGAATACGCCCTCCCGCTGGGGCACCCAGGCTCCCTTCTCCAACATCACCCTGGACTGGACGGTCCCCAAGGATTTGGAGAATCTGCCTGCCATCGTGGGTGGCAAGGAGATGCCCTTCACCTACGGCGACTGTAAAAGAGAGATGGACATGGTCAATAAGGCCTTCATCGAGATCATGATCGAGGGAGACGCCAACGGCCGTGGCTTCCAGTACCCCATCCCCACCTACTCCATCACCCGGGACTTTGACTGGAGCGAGACGGAAAACAACAAGCTTCTCTTTGAGATGACCGCCAAGTACGGCACCCCCTACTTCTCCAACTATATCAATTCCGATATGGAGCCCTCCGATGTCCGCTCCATGTGCTGCCGGCTGCGTCTGGACCTGCGGGAGCTGCGGAAAAAGTCCGGCGGCTTCTTCGGCTCCGGTGAGTCCACCGGCTCTGTGGGCGTGGTCACCATCAACCTTCCCCGCATTGCCTACCTGGCCAAGGACGAGGCGGACTTCTACCAGCGCCTGGACAAGCTCATGGATATCTCTGCCCGGTCCTTAAAGACCAAGCGCACCGTGATCACCAAGCTGCTGGACGCCGGTCTGTACCCCTACACCAGACGGTATCTGGGCACCTTTGCCAACCACTTCTCCACCATCGGCCTCATCGGCATGAACGAGGTGGGCCTGAACGCCAAGTGGCTCCGGGCCGACCTGACCCACGAGGAGACGCAGGCCTTCGCTAAGGATGTGCTCAACCACATGCGGGAGCGTCTGAGCGACTATCAGGAGATGTACGGCGACTTGTATAACCTGGAGGCCACCCCCGCCGAGTCCACCACCTACCGCTTTGCTAAGCACGACAAGGCGGAATTTCCCGATATCATCACCGCCAATGAGAACGGCACTCCCTACTACACCAACTCCTCCCACTTGCCCGTTGGCTATACCGAGGACATCTTCTCCGCCCTGGACGTCCAGGATGATCTGCAGACCCTGTATACCTCGGGAACGGTGTTCCACGCCTTCCTGGGGGAGAAGCTCCCGGATTGGAAGGCGGCGGCCACTCTGGTTCGTAAGATTGCTGAGAACTATAAGCTGCCCTACTACACCATGTCTCCCACCTACTCCGTGTGCTCGGACCACGGCTACCTGGTTGGAGAGCAGCACACCTGCCCCTATTGCGGCAAGGAGGCGGAGGTGTACAGCCGAATCACCGGCTACTACCGCCCGGTGAAGAACTGGAACGATGGAAAGGCTCAGGAGTTCCAGGACCGCAAGGTTTATGATATCGGCCGTTCCCACCTGCGCCGGGCGGGGATCGCTGGATCTCAGGTGACGGTGGAGGGAATGGGCGTTCCCACCCCGGTGGGGGATGTAATGCTCTTTGCCACCCGTACCTGCCCCAACTGTGTCCAGGCGGAGAAATTGCTGAAGGAAGCGGGCATTTCTTACCGGAAGGTGCTGGCGGAAGAGAACCCCGATCTGGCGGTGCTGTACGGCGTACGTCAGGCCCCAACCCTGATTTTGGATGATGGAACCAATCCGGTAAAGGTGACCGGCTTGGGTGCCATA
Organism: Flavonifractor sp. An100; assembly: GCF_002161175.1. GTDB lineage: Bacteria > Bacillota > Clostridia > Oscillospirales > Oscillospiraceae > Lawsonibacter. Next base: position 25,457 of record NZ_NFMA01000031.1, on the reverse strand, counting down.
CGCGGCTTTGCCCAGGAGAACCGGGCGGCCAGCGTGGGCTGAGGAGCGCCGGAGAGCGTTGCAATTCAACAGGGAATGAAGTATAATCAAAGCGGCCCTGCATGGCGGGGCCGCTTTGTTATCTAAAACCGGGAGCCCCCGCTGGGAAGCGGGCCCCAGATGGAATGAGACGAGGTGTTCCTGATGTATGACGTAATCGTAGTCGGAGGCGGTCCGGCCGGCCTGACTGCTGCCCTGTATGCCGCCCGGGCCGGCAAGGATGTGCTGGTGCTGGAGGGGGAGAGCACCGGGGGCCAAATTAACTTTTCTCCCCTGGTGGATAACTACCCCGGTCTGCCCGGCATGAGCGGAAGCCAGTTTGCCCAGACCTTGACCCAGCAGGCGGTGGACCAGGGGGTCCATATCCGCCCGGAGGCAGTGACCTTTCTGCGCACCCAGGGGGAGCTGGTGGAGCTGACCACAGAGAAGGGACGCTACACCTCCACTGCTCTGGTGCTGGCCACCGGAGTCAGCCACCGGAAGCTGGGGCTGGAGGGAGAGGACGAGCTGATTGGGGCCGGAATTTCCTACTGTGCGGTGTGTGATGGTGCCTTTTATCAAGACCGCCCGGTGGCGGTGGTCGGGGGCGGGGACACCGCCCTGCAGGAGGCGCTGTTCCTCTCGGCCCGCTGTTCCCATGTGACCCTGATCCACCGCCGGGACCTGTTCCGGGGGGAGCACCGGCTGGTGGAGCAGCTGCGGGAGCGGGATAATGTGACCTTCCTGCTCAGCCACCGGGTGGAGGAGTTGCTGCGAAATGAGGATGGCCTGACCGGGCTGCGTCTGGCCGATCTGAAAACCGCCGAGAAGAAGGAACTGGCGGTGGAGGGACTGTTTGTGGCGGTGGGCCAGGAGCCCCGCAGTGAGCTGTTTGCCAACCTGGTGATGACCGACGACAATGGATATTTTCTGGCCGGAGAGGACTGCGCTACCAGTCTGCCCGGGGTCTTTGCAGCAGGTGACTGCCGGGTCAAGTCGGTGCGCCAGCTGACCACGGCCGTGGGAGACGGAGCGGTGGCCGGCCTGGCTGCCAGCCACTACGTGGATGAGCACCGGAGCTGAGTCAGTGGAGTATTATTTTGCGCCCATGGAGGGGGTCACCGGTGCCATCTTCCGAAGGGTTCATCACCGGTACTTCCCTGAGACGGACTGCTATTATATGCCCTTTCTCTCGCCGACCCAGGACCATGTCTTCACGCCCCGGGAGCTGCGCAACGTGCTGCCGGAATATAACCAGGGGTTTCGGGCGGTCCCCCAGCTGATGACCAAAAATGCCCAGGATTTTTGTTGGGCGGCCCAAGCCCTGTTTGATCTGGGCTACGAGGAAGTGAACCTGAATCTGGGCTGCCCCTCCGGCACGGTTACCGCCAAGGGGAAGGGAGCCGGGATGTTAGCCGACCCGGAGGGATTAGAACGGTTTCTGGACGAAGTCTTCTCCCACCTCCCGGGAAAGGTTTCCATCAAAACCAGACTGGGGATGGAGTCGCCGGAGGAATTTCCCCGCCTGCTGGAGATATTCTCCCGGTATCCGGTGTCCCTTCTGATTATCCATCCCCGGGTCCGCCAGGATTTTTACCGGGAACCGGTGCGGATGGACTCCTTTGCCTGGGCTGTGGACCACTATTCCGGTGCGCTGTGCTATAACGGAGGGCTGAGAACAGCTTCCGACTGCACCCGGCTGTGCCGGCAATTTCCGCAAGTAGAGCGGCTGATGCTGGGCCAGGGCCTTCTGGCCAACCCCGCCCTCATCCGGCAGGCGAAGGGCGGGCCGGGAGCCAGTTTGGAAGAGCTACAGGCGTATCATCAGGAGCTGTACCAGGCCTACCTGGAGGCCTTTGGGAGCCAGAAAAACACCGTCTACCATATGAAGGAGCTGTGGCATTATCTCAGCCAGCTTTTTGTGGGCAGTGAAAAGGCCATGAAGCAGATTCGCAAGGCCTCGGACTGCGCCGGGTATGAGAGCGGTGTAGCGGCCATGTTCCGTCTGCCAAGGAAGGAAGAGATATAACCAACGGGCGTCTTCAAATGCAGACGCCCGTTCATTGTTTCTACAATCAGGGAGGAGTAAGGGGAGAGAATAGAAAAAAACCACGTCAAGGGTTAAGCCCCATAGGTACACAATGTGAACCTATGGGGCTTAACGCCGTGTATGGGAGAAATTAGGGCTTGTGGAGCACCACAGGCCCTAATTCTATTGGGCAGGGAAACCATCAGCTTTCGCAAAGCGGTAAGTTTTCTGCCCGCGGACTGCGGTGTATGGTCTGCAAAAATTGATTATAACGCATTTGCTGGAGAAAAATATTTCGGTGGCTTTTCAAACTGACCTGTGGTATGTTGTCTTGCTGCAAGGAGGTAGGACATATGAGCGACACTCTGAATCAACTCTACAACAGATTTTACACGCCTCTGCCCATGGCCGAGTGTGAGCAGGAAATTGAAGATTGCCATCGGCAACTCATTGAGCGATTGGAAAGGGCGGAGAGAAAATTGGTGCTACAGATCATAGATGCCCAGAATCTTATCACTGAGGAACGCTCCCTGGACAGTTTTCTCTGTGGGTTTAAACTGGCGTGGGAACTGGCATACGAACTGAATCACTTTGAAATGGACAGGCATCGCTTTCCGTCGGAAGGAACGGAAAAAGATGCCTGATTTTTATGAAAATTGGAGTTTGCTGCTGTTGAAAGTGTTGCAGCTCTCTTGCCTCTGGTGACTGGTTTGTTTTTCCTGTTGCATCAACCGAGGTGCCTGCCCAATTGGTAAGCCTTCTGTGGGTAAGATGAGTGATTCGTCGTGGAAGTGGTTTCGCAGCCGTATGCGGCTGCTGCTGGAGCAGCCGCACACGGAGAGGTATCGACTGAGGATGCTGGAGGGTAAACTATTCAGCATCGTTTTGAAGTCAACGATATTGAATACAATTTTGACAATCTCGGTGGTATTAACCTGTTGGTTAACACCAAACAACTAATCAGGACTTCCGCTGATGGCGTGCCGTGACTACAATAGTTCCGAAAGAAGGTGCCGCCATGTTTTCCAATCAACAGCTTCTCACACTTTTCCTGATTCTTACTATGGAACTGAGCCTTGCTTCCTGCGGAGCGGAGGGTACAACACAGCCCACCCCGGAAATGCCCGAACTCCGGCACAGGTGCAGGAAACACCGGAGCCTGCACCTGTGCCATCCTCGGAACCAGAGCTGGAGGTCACGGAGGGAACAGAGACCTATCGAGGCATCCAAATGGGCAATGTACTCCATGCCCGGAGGGGGACATTCATTATCACATCTATGTCCCGGACGGCTATAACGGCAGCAAAGCGTATGCTCTGTTCCTCACACTTCCCGGTTATGAGGGACTGTACTTCCAGGGCATGGGGCGAAGCCTATATAGCGAGAACTTTGCTTTTGAGGCACTGAATTATAACGACCACATGATTGTAGCTGTTCCACAGCTCAGCGGACTGGGGGGAGACTTCAATTGAGCAGACGATCGCCCTGACGGAGTATCTACTGGGTCATTACAACATCGACCAAGAGCGGGTGTAGGGTCATCTGAAAACTCCCGCTGCAAAGCGGCCTTGCCAAGTTTGTCGTTTTGTTCATGGTATGCCATGATAAAAACAACGCGGGCATCCAATACATATTCATGCTCAGCGCACCAGGTGCAGTAATATTTGGCAGCCCGGTGACCGTGACCTATATCCAATCCGTCGTTTATACGGCGAGAGTCATGAAAGCAGGCAGCCATAGCAAGGGCATCTGCGTCTTGTCCTGACAGATTTTCCCGTTGCGCAAAAAGCAGGCAGAAGAGCAGTACCCGGGCACAGTGTTCTTTTGTGTGCTGCTGACTATGTTGGAGGGAAAACCCCACCTGCTCTGTCAAAAAACGGGACCATATTTTGTAACGCTCTCGAACCAACGCCGGTATGTTCATCTTTCACACACCTCCCGGAGGGAGGAGAGAATGTCGCTCAGTGCTCCGTCCAGACCAAAGGCCTTGTGTTTGATGTTGTCTGCAATGTAGATCTCGCCCAGATTGATGGTAACATAGGTGGCGTTGGGCTCCTGATCCACCAAACGCATCAGCGGAGCTTTGATGAGCTGATTGCGCCATCCGATTCCCAATTCCAACACGACCAGCTTTTTTTCGTGATATTGGTTCAGAAAACCCTGGAATCTCTGCGTGGCGCCGTGGTCCGGAACCATATTCGGCCCTGCTGCCATATGAACCTCCATGGGGCCGTTGCAGCGGGGACAACGGGGCACCAAATCAGAGGGGATTCTGCCGTCCTGTTCCGCAGACACCATCCGCTCTGTCAACTCCAAAGTTGGATATAGGGTATCATGGCAGGGACGGGCGCACTGCATAGTCAGCCAGGTTCCCTCGATTTCATAAATCTTCTCCGACTCAAATCCGCTGCGTTCAAAGTGACATTCTCCGTTGGAGGTAAGGACGAAATAGTCCCTGCTGCCCACAATGGCTTTCAGGTCCTGCATGACCTGTGTGGGCTGATACTGTACGCAGTAGTGGTGGATGAGCCTGCTCCAGAAGGCCCACTTTACTTCTTCTGAAGGCCAGCGGGCTCCCATCCCATGCAGCAGGCACCGAAGGCCGTACTTGTCCTTAAAGTCGCCGAACAAATCCTCAAATGCCTGGTTATCTGCAAAGAGGTGCAGTCCTTCAGTTATGGACAGGCCATTGCTGGCTCCCATCAAGATGGCATCCGCTTTTTGGATTTTCTCTGCGACTGGTCTTAGATCATACATACCGAGTCTCCCTTTCCGGACATGTGTGCTGCCGCATCCTGTAAGACTGTGGCAATATCCTCTTTGATGGACCAACCCTTTTGCGATAATTCTTGGGGCAGAAGTGCGTCTTTTGGGTTGACCGTGATGTAATACGCCTGGGGGAGAGAATAAGTCAGGCTCCAAAAGGGTTCCTGGATGAACATGGGGGTCATGCGCCCCACCCCCAATTCCAAGAAGAGAATTTTTTTGTCCTGATTGGCGATCAGGAACTCATTGATCTTTCTGTATTCTTCCTTGTACTTCTTACCCTCCAAAAAGGTATAACCCCGCACCCAAGGCTCCATTTCCGCACCGCATTTGGGACACCGGGGGATCAATTCTGTTGGGATACAGAGATTTTCGTCAATTGCGTCGTTCATTTCATAAACCATCTCTTTGTTCCAGTAGATCTCGTCGTGGCAGCGGCGGCTGCACTGGTAATAGCGGGAGTCCCCTTGGATGGCGCTCAGCTTGTCTTCCGGTACCACGCGGGTAAACTGAAAGTCCTGGTTGGTGGTCATAATGTGGTAATTCCTGCCCTGGAGCAGCGTCATCAGGTCATAGTAGGGCTGGCCTGTAGGACATTCATACTCCATGTAACCCATTCGGGCCAGGAACGCCCAGTGTGCCTCCGGGGACGGATAACGGGAGTAAAAGCCATTGAATGCGCCAATAAATCCATATTTTCGGTGAAAATCTCCCAAGTATTGCTCAAATATCGCATCGTTTTGATAAAAGAAGTTGAAGCCGCAGGAAGCGGACATACCCGCCGCAGCGCCCACCAAAATTGCGTCGGCCTCAGCAATTTTTTCCAGCAAGACCTGCACATTTTGGCGGTGGACGGCGGAATCTATGGATGTGTTACGGTTCAGCAGCATAGTTGACATGGTACCTCCGACCTGTTATTATAATAATTACATGTCGCAAGCATATCATGTTATTTTATAAATTACAAGTAGGCAACGAAAAATTTTTTGAGGTGAGAGCATGAAATACTCTACCAAGTTGAGCGACGCACTTCATATATTAGCCTTTCTCAATATGGGAGCCGGACAGCGGATCACAAGTGCCAGAATCGCAGAAAGTGTAAAAACGAACCCGGCCTATATCCGGCAGCTGATGGTTGCATTGAAGAGTGCCGGTATTATCACCAGCTCACAGGGACAGGCCAAGGCGGAGTTGACCAGGCAACCCGGCGAGATCACCGTGTTGGATGTCTACCGGGCGATTGAGGGGAATAAGCCCCTGCTCCACTGGGATATTGATACCAATCCGGAATGTGGTGTGGGGATCTATGTGCAGCTGAGCATTGCAGACTTTTACCAGGAGATCCAGAAGGCTGCCGAACAAAAAATGCAGGCCATCACCCTGCAGGACATCATAGACCGGTACGGTAAGAAACTGGATGAACTGGAACAAAAGTCGGAGTGAGACCTTACCCCATGAGGAGATGTTGACAACGAACACGCAGAAAAAGATTGGATTGGTGGTGGAAGGCGGCGGAATGAAGTGTGCCTATAACGCCGGAATTCTGGATGCCTTTCTGGACGAAGGGATTACGTTTGATTATTGTATCGGCGTATCCGGTGGATCTGGCAATCTGGCTTCCTATCTGGCGGGGCAAAGAGGCCGGAATCTTCGCTTTTTTACAGAGCACATTCATTCACCGAATTACTTTGGGCTGAGAAGCCTGCTGAAAACCGGAGATCTGTTTGGACTGAAGTACATCTATGGTGAATTGACCCGCAGGGAAGGGGAAGATCCTTTGGATTTTCCCGCTCTGATGAAAAATCCGTCGGAGTACGAGATTGTGGTCACAAACGCGCTGACAGGATTGCCGGAGTACTATGGACGGGAAATGATGAAGCAGGACGATTACCGCCTGATCATGGCCTCCAGTGCCATCCCCGTTGCTTGCCATCCGGTGAAACTCAACGGGGTGCCCTACTTTGACGGAGGCCTTACCGATGCCATCCCGGCTCGCCGCGCCCTGGAGAAGGGGTGTGATAAGCTGGTGGTCATTCTCTCCAAGAACCGGGACTATGTACGAAAGCCTCAGGGCATGCGCAGGCTGTACCGGCGGGCCTGCCGCAGTTACCCCAACATTGTGGATGCCATTGATCGCCGTCATGTGGTGTACAACGACAACCTGAAAGATGTATTTTCTCTGGAGCGGGAGGGGACCGCCTTTGTCTTTGCTGCCAGTGAGCCCATCCATGTGGGGACTTACTCCATGAAAGAGGATGCGGAACGAAACCTGTATGATTTGGGGCTGCGGGATTTTGCCGCATGGAAAACCGATTTGTTGGAATTTCTGAGTATTTGACCATAAATGAGTATCAACAGAGGAAAGGTATGTAAAACGAACGATGGAACCAATGGAACTTTTGACAAGCAGTACGCCGTACAGCGCCTATAATTTTCATCTTCCTCAAAGTCTGAAGAAAAATGCTGAGCAGCTGTGCTGGGAGTATAATCAGCTGCCGCCCGGGCAGGAGGAGCGGCGCAGAGAGATTTTGGAAAAGCTGTTTGGTACATGTAATCCGAAAACCTTTGTGATGCCTGGCTTTCGCTGCGATTATGGATTCAATATCCATACGCACGGACTGGCGTTTATCAATTATAACTGTGTGATTCTGGATACTTCCCCGGTGCATATCGGTGCTAACACCTTTATTGCCCCCGGCGTATGTATCAGTTGTGTGGGCCACGCCATGGATGCCCAACAGCGGGCAGAGGCGATTACCACGTCAGCCCCCATTACCCTGGAGGACGACGTGTGGATCGGTGCCAATGCTGTGATATGCGGAGGGGTCACCATCGGGAAGGGCTCTATTATTGGCGCTGGGAGTGTGGTGACCCGGGACATTCCCGCGGGCGTTGTTGCTGCGGGAACACCCTGCCGGCCCTTAAGACCTGTTACGGAGGCAGACAAGATCGACTTGCATACCGTTTCCTTTTAAAAAACGCCGGAATGATTTGAACGATTGTCAAACCATTCCGGCGTCTCTTGTTGTTTTGGAGAACTCTTGGAAAGCCTCTTGCTCAAGGGATATATTTCATGCCCCACTGGGAGATGGCGTAGAAGATGGGCAGCAGATCCGTGCCCTTTTCCGTCAGGGAATACTCCACCCGGGGCGGGATCTCATTATATTGCTCCCGGTGTACCAGACCATCCCCCTCCAGCTCCTTCAATGCGTTGGTGAGCATGGTGTTGGTGATCGGTTTGAGCATCTTCTTCAGTTCGCCAAACCGCATGGGAGACTGGATGCACAGCTCATAGATGATCTGGAGTTTCCATTTTCCCTGGAGCATCTGGACCACTGGTGTGACCGGGCAGTTTCCGTTTTCAGTCAGGATAACGCTGCCCACTCGTTTTTGAAATTCCTCATAGGTCATGGATTGATTCATAACGCAGCCCTCTCCGTCGGTATGGTTTTTCGTACCAAGTACAAATAATCTGCGTACTTGCACCGTTATTTCTTCTAAGTATAATAATTATATCGGCATCAAAATGGGATGTCAATGACAGAACTAATTGAAAGTGAGGCGCTGATTTATGAAAGAACTGAACATTATGGAGGCCACTGTCTATACCTCCCCCAATCCCCTGACCCTGATCTGTTCCCAGAATGAGGACGGCACCACGAACCTGGCCCCCATCTGCTTCGTGTCCTACCTGTCCTTCAACCCGCCCATGGTCGGCTTTGCCGCCGGCAAGCAGTCCCATACCGGCAAGCGGGTGCGGGAAACCGGCAAGGTGATCGTGACCGTTCCGGGGGAGAGCCTGGCCAAGGCCGTGGTGGCCTGCGGCAGTTCCACCGGTGCCACCTGCCATAAGGTAGAGGAAAACCACATTGAGATGACCTCGGTAGAGGGCAGCGACATTCAGATTCCCGCGGATACCCGCCTTGCTATGGTAGCTACTTTGCAGCAGGCTGTAGAGGTGGGCGACCATATCCTGCATATCTGCCAGGTGGATAAGTTCCTGGGTGATGAGAGCAAACAGGGCCTCTATGCCTGGAATGGCTTTGGAAAAGTAGCCCCTGCGGTAGAAGGCTAAGAAAGAAAAGAACTGGGGGAGATTCCAATGGCGGTGTGCATCAAATCCCAGATTCAAAACATGAATCTGGTCATTGGCTGTACCATCGGCTGCAGCTACTGTTATGCCAGAAATAATGTACGACGGTTCCATATGATTGATGACTTTGAGAAGCCGGAGTACTTCCCCGGAAAATTGCGGCTTATGGAGAAAGCTCGACCCCAGATTTTTCTACTCACTGGAATGAGTGACTTTTCCGGCTGGAGAGCAGAGTGGCAGGATGAGGTATTTGCCAAAATGGAGCGCAATCCCCAACACCAGTATCTGTTCCTGACCAAGCGGCCGGAGGAGATCGATTTCTCTACCCATCTGGATAACGCCTGGTTCGGCGTGACCGTTACCTCTTGCAGGGAAAAGAACCGGATTCCGGCACTGCGGGAGCATATCCGCGGCGGACATTATCACGCCACCTTTGAGCCCATGTTTGACGACATCGGGCCAGTGGATCTCACAGGGATCGAGTGGGTGGTCATCGGAACCGAGACTGGACGCCGAAAAGGAAAATCCATATCTAAGCCGGAGTGGGTGTGGAACCTGACAGACCAAGCCCATGCTCTGGGCATCCCGGTCTTTATGAAGGAAGACCTGCTTCCCATTATGGGAGAGGCGCAGATGATACAGGAATTACCCACCGCATTTCATAAGGTACTGGAGGAACAAGCCAAATGGCAGAAATGATGGAAAACGGTATCCTGATTCGGAATGTAGAGACAAAAAACATCATGACCAAATCCAATCTGCCCGTGGGAGGCTACTCTGTAAACCCCTATGTGGGCTGTACCCATGGCTGTAAGTACTGCTACGCCTCCTTTATGAAGCGCTTTACCGGACACACCGAGCCCTGGGGTACCTTTCTGGATGTCAAACACTGGCTGGAGATCAAAAATCCCCAAAAATACCGGGGACAGCGGATAGTCATTGGCTCGGTGACCGACGGCTATCTCCCCCAGGAGGAGCAGTTTCAAAACACCCGCAAGCTGTTGGAGCAGCTGAAGGACAGCGGGGCGGAGATTCTCATCTGCACCAAGTCCGACCTGGTGGTGCGGGATATTGACTTGCTCCGGGAGATGGGAAAGGTAACCGTTTCCTGGTCCATCAACACGCTGGATGAGGATTTTCGCAGGGATATGGACAAGGCAGTGAGCATTGAGCGGCGGCTCCATGCCATGAAGCAGATCTACGACGCAGGCATCCGCACCGTCTGCTTTATCGCGCCGGTATTTCCCGGGATTACAGATTTCGAGGCCATTTTCCATCGGGTGAAGAATCAGTGCGACCTGGTCTGGCTGGAGAATCTGAATCTGCGGGGCGGATTCAAGCAGGAGATTTTAGACTACATCCAGGAAAAGCATCCGCATTTAACAACCCTGTACCAGGCTATCTACCAAAAGGGTGACCGGAGCTATTTCCGGGGCCTTGAGCAGCAGGCAGAACAGCTGGCGATGGAAAACGGCTGTCCTTTTGTGGACAACGAACTGCCCTATGGCCGGGCAGAGCCGGGCCATCCGGTAATCGTGGACTACTTCTACCACGAGGAAGTCCGCGGCTCGGAAAATACCGGGAGGAGAAGCCGAAACAAATAGAACTGCCGAAGAAGAGCACCTATGTGGTTTTCGATGACAAGAACATCCCGGCCTGTGTTTGATACAGGCCGGGATGTTCCATTTTCCCATATTACGGAATGCCGGGTAATGCACGATTCTCTTCTTGTAAAAGCCTATTCAAACTTTCTGTCATAGAGCAGCGCGGCGATCAGGACCACAAAGCAGGAGCCGGCGTTATGGACCAGCGCTCCTGTGGTGGGCGTCAGCACTTCCATCAGCGACAGGATAATCGCCACGAAATTGATGCACATGGACAGGCTGATGCTGAATTGGATGGTTTTGACCGTTGCATTGGACAGGCGCTTCAGATAAGGGATTTTGGAAATGTCATCGCTCATCAAAGCTACATCAGCAGCGTCCACGGCGATGTCGCTGCCCATACCTCCCATGGCAACGCTGACATCCGCGGTTTTCAGCGCGGGCGCATCGTTCACGCCGTCGCCGATCATGCATACATTACGATGTTCTCTCTGCAAGGCTTCAATCGCCTGCACCTTTTCCTCGGGCAGCAACTCCGCCCGCACTTCCGAAATACCTACCTGCCGGGCAAAATAATCCGCCGTTCTTTGATGGTCGCCGGTCAGCAGAACCGTACGGGTGTGCATATCCGCCAAGCGGGCGACCATATCCTTGCCTTCCGGGCGCAGCACGTCGGAAAGGGCGATCACACCGATGCAATTCTGCCCATCCGCCACAAGCACGGAGGCCTTTCCCTGGGCGCGCAGCTGCTCCAATACGGATCTTACGGAAGCGCCCGCGGACACCCCGTTTTCCCGCAAAAATGCCTCACTGCCGCAGAGTAGCTTGCGTCCCTGGATCTCCGCGAAAATGCCCCTACCTGCGGTCATTTTGAACGAGGTTGATTCCATAACGGGCACTTCTTTCGTCCTGGCACAGGCCACAATGGCCTTCCCCAGCGGATGTTCACTTTTCGCTTCAGCGGAGGCGGTTAGAGAGAGCAGCGCGATCTCGCTCATGGCTTCATCAAAGACAACAATGTCGCTGACATCCAACCGGCCATAGGTCAGGGTCCCGGTCTTATCGAACGCGATGGTATCCACTTTTCCCATCTTTTCCAGGGCCTCGCCGGACTTGATGATGACGCCGTGCTTGGTCGCCTGGCCGATGGCCGCCATAATGGCGGTGGGCGTTGCCAGCACGAGGGCGCAGGGACAGAACACCACCAGCACCGTGACGGCGGTAATGATATTTTTGGTAAACAGGTATGCCAAAATGGCAATGAGCAGCGCCACCGGCACCAGCCAGCTTGCGGCCTTGTCCGCAATGCGCTGCATGGGGGCCTGCTTGTTTTCCGCCTCCCGGACCATGACGAGTGTTCTTATAGCATTTGAAAAGCTGTAAGAACACTCGTCTTTTTTATTGTTTTCATCCGGCGATGGTGGATGGGGCGTAGTTGACGACTACGCCCTTTCTTGTGTTTACGGACACCTCCGGGGCGGGCAGCGGGATCAACTCCGGGATCTCAATGACCCCTACGCAGTTATAGTGGATACGGAGCCACTGCTCCCATACCCCGTCAATCTTCTCGGCGTTGAACACTTCGATTTTCTCGATGAGCTCGTTCAGCATCCGGGGCGTCAGCTTGCGGGCGCGGGTGTATTTGCGGACCAGGGAGATGAACATATCCGTGGTCATGGACTGGCTGCTCTGCTTGTCGATCTCGGCGCGGAGCGCCTTGATCTTCTCCGCCAATTCCTTCTGCTCCTCCTCATATCGCCTCGACATTCTGGCGAAACGGTCATCTGAGAGCTTTCCGGAATCATTGTCCTCATAGATCCTCTCGAACAGGCCATCCAGTTCCTCATCGCGGGCTTGCAGGGCTTTCAGCTCCTTCTCCTTCAGCTTTCGGTCGGTGGCCTCCGCCTGCTGGGAATGGCCGATCACAGCCTTCACAAACTCATCCTCAAACTGGCTGGCAAACTTAGTCAGCCGCCGGATCTCGCCTAACACCACCTGCTCCAGGAAGTCCACACGGACATAATGGGTGGAAGTACAGGTCCCACGGTTGCCCTTGTAGTTGGAGCAGTTAAAATACTTGATGTCGGGGTTGCCCTGATTGAAATGAAAGTGCAGATTGTGCCCGCAGTCAGCGCAGACCAGAAGGCCGGAGAACATATTGCGCTCCCCTTCGTGGGTACGGCGCTTGCGGATCTTGCCCCGCTTCTGCTGAACCTGTTCAAAAACCGTCCGCTCGATGATGGGTTCGTGGACATCCTGGAAGATGACCCAGTTTTCCCGGTCATTGGCAAGCCGCTTTTTGTTCTTGTATGACTTGGAGTAGGTCTTGAAGTTAAGAATATCACCGCAATACTCCTGTAAAGAGAGAATGTGAGCGACGGTGGAGCTGTTCCACATATACGGTCCACGGAGTTTGCTTTTCCCAGGACGATTGACGCCCTTTTCACGCCAATAGGCGATGGGGGTAAGGATTTTCTCCTCGGAGAATATTGTGGCGATCTGCTCCGTTCCATAGCCATCCAAAGTCATTCGGAATACGCGGCGGACCACCTGGGCGGCCTCCTCATCCACGATCCACCGTTTGGGATTGTCTGGGTCTTTCTTGTAGCCATAGGGCGGTGGCCCCATCGGTTCGCCGGCGTTGCCCTTGATCTTGTTGCTGATCCGGCGCTTCTTGCTAATGTCGCGGGCGTACCATTCATTGAACAGGTTGCGGATGGGCGCCAGTTCGTTCTCGCCCTCGGCGGTGTCGATGTTGTCCGAAACCGCCACCAGGCGGATGTCGTGCTCCGGGAAAAACTCCTCGGTCAGTCGCCCCACCTCAATGTAGTTGCGACCCAACCGGGACAGATCCTTCACAAACACGGCGGCGGCCTTGCCAGCGGCAAGCTGCTCCATCATGTCGTTGAAACCGGGGCGGTCCATCGTGACGCCGGAGATACCATCGTCCAGGAAGTGGACCAGGTTGGTGTATCCTTTTTCCTTCGCCACCTTGGTCAGCAATTTCTTTTGGTTGCCGATGCTGTAACTCTCGCCCTCCAGGTTGTCATCGCGGGAAAGCCGCTCATAGAGGAACGCGGTCACATCACGGGATTTGCGGTTGTTCGACTGTCTCATTCAGTCCTCCTTCCTCCGGGACAGCCGAATAGCAAATATAACTTGTCTATGTCCATTATACCGCCATCCGCCGTCCCTGTCAGCCGGGTCCGGGAGATTTACTTTGCTTCGCTCTCGGACTTCATCAGCCGCAGAAGGATGCTGCCCAGGGTGTCCGGGCCATCTTGCCGAAAAACAGGTTCAACGACAAACGACCTATTGCCGAAGCGATAGGTCGTCTTTTCATCTAATGATTTATTGGATGTGCCGGTCTTGCCGGCAGCAGTTTTTTCTTGCATAGAATGCCCCCCTTTCGCAAGAAAGATCAATACGAAAGAGGCAGAAAACGGACGGCTGCTGGCACAGCTCCACGGGAATTTCACCCCGGCCCATGCTGATGGGTGCGGCGCACGATGCTTTGCGGGCGTCCAATGCGCGAGTATCTTTGACCTGCCTGTATGTCATCGCCCGCAGAGTGCCGCGTCCGCTTTGCGGCCTGGTGTGGATCGCTCGCTCCCGGAGGGGAAGTCATGGCGCACCGGCCGTATGGCTCGATACAGAACAGAATGTATCCGTCTGCCTTATGCTGCGCCGGAGGCCTCCCGCCGGGCTTTCTTTGTCAAGGAGCTATAACGGGACGCCGCGTGGAAAGGGGAACACGCAGCGCCCGGCCCTGGATCAGCTCAGGTCAAAATCCAGGATGGAAATAATCAACTTTGCTTCCAGCCGACCGCGCAGATCTTCGTCCACCTGGGGACGGGGATAGCCGTTAGGGCCATAGCTCGTCCGTGTAGACAGCGCGGCGATGTAGCCGGAGTAATGCCGGATTACCCGGCTCACCGCTTCGGGGTCTCCTCCGACAGCGGCGGCGATCACCGGGTAAGGGATCAGCGATGCCCGCGTGCACGCAGATTTAGTCATCCGCTTCACCTCCCATCAGCTCCTTCAGCAGCCGATAGGCTTTATGCCTGCGGGTATTGACCGTCCGGCGGGGCATGTTTATGTACCTGGCGATCTGTGCGTCGGTCATCCGCAGGAACCAGTGCATCATAAAGATTTCCCGGTCCTCCTGGGACAGCCCCAGAAGCGCCTCGGCCAGCCCGTCGTCCTCGATCAGGATCACGGCCTCTCCCACAGGGAAGGTCGTGTATTCCCACGGGTAGCGGTCATATACCGCAAGCTGGGCCATTTCTGCCTCGGACAGTTCTTCCAAAGATGTGAAACGCTTCTGGCGGCGGCTGATCTGGCGATAGCCGTTGCACGCCTCGCATTTCAGCACCTTCTTGCAGTAGCTGTCAAAGGCGTACTGCTTGTGCTCGTAGTGGCGGTCAGGTTTCAAGTTCTCACCTCCCTTCGTGCCGGGAGGCAGTTCTTTTCTTCCCCTTTCGCTCACTACTCGTTCACTAACGGTCCGGTTTGGCCGATTTTCTGGATCTATATGAAAATATTTTTTGCCGCTCATACTTGGCTCCTTTCGTTTCGTTCAGGTTGACAGGCCGGAACGAAACGGGGCGGGGAGCGGCAGCCCGCGCCCAAGCGCAGGCGGTCAAAGGGATGGACTTCGCGAGATATGAGCCGTAGTATATAAAAAGCGAGCCATAACTCACTTTCATGAGCATGGCTCGCTGCTGCGTTATTGGAATATTTTTCGTAGTGGCATGGGCGTCCGCCGTACAAACGGTGAACTCCGCCTTATTTTGACCTCCTTTGTGTTGGCGCTCTCATCCATATCTCCCTTTACTCCGAAATATGAGTTATAACTCACTTTAAATGAGTTCTATAGTTGTTTCAGTGAGCAGCAATTTAGGGACATATTGCGCTCTGTAAATAGGCAAAGTCCTTCCACTAAAAATGAATAACGCGGTCGGGTTCGATGTGCCCGGCCGCGTTACTGTTTTACCCCGTCGTCATGCGGGCAAATCAATCTTCTTTATGTGAGTTGTAGGCATCCCGTAGATGCTCAAAGGAGTTTTGGCTGATGACATGCTCCATCCGGCAGGCTTCCCGTTCTGCGGTCTCGGGGTCTACACCGACGGCAATCAAGCGTTCTGTGAAAAAGCAGTGCTTTTCGTAGATCTGCTCCGCCACCTCACGACCCACATCGGTCAGATGCAGGAAATAGTCGCTGTCCATCGTCAGAAAGCCCCCGTCCCGCAGGGTCGCCACCGCATTGCAGACGCTGGGCTTTGTGACCTCCAGGTGCCGGGCGACATCTACGGAGCGCACCATGCCTTTCTGCTTTTTGAGCACCAGAATGGCCTCCAGATAATCTTCGCCCGACGCATAGAGAGACTGTTTTCCTCTATCCTTCATGCCAGCCTCCAGCCCTCTGCCTGCTCCCGGATCTCAATGAACCGCCGGTACAGCCCGCCCTGGGTCATCAGCTCCGCATGGGTGCCCCGCTGAACGATGCGGCCATCCTCCACCACCAGGATCTGATCGGCGTGCTCGATGGTAGCCAGCCGATGGGCGATGGTGAGGATGGTCTTTCCTTTCGTCAGGGCGGACAGGGCCTGCTGGATCAGGTGCTCGTTCTCCGGGTCCACGCTGGCGGTAGCCTCGTCCAGGATGACGATGGGCGCGTCTTTCAGGATGGCCCGGGCGATGGAGATCCGCTGTTTCTCCCCGCCGGAGAGGGTGGAACCACCTTCCCCGATCACCGTGTCATACCCATCGGGCAACGCCACAATGAAGTCGTGGCAGCAGGCGGCCCTGGCGGCGGCCACCACCTGCTCATGGGTCGCCTCGGGACAGCCAAACTTGATGTTGTTCTCCACGCTATCCTGGAAGAGATACACATTCTGAAAGACCATGGAGATGTTCCGCAGCAGGCTCTCGCAGGTAAATTCCCGCACATCATGGCCGCCGACAGACACAGTTCCGCTGTCCGTGTCATAGAACCGAGCCACCAGGTTGCAGATGGTACTCTTGCCGGAGCCGGACGGCCCCACGATGGCAGTGGTGGTCCCCTGGGGCGCGGTGAAGGTCACATCGTGGAGCACCTCTCGCTGGCCGTAGCCAAAGGACACATGGGAGAGGGCCACGTCGAACCGCTCCGGGGTAATCTCCCGGCCGTCCTTGTCAATGAAGTCTGTGTGCTCCAGCTCCTCAAGGCGATCCAAGACAGAGTCTGTCACCGACAACACATGGGCCGCGTCGTTGATGGCCTCCACACTGCCGAAGATGGTGAAGGAGAACAGAGCGATCATCAGAAAATATGGGAGCGGCAAAGCCCCCATCAGAGTCTGCTGTCCGGCGGTGAGAACCAGCCCCACGGACGCCGCCCGCAGGGCGAACAGGTGCAGGCAGTTCCAGGGCACGAAGCCGAACTCGTTCTTGATCCGGATGGCTTTATTAGCCCGGCAGGCATCCCGGAACCGCTGGACAGATACGCCGTCCTGGCCAAAGGACTTCACCACGGGCAAGCCGTGGATGTACTCGATGGCCGCGCCGGACAGCGCCTCCTGGGCGCGGTGGCCCACTGGGGCGGTGCGGGCGCTCTGCCGCCCAATGCCCCGCAGGGCAAAGGCGGATACCAGGACGCCGACCAGCGCCACCAGAGCCGCAGGCGGGCAAAAGATGGCCACGCACAGCAGGATCACCGCCACCTGGATATAGCCGTTGATCACCGCGTCCACCATCTTCATACTCTGGAGTTCCAGCGTGCTCAGCTCCGTGGTAAGGGCGGTCAGGATGTCCCCCAGGTTGTTCCTGGCGAAGTACCCCAGGGATACCCTCTTCAGCATGTCCCCCAGTTCCATGCGCTGGTCTGCCGCCCGCTCCGTGCCGATGCTCTCCTGGAGCCGGTTCTTCCAGTAGGTGAAGAGGAACCGCAGCAAAATCAGCGCCGTAATCCCGGCCAGGCACAGCCAAGGGAGCGAAGCGGAGATTTCGTTTTCTCCCCAGGCGTTCCCGATCAGCCGGCCCAGGGCCCAAGCGGCCAGCATCACCGGCCCGGCGGTACACCAGGTGGCGAAGAAGGAGCAGACAAAGCCCAGAATCATGCGTCTCTGGTAGCCCTTCGCCCACCGCAAAATGCGTCCGACACTTTGAAACATCTCAGGTTCCCTCCTTTTCACCCGATGTCACGGCCCAACTCCGCGCCCCAACATGAGCCGCCCACAACGTCTGATACAGCGGGCAGCGATCCAGCAGCTCCCTCTGGGTGCCTCTGTCCACGATCTGCCCCTTCTCCAGCACCACGATCTGATCCGCGTTCTGAATGGTGGACAGCCGGTGGGCGATCACCAGCAGGGTCTTTCCTTTTGAGAGGGCCATGATGGACCTCTGGATCTTGTCCTCATTCTCCGGGTCCGTGAAGGCGGTGGCCTCGTCCAAAATGACGATGGGCGCGTCCTTCAAAATTGCCCGGGCGATGGCGATGCGCTGACGCTCTCCGCCGGAGAGCTGCTTACCCGCGTCCCCGGCGGCGGTGTCCCAGCCGTGCTCCAGACGGCCGATGAACTCCTCACACTGGGCTGCCCTGGCGGCTGCAAACACCTCCTCATCCGAGGCCCCCGGCCTTCCCAGCCGGATGTTCTCCTTCAGGGAGCAGTCAAAGAGAAAGTTGTCCTGGGTGACGAAGCTGATCTCCCGGGAGAGCTGTTTCAGAGGCAGTTCTCGGATGTCCCGCCCGCCCAGGGTGATGGAGCCGCCGGTCACATCCCAGAACCGGGCCGCCAGCCGGGCGATGGTGGACTTTCCGCCGCCGGAGGGGCCTACCAGGGCGGTAAACTTCCCCTGGGGGATGGTCAGGTCCAGATGGTGGAGCACTTCTTCTCCATCGCCGCCGTAGGAGAAGGACACATCCCGCAGCTGAATATCACAGCCATTGAGGGGCGCGTCCTGTTCCGCCTGGGACAGCTGGGGCAGGTCCAGCAGCTCCCGGGTGTCCTTCACAGCAAACTGCATGCTCTTCATGGAGTTGATGAAGGCGGTGGCGCTCATAAGCGGGGTCACGATCCCCAGCGCCAGCATCAGGCACAGCGTCACCTGGGCCGGGTCCAGCACCCCTGTCTGATAGAGATAGATCCCCATGGGGAGCGTCCCCAGCAGGGTAGTGGGCAGGATGGACAGGCACAGGTTCATGGAGGCCCAGGTGCAGCGGAACCAGTCCATCGTAAAATCACGGAAGGATCTCACCGCATTGGCGAATTTCTGATAGGACCGCTCCCCCTGGCTGAAGGCTTTGACCACCTGGATACCCTCCACATACTCCACAATGACGCTGTTCACATGGGCGTTGGCCGCCATGTAGGCGGCGTAGTTTTTGTTATAAGTCCGCAGCCCAAATGCCATGGGAATCAGTGCCACGGGGATGGTCACCAGCAGGGCCAGCCCCATCCGCCAGTCGATGGCGAACATGGCGATGACCACCACCAGAGGCAGCAGGATATTGGAGCTCAGCTCCGGGATCATGTGGGCCAGGGGCGGCTCGATGTCCTCGATCCGGTCCACGATGGTGCTCTTCATGGCGCCGATAGGCCGGGAGTCCACCTCTCCCAGGGGCGCCCCCATAAGCCGGTCCGCCGCCTGGAGGCGCAAGCCCTCCAGAATGGTGTAGGCGGATACATGGGCCAGCATGGTGGACAAGGCGTAGCCCGCCACCTTGATGGCGTAACCCGCCAGGCATACGCCGCACCAGAACAGGATGCCCTCCCAGCTGGCCTGCCGCTCCAGAAACAGCCGGATGATCTGATAGACGCCAAGGTATGGCACAAAGCCGCCCGCCACACTGAGAATAGCCAGCACCACAGAGGCGGCCATCTTCCCCCGGCAGGGCGCGGCGAAGGACAGCAGGATGCCAAGCCAGGTTCTCTCCTTCATACACAGCACTCCTCTCAAAGAAAAATCGTTGTAGTTCGCTCACGCTAACTACAACGATTATAGGGAGATATTCTGTTCCTGTCCGCTCCGGCGCGCCGGTTCGGTCCCGTTTGGACGAAAACATTTACCGCCCTTCCCGCCGGTATTCCAGCGGGGTCTTCCCCTTGGCATCCTTGAACACGGCAGCGAATTTACTGGCGCTGTCGTAGCCCACCCGTCCGGCGATCTCCGCCACGCTGGTCTGGGGCTCCTGCCGCAGAAGAAGGGCGGCCCGGTCCATGCGGAGGTTCCGCATATAGGTATTGACCGGCTGGCCGTAGACTGACTTGAAACACTCCTTCAGGGCCGTGGCAGGGATGGAGAAATGCGCTGAAAGTTCCGCAATGGTGTAGTGCCGCTCCAAATCCTCTGTCAGCAGGCGGTGGGCGGCCTTGACTTTCTCCACCTGAGATTTGTAGAAGTAGGGCTTCTCTGTCCTCCCGTCCAGTTCCAGGGCGTCCAGGTACAGCAGCAGTTCCAGCACCTTGATGCGGAAGTAGGGCAGTTTGATCTGCTCCGGCACCGCATAGAGCTCCTGGAAGATGTGGTCCACAGAGGGCGCCCCGTGGATCACCCTGGGGTGGCGGCCGGCGCAGAACTTCTCCTGGAGCCGCGCCAGATCCACCGGGAACTCCCGCACCCACTCCTTCAGGGACTGAACAGCCAGAGGCAGGGTGAAGCCGATGGTAATGCCGTGATAGTGAGAGAGCGGGAAGGTGAAGTGGCCCTGGTGCTCCAGCCGTCGGTCCAGCTTTAAGTCCCCGGCCTCCACGTAGGAGTAGGCATCCGGCCCCGCCGGGTACTCCATCCGTCCCTGGCGGCAGTAGTCGATGCACAGCATATCTTCCGTGGTGTGAAATGCGGAGTCATAGCCCTCCATGTGGAAGTCGTTATACATGAGATAGACGCCGGGGAACAGGTCATACTGGGTCATGACCCCCTCCCCAGTCTCACTCTGGAACTGGAAGACCCGGCACCCTCTGCTCTCCGCCAAAGGGCTGGGAAAACCGTTATCCGCCATGATGCGCTCCAACATGGATTCCCCTCCTTTCAGAGCCGCAGCACCCGGTCACAGGAGCGTTGCATAAACTCCCGGTCGTGGGTGACGACCAGCACGATCCGCCCCTGCTGAGCCAGGTTTCGGATCACCCCGGACACTTCCACCATGCGGGCATAGTCCAGACCGCTGGTGGGCTCGTCAAAAATCAAGATCGGTTTCTCGGAAAGAAGCGCCGTGGCCACCGCCAGCCGCTGCTTCTGCCCGCCGGAGAGGGACATGGGGTGTCGTTCCCGGAAGGGCAGCAGATGGAGGCTGTCCAATACTTCTTCCACGGTCGAATCAGGCGCATCCGGCGCGGACATTCGGCACTCACCCCACACACTGTCGGAGAAGAGCTGGTGGTTCACATCCTGCATGACGCAGAACGCCGCCTTCTGCCGCTCCTTCCGGTTCAGATGCCTGCCATCCAGTCGGATTTGTCCAGCCTGTTCCCGGATCAGTCCGCACAGGCACCGGGAGAGGGTGGTCTTACCCACGCCGTTGGGCCCGGTAATGGACACCACTTCCCCCGGGCGGGCTGAAAAGGACAGGCCTTGAAACACAGCAGGTTCTTTCCGATAGGCACAGGTCAATCCCTCTACGGACAAACCTTCTTTCGTGCCCGCTGGCGCCACAGCAGGCAGGGTACAGGCCGCCGGCGTCAGGGTCCGAAGCCCCAGTTCCTCTCGTTCTTGTTCCGTCAGGCCGCAGAACTGCTCCCGGTTGAAGGTGCGCTCCAGCACCCCGTCCCGCAGATAGAGCGCCCGGTCGATCAGATCTGTAAGGAAATACAGCCGATGCTCCGCGATCACCACCGTGCGGCCCTGATGTTTCAAACAGGCAATCTGGTCGTGGAGCCGAGCGATGGCGTCCTGGTCCAAATTGGCCGTGGGCTCGTCCAGCACAAAAACCTCCGGGCTCATGGCATAGACCGAGCCGAAGGCCAGTAACTGCTTCTGCCCGCCGGACAGGGAGAAGATGCTCCGCCTCTGCAATTCCTGAAGGTGCAGGGCCTCCACCGTATCCGCCACCCGCCTTCGGATCTCTTCCGGCGGCCGGCCCTCATTTTCCAGACCGAAGGCCAGTTCACTGTCCGTGTCCAGATTGAAGAACTGGGATTTGGGGTTCTGGAATACGGAGCCGACTTTCCGGGCCAGCTCGTACATGGGCGTCGTTCCCGGGTCAAGTCCGTCCACATCTACCCGCCCTTCCAGGCGGCAGCCGGGGGTAAAGGCCGGGATCAGGCCGTTGATCAGCTTTGTCACCGTAGTCTTGCCGCAGCCGGAGGCCCCGCACAGCAGGACGCACTCCCCCGGCGCGATGGCGGCGCTGACCTGGGAGAGCGTCTCCTGCGCTTCCCCGTAGCCGAAGGAAACATGGTCAATCGAAATCATGTCCGCTCACCTCTTATTGTACCACATATGAGAGCACCAGCAAGATGAAAACTGCCAGCATGCCAATGCAGTCCGCAGCAGGCATGCGCAGGGATACGGCGCTGGTTTTGCGGGCCGGGTTTTCGATCCCACGGGTCACAGCCGCAGCGGATAACTCCTCCGCCGTCTCCGTGGCGGATACCATGAGAGGCATCACCGTACACTCCAGGCGGTCAAGGCCCCGGATGTTCCGCAGCTTCATGGCGTCCCGGATGTAGCCCACCTCCTCCCGGATGGCGGGGAAATACCGCAGCGTCACAGAAATGGCCACAATCAGCTTCTGGGGGATATGTAACTGCCGCAGGGCTACGATCAGATATCGCAGCGGGGTGCAGGTCAGCATCAATGCCCCCGTCATCAGGCATGGGAACATCCGGCGGGTGTAGGTGGCGAAGATGGTGAAGCTGGTGGCGATGATCATGGGGGACACCGGCAGGATGAATTGCTGGAAGACCACCAGCGCGCAGTATCCTACCGCCCATTTTATGGCCATTGCAAATCTTCTGTGGACGAGCATCAGCGCCAAAAGCAGCCCGATCAAAGCCAGTTCCAGCCAAAAGGTGTGGGGACGGAAAGCGATGACATTGGCGCCAATCAGCAGCCACAATCCCGCCCGCGGGTCAAATATGCGCTGCTCCGTTTCCATCTCACACCAGGACGGCTTTCTCAAAGTGCTTGCGGAACATGGCCCGGGCGATCAGCCCGCCGATAACCGCTCCCACGACAGGCGCCAGGAACAGCACCACCAGCATGACGTTGGAGGAAAGAGCTGCCAGGGTATTTACATAGTCCGCCGGCATCCCCTGCTCCGTAATCTGCTGCAGGAACTCATCCCGCATCAGCCAGATAGGAAGCGGAGAACCCACCATGCCTACCGAGAACAGCACAAAGGATACCAGGTTTCCGGCCATGCTCCGGTAATGGGTGAGGCCCCGGATGAGCTCCGCCAAGCCGCAAGCGATGACAAAGGACACCAGAATCACCACAGTAAACTGCCCGGTGACATAGTAGATGAGGCCGGTGATGAGGCCCATCAGGAGGACAGAGCCTACCTTTTGTACCTTGGCGCACATCATGAGATACGGGATGCCGGTGAACAGGGCGATGAAGCCGGGCATCAAAATCCACAGCAGCGGATGCAGCCCGCCCAGGAGCATGAAGGCGAAGTTGATGACGAAGTAAATGGCAGAGAAAATTCCTACGGTAATGACATCTTTGCCGCTCATCCCGCGGCACTTCATTGGTTCAGACATAATGCACTCTCCTTTGGTTAGATGCTGCTAACTCGCAAGAAAAAAGATTGGGCGTATGGCGCCCTCCTCACATTCATTGATTGTACAGCGTACAGTTTCTTTCATCCACTCCGGCTGGACGGTTATGCTCCGTTTGGTCAAACTTATTTTAGAGGTGCCCCCTAATGGAACAACAAACAGCGGGTGTTTTCAAAGTACAATAAGCCAAATGCCCCAGAAGAGTTGCAGTATTAACGGAGGGAAAAACGAGGGTAGGGTTTCGATAGCGATAGCGATAGCAAGCACAGCCAGTGAGTACCCACTGGCGGATTTTGTGTTTAGGGGGCCCCCTGCCCCTAAACGCAAAAATTGCTTGCTGGGATAGTCCCAGACCCTTATCAAAGAGGGAGACACGAAGCACTATGGAAATGTGGAAAACGGCCGCTCCGCCGGTGGAAAACAGATATTCACGGCCCGATGGAAAAGCCGCCGGCTTTCCCGCAGCCCGCAAACATCGTTTCCCACAGCTTCGCAGACGTGGCCGTTTACACACATTCCCACAGCGCCTGCTGCGGCGAATATCCTTCCTATCCGATCCTGACTGAAAGAGAAAAAGAGAAGAAAAAAGAAGCGGGAGCGTCACCCTCGGCCAAAACCGAAGGCGACGCTCCCGCCACATTACTTAGTAGGTGCTTGCTGTTTTATATGGATTTTCTTACTACGTCTGTGGTGCTGTCTTTTTCGCGTTGATACAGACTGACTATCTGGAACCTTGATTTGGTTCGTTAACCGTCCAATCTCAGGGAATTTTCCTTCTTCTATATTGCGGGCCGCTTGTAACTGCCCTTTTAATGAGAGAATTTGCTTTGCATCTTCTTCTGAACAGGTTTCGGTACCAATGAGAGGTTTTACCATCTGAAACGCATCATATATGGTTTTTTGAAGCCCATTAGGTACGGCAAGAGACTGTTTGGGAGTGACAACTGTTCCTGTAATGGGCTTATAGTCAGAAGGCCCATAATACTTTACTTTGCGGTATTTAGGCTTGTGGCCATACTTTCTCAATACACGATCAATCATTTGACGCAACTGATCGGGAGAAAAAGGTTCTGTACTGGAAAAAGTCATGTCATCCACATACAAAGTGAATTTGCAACCGCATTGTTTTGCCAAATCAGAGATTTCTGAAAACATATCGGAGTAAGCATAGAATGCCATGAGCTGACTTGTTGGACACCCGGTTGGAATGCCACCATTGTATGTTATAATGTTCGTTAGGATCTCAGCCACATCTGGGGAAGTTTTTAGTTTCTGCACAAAAAATTGGTATACAGGTTCTCGTGTACAGTTGTCATAGAACTTCTTAATATCAATAGTCAGAACATATTTCCCATCCAAATGCGCTTTCCCGTTGTCTATATAACACTTCTGCTTTTCTCCAGAAATAAGCCACTTCGGTCGAATGACTGATTGGAGCAAATAAAGGATTCGCTTTTGTATAGCTTTAAGAGTTTTATCTGGAGCAGTTATTTCTCTTTTTTCATCAGTGTGCTTTTTGTCTATTTCAAATTTGTGATACCCGATGATATTATCAATCATTTTAAGGCCACCGGGTTCAAGGCACAGGAGAAGCTCAAGGCGTTTTTTCCTCCGGCACTTATAAAGAGCACATTGGGTAATGTCATATTTTTTGAGAGGAGATTTATTCTTCATCTGGATCACCCGCCGCCGCAGACATACTTTGTATCAGGTGTACCATCATATTTCTGATAAAGGCGGTTCCTTTACCGGACTTTTCTGCTTCATCCATGTTTTCAGAAAGTAATATCAACGAGGACAATCGGATACCATAAACATCTGCATATTTCTGGAGTAATTCCAAAGAGGGTTGCTTTTTGTTGTTTTCAATTTCTGAAAGATAACTCGCAGAGATGCCAAGTTCTGAACTCATTTCACTGGCCTTATACCCATAAATGATACGCGTACGCTTCAATACATCTCCAATCATGCTTGCCACCTCCCAGCTATTTAGGTTCGATCTATAATATCAAAGCCACTTGGCCTAATAAACAAAAATTAGATGGGCTTCCCGTTTGCTGCACCACCTCGTCTTACTTCTTGAACATCTCACAAAAGCACTGGATGATTTGTAAAACCACCAGCTGAATACGCCGCCTGAAACGGTGCCCTTAGACCGCACGAATGGTGCAGCCAGACCGCTGAAATGGTGCATGGTCACCGCAGACATGGTGCATTGACAGGATGGCCACTAAAATGGATTC
>NZ_NFMA01000030.1 GCF_002161175.1 Flavonifractor sp. An100 | reverse complement strand
TGAATATCCAGTCCCATGGCGCAGGTCAATATGTCTTGCATCAAATCCCTCCCTGAATTATGCAGGCTGGGAATTGCCCGGGTGGGTATCCGAACTTTGCTACTCGTGCTCTTCACTTACGTGACGCAACATACTGCTGTTCTCTTGGGCAACTCGTCCACGTTGAACAAACGGGGTGAAAATCCACCAAGGTGCAACCGGACTACGCCTGCTGTTTTCAGTTTAGCAAATCCTTCGGTTAACGCACAGACTATATTTTCATTCTCAGCTGTGATGGCATTTCATGAGGCGTTGAAAAATGAATACCCATCACCAGAGACGATACTCCACGGGGAAGTAACGCCAGGACGTTGTCGCAGAGCACCGACAATTGAGCGTGCCAAGGGGAAGAAAACGCTGTGTTGGTCAAACAAGGCCGCAGGGCAGGAACGGGTATGGTGCATGGCCAAAACCAGAAAAGAAAAAGACAGACCCTGTAAAAAAAACGCTGAACTGCTGCAACAGTTCAGCGGCCTGCCGCGTTTCGGAAAACACAGCCTGATCTGTGTCCCAGTTTAACAGAGAGACCTCCGAAACGCAAGAAATTTTTTCTCTGAATTTGAACACCGGAGGTACTAAACATTGAAACTGTCTGTCTACAAATCCTACGATGACCTGCCTCTGTTCCTCAACGCCAAGATGGTGGCGCAGGTACTGGGCGTGTCCATCTCCACCGCCTACGAGCTGCTCAACGATCCCGGTTTCCCCACGCTGCGGGTGGGGAGCCGTATGGTAGTTCCGAAAGAGAAGTTCATCCAGTGGGCGGAGGGACAGTCGGGAGGTACGAAATGAGAAAACAGCACTGGCCCAAGCGGGACCCTATCAAGAACTACTTCCCCCTCCCCAACGAGATCTTCTCCCTGGGACTGTCCGCCGGGGCGATTGCAGTCTACGGATTTCTCCTCCACCGTGAGGACCGGAAGACCTATCAGTGCGTGGCCAGCTACCGGATCATCGGAGAGGCTGTGGGGATGAGCGTCAACACGGTGCGCAAGTATGTGACCGAACTGGAGGATCGGGGTCTGATCCGGACGGAGCGCACCACCGTCACCACCCGGGACGGCCGCACCCTCAACGGCTGTCTGCGTTACTACATCCTGCCCATCCAGATGTCCATTGAACAGTTCTATGAGCGGCAGCTCCACGTAGCTGACCTGGCGCTGGAACGACAGAGAGCGGAACAACGCATGGCGGCGCTGAAGCGAAAGGAGTGTGCATCCGGATGCTGATGCAGATGATCGACTGCCTGATCGAGCAGGACCCGTCTCTGTCAGCACGGCGCACCATAGACATGCGGCGGTACATTGTCAATCGGTGGAGCCGTACGCACGAAGATCCTATCGACGAAGATGCGGTAGCTCTGTTCCTCTGCGATGAGAACCGCGGAACCCTGACAGATGAACAAAGAATCTTTGCGAGGGAGTGCCGTGAGGAGATAACGGCCTGCTATCGAAATGCGGTGTTCCAGATGTTTCAGTGCGGCGAGATGATGCGCCGGCACCTGGTGCCTGGCCCGGAGGAATACTGCCGGATCTTTCTGCCGCAGCACACCGTTCCCTGCAGCAAGCAACTCTCCCCGTGTAACGGCCTGTGAGGGGCTGTGTGCCTCGATTTCGGGAGGGCAGAGTCCCTGCCCCTCCCGGCGGTCTCGGGGCGGATTTGGCCCGTTGTTCCACCGCTGTGGAGGAGGCCTATCCGGGGAATTTGCCGCCCCGTAACTGATTTACGGAGGACGAAGGGAAAAGCAGGAGAAAGCCCTGGCGCTTTTATGGCGCCTGGGCGGTCGCTTCCGCCCGCAGTGCGGGCGGTTTCAGGGGTTGGAGTTGGCGCTGTTCCGACCAACCCGATTTGAGATTGGCGCTGTTTTTCTCAAAAGCCGCCTGAATCCCCGCTGTGACAGGCTTTCGGGCGGCGCTGATGCAATAAAGAGAGGATTTTGAATTTGAAAAAGGAAAATAAGAAACATTCCGTCTGGCTCAGTGAATCCGCCTGGACCGAGGTGGAATCGCGCTACCGGCGAGATAACTGCTCTACCAGAAATGAATTTATTGAGAAGGCCATTCGGTTCTATTCCGGCTACCTGGACACGGAATCTGCCGATGCTTACCTGCCCCGGGTCCTGGCCGATGTGCTGGAGGGCAAGCTGGGGGCCCTGGGCAAACGGATGGGGCACCTGCTGTTCAAGCTGTCGGTGGATCAAAACCTCATGGGAAATATCCTGGCCGCCGACATAGAGATCGACCCGGATCAACTGCGGAAAGCCCGCGTCCGGTGCGTCAAAGAGGTGAAGGAAACCAACGGCGAGATCAGTTTCGAAGACACGGTCCGTTACCAAAAGGGGGCTGAGTGATGCCGGGACTGATCCAGAAGTCAGGCTACATCAGACCGGGAAACGGCGGCGGTCACTACGCCGAGTACATCGCCACCCGGGAGGGCGTGGAGCTGATCGAGGCTCCATCCCCCTCCCACGACGGCGGCGGATACCTGGAATATATGGCCCAGCGTCCCCGCTCCCACGGACTGTTCTCCGCCGACGGTCCCGCCGATCTGGAGAAAACCATGGAGGAGATCAACGGGCACACCGGGCCGGTGTGGACCTTCGTCTACTCCCTGAAACGGGAGGATGCCCACCGGCTGGGCTATGAGAACAGCGAGAGCTGGCGCAGGTTATTGCTGGCCCACCAGACGGAACTGGCTCAGGCCATGAAAATTTCGCCCAACAGCTTCCGATGGCGGGCCGCCTTTCACGACGAGAAGCACCACCCACACATCCACATGATGGTCTGGTCGGCGGAGCCAAAGCAGGGGTATCTCACAGAAAAGGGCATCGAAAAGATGCGCTCCCAGCTGTCCAATGAGATCTTCCGGGACGAGCTGCTGTCTCTCTACCAGAAAAAAGATCTGTCTTACAGCCAAGTGCGGGACGCGGCGATGGAGGCCATGGGGCGGCTCATCCGGGAGATGGAGACAGGTCTGTGCCACAGCCCCGTCATTATGGAGCAGATGGAGACGCTGGCCGGGATGCTGGAGAACCACAAGGGTAAAAAGGCCTACGGCTACCTGAAAAAGCCGGCAAAGGTGCAGGTGGACGCCATCGTGGACGAATTGGCCAAGGTCCCGGAAGTGGCAGAGTGCTACGAACAGTGGAATCAACTTCGGGATGAACTGGAGCGTTACTACAAGGACGCACCCAGAGAGCACTTGCCCCTCTCCCAACAGAAGGAGTTTAAAGCCATCAAGAACATGGTCATCCGGGAGGCGGAGCGGCTCCGGCTGGGGACGTTTACCTTCGAGGATGCCCGTATGAGAGACGAGGTGGATGAGGACCAGGATGCGGTGTACTTCGCCTGGAACTCCAACTGGCGGATGGCTGAGGTCTACCAGAGCGCCAAGGAGGTACTGGAGGAGTATGAAAATCCAGAGAGCGAAAAGGCGGAGCAGGTGCAGGTGCTGGAACGGCTCTGGCAGAGAGGGTTCTCTCTGGCCGCCTACCAGCTGGGCAAGTGCTGGCGGGACGGACGAGGCGTTCTCCCCGATGACGAGCAGGCGGAACTGTGGTTTCAGCGGACAGCTGATGCGGGATATGACTTCGCCCAGTACGCGCTGGGAAAACTTCTGCAAAGTCAGAACCGAATGGACGAGGCGGTATCCTGGTATGAAAAAGCGGCGGCGCAGGAGAACACCTGCGCCGCCTACCGCCTGGGAAAGCTGTATCTGGAGGGGAAAGATGTCCCGAAAGACGTGCAAAAGGCGGTGGCCTATCTCACCGACTCCGCCGAACACGGAAACCAGTACGCCCAGTACGCTCTTGGAAAGCTGTACCTCACCGGACAGAATGTCAAACAGGACCGGGAGCAGGCCTGGGCGTATTTCTATGAATCGGCGGAACAGGGAAACGAGTACGCCGCCTTCTTTCTGGAGCACTTCGATCAGGCGCGCAGGCCCAATGTATTCCTGTCGGCCACCCGGCTGCTCCACCACCTGAGTCAGATCTTTCGTGACAACTCGGTGCCTCCCGCCGCCCCGGTGGGACAGTGGGTGGACCGAAAGCTGCGGCGGAAAATCCAGGAAAAGAAGATCGCCATGGGCCACAAGCCGGATGACCATGAGGAAACTCTCCGGCAGGACATGGGCGGCATGACCATGGGGTGGTAGCAATCGCCAACGAAACCGCAGTAAAAAATGCTGTTGAATTTTACAGCAGATCGAGGTATACTAAGGGCAAGAAAGGGGCTGAACACCATGCCGAACATCAAACCCATCTCCGATCTGCGCAATTACACGGAGGTTCTGCATGACGTGGCTGTGGGCGCTCCGGTTTTTCTGACGAAGAATGGCCGGGGCCGCTACGCCATCGTGGACATGCAGGACTATGAGCGGACACAGGCCACCCTCCGGCTGATGAACGAGCTGGCCAAGGGCCGCAAGTCCGGGGAGGAAAAGGGCTGGTTGACGCTGGAGGCCGTAGAAAAACATCTCGGAATCGCAGATGAATAACCTGCATTTATCCGACGAGGCGCAGGCTGATTTGGCCGGGATCAAGTCCTATATCGCAAAGAATTTGGAAAATCCCAGCGCAGCGATCTCCACGGTACGGAACATCACAAAGGACATCCGCAGATTGCGGGAGCACAGTCTGATTGGCGCGTCCCTGTCCTCGATTGCCGATGTCGAGAGTGACTATCGTTTCCTGGTGACCGGCAGTTACCTCACTTTTTACCGAGTTCTTGACAACGATGTCTATGTGGATCGTGTGCTCTACGGCCGCCGGGATTATCTTCGCATTCTCTTTGGAGATGTGCAGGACGACGAAACAAACGAATAGAGACAATCTTCTCCATAGGGAGAAACGATTTGTCACCGGAACCGTCTGCAGAGATGCAGGCGGTTTTTTCTATGGCAGGCATATCAAAATCTGGACCGCAATACAAAGATAAAATCCTGCCCGCAGATGATAACTTTCTGAAAATAGTTGCAGTTGGGGGTAGCTATTGGAAGGAAGTTCGGGTATTGTGTGTTGCTGACAAAGGAGGCGGCACACATGCGCGACACACTGGAAAATCTGTACTTTGGAAATATCACCCCCAACGATCAGATCGTCAAATCGGGGACTGCTCTGAAAAAGGCCATGGAACAGTCAGCAGAGTGCGAGGAGAAACTCACCGCTCTGCTGGAGGACAAGGAAAAAACATTGCTGCTCCGGCTCATCAACGCGGAGAATGAGATCGGTAGCACCATGGCCCTGGAGAACTTCATCCTGGGTTTCCGCCTGGGAGTCCGCATGATCCTGGAGGCCCTGGACGAGGACGACGGCAGTCTGCTCGACCCAAATAAGGAGGAATAGCCTATGGCAAAACGCAGGCCGTCCGGCGACGGCATGGTCCGAAAGCGGGAGGACGGCCGCTGGGAGGGCCGCATCGTGGTGGGCCACAAACAAAACGGCGAGCCCATCTTCCGGTATGTCCTGGCCAAAACCCAGAAGGAACTGCTGGACAAGCTCCACCGGGACCTGGAGGCCTTTCAGGACGTGGAGCTCACCGAGGACAGCCGCATGACCCTGGGGGAGTGGCTGGACCGGTGGATGGAGGACTACGGCGCGGCCACCCTGCGGCCCAACACCCTGCGGAGTTATGAGCAATTCATTCGGTGCTACATCAAACCCTATCTGGGGGATAAGATCGTCTCCCGGGTGACCCGCATGGACATCCAGAAGCTGTATCGAAAGCTGAAACACGAGGGCCGTGTCCGTGAGCACCCGGAATACGGGCACGAGTTGTCGGACACCATGGTGCTCCGCATCCACGCCATGCTCCACCGGTGCCTGAAGGACGCGGAGGCGGCCCATGTGGTCGCCCGGAACCCCACCGATGGAGCTGCGGTGCCCAAGGCCAACCATCGTCCCAAGCAGATCCTCACGAAGGAGCAGATGGAGACATTTCTGGCTGCAGTGGAGCGCAACGAGATCTGGCGGGATTTCTTCTACACGGAGCTGACCACCGGCCTGCGGCGGGGCGAGATCTGCGGTCTCATGTGGCAGGACTTCGACGAGAAGGCCGGAACGCTGAGGGTCCTTCGGTCGGTAAATGTCCCCAAGGCCGGAGAGCTGGAGATCGGCGAGACGAAGACCAGCCAGGGCCGGCGGACCATTCGTCTGCCGCCCAGCACCGTCCAGCGGCTGAAGGAGCGGAAAAAGCACGCCGTCAGTCAGTGGATTTTCCCGGAACCTCTGGCTCCGGAGAAGCCGGTGCGCCCCAGCGCCGCCTACTACTGGATGAAGCGGATCTTAAGAGAGGCGGGCCTGCCTGCGATCCGATTCCACGATTTAAGGCACACTTTTGCCACCCACGCCCTCACCAGCGGCGTGGACGCCAAGACCTTGTCCGGCATCCTGGGCCACACCAACGCCAGCTTCACCCTGGACACCTACACCCACGTGACGCCGGACATGCAGCAGGAGGCCAGCCACATCGTGGGCGGTTTCCTGGAAGATCTCCTGGGGGAAGACCTGAAACCGTGGCAAAGAGACAGGCCGGAGGGAGGTGCCCGCCATGGGTAAGCGGCGTAAAAAGGGCGAGGGCTCCGTCCGCCAGCGGAACGACGGCCGCTGGGAGGGCCGGGTGGTCATCGGCTATGACGAGAAGGGCCTGCCCAGAACGAAAAACGTCCTGGCCAAGACGAAACGGGAGTGTCAGGAAAAGCTGAAACAGCTCCGGGAGACGGTGACCGGCCCCAGGACGGAGAAGGTCCGGCCGGAGATGCCCTTCGGGGAGTGGCTGGACTTCTGGTACCAGAACTATGTGAAGCCCCAGATCCGCCCCACCACCCAGGCCAACTACGAGGCGAAGATCTATCAGCATATCATCCCGGAACTGGGAAAGATCCCCCTGAACCAGCTGGCCCAGAAGGACCTCCAGCAGTTCTATGCCCGGATGAAAACGGGCGGGCGGCTCATCCGCGCGGAGCAGTTCGGCAAGGGGCTGTCCGACTCCATGGTGCGCGGCCTCCACGCCGCCTGCCGGTCCGCTCTGGAGAAGGCGGTGCAGGAGGAACTGATCCGTACCAACCCGGCGGTGGGCTGCAAGCTGCCGCCCAAGCGGGGCCGGGAGATGCAGGTATTGGGCCGGGAAGAGCTCCAGCGGTTCCTCATCCAGGCCCAGGCGGAGGGCTACTACGAGTTGTTCCTTCTGGACTTATGTACCGGCCTGCGGCGGGGCGAACTGCTGGCCCTCCAGTGGGATGACCTGGACTTCAAGACCGGGACCCTGACCGTGAACAAGCAGGTCTATGAGGTGCGGGGACAGCTCCAGGTGAGCGTCCCGAAGACCCGCGCCTCCATCCGCAGGCTGGTCCTGCCGCCCGGCGTGGTGGAGGTGCTGCGGGCGTATCGGGAGACGGTGGACTCCCGGTGGATGTTCCCCTCGCCGGTCAAAGAGAACATGCCCATGACACCGGGTGCCGTGCGCCGACGGCTCCAGATCATGCTGGAGCGGGCCGGGTGTAAGAGGATCAGATTCCACGATTTACGGCACACTTTTGCCACGTTGTCCCTGGAGAGCGGTATGGATGTGAAGACCCTCTCCGCCATGCTGGGCCATGTATCGGCGGCCACCACCCTGGACATCTACACCCACGTCACTGGGGATATGCAGAGCGAGGCCGCGGCCAAGATCGACCGTGGTCTGGGCAACGAGGTGCGGGAGAATCCTGCTCAGGCAGAGCAGGGTTCAGTCGAAGATTTCCAGCCGGTGCTGAGAAAGACCCGAAAGCCCGGCACCGGGTGCATCTCTCAAATCAATGACCATCTATTTGAGGGCCGCTACTCCCCCACCTGGCCGGACGGCACCAAGCACTCTAAATGCGTCTACGCTCATACCCAGGAGGAATGCGAAGCGAAGCTGAAGGTGCTGATTCAGCAGATGAACGCAGAGCGGCAGGCCCTGCGGGACCAGGCTCGGGGCATCACTCCACCGGATAAGCTCACCAAGACACAGAAGAAGATCTGGACGTACATGAAGTTCCATCCCGACGTGACCAGCTATCGGGCTATCGCCCGGGGCGCCGGGGTGACTCGGCATACGGCGGCGAAGTGGTATGAGATGATGCGGGGGATGCTGGGGCGGGCGGCCTGAAACAAGGGAAGAGGATCGTATCATAACTCAATACGATCCTCTTTCATTTGTCATTATATCAATGTTTTCAATCTCATGACGGGTGATAATCTTTGAGAAGGAGGCCCCGGTTAGGGATGAAAGTATTCTGGGTAACGGTCGTCTCCTCGGTTTTCAGGACGCAGAATGGCAGAACCCAACGGTCACATGCCGTCCCGGAGCACGTCCTGATCCCGCAAGACTTTCTCGATAACAGTACCCCGGATTGCTTTCAGCAGGGGCTTTTTCAGCAGCTCCAGAGGACCGGGCAGCGAAACCTCCAGCGGGGACCTGCCGTCCATCAGGCAGACGGTGCTGTGCAGCAGCTCCCGGATGTCGTACACGCTGCCCCACACCTCGGGCACCCCCCGGTCCACCCCCAGCAGGCCGTAGACGGCCTCCATAGCAGTGCGCACGGAGTACTCAGTGGTGAATACGGTGTCCCGGGGGGTGTCGGCGAACTGGCCCAGGAAGGCGAAGTTCACGCAGCCGTCGGGGATCACATCGGGCCGGTCTCCCCTGGTCCGGGGCATGAAAAAGGCGGTGATGTAGGGCATCATGGTGGGCACGCACACGGCGCTGTGGGCGGCCAGGTCCGGGATCTGCTCCACCGGCACGCCGATGTGGTAGAGCCACTCCTGGGTGATCTCCTTTCCGGTGCAGTCCTTCATGGGCTTCTTCACGAAGTCTCCGGGCACGTCGGTAAAGAGGCCGTACACCCAGACGCACACCTTCTCCGGCGCCTGCTCCCGGAACTGCCCCTGGCGGTTGATGGTCCAGCTCAGCAGCCATTTGGAGTCCTGACAGCTGACGATGCCGCCGGTGACCACCTTCCCGGTGCGGGGGTCCCGCTTGCAGATGTTGGCAATATAGGGGAGGATCTTGTCGTCCAGGGTGGTGATGGTGGCCGACTCCCAGTTGGTCTTGGAGATGTCGGAGCAGAACTTCTCCGGCCGTCCAAAGGCGGGGTCCTGCCTGGCAATGTTCTTCCACAGACTCCAGCAGCCGCTGGTGCGCACCTCCGCGTCCCCGTTGGGGGCGTGGTCCTGGTCGCCGTAGATGGTCCCCTCGGTGCAGGAGCCGTTGGTGACGAACACCAGGTCGTTCTCCGTGAGGACAATGCCCTGCTCCGCGCCGTTGACCCGGCACTCGATGGCGGTGGCCGTCTTTCTGCCGTCCCGGATGTCGAAGATCACGTTGGTGACCTCGGTGCCGAAACGGAAGTCCACCCCGGCCTCCTCCAGGTACTTCTGCATGGGCAGGATCAAGGACTCGTACTGGTTGTACCGGGTAAATTTCAAGGCGCTGAAGTCGGGGAGCCCCGCGATGTGGTGGATGAAGCGCTGGAAGTAGAGCTTCATCTCCAGGGCGCTGTGCCAGTTCTCAAAGGCGAACATGGTCCGCCAGTACAGCCAGAAGGTGGAGGAGAACACCTCGTCGTCAAAGACGTCCTCGATGGTCTTGTCGTACAGGTCCTCGTCCGGGGTCATGAAGAGCTTCATGATCTCCATGCAGCCCTTCTGGCTCAGGTTGAACTTTCCATCGGTGCGGGCGTCCCGGCCCCGATCCACCGTGGCCCGGCACAGGGAGTAGTTGGGGTCGCGCTTGTTGAGCCAATAGAACTCATCCAACACCGAGGCCCCAGGCTTCTCCAGGGAGGGGATGGAGCGGAACAGGTCCCACAGGCACTCGAAGTGGTCCTCCATCTCCCGGCCGCCCCGCATCACATAGCCCCGGCTGGGGTCGAAAATGCCGTCGCAGGCCCCTCCGGCCACGTCCATGGCCTCCAGGATGTGGATGCGGTCCCCTGGCATCTGCCCGTCCCGCACCAGGAAGCAGGCCGCCGCCAGAGCAGCCAGTCCGCTGCCCACGATGTAAGCGCTCTTGTTCTCCACGCCTTCCGGCTTCTCCGGCCGGGCGAAGGCCTCATAGTTGCCGTTGGTATAATAGATGCCCTTGCGGTTTTTCTCGTGTTTCCCCAGCTCTGTATTCCGATAGGAGGCCGGGGCGCAGGTTTCAGGCCCGGACTTCTCCGCCGCTTTTTTGCCGCCGCCCCCCTTCTTTGCCAGAACTACCGCCGCGCCCGCTCCGGCCACGGCCGCCGCCGCGGTCAGCGCTCCCAACTTCTTATCCATATCAGATACCGCCTTTCCGATCCTGCCGCTTCCGCGGGCTGGATTCATTTGATGGCTTGATTTTACTCCCCGCGAAACATTTCTTCCATTTACAATCCGGGCCCAATGATCAGTTTTTGATCATCGGGCCCGGATTGTAAAGCGGCTCCTATTCTGTTTCCGTAAAATTTCGGATGGCGTTGGCAATGCTGCCCCGCATGGCGGCGCTGATCTTTTCCGTCAGCGCCCGGGGATCGTCGCCCATCCCCCGGCGGATCCAGTCCAGCATGACCCCCACAAAGCTGTACTTGTAAAACTCCGCGATAAAGGACTTGTCCTCCTCAGAGACGGCCGCCCCCCGGCTCTGCTCCTCCACCACCCCCCGGATCAGGCCGTAGGTCAGCTGGTAGAGGAACCGCTCCATCTGCTCCCGGCTGATACAGCGGTAGGCGTTGAGGATGAAGGGCTTGTTTTCCAGCACCGCCTCAAAGATCTGCAAAAGCCCCTCCTGCCAGGTCTCGTAGGTCTTCTTCCCCTGGAGGGCTTTGGACGCGTCCTCGATGCAGGCCCACTCCACCAGGTCGTAGATGTCCTTGAAGTGGTAGTAGAAGGCCATGCGGCTGATGCCGCAGTCCTCGGTGATGTCCCGGATGGTGATTTTGTCCAGAGGCTTTTTCAGCAGCATATGCTTCAGGGATTCCTCCAGAGCCTGCTTTGTGGTGTTTGGCATATTACTGCGCCTCCTTTTCGTGCTGCTGGATCACTGCTGCAATGGTCTCCGCCGCGATATGGGAGCCCGCCTCATTGGGGTGGACCCCGTCCGCGGCGTAGAGGTTTTGGGCGTGGGACAGCTCATAAAAGCGGTTTCCCACGTCGGCGATCAGGGCGTTGTTGTCCCGTGCCGCTTTATGGCAGGCCTCGGACAGCTTTTGGGCCATCTCGTCGTAGTCCCAGCCCTTGTCCGTCAGCTTGGCTCCGCCCCTCTGATAGGCCCAGGTAGCAAACAAAATGGGGACCGCTCCGTTTGCCCGGATCTGCCGGCAAAGCCCCTCCACACCGGAGAAGAAGCTCTTGGGGGCGGTGATAGGGCCGTGGCTCATCTCCTGGAGCACCACATAGTCCCACTTCTCCTTTTGGAGCGCCGCCTGGGTCTGACTGCCCAGCTTGGTGCTGGGGTTCAGCTGTTCCGACAGCCGCGCCCCGCCCCGGGTGTGGTGGACCACCTCCGCCCCGGTCAGACCGGCAAGCATCTGTGGCATATTGTTGGTAAATGTAAAGCTGTTACCCAGCATGAGGATCCGCATGGCCCCGCTCCTTACTCGCTTCTTTTCCTGCTTTCCACTGCCATTATACACGGCCTCACCGAGAGGGACAAGGTCGGGAAGCGCAGACAGGCCCATCAGATTTTGCGACGCAAGAAACAAAGATAAGATTGCGGCCGTGCGCGGTAGTCGAAAAGGGGTGGTCATGACCCCATATTTGAAAAATTGTGCAGTTTACCTTTGCCTCTTTTCGTAACGAATCGTGGCGGAGACGGACCAAAAACTATGTCTACAACGAAAATTCAAAACAAATCCCCAAAAGTGTGTTGACCACATTTGAGACATTTTTTATGCAGAACGCCAAACAAACTATTGCTCAAAAAGTTATGAAAACCGCCTCAAAACAACAATTTTGAGGCGGTTTTTGGTCCGAGTGGGGAGACTCGAACTCCCGGCATCTTGCTCCCAAATGTGTGTCTGAACCTTCAGCCGACACTCTACCGCCCTCTTTGGTCCTTTCCTCTGCTTGGGCAGTTCCTCTTTAGCACTCTTTTGCCCTGCTTGTTTCAAGAAACCCTTTCGTCTTTTGGGATTTGTGTGGGATTGGATTCTGTGTATTAAAAGATGTTCCGCCCGGTTTGAGGGGGAGATGACAGGCCAATCACCTCAGAACAGAGGCGCAGAAACTGCGCCGCATAAAACAAGGAAATACGCCCCGGCATGATATGGCTCGCTCGGAAACTGAAAATGTGTATTCGACCCAACAACTCGCTCACAAAATGTGCAGAGCAAAAGAAAACTCACTCATTTTTTGTGATTTCGATTGATTTCTCCATCGGGTATCGGTATAATAGTGGCGAAGGAGGTGGGTGAAATGCTCTATTTGAAACGAAAAATCGATGCATTCCTGGCTGAATGGAAGGCGAACCCCGACAGAAAACCGTTGATCGTCAAGGGCCCCCGACAGGTGGGGAAAACCGAGTCGATCAAGCGGTTTGGAGAGATGAATTACCAGAGTGTGATCACCATCAACTTCGTGGAAGAACCAAAGTATAAAATGATCACAGCGGACGGATATAAGGCGGATGACATCATCAAGAATATCTCCAGAATGGACCCGTCCAAACGGTTTATTGAGGGCGAAACACTGATATTCTTTGATGAACTGCAGGAGTTTCCGGAAATTGCAACAGCGCTGAAGTTCTTCAAAATTGACGGCAGATTCGATGTGATCTGCAGTGGCTCCATGCTTGGCATCAATTACCGGAAAATCGAGAGCAACAGCGTGGGCTACAAGTCTGACTACGAGATGTTCTCGTTGGATTTCGAGGAATTCCTGTGGGCCAAAGGCTATGACGATGCTTTCATCGAAGATATGCTGGAGCATATGCGAAATCTCACGCCCTTCAACGAGGTGCAGATGTCGGTGTGCAGCTCGCTCTTCCTTGACTACTGCATCCTGGGCGGAATGCCCGCTGTTGTCCGTGAGTTCATTGAAAAAGGTACCTTTGAGGGGTCGCTTGAGATACAGAGACAGTTGATTGCGGACTACAAGGAGGACATTCGCAAATATGCCGAGGGCATCGACCAGACCAGGATCTTGAATGTATTCAACCACATTCCCGTGCAGCTTGCCAAGGACAACAAGAAGTTTCAAATCTCCAAAGTTGCCTCCGGCGCTCGCTTCCGTGACTATAGAGGATGTGTGGAATGGCTGGATGATGCGGGAATGGTCAATATCTGCTACTGCCTGAATTTCCCGGAACTGCCGCTTCAGGGCAACTATGACGATACCAAGTATAAAATCTACTTTGCCGACAGCGGCCTGCTTGTGGCCATGCTGGATGAGGAAGCCCAGGAGGATTTGCGGACCAACAAAAATCTCGGCGTCTATAAGGGCGCGCTTTACGAAAATGTGGTTGGCGAAGCACTGGTCAAGGCGGGATACAAACTCTATTACTATAAACGGGACGATTCTACGCTGGAACAGGATTTCTTCGTCCGAACGGCAAGCGCCCTGATCCCTGTTGAGGTGAAGGCCAAAAACGGGACTGCCAAGTCCATGAGGACCCTGATCAGCAGTGAGAAGTATGCGGATATTCACTGCGGCATTAAGTTCACCGGCGGAAACATCGGATATAGTGATAACATCTATACCTTCCCCTACTTCTGCGCTTTCCTGCTGAAACGCTATTTGGCTGGAGCTGATATCTGAACCAAAATCGGATTCTTGTCATGTGATGAATATATGACAAGGATGACAAGAAAGTCAACAAGCGGTATCGTTCGGGAGCAGTCATTCTTCTGCAAATATTCCATTCTTTCCAGTGGCTATTTTCCTCTTTCTGTGGTATTGTTCGTTTGCCGAAAGGAGGCGACGATATGCAGAAAGGAAATAGCTACACAGTAGGCCGGTGGTGCGACCACTGGTTCTGCGAGAATCGGGGCAGATGGAGCGGCAGCACCGTAAGCGGATACCGCAACCTGATCTACCGCCATATTCTCCCCGGAATCGGGGATATCCCGCTGGCTGAACTGGCCGAAGACACCGTCACCGATTTCTATAGCAGCCTTCGGAGCCAGGGACTCAGCGCCAGAAGCGTCTGGTGCGTCCATCTGCTCCTGCGGCGCTGTATGGACGAAGCAGCCCGTGACCAGCGCGTCCCCTACAACCCGGTGCGGCTCTGTCAGGAGCCACAAGCAGAAGCGTATCAAACAACTCCCTTGCGCCTGGGACAGCTCCAACGGTACCTGAACGCAGCGGAACAACTGGGCGCACTCCCTCTCATCTACACAGGACTCTCCAGCGGCCTGCGGCAATGTGAACTCATCACCTTGTCGTGGGCCGATTTTCATATCCGCTGCCGGTACATCCTCAAGGGACAACGCCTGCTGACCCTCAACAGCAGGGCGGAGCATCTGCTGGAACGGGTACCGGAAACCGGCCGCTATGTGTTCCTCAACCCCAAGACCGGAGCACCGTACCAGCTCCACGAGTTCTACTACCTCCACAAGCAGATTCTGAAACAAGCGGGGCTTCCGCGGGTGGCCTTCCGGAACCTGCAGCGCCAGTGCATGGAGGTGGGGATATGACGTTGCGAGAGTATGTCCTCCGCTGGCAGAAAGCCTATGACAAGCCCCAGAGCCGTCCGACCACATACGCAGCTCATGGCTACATCTTTAAGAACCACATTCTCCCCGGACTGGGGGAGATCCCGCTCTCTGAATTGACCGCGGAGCAGGTGGGAGATTTTCTGGAGGAGCGCAGGCGCTTTGGCGGTCACCGCCCGGAAAGTCCCGAATACCCAGGACTGGGGGAGCATACCATACGGCACATCCACCGGCTGCTCCAGCAATGTCTGGACCAGGCGATGCGGGATGGCCTGATAACGGAAAATCCCGCTCGAGCGTTTCACTACCCAAAGCCCAAGAAGGTCAGCGCCAATGTGCTGACGCCCGCAGAAGTAGAGGACTATCTGGACGCGGCGGAGCGGTTAGGGTACCTCCCCATGTTCCTGCTGGCGCTGACGGCGGGACTTCGGCAATGCGAACTGATTGCTCTGAAATGGAGCGACCTGGATGTAAAAGAGCGGACGCTGACCATCGCCGAGAAACGCTCCGTGGAGCGGCGGGAACTGGTGGAGTACGAGGGCGGCACCAGGATCGTCAGTCTAACCCAGGAAACGGTTGAACTCCTGCGCCTGGAACACGCCAAACACCCAAGAAGTCCGCTCATGTTCATGCACCCAGCCACCCAGAGGCCCTACTCGCCCCAGATGGTGCGCCGGCTACACAATGAGATCATCCAAGAGGCCGGGCTGGATCACATTCGGTTCGCGGATCTCCGGCACACCTGCGCCGTCCTGTCTCTGCAAAATGGCATGGACACGAAAGAGGTTTCTCAGATGCTGGGCCACTTCAGGACCGCAATGACCCGGCAGAACTATGCCCCCTATCTGGCCTGCCCAGTTGCCAAGGACGAGAACAAACCCGCCGAAGCGTCTCAGGAGGAGCTGCGGCAAGCGGCAGATATTCTGGATCACCTCCTGAAATTCTGATGGATATTCTGCGGGAGGTGTGGTATAGGTTTGTGTCGCAAGGAGATGATGACAATGGAAAACGAACTGCTCAAGAGGCTGTATGACTGCTTCTATACCCCGCCGGAGCTTTCCGAACAGGAGAACGAAGTGGAGGAGTGCCACAAAGCGTTGATTGCGGCTCTGGAAAAGCCGGAGCGCAAACTGGTGCTGCGGATCATTGACGCCCAAAACTCTATCATAGAACAGACCTCCCTCGACAGTTTTATCACCGGCTTTGAACTGGCGTGGAGGCTTTCAATAGAACTGCACAACGATGAAACCGAGCGCCCGTTCTCCTGCCAAGCCAGGAGAACGGGCGCTCGTTTCGTATCTGAGGAGGAACCGGAACGAAAAAACAAATTGCCATAGCCGCAGCAATTACCGCCAGTTTCGCCTTGTGTGCTACTGTGTCGCCTCAAACAGCGATGGACAAGGAAACAATCCGCACCAAGCACAACAACCGCAGTAACCGCACCCCAGG
Source organism: Flavonifractor sp. An100 (assembly GCF_002161175.1). Classification (GTDB taxonomy): domain Bacteria; phylum Bacillota; class Clostridia; order Oscillospirales; family Oscillospiraceae; genus Lawsonibacter. The sequence goes on along the minus strand of NZ_NFMA01000030.1, from coordinate 19,512 downwards.
CACCGCTTCCGAAGCCAACAGAACCAGCGACGCTACTGACAACGGCGATGGAAGAAGTAGATAAAACGATAACCGAGCCTCTCTTGGAGGAAGCAAATGAACAGCCGCCTGCTCCAACTCCAGCGCCCACGGCAGAAAATCAAGGTGTGTCAGCGCTGGAACCGCCCACTCCACTTGAATCAGAGACAGAGACCAGTGGTGATAGTTCAGCGGATATGGTCTATGTACCCGGCTTCGGCTGGATAGAAAGTCAAGGCCCAAATCAGGTAATATATGCCGACAATATGTACGAAAACGGGAACAAAATCGGTATTATGGGCTGACGCAAAAAATGCACCACATAAACAAAGAAATAGCCACAGGAGCATTATGGAGTGCGCCTGTGGCTATTTCTTAATAATTATCATTCGAGAACATACATCTTAAATTAAAATTGCAAATCTAAAGTGTGGATTTTTAATAGACAAAAATGGACTTCCTTGGTAAAATTATTATGTGTTTGGACAAAATCTGAAATGAGGTGTTCCATATGAGTCAGATTGTTCGCAGTTTAGATCAACAGCAGTTAAAGGCGCTTTGTGATGTTGTGGCTCATACATCTCAAGGATTGACCAAAAGCGAGTTGACCGTATTATTAGGCCAATGCGGAATTTGTGCCGTTGATGATGGCTCCTCTCGTAGTCAATGGGGTTATACCATAGGATTAAACAAAAGAGACTGGCTTTATAATTGCTTGGCAACGGATATAAGCAACAGCCACTCATTAAGTAAGATACTTTCTTTCTTGCAGGCCGCATTTAATCCCGCTCGATACACAAGCGTTGACAGTAGGCGACAATATAGATATTTGCTTGAAGAAACAAATAAAATTTTGCTCTTTGCCGGCTTATTGATTGACCAAAGTGGAAGATTGAAAGAAGTTTCCCAGGCTCACACACTTACCGAAGTTGACCAAAGAGTGAACCACCTAAAGAAAGCTCTCTATGACCGTGCTATACATTCCGAGGTGCAGAAATACTGTGTTGAGGACTATTTGAGGGCAGATTATTATGATGCTGTGTTTGAAGCGGCAAAAGGGTTGGCTGAACGCGTTCGGCAGATTTCAGGGTTAGCTACAGATGGTGGAGCACTTTTTCAAACTGCATTTTCTCAAAACAAACCCCATATCTTTTTTAACGCGATGAAAACCGAAAGCGAACGTAGTGAATTCATAGGTTTGAAGGAGTTGCTTGAGGCAATTTTTCATTTGGTCAGAAATCCGGCAGCACATACGCCGAAAGTTAATTGGAAAACCGATGAAACAAAAGCGCTTGACATACTCACACTCATATCGTTTGCGCACAAATATTTAGACGAGTGTCATCGTATCCCAGGGAAATAGCGGGAGGGTGTTAAAGTGGATAGACCTCAGTATCTAAAATGGATTGTTAAAGAAGATGGCGTAGTTTTCGAAGATCAACAGCCATTGAATTGCTATAGATTATCCTATGAAATCGATGAGGACATCCTCTCTGATTGGGCGCTCCATATTAGAAGACACTATGTTCCAGATGATGAATTAGAAGAAGATGCCTTTCTAAATGAATTAACTGTAGAAGAATATTTGCGCCAATATATTATTCCTCAAAAGGGGGAGAATTTTGGCCCGACTGCACGCTCCAATGACATTAGCGAAATCCTATTTGCAGATTTATTTGAGTTTGTACTGAACTATGAAGTTCCACGGTGCAAGCAATACAACCGTTCTGGGAAAAATGAGTCTGAACATGGCACAGATGTACTTGCTTACAGATTTTTTGTTGGCCCTAAAAAGCCGCACAAAAACGATGAACTTGTAGCAATAGAAGTAAAAGCACTTCTTTCTTCAAAAGAAGCCGGCAAAGTAATAAAAGATGCTGTTGGTGATTCAAAAAAAGATGAGCATCGCTTTTCTCATACTTTGGATTACTACAGGAAAAAGCTTCGCTCCATGGGGAAAATATCAGAATCAGAACGTATAGCGAGATTTCAGCAAAAAACAGAGAATCCATACAAAACACTTTATGTGGGTGCTGCCATATCAAGTTTGCCGTCTATCAAAGAGAAAGTTATCGTCGGCATTAAAGGAACCGATTTGGAATTGAAAACAGACCAGTCTATTTTCTATGTCCACGGAGCAGATTTGATGTCCCTGGCACATCAAGTATTCGAGAGGTGTACAAAATGATTTTCTCAAATACTTCAAGTTATATGCTCAAATACCAAAAGGCAAAAGCAAAATTGGTAGAGTATGACATCCCAAATGAGGCTTATCCGAAGTTTCCATTAAATTCGAATGAACTATCCTATCCTGTTGTTTACATACTCTCTCGATACGCTGAAAGTGTTATTGAAAATAATGCAGTAGATAGAGAGGAGTTTTCACCATATTTAGGAGTTGCTTCACAATACTTTGACGCAGCTGTGGGTGCCAAAGATCGTGCGGCATATGACATCGATTTTTTGCTATCTGGAGCTGCGGCCTATTTCCTCTCTGATAATTTTGGGAGTGCCAAAGTGTTATGCTCTGAGTATTTTGAGCGAAACAATCCGGACACTACTGCACCTCAAAAAATTATGGGCAACTTTCTTGGATATCTCCTGCTAAACCGAGAGCTACACATAAATAATGATACTCCTACTGCAGAAAAACTTTGCCGTTCCTTATTAGCGTATTATACCAGCGGGAAAAAGCCGGAAGAAATACAGAATATATTATTGGAGTATCGAAAAGAGATTTATGCACACGATACTCCAATGGAAATATACTATGTCGATATATTATATGCAGTTGTCGTAGTAGCGTTGTCCAGATCAGCATGGAGTCTTCTACCCATGTATTCAGGGTTGGATCAGTCCTTGTGGTCAGACTACCTTAAAAGCCCAAATGCGCCCAGAATGCTATGGCCAGCTCAACAGCTTATCGGCGAAAAAGAAATATTAAGCGGTCAGAGTGCAATCGTTCAGTTGCCGACAGGGGTGGGAAAAACAAAAAGTATCGAGTTGATAATCCGTTCGTCTTTTGCCTCTAATAGAGCAACTACAGCAATAATTGTAGCGCCACTACGTGCCTTGTGCAATGAAATAGCAAATGATATGATTTCTGCATTTGGGGATGAGGCTTTAGTTAACCAATTTTCGGATGTCCTTGAGGATGATTTTTCTTTAGAGATATTCCTCGAATTAAAACCGAAGGTTTTAATTTGCACCCCTGAAAAACTCAGCTATATCATTCACCACCAGACAGATTTTTTGGATGCAATCGGTCTATACATATTTGACGAAGGTCACATGTTTGATGACGGAAGTCGAGGGGCAGTTTACGAATTATTGATTTCTGAAATTCGTGAGCATATCTCAACGGAAGACCAGGTTCTTATTCTTTCAGCAGTGCTTTCTAATGCTGAGCAGATTCAAAAATGGCTTTTCGGTGAAGGCGGTGTTTTAGCAACAGATCCCAACATTAAGGCGACTCCTAAAACGGTTGGATTCGCATCAAAAACAACAGATATTCACTACTATTCAGATGATTCAACACAAGAGGATTTTTATGTTCCACGTAGCATAGAAGTTGTTCCTTTACAAAAGCGCCCAAAGGAGAGAAAGCAACGCTATTTCCCAGAACTAACAGATGCCAAGGATATTGCAATCTATTATGCAAATAAGCTGTGCAAAAATGGGGGAACTGCTATTTTTGCTAATCGAACCAGCACTGTGCAAACTATAATCAATAGGATTATCGAATTAAAGGATCGTAGGTATGAACTCACCGAAATTAAAAGAAGTAGTAATGCCGAAGAAATGAACCGACTGGCAAAATTGATGTCAGTTTATTATGGTATACAGCATCCATATACCATTGCTTGCCATTTTGGTGTTGTGCCTCACTACTCTAATCTGCCCAACGGATTGCGCCTTGCTGTAGAGTATGCATTTAGAGAAAAAGATTTGCGCCTTGTTGTCTGTACTTCAACGCTGGCACAAGGAGTAAACATTCCGATTAAATATCTTTTTATGACAAGTTTTGTGGTTGCACGCAATAGCATGCAGATTCGTAGCTTCCAGAATTTAATGGGACGAACCGCACGTTCTGGGATGTATACTGAAGGCAGTGTCATTGTTACCGATCCACGGTTGTTCGACAATAAGAATGACCGAAGAAATGGCGGCAATTATAGATGGAGAGATTGTGTAAGAATGTTCGATAGCAGTGCAACAGAACCTTGCGGAAGCTCCATTCTATCCTTGGTTCAAGACATTATCATCGACTATGAAATAAGTGCGTCAGGTACATGGGTTGCACAATACATCATTGACCATTACGACAACCCTTCTTGCTTTGAACAATGTGCAATTGAGATTACTAAAGATGTACACGAGAAGTATCCTCAAAAAAACGTCTACAATATTGAAGAGTCCATGATGACTCGAAAAAGTACTGTGGAGGCCATCGAAAATCATTTGTGTTTTGTGTTTTCAAACGACGAGAATGCTGATAAGGAAGCGATAGGGGCTGATATTTGTAAAGGTACTTTGGCATATTTCATGGCAGATGATAACGAAAAAACTTTGTTAGAAAAAATTTTTGCTGCCATCACATTGAAGATAAGCGAACTTGATTATTCCCAAGTTAAAAACTACGCCAGGGCTATGTCAGGTATTGATCTATCATCCCATATTGAAAAATGGATATCTGAAAACCACCTTACTCAGCAGAGTTATACAAATGAACAGCTGTTTAAAATGCTTATTGACTTCTTTTTGGAAACCCACTCTCTTAAAAAAGAAACAGATTTCTTCGCAGATATTTGCAAAATGTGGCTTGATGGCTGTTCATTTGTTGAAATGAATCAACGTACATCTTTGACGATAGCGAGTCTTGAGGATATTTGTAGCAAGTCTGTTTCTTACGAGTTGAGCTTTTTTACGGGGAGCATCATTGATATTATCGAGATCAATGAGGAAGACATAGTAAATCCATTGCAAAATTTGCTTCTGCTACAAAAAAGAATAAAATACGGCGTCAAAACAGAAACAGCCGTTTCAATTTGCGAGAAAGTTTTTAATGATCGATTTCTTGCGAATATGCTGGCAGAGGAAATTGGCCTTGACTCGCTCGAAACTAATCGTATCGTAGGGGCTATAAAGTTGCATAAAGATAATATTTTGATGTTTCTATCAGATTATCCCACATATTTTTCTGAACGAATCAAATGGATATGTAAGAACTAATTGGACATTTTGCAGGCAATACACTCAGTTAAAACTGCTGTTTTATGCCAAATAATCAGAGGTGAAAAAATGACTGTTTGCTATAATAAATTGTGGAAGCTCTTGATCGATAAAAATATGAAAAAGAAGGACTTGCGTCTGGCCACTGGCATGTCTACTACTGCGCTTGCAAAGCTTGGAAAAAATGAGCATGTCAGTACAGAGCTTCTCACCAAGATTTGCAAAGCGTTGGACTGCGATTTCTGCGATATTATCGAGCTGGTAAAGGAGGAAAATAGCGATTGACTCTACCGAAATCGAGTAGTATCGGGAGAACGACTGCATTGAGGTTAAAAAGGTCCTCGATGGTCTTCCAAATGCTTTCCGTGTCTGGCGTGATTATATCTGGATAGGGATTGCAAGTGCGGAATAGCTTGAACCAGAAGGAAACTGGAATGCTGTACGAAAAATATAGCGACAAATGCTTGGAGGAAAAGTATTGAATAAAATAGTAGACTGGATAAAAAATCATAAGGCTACTACACTGATAGTCTGCGTTGCAATGTTCTTTTTGCCGCCTGTTCTTGTACATGCCCTCTTTAAATGGAATTCTGGTATCGACTGGCTGTCGGCGGAATGGTCTGCCGGTGATGTTTTAGCCTATATTGCCGGGTTTGAGGCATTCATCGGCACAATTGTTTTAGGCGTTGTTACTGTTTATCAAAGCGAAAAAGCCAGTTGGGAAAACGAGCGCTTGAGCAGAGAGAATAATTTCCTGCAAAGAATAAGTGTACAGAGATTGTTACCATTAGTGAGTGTTGAGTCTATTACCATAGAGAGAAGTTGCATCACAACAAGATTATACTCCCAAGATAAATCCTCAACGGTGGAAGTTGCGGATACTGTTACACCTGAAAAACGAGAAACCCACCTAAGAACATATCTGCCACGACTCGGAAACCAGGTTGATAAATATTATAAGCGGGTAAAGTTAACAATCAAAAACATATCTGACAGCGCAATTTGCCAGATCAGTGTGGACCGCATAGAGTTTTCTGGCTTTAAGTATCAAGATGAAACTGTAAGTAAGGTATGCTGCATAGGAACAGGAAACGCCAAGTATATTAGTTGGCTTCTTTTACCAGAAAATTCATTGGAGATTACGATAGACATTTTCTTTGATAATAACCTTTACAAGAAATTTTGGGAATTTGAAGATCCTACTTCAATAGGTAATTTCGATATGTGTTTATACATAACGAACAGGAGTTTATCTGGCATTAAGTGCGTAGAAGAAATATACATCAATCAAGCGGTTGGCTTTAAAGAGCGAGTGATGTACAAAGCATATGAGGAGGAAACAAGTAATGCCTAACCTATCCCAATTAAAGCGGGAGCGAATGCTGGCGTTCTTGCAGAAGATAAAAGATGAGCACCGAGACGATGACGATATGCTCATCGCCTTGGGTGAAATCGAAAGTGAATTGACCTCCAAAAAGTATGGCCTTGTATGGGAGCAGCATGAAGAAGCAGTCGATGTGATGATGCGGGATCATATTCCTGTGTTCACGGAGATACCTGAGCGTGAAATCACTGCGGCACCCGGTCAGGGCTACAACTTCATCCTGGAGGGCGATAATCTCCACTCTCTGCGGCTGTTGGAGAAAACCCATAAGGGTAGAATCGATGTAATCTACATTGACCCGCCGTACAATACTGGCAACAAAGACTTTGTGTACGATGATGCATATGTTGATGACCTTGACGGTTTCAAGCATAGCAAGTGGATTTCTTTTATGTGTGAAAGATTGAAAATTGCAAGAAGTCTGCTAACAAGTGATGGCGTTATCGCTATCAGCATTGGCTATCAGGAAGTGCATAATCTTGTGGTGCTGTGCCAAGAAATGTTTGACGCCAAGCAAGTAACCTGTGTCACAGTTCAAACATCTGGCGGAAAGCCAAATGGAGGTTTTAACTATGTCCAGGAATACCTCGTATTTATCGCTCCCCGTGATTTTGAACCCAGCACAATGAATTTTACTGGTGGCATCGAACGGAGTCCCTTCGAAGGATTAACACTTAGCACTTTTACAAAGGTAACACGACCTAACCAGGCATACCCCATTTTTATCGACAAGAAAACAATGAATATTGTCGGTATCGGAAAAACATTGACTGAGCGTATAAACGAAGGAAGCTATGCAGGAGAATTGGAAGATTTTCCATTCGACTATGATGAAGCACCTGAGGGAACCGTTGCCCTGTGGCCGATTAGCAGCAAGGGTGCGGAATGTGTATGGAGACTTATTCCTTCGAGACTGAAGCAGGATTGGGACAAGGGCTATATAAAAGTTGGTAAAAACAAGTCCAAGGCAAATCCTAACGAATTTAGTGTGCAGTATCTTCCTGAAGGCGTTATTCAAAAAATAGAAAGTGGCGAACTTGAGGTTGTCGGAAAGGAATCCAATGCGCCTACTCTCGTTTTTGGAAAGAATAAAACCGTGGGTAGTGAAATTCCTACCATTTGGACAGAAAAGGACTTCTATACAACAAAAGGAACATCTGGCGCAAAGGACATTTTTGGCGATAAGCGGTTTTCCTACCCCAAGCCTCTGGAACTGATTACAGAAATTCTCCGTGCTATCAGCAAAAAGGACTCAATTGTTTTGGACTTCTTTGCTGGATCAGGCACAACAGGGCATGCGGTTATTGAGCTTAATGCAGAACAACACAGCAGTCGCCATTTCATTCTCTGTACGAATAATGAAGGTGGCATTTGTGAAAAAGTTACCTATCCTCGTATCAAAACTGTTATTACAGGTAAGCGAGAGGATGGAAGTAAATATGCGATGGGTTTGCCTGCAAATATTAAGTACTACCATACCGATTTTATTTCCAAGGATGACGAATATCTCTCTGATGCCCTGTTGGAACACATCCGGGAAATGATCCAGTTGGAGCATGGTGTTAAGATTGACGGTAGCCAGTATTTGATGATTATAAGTGATGAGGAAGCCGATGAGTTACAGACACATTGGGATGAGTACAAGGGTGTAAAGGCCATCTATGCATCCAAGGAAGTGCTGTTCACCACGGAGCAGAACGCACTCTTTGCCGGTGTGGAGATCCACACCATTCCCGACTATTACTTTAACTTTGAACTGAAGGAGGTGGGCGAAACATGGTAAGCGGCATCAACATCAATTTGTTTGATTTTCAGGAAAATGCAGTCATCAAGTTGCTGGATATCGTAACGGACAGTCGTTCCAAGCAGACCATCATCGTAAAATCTCCCACCGGCTCCGGCAAGACTATCATTCTGATCGACTTCATCGAAGAATATTTAACAAAGATAAGCAGTAGCACCGCCTTCATCTGGCTGTGTCCCGGCAAGGGTGATCTGGAAGAACAGAGTCGCCAGAAGATGCGCAAGTTCGCTCCCCACCGCTATACCCAGAATCTGTTCGATGCCCTCCAGAATGGCTTTGCCGCTGAGAGTACCACCTTCATCAACTGGGAACTGGTGACGAAGAAGGGCAACACTGCCATTCGGGACAGCGAGCGGAAGAACCTTTTTGACCGCATTGCGGAAGCACATCGCGCGGGAACAGAATTCATCGTGATTATCGACGAGGAACATTCCAATAATACCGCAAAGGCAAAATCCATTATTGATGCATTCTCCGCAAAAAACATTATCCGCGTTAGCGCTACCGCAGTGGAGAATAAGCGGTATGAGTATTTGGAAATTGACGAAGTAGATGTTATCAATGCCGGCCTAATCACCAAAGCCCTTTATGTAAATGAGGGATTAGTGGACGGTATGGAGATCAGCAATGATTATGAGTGCCTCCTGGATCTTGCCGATGCTAAACGTAAAGCGATTGCTGCCCGATACAAGGAACTTGGAAAGGCAATCCGCCCCTTGGTATTAATTCAGTTTCCAAATGGCCAGCCAGAAACCATCCGTGCGGTAGAAGCGAAACTGGAAAGCATGGGCTATACCTATGATAACGGCATGGTCAGCATCTGGATGAGTGAGGACAAACGAGATCTGCCAGATAACCTGACCGAGAATGATGCCACGCCGGTGTTCTTGTTGATGAAGCAGGCTATCAGTACTGGCTGGGATTGTCCCCGCGCTAAAATCCTGGTAAAACTGCGTGAGGGCATGAGCGAGGAATTTGAGATTCAGACCATTGGCCGAATTCGCCGTATGCCAGAAGCCAGACACTACGAAGATGATTTGCTGGATTTCTGCTATGTGTACACCTTTGACGAGAAGTATAAGGCCGGTCTGTTATCCAGCATGGATAAGGCTTATGAAACTCGCCGTTTGTTCTTGAAGGACAAGTGCAAAACATTTATGCTGGAGAAGGAAATCCGGGATATGGACTTCGACGGTCTGGGCGAGCGCGAAGTGCTGTTTAAAATTCATGAGGCTCTGGTTGCCAAGTACCATCTGGGTAGCGATAAGAAACAGAATCAGGGGTTGCTGTCAGATGCCGGATACATCTTTGGTGCGGAAATCCATGGGCAGGCTTTGCAAGGCGAGTTTGTACGTACCTCTGCTCTGACGGAGAGTCATAGTTACATCACGACCCATAGGCGCATCGATACTCATAAGCATGGCATGCAGCTCATGCACAGTATTGACGCGATCAAGAGTTCTATCGGTATGGCACAGAACAAGGTTAAAACTATTCTGGAGCGTCTATTTCGGAAGGGGGGTAATCCCAACCAGAAGTTAATTGCACTGGAAACAGCTGAATTCTATGCTTTTATTATCAATAACCAACATAAATTGCGAGAAGAATTCCGGGAAGTTACAGCACAGATGGCAGTTCAAATGAGTATGCAATTGCATCCGAAGAAAAGTACCTTCCATATTCCGGAACAAGATTTCTTCCGTTATGACCCCAATGTGAAGAACGAAGTAGAGTACCTCTCCAATGCCTACCATGAGTATACTTCCGGCTTTGCTACCAGTCTTGTCCGCAGTACCTGTGAAATGTTGTTTGAACAGTATTGTGAAAGACCAGATAATGATATTGAGTGGGTGTACAAAAACGGCGATACCGGACAGCAGTATTTCTCCATCGTCTATGTAGATGGAATTCAGAAGCAGTGGCTTTTCTACGCTGACTACATCGTGATGAAGAAAGATGGAACGGTCTGGGTCATTGAAACTAAGGGTGGCGAAACCAAGGGCCAAGATAAAAATATTGACCGACAAATCGAGAACAAGTTTAATGCGTTCAAGGCGTATGCCACGAAGCATAACCTACACTGGGGATTTGTTCGGGATAAAGACAACCAGTTGTATATCAACAATACAGAATTTGCTGTTGATATGGCTGATGAACATTGGGTGCCATTGTTACAGGAATTTTGAATTATAAAATTATGCTGAACTGCAATAAGGTGGGAAGGAACGGAGACTTTATAGTCACAAACTCTTTAGTTGCTACTTCAACCATAATAAATAAGTACAAAATATAACTGGATTAATCGGAATACCAAAAATAGTGCGTCGATGAGAGAATGAGTCACCGAGTAAACCTCGGTAGTTACGCCAAAGTGAAATTGGAGAGAAGCGTTTTGAGGAGGATTTTATCTTACTTGTGTAATTCAGCTCTAAGCACAAACTTATTGGTTGAAAAGCGATAAACCAGTTGTTGCAAAATTGTAACTACGACTCTGCAAACAGTAACCGAAAGCATATACAGAAATGCGAGGTGACCAAATGGCAGAAAGAAAAATTCGTGCCGGGTACTACCGTCGGTATGACGGCAAGGTGGTCTATGTGATCTCTCTGGCCACCGACGCCGACACCGGCGAGGAAAGTGTCATTTGGACCACCTATCCCTTCGCGGATGTCCCCAAGTACTACACCTCCAGCAAAAAATCCTTCTGCGCATTTGTCGAAGTGAACGGCGAGCGGAAAGCCAAGTATAAGCGGCTGCTCAATATGAAGATCTCAGGGGAAGTTATAGAGCGGCTGGAGGAAGAAGGCTTCCGGGGACCGGTTCGTAAACGGCAACGACCACAGCCGGATGAAGCATACGACTCCCGCGAGTACCAGCGGTCTCTTACCTACTACGCATACGCAAAAGATCTCTGCGAATACTACAACTTCGACCGGAACAAATATCGCCTCTGCGTGAAGGAAAAGAGATTCGTTGCCATCACCAAAAGTGACTTTGCCAAGCTGAAAGAGGACCTGCAGTTCCTGGACAATGCGCTGAAAACGGTGCTGGCTACATACCAGGATTATTTCCGGGAGCGGTTCGTGGACGGTCTGTCCATCCGCAGGTACGCGGATGCCCATCAGCTGAACCGCGGCAGCGTGGACTATCAGCAAAAGAAATTCTTCTCTGCCTTGGCCTCTCTGCTGAAAGAACGGGACGAGGCGGAGGGAACATGCCGGCTGCTGAAACCAGTACAAAAGTAAATAATCCAACCTCAAACGGAGCGTCTGCGACAAAGCAGGCGCTCCGTTTTTCTGTCAAATGTATGTCAATAGGATATATTTTTCCCAATACGAGTAGAGAGGCAACCCGGACACCATCCAAAGATTATGTCAAAACTATGTCATACGCGAATGTTCTCGGCTAAAGAAGTAGAGGGAGTTTTGAAAAGGAGCTGGTCAATATGAAAGAATCTGTCTACAAAAACCACATCGAGGCAAAGGTGCCAGGCACATCACCGTCCAGTGGGTGTGAATTCATGCATGAACCGGATTTCCTGGTACTGCGTGTAGGCAGCCGCATGGTGGTGCCGAAGGACAAATTCATGCAGTGGGTGGAGGAGTATACAGGAGGTGCTATATGAAGTTCCACCAGTGGCCTAAACGAGATCCCGACAAAAACTATTTCAAGGTTCCCAACGAAGTATTTCACATCGGCCTCAGTTACCCGGAGATCTCCATCTACTGCTATCTGCTGAGCATTGAGGACAGAGAAACCTACCAGTGCTACCCCAGTTACAAGACCATCGGCAAGGCGCTGGGTATGAGCGAGAACACTGTGAGCAAATATGTGCGCAGCCTGGAGGAGAAAGGTCTCATCCGTACCGAGCCGACGATGGTGCGGAGCAAAGACGGCAGGCCCCTCAACGGAAACCTGCTCTACACCATCCGTCCGATCCAGGCGGCAATCGAATTGTTCTACGAGCGGCAGTTGACGGAACTGGAGATGGCCGCGGAGCGCCAGCGGGTGGCAAAACTCCTGCGGGAGCGGGAAAGCCCCGCGTGACCGCCTGTGGGCCGCTGTGTGGCCCGATGACGGGAGGGGCAGGGCCCCTGCCCCTCCCAGCGGGTTCAGGCCGGTGTGGGCCGGTTGTGGGAGGCGTTGTGGCACAAGGCTTCCGGCCCTTTTTACACGGAACCGAGGGACGAAAGAAAAAGCAGGATAAACGACGGGGTCGCAAGCGCCCCCGCCAGAAGCACCTCTGCCCGCAGTGCGGGCAGTTGCGGGGGCTTTTGCGGGGATTGGAAATGGGGTCAAAATCCGGGCTGTGACATCATCTCTGCGGTCACAATCCCCGAAAGCCTACTGCCACAAGGAAAAAACAGGGGTCAACCCCCGGAAAGGAGAACATTATGAGCAAAAAAGAGAAATTCCCCCTTTACCTCTCGCCGGAGAAAAAGGCTATCCTGGAGCGCCGATATCAGGAGGACGGGAGCCGGAGCATCACCGCCTTCATTGAGCGGGCGGTGGACTTTTATCTGGACTACCTCAGTGCAAACAATGCCGGACTGTTTCTCCCCACCTCCATCAAGTCCTACCTGGACGGAAGGATGGGGCAACTGGAGGAGCGGCTATCCTCCATCGCCTTCCGGCAGGCGGTGGAGCAGGACATGGTGGCCGGTATCCTCGCCGACGCGTATCAGTTCAGTGGCGAGGATCTGCGCCGGCGGCGTGCAGAGAGCGTCCAAAATGTGCGGAAAACCAATGGCCGCATCTCGTTGGAGCAACGGGTGCGTGATGCTTGGGAGGAGGACGATGAGTGGCAGGATTGATTGTGAAAAGCCCTTATCTCAAGTGCGGAGGCAGCAGTTCGGTCAGCGGCTATCTGCGGTACATCGGCACACGGGAACGGGTGGAGATCCTTTCCGATGACCGTCCGCCCACTCGAAAGCAGGAGCAACTTATCACCAAACTGACAAAAGATTTCCCGGAGGCCAAGGAGCTGGGTGAGTATTCCGATTACAAAGATAAGCCCACCAAGGCCAATGCCTCTGTCTTTATCACCCGAGCACTGGAGGAGAACTGGTCTCAAGTTCAGCAATCAGATGGCTACATGAAGTACATTGCAACTCGGCCTCGCGCGGAGCGACTTGGTGATCACGGGCTCTTTGGTGATGAGGAGACTGTGAATTTGGAACAGGCCATGCGAGAGCTGGATCAGTACAACGGGAATGTGTGGACGCATATCCTCTCACTGAAGCGTGAGGATGCCGCGCGTCTTGGCTACGACAATGCCAAAGCATGGCGAAACCTGCTCCGAGCAAATCGCAATGAAATTGCCGCCGCCATGAATATCCAACCCAACCACTTCCGCTGGTATGCTGCCTTCCACGATGAAGGCAAGCATCCACATGTCCACATGATGGCATGGTCGACGGTGCCAGGTGAGGCATATCTTACGCGGGATGGTATCCGCAACATCAAATCTGCGCTCACCAATCAGATCTTCAAACAGGAGATGCTCCACACCTACGAACAGAAGTCACAGTCGCGGGATGAGCTGGTGCGGGAGGCCCGTCGCGCAATCCGGCAGCTCACCCAGGAGATGACGCGAAGCCTCTGCACAGTTCCTGAGATCGAGCAGAAGATAGAGCAACTGGCCAAACAACTGGAAACGGTCAAGGGCAAAAAATCCTATGGCTACCTTCCCGAGTCCGTGAAGAAAACTGTGAACGAGGTAGTGGACAAGCTGGAGGAACTGCCGGTGGTCCGTGCGTGCTACGATCAGTGGTGTGGGCTCCAGGGTGAGGTGGAGAGTTACTACTACGACAAACCCAGAGAACGGAAAAAGCTGTCCCGGGAGAAAGAGTTCCGGCAGATCAAAAACGCTGTTATCCAGGAGGCAGAGCGCATCCGTTTGGGTGAGATTTCCTTTGAGGATGATGACTTGGCTGAGCACGACGAGTCAGAGCAGGCACGGGATGAATCCCATGCCTGCCGAGAGCTGTGGCGAATCATTCGGAACGAGGACATTTCTCTGGAGTACCGTGACCGGGCGGCGGAGAAACTGGAGCAGGTGGCGGAGCGCGGCGACGCCCATGCGCAATACCGGATGGGGCAGCTCTACCGGGACGGACCTCTGCTAATCCCGGACAACCATAAGGCAAAGCACTGGCTCACCCAGGCGGCGAAACAAGGTCTGCCGGAAGCACAGTACGCCCTTGGCAAGCTGCTTCTCTCTGACGATTGGGAGGTACAGGACCCGGACGAGGGCATCCGCTGGCTGAAACAGACGGCGGAAAACGGCAGCCACTTCGCCGCTTACCGGCTGGGCAAGGAGTATCTGGAGGGAAACACCGTCAACAAGGACACCACAAGAGCGGCAGACTGGTTCACCAAATCGGCGGAGGCGGGAAACCAGTACGCCCAGTACATGCTGGGCAAGCTGTACCTAATGGGACAGGGGCTCCCACGGGATCAGGCACAGGCAATGATGTGGTTCAGCCGTTCCGCGGTCCAGGGAAATCAGCATGCTCAGTTTTTCCTGGAGCAGAGAAACAATCTCCACCAGCCCTCTGTGATGCTGGCGGTCACTCGGCTGCTCTACCACATGAGCCGGATCTTTGAGGACAACTCCGTGCCGTCCGCCGTCCCGACAGGCCAGCAGGTGGATCGAAAACTCAGGCGGAAGATCCAGGAGAAGAAGATCGCTATGGGTCACAAGCCGGACGACCATGAGGAGGAGCAGTGGCCTGAGATGACCATGTAAGCGGCGCAGGAAATGCGCCGCAAAACAAAGAATAAAATCCCTTCCGCAAGAAGGGTAGAAAGGAATCCGATGAAACGATCCAAGTACAGCTCGTTCAACGAACTCCCCCTGATGCTGACCGTGCAGGATGTGGCCGATGTGCTGGGCATCGGGCTGGCCCACGCCTACGAGGTGGCCCACCGGCAGGATTTTCCCACTATCACCCTGGGCAGCCGGATCATCGTACCCCGCGACAAGTTCATGGCGTGGATCGACGAGCAGGCGGCCAAAAAGACGGAAATATTTTAGTGGCTATTTCAAAAATTCTGTGGTATTTGTTTGTGTTGCAAAAGGAGGGATGAACAATGGCAAAGAAACGAGCAAACGGCGAGGGCAGCATCCGGAAAAAGCCCAACGGCCGCTGGGAAGGCAGATATACCCAGGGCATCGACCCCATCACCGGCCGCGCCATTCAGAAAAGCGTGTCCGCCAGGACGCAGGCCGAGTGCAAGGAAAAGCTGGCGAAAGCCATCCGAGACAACCGGGGCATCCCGGTGAACCACAACGAGGACTACACGGTAGCGGAGTGGTGCAGGCTGTGGTTTGAAACCTACAGCAAGCCCGTGATCCGCCCCAACACCGCAAAGACCTATGAGAACATGATCGAGAACCACATTGTACCGGCCATCGGGGGAGTAAAACTCAAACGGCTCACTGCCATCCAGATCCAGAAGATGTACAACGATTCCAAGACCAATGGGCGGGTGCAGCGTTTCGAGAAGCAGACCAACACAAAATTGTCCGGCAGCACGGTGCGGCGCATCCACATGGTTCTCTCCTCGGCGCTGAAGCAGGCGGTCAAGGAGCGGATCATTCCCTACAACCCCTGCGACAACTGCCGTATCCCACCCAAGGAGAAAAAGGAGATGGCCATCATCCCGTCGGAGAAGCTGGGGGTATATCTCAGCGAGGCGGAGAAGTACGGCGTCCTGCCCATGTTCTTCCTGGAATTATCCAGCGGCCTGCGGCGAGGGGAACTGCTGGCACTCCGGTGGGATGACCTGAATGTGAAAGATCGTATCCTCTCAGTGAGCAAGCAGGTCACCCGGATCGACGGGGAACTGGTGATAACGGAGCCGAAGACGAAGAACTCCGTCCGCAAGGTGGCACTGTCCCAGCAGGCGGTGGACATTCTGGTGCGGGAGCATGAACAGCACCCGGACAATCCCATCCTGTTCCCGTCGCCCCGCACCGGCGGCTATTGGAGCCCAGACGCAGTGTCCAGGATCAACCGGAAGCTGCTGGCGAAGGCTGGCATTGAGGAGCGTGTTCGCTTCCATGATCTGCGTCACACTTTCGCAACGATGGCCCTCTCCAGCGGCGTGGATGTAAAGACCCTGTCCAGTATGCTGGGCCACTATAGCGCAGGGTTTACGCTCGACACCTATACGCACATCACCAGCGATATGCAGAGAGGTGCAGCGGAGAAGATCGGCGGCTTCATGGAAACGGCTACGGCCAAGCCGGAACCGGAGCCGCCCGACCCGCCGGAGGAGAGCCGGTGCAAGGTGATACCGTTCGAGAGAGTGGGTTAAAAGAAACGATGCCCAAGGGACAAAACCATGTCCCTTGGGCATTTGTGCTTTCCGTCTTGCGCTGTGCTTTCAAACACTCTACTTCAATATGCCAGGCATGAAAGCATCTCTTCTATTGAGCGCTTAAGCTCGGCAGGCGTGTACTTCTGGTTCTTGGTGTTCTCTGGGTGATGGATAAAATTTCTGATATATCGCTGAAGCGTCACAGCCATAGGATCTCTTTCTTTTCCGCGAATT
Source organism: Flavonifractor sp. An100 (assembly GCF_002161175.1). GTDB lineage: Bacteria > Bacillota > Clostridia > Oscillospirales > Oscillospiraceae > Lawsonibacter. The sequence continues at coordinate 2,512 of NZ_NFMA01000030.1, read as the reverse complement.
ACAGGAATCCAGGACTTTGTCAGTTCTATTGGCGTATTGTTCAAGAACCACTTGTCCAAATCATCTTCGTATGGGCAATTCCTCGCTACCTGCAAATAACCATAAAGCTCATCATGTAGTTCAGTTGTTGGAACATGAAAAACATAATACATAACCAGGTTAAAAGAATAGTTGGGCCACCCAGGAAGGTGTAAGTGCTGCAAATTCTGAAAATCGCAGATTGTAATCCGGCCTTGGTAACTTTCCGTTAAAGCAATATTTGCTGTGTAATCGCTAAGCGATTGAATTAGAAAAGGAGAATGAGTAGCCAATATAATCTGACAATGTCTAAATAGCCCCGCAGATTGAAAATGCATCAAAGCACAATCAAGAGCCTCGATAAAATGCCGTCCTGCCTCGGGGTGCATATGTGTTTCGGGTTCATCCAGCATCAAAATCAAGTCCTCATTTTTCTCGGTACCATATTCATGCTTAAGCCGCTGATATAGCCCGGAAAACATAAGTGACATTTGCTGCTGCCCAGCAGAGAACCATTCAAAATCTGAAATTATGCTGTCTGCCCAATGGGCACCCTCATCTCCGTACATGACGCAATTTCCAAAAGATTCGATAACATTCCGGAATTCGGACCGAATTGGCAAGCTGACCTTGTACAATGCGGTAAAATACTGTGCATCGAGCTCATACAGACTGGAGAACAACTGTTCAACACAGTTTAGATATTGGTCATATAAACCTTTTCCACTATACACATAGGTGCTTTTTCTAAAAAAAGCAATTGCTGCAGAGATCGCTGCTTCTGGTGTGGAACCCCATATGATTTTTACAAGTGATGTACTATCACTGCTCGGGTAATCAAATGTACAGAAAGAAAGAACCTCAGCACAAGCGATATCTTCCTGATGTAGGATTTCTTCCTCAGGCCGTTTTATTCGTGTACCTGCCATTGTAAATTGCGGCTCTTCATGATACAGGTAACTTCTGAGTGTTCCAAATAGTAATTGTGATAACTTTCGCAGGAAATAATTCTTATACTCATCTGGAGTCAAACCGGCTTTTTTAAAATATACCGCTGTTTCTCTGGATTTTTTATCTCTGAGGTAAAAAACAATTTGATTGCCCTCAGCCCCAAACTGAGGAAACTCACACAAAAAATCAAATATCCCAACGAATGAATTTCGAAAATTTTTGCGCTCAACATTAATTGGGACAGCTAACATCCCCATCGTTCTATACTCGTACAATGTTTCTTCACGGTGATCTTGATAAATGCTTATGAGTTTGGTGGCGTTTTCTGCCTGTAATGATAGAATTGGATCTGCTTCAGACAGCGGAAATACATATTCTTCATATCCATGATTGCTTCGCTTATCTTTTTTCTTGTCCTCAAAGCCTTGCAGCCAAATATCCCGTGCTCGAACGACGATCGAATGATGGTCAGTATCCAAGAAAACCAAAAGAAAGTAGCGTCCTTCCTTATTCTGATAATTAAACTGATCCGCTCGTTGATAGATACATTCAATAATGCTGGACTTACCAGAGGCATTTTCACCTGCAAGAGCTGTGATACTTTGAATAGGTGAGTTACCAAGATGGTCAGAATAGCTATCGTTTTTTTCATAGCTAAATTTGCGATAAAATATTTTCCGCCAAAGCCCTGACGAGGCACCCAATACCCGACTCCCTCGGCTGTCATAAAAGCCGAATGAATCTCCATCGGGAATTTCTACTGAAACTTTGTATTCATTATCTACGATAAATCCTTGTTGTTTGATATTTCGGAATTCTTCGATCCAGACATATAATAACTTCAACAAAGTCTCTCCTTTCCAGGTGTGCTGGGAGTATTTTCATGTGGCCATCGTAGGAATGTTTTAATTTTACATCATAATCCCTGTTATTTACAATGGACAAGAAGAAAATTAGAAAAAGTCCCGTTAGGGATGGGTTAGGGATTTGGCGGTTTCGGCGGCTATCCTCGCTTATGCTCCTGCCGCCTTTCTGCCCCTGAAACCACCGCTGAACAGCAATCGTCCGAACTGCAAAAACAGAACAAAAAACGCAGAAAAACCGCCTAAAAAGGCGGTTTTTCTGCCAAAGGTGGTCGGAGTGCGGGGACTCGAACCCCGGGCCTCCTGCTCCCAAAGCAGGCGCGCTACCAACTGCGCAACACCCCGATATGAAGTTGTGAACCTGCCCGGGCGGTTTCTCCCAAAGCAAGCGCGCTACCAACTGCGCTACACCCGGTTATAAAGTTTTTCTGATTGTGGTCAAATATGGGGTCAACGCCGGTTTTTGACCAGTTACCGGCGAGGGGCAAAACTCCGTTGGCCTTAGCGTCCCAGAGGTTTCCGGGATTTGGGGGAAGTGCGGCTCGAACTCCGGCCTCACGCACCCAAATCACGTGCGCTACCAACTGCGCTACACCCGGATATAAAATGATTATAACTGTGGTCAAACATGTGGTCAAGGCCGTTTTTTGACCAACGACTTTGCCGAAATGGTTCCCGCT
>NZ_NFMA01000003.1 GCF_002161175.1 Flavonifractor sp. An100 | reverse complement strand
CCCTGTGTGCCTCCTACCTGCCCCACTACATGATTCCCTCCGCCATTCTCCGTCTGGAGGAAATTCCTCTCACCGCCAACGGGGCAGGGACGGGGCATCGGCCCCCTCCAGGAGGGCGGCGGTACGCCGGGCGGTGCGGCAGGTGTACAGGTCGGCGACCCGCAGGGAGCGGCCGGTGGCCTGGGCAATTTGGCTGAGAGCCTCCATGGCGTTGAGGGAGTTTCCGCCAAAGAGGAAATAGTCGCTGTCCACCCCCAGGTCAGGACGGCCCAGAACCCGGCGGAAGATGGCCAGCAGGCCTTTCTGGGCCGGGGTTTGGGGCTGGGCGTCGGAGTGGACGGTCAAATCGGGGCGGGGAAGCAGGGCCTCATTGATCTTCCCGTTGGCGGTGAGAGGAATTTCCTCCAGACGGAGAATGGCGGAGGGAATCATGTAGTGGGGCAGGTAGGAGGCACACAGGGAGAGCAGCTCCACCTCGGGAATGGGGGAGTCAGAAGTGTAGTAGGCTACCAACGCATCCTGTCCGCTGTGGTGCTGTACCGCGGCAGCCGCCTGTTTTACCTGGGGATGGCGGCACAGACAGGCGGAGACTTCCTGGGGCTCAATACGCAATCCCCGCAGCTTGACCTGCCGGTCGGAGCGGCCGGCCAGCACAAGCTCCCCCTCCGGTGTCCAGCAGGCTAGATCGCCGGTGCAGTACAGGCGATCTCCCAGGGAGAAGGGGCTGTCGGAGAAGCTCTGAGCGGTCAGCTCCGGGGCGTTGCGGTAGCCCCGGCCCACACACACGCCGCCCACATAGAGGTTGCCGAACACGCCGATGGGCAGGGGATTGCCCCAGTTGTCCAGAACGTAGAGCTTGCAGTTGGCCATGGGGCCTCCGGCTGTGATGAGGGAGGCATCATTGAGCTGCTTGACGCTTACCGCCACCGTAGCCTCAGAGGGGCCGTACTGATTGTAGATCCTGGCTCGGGTGCACAGACGCAGAGCCTGGAGCAGATCGCTGGGAAAGGCCTCGCCGCCGCATACCAGGCTCTCCATCCCGGCCATCGCTGCCTTAAAGACGGGATCCTTCAAAAAGGCAGCCAGGCGGGAGGGGGTGGTGGAGAGGAAGCCGGCGCCAAAGCCGGTGATTAGTCCGGCTAGGGCCTGGGGAGACTCCAACTGAGCATCCTCGGGGAGGAGGATGGTCCGGCCGTTGAGCAGGGCGGTGGCGCTCTCCAGAAGGAAGGCGTCAAAGCCTACGCTGCACACCGACAGCACCGCCCCTTTGCCGTAGATGGGCTCCATAGCACAGGCCAAATTGAGTAGGGAGCGGCGGCAAATTTCCACCCCCTTGGGAGTGCCGGTGGAGCCGGAGGTGTAGACCACATAGGCCAGCGCATCATCTGGGACAGACACTGGCGGCAGACTGGTGGGGACGGGTAGGTGGGAGAGGTCCACTATGGGCAGGGCCCCGGCAGACACAGATGCCAGCTCAGGGGTGGTGAGCAGAGCGGCCGCCTGGCTCTGATGGAGAATTTCACGCAGTCGGTTTTCCGGAAGATTGGGGGGCAGGAGGAGAAAGGCTCCCCCTGCGCGTAAAATCCCCAGCATGGAGGCATAGAGGTCGGGACACCGGGGCAGCAGAACGGCCACCAGGGTCTCTGGAACATTACAGATGGGTTGGAGGACGGCATGGACCTGGGCAGCCCGCTCCTCCAGCTGGCGGTAGGTGGTCCGTTCTCCCTTCCAAATCAGGGCGGCCCGGCTGGAATTTTGGCGGACATAGCGCTGAAAGCGGCCATATAGGCTGGCCTCATAAATGGGACTTGCCGAACGGTTAAAGGTGTAAAGGACCCGTTCCCGCTCCTCCGGACTCAGCACGGCCAGCTGGCAAATGGGGCGGTCGGGGGCAGCCAAGGCCTCCCGCAGGATATTGACCAGACAGGAGTGGAGAATCTCAATGTCCTGGGCAGTAAAAAACTGGGTAAGGTAGTCATAATCCACCGAGTAGCGGCGGTTGTCCTCCAAATTGCTTAGGTGAATGCAAAGCTGCTCCAGCTGATATCCGCTGTAGTGCCAGCGGCCGGAGAACATCACCGAGGCGTCCCGCCCCTCCAAAAGCTGGCTGTTTTGGTAGGAAAAGGCGATGTGAAACAGCCGCTCTGGGCAGCTGCCATCCTTGCTGGAGAGTGCCTGAATGTGGGAGAAGGGGAAGCTCTGGTGACGGAGCATATCAAACCAGCTCTCGTTGAGGTGGTCGCTGAACTGGTTTAGGGTCCACTCCCCGGAGATCTGGTTAAAAAAGGGCAGAGTGCTGACGTACATGCCGCTGGTCTGCTTGGCGGCAAAGTCCTTCCGGTTAAAAATGGGCACCCCAATGGTAAAGTGGTCGGCGCCGCCTACCCGCTTAAAGTAGATGGCCAGGGCCATATAAAAGACGGAAAAAGGGGCCACCCGGTGGTTGACGCAGAAGGTGTAAATGGCGTTATTCAGATCCTGGGGCAGGTCGAAGGCCAGCCGCCGTCCCACGTAGCTGACGGCGGCGCCCCGCATGGACTTGAGTACAGAGGGTTCCCCAGCCTGACGCATGGCCTGGGCCCAATAGGCCTGATCCTTGGAATAGCTGGGGGAGGACAGGTATCGCAGCTCCTCCTCCACGTGGGCCTGGTAGCTGGGGATGGGGTCCAGGGACGGCTGTTTTCCCGCCAGAAGATCCTGATAGACCTGACCGATCCGGTTGCAGAGCAGGGCTTGGGTCCAGCCGTCGGAGATCAGGTGGTGCATTTTAATGACCAGTCCCCCGGAATTTTCCCCGGTCCGCAGCAGAACAAAGCGGTACAGGGGTGCGTCTAAAAGGGGCATGACCTCCCGGGTAAAGGCCTCCTCCCAGCTCTCCAGCCCCTCCAGGCTGGACTGGGAGAAGTCGTAGATGGGAATGGGCTCGCGCTGAAAGGGGGCCTGATACTGCACGGGTTTCTGATCAGAAAGAGTGATGCGGGTGCGAAGGGAGGGGTCCCTCTCCAGAATGAAATTGACACTGTGCTGCAAAGCGGAAAAGTCTACCTGTCCGCGAATCTGTAGGGTTGTGCAGATGTTGTTGATGGAGGTGTCAGGACAAGAGCGCTCCACATCCCAGATGTTCTGTTGACTGAGGGAGAGGGGGAAAAACGCTGTCGTGGAGTCATACACAGTATCCAATGAAATGGCACCCTTTCTGTTGACATAAAAATGGAGAAAAACACCCACATTATTTATACAAGTTTCCCCGGGAAAAAGCAAGGGAAAGAAGGGAAAATGTTGAAAAAAGGAGTTTAAATTGAAAAGAAATAAAATTTTGTCACAAGAAAAAATAAAAAAATTACAATAAAATAAAAAATTTGAAACAAGTGATAAAAATGTTACCATTTAAGCCGTAATTGCTGGTAGATTATGCAAGGTTCATTTGCGCCATTGGGGCAAAATGTGGTATAATCATCCAAAATCCAAAGTTGTCCTCACTGCAAGTGGGGGCAGTGATGAGAGGGAGGATGTAACTGTGAAAGGACGAGCCGAGGAATTGGCCGAGATGGTGCGTACCCTGCAGGGCTGGGTGAACGAGAGCCGTTCCATCGTCTTTTTTGGCGGGGCGGGGGTGTCCACGGAGAGTGGGATCCCTGATTTTCGCAGTGTGGACGGCCTGTACAACCAAAAATACGATTATCCTCCAGAGGAAATTCTCAGCCGCAGCTTTTTTGATGCCAGGCCGGAGGAGTTTTACCGCTTTTACCGGGACAAAATGCTCTGTCTGGACGCAAAACCAAATCCGGCCCATGAAAAATTGGCTCAGATGGAGAAGATCGGGAAGCTGCGTAGTGTAGTGACACAAAATATTGACGGCCTGCACCAGCGGGCCGGGTCGGAGCGGGTGTGGGAGCTCCACGGCTCGGTCCACCGCAACCGCTGTATGCGCTGCGGCAAGGCCTATCCGGTGGAGTATATCCGGGACAGCCAGGGGGTGCCCCGGTGCTCCTGCGGCGGAACGGTCAAGCCGGAGGTGGTGCTCTACGAGGAGTCCTTGGACGGCCGGGTGATGGAGGGAGCTCTGCAGGACATCCAGAACGCAGACATGCTCATCATCGGCGGGACCTCTCTGGCGGTCTATCCGGCGGCCAGCCTGGTGCGCTATTACCGGGGGCACCGGCTGGTGCTCATCAATAAAAGTCCCACCCCCTACGATTCCCACGCAGACCTTATGATTCCCTACCCCATCGGTCAGGTGCTGGGTCAGATCCGAGTTTAAAGGGACACAGCGGGTGGAGTAGAAGTTAGGAGCGTATGGATTATGAAAACCATCCTGCATGAACAACGGCGCAGCAGCATCATTGTGGCAGTGGCCACTGTGGTTCTGGGTCTGGTGCTGCTGTGCTGGCCGGACCGTTCGGTGCAGATTTTATGCATGCTGCTAGGTGCAGCTATTTTCGTTACAGGCATTATCTACTTCCTGGGCTGGTTGGCCCGGCGTCAGGAGGGACTGCCAGCCTTTTTCCTCCTTCCGGGGGTAATTTTGTGTGCTCTGGGGGTGTGGTTGATGACCAGCCCGGCCTCAGTAGTTCTGCTGGTGCAGTATATTTTTGGTGCGATCCTCCTGTTCCATGGGGTGCTGGATCTTCAGGCAGCCTTCGCGCTGATGCGCCGGCGGTGGGAGCGGTGGTGGCTGGATCTGATATTGGGTGTGCTCACCCTGGCCTGGGGCCTTCTAATTTTACTGCGTCCCCTGGGGACCTTTTCCGCTCTGGTCATGCTCATTGGGGCTGGTCTGGTGTTTGACGGGGTCAGCGATCTGGTCCTGATCAGGCGGCTGAGTCGGGCGTTCCGGGAGTGGGAGGAACAGCAATAAAAGCAATCAAATGGAGCATGTGGTATCTCACTTCTCAGGGTCTTCATAAACGAGCGGAGAAGGATTCCCTTCTCCGCTCTTGCATTTTCAGATTCCAGCATGTATAATTTTCCTCAATTAAACCTTTTGGGGCGGGGTCCCAGTGCGTTTTTGCACGTAGAGAGAGGAAGGGAAACAATGCTAGAAACCATTACCAATGTAAATAAGCTGGTCAACGGGTTTGTGTGGGGCCCGGTGATGCTGGCTCTGCTGGTTGGCACGGGGATTTTCCTCACGTGCCGCACTGGCTGGGTCCAGGTGCGCTGGTTCGGTTACATTATGAAAAATACCGTTGGCTCCCTGTTCCGCAAGCAGGAGAAGGACCACGGCAACAACCTCTCCCCCTTCCAGGCGGTGACCACCGCTCTGGCGGGTACGGTGGGAACGGGCAACATTGCCGGCGTCACTGGGGCTATCTTTGTGGGTGGTCCGGGGGCGGTGTTCTGGATGTGGGTGTCCGCCTTTTTTGGTATGTGCACCAAGTATGCCGAGATCGCGTTGTCCATGAAGTTCCGGGTCACCGGGGAGGACGGACGCTACAAGGGCGGCCCTATGTACTACATTGAAAACGGTCTGGGCAAGGGCTGGAAGTGGCTAGCGGTCCTATTTGCGCTGCTGGCGGGCATCGCCTCCTTCGGCATCGGCAACATCGCCCAGTCCAGCGAAATTGCCGGTGCCATGTCTGGCCTGTTTGGCCTGGATTCCTTGGTTACCGGAGTAATTTTGGCAGTGATTGTAGCCATCGTGGTCATTGGTGGGGTGCAGCGCATCGGCCAGATCACCTCCTACCTGGTGCCCTTTATGGCCATCTTCTATATTCTGGCGGGAGTGGCGGTTATCATCCTGCGTCTGCCCCAGATTCCCTCTGCCTTTGCCACCATCATCAGCGCCGCCTTCAGCTTTGAGGCGGTGGGCGGCGGCGTATTCGGCTACGCCATCGTGGTGGCTATGCGTCAGGGCTTTGCCCGGGGCGTGTTCTCCAATGAGGCCGGTTTAGGCTCCGCCCCCATCGCTCACGCCGCCTCCTCCACTGAGGAGCCGGGTGAGCAGGCCATCTGGGGCGTGTTTGAGGTGTTCATCGACACTATTGTCATCTGTACCATCACCTCCCTGGCGGTGGTCCTCTCCGGCCTGGAGCTGGGGGAGGCCGCATTGAAGACCTATACCTCCAACGGCGCTGCGGCAGTAGCCGCGTTTAATACCATTCTGCCCGGCAATTTGGGGGGGATGGTCATCCAAATCAGTATGCTGTTCTTTGCCCTGTCCACCATTTTGAGCTGGAGCTATTACGGAGAGCGCTGCTGGGGTTACCTGAGCGGCAACAATAAAGGGGTAGACCTTTGCTACAAGATCCTCTTTGTTCTGATGTGCCTGGTGGGCGCCACCGGTTCGGGCTCCCTGATGTGGGATGTGGCCGATACCCTCAACGGCATGATGGCAATTCCCAACCTCATTGCCCTGCTGCTGCTGTCCGGAGTTGTGGTTTCCATCACCAAGGACTATTTCCGGGATAAAAAATAAAAATAAACAGATACCCCGCCTTCCAATCTGGAGGGCGGGGTATTTTATTTAACAGAGTCTCGGGCCAATTGTTCCAGTTCCCGGAGAAGGACGGGGCGACTATTTTCCAGTTCCCCCTGGGAGACTTCTTCCAGAAGCTGGGCCAGTGCCCTGCCGATGGCAGGGCCGGACAGCCCCACGGCCAAGGCATCCCGGCCGTTCACCGCCAGCTCCCGGAGAGAGAGGCAGTGGGGCCGTGCCAAAAGGGTCCGGGCGGCTTGAAGTGCTCCATCCACATCAGCGGTACCCTCCGGATGGGGGGCACAGGTCAGAGCGTCGGCCCGCTTGAGGGCCAGCAGATCGAATAATACGTCCTGACCCAGCCGGGCCAGCCACCGGCCCGCCCACTGCTCCGTAGGTTCCACGGGCAGGTGGTGGCGCTGGATGAGGACAAGTGCCCGGTCCCGGGTGGCCCCATCTGCTCGTAGCCGTTCCAGGGCCTGGCGGGCCAGGGTGACGCTGTGGTCCGGGTGGCCGTAGAAGTGGCCCACGCCCTGTTTGTCCAGGGAGAAGGAGGCGGGCTTGCCCACGTCGTGGAGAAGAGCGGCCAGACGGAGGGCGGGGACAGGGGGCACTCCGGAGAGGGTTTTGACGCAGTGGGTGTATACGTCATAACAGTGGTGGGGACTGCGCGGGTCAAAGCCGATGGAGGGGGCCAGCTCCGGAATGATCTGGGCGGTCACCTCCGGGAAGTCCAGCAGGACCTTCTCGACCCCCGGCGCGCAGATCAGGCGGGAGAACTCCCTGAAAATCCGCTCCCAGGCCACCAGGACAAGCTGAGGGGTGTGGCGGCGGATGGCATCTGATGTGGAGGTATCCAGCGTAAATTGGAGCTGGGCAGACAGGCGCAGTCCCCGCAGCAGGCGCAGCGCATCCTCCTCCAGACGGGTATCCGGGTCTCCCACACAGCGGACGATTCCCTCTCTCAGATCCCTTTGGCCATCAAATAGGTCGATAATCTGCCGTCCGTCCCAGGCCAGAGCGTTGATGGTGAAGTCCCGCCGGGCCAGGTCCTCCTCTAAGTGGGGGGTAAATTCCACCTGGTCGGGGTGGCGGTGGTCGGAGTAGCCGCTCTCCCGGCGAAAGGGGGTGACCTCCACGGGCATCCCCTGGGAGAGAACGGTGACTGTGCCGTGGCGTCCGCCTGTCTCGATGCACCGCAGCCCCTGACAGGCGGCTAGGATCTCCTCTGGACGGGCGGAAGTGGCACCGTCGTAGTCATGGGGGGACACCCCTCGTAAACTGTCCCGGACACAGCCGCCCACCAGCACCGCCCGGTGTCCTGCCCCCTCCAGGCGGCGGAGCACCTCCAGGGCTCTGGGGTCAAAGGACCACATTCCGGCCCCTCCTTTCCTGATTGGTGTGTCCTATCTTATCAGAGGTGAGAAAAAATAACAAGGCCGGGCGGTGTCTGCCGCCCGGCCTTTCCAGTTACCGGGCCATGAGCCCCAGGTTCTGGTCGGAAATGAAGTTGGAAAAGCTATAGAGCACCGCTACGGCGTCAATGTCATTTTCTTCCACATAGGTTTTGACACTGGTGGCGTTGTAGCGCAGGTCGAAGAGGTGGATCTCCGAAAAACGCTGGGTGAGGAAGGGAGCCAGGGAATCGGAGTAAGAGTCTCGGATGAGGAGTACCTTGGGGGCATCCTCCTGCTGGGTGTGGATGACCCGCAGGCCCTGGACTCCGCCCAGGAAGTAGGAATATTTGTCCTTCTGGTCCAAATAGCTCTCGTCGTAAAGCTGGGTCTGGACGGGAGAGCCGGAGGGATAGGAGGTGACGGTGATCCCCTCCCCGGAAATGTAGGTGTCGATGTGGTCGGGGGCCAGCCAGCGCACGCCGGAGGAGGAGAAGAGGGTGCCGTAGAACTGGTCGGTCACCGTGGTCTTGGTGTAGTTGGCCAGGTCCAAGGGCTCCATTCCCATGGCCTGAAGCAGGGCGTTGGCTCCGTAATAGGCCCCCAGGCTGGTCCAGTGGTGGTCGGTGCGGTAGAAAATTTCTTCCTCCTTGTGCTCCATCAGGGGGGTGATCAAGTCAATGGTGCTAGCTCCGGTGGAGAAGTAGAGCTGATCAATGGTGCTCTGCTGGTCGGCGGAGGGGGCTCCGGCGGGGAGCTTGTCTGCCCAGATACAGGCGGCGGTGGGGATGAGGCCAAAGTAGACCGGCACATTTACATTGCCCACCAGGGTGTCCAGGTAGCCCATGTCCTTGTTCAGCTTATCCATGTCGGGGTCCTCCACCCGGCTGATAAGGGTGTCGTCAGCAGCAAAATAGACGCCGTTGTTCTCGCGCTTTCCGCTCAGCCGCTCACTCCAGGCCTTGAGAGCCACCCAGAAGTCACGGCCCACGATGTGGTCGCTGGCGTAGTCCTCGGCCTGCTCCATGAACTTGCCGTTCTGTAGGTTTTCCAGGGTGAGCTTGGGGGGGCTTTGCAGCACCCGATTTTCCAGGGGGGAGAAGTCCTTATCGGGGAGAAGCGTGCTGATGAGGAGCACACCGCCGATAAAGGCGCAGAATAAAATGGTCAAAAATCGGCTGTATCCTTTGGTCATATCTGCACTTCTCCTTTCTTAAAAGTTCCAGTAGAGGAAGGGGTTATAGGTGCCGTCCACCAGGTAGGCGGTGCACAGGATCAGACCTGCTAAAATGAGCACTGCCCCTGATACCTGGGCCGCCCGCTGGGGCAGGCGGAGGAAGAGGGACTTGCCCAGAGGGGCGCTGGCCAGAGCGGCCACACAGAGAATGGGCAGGTAGCTGATGAGGGAGTAGCCGAAGAAGGCGTCTGCCAGGGGAACGCCGCCCAGGCCGAACATGACCTTCAAGTAGGCGGTGAGCTGATTGAAGTCCTCCAACGCAAAGATGGCCCAGCTCACCAGCACCAAAAACAGGGTGTAGATGTGCCCCACCAGGGCAGGGGCCCGCTCCAGACGCCGAAGGAGAAAAAACTTTTCCAGCATGAGCAGGGCGAAGAAGTATAGGCCCCACATTAGATAGTTCCAACTGGCCCCGTGCCAGATGCCGGTGGCCGCCCACACCACAAACAGGTTAAAGGCCCACCGGGGCTTGGAGCAGCGGTTGCCCCCCAGGGGAATATAGAGGTACTCCCGGAACCAGGTGGACAGAGAGATGTGCCACCGCCGCCAGAACTCAGTGATGCTGCGGGAGATATAGGGGTAGTTGAAGTTGGGCAGAAATTCAAAGCCCAGCATTCGGCCCAGGCCCACTGCCATATCGGAATAACCGGAGAAGTCGAAGTAGATCTGGAAGGTAAAGGCCAGCACACCCAGCCAGGCCCCGGCTACCGTCAGCTCACCGGGGGCCATGGCCTTGTAGGCCTCCCAGAGCATCCCCACATTGTTGGCAATGAGGACCTTTTTGGCCATACCTACCATAAAGACCTGCACGCCGGAGGCAAACTTCTCTGTGGAGCAGGTGCGCTCGTCAATCTGGTCGCCCAGGTCCTTATATTTGATGATCGGACCGGCGATGAGCTGGGGGAAAAGAGCGACGAAGGTGCCAAAGTTCAGGATAGAGCGCTGGGCCCGGGCGTCTCCCCGGTAGACGTCGATGGTGTAGCTCATGGTCTGGAAGGTGTAGAAGGAAATGCCGATGGGCAGGTGGGTGCCCAGCACCGGCATAAAGCCCAAACCGACCGCCTGGAGGGAAGAGGCGATAAAATCCCAGTATTTGAAGAAAAAGAGCAGAGCCAGGTTGAAGATGATGGAAGAGGCCACTGTCCGCCTGGCCGCTTTGTCGTTGCCCCGCTTTTTGTACCGGTCCACCAGCAGACCGTGGGTAAAGTCGATGGCGGTGGACAGGAACATGATGAGCACATAGGTCCGTTCTCCCCAGTAGTAGAAGAGGAGGGAGGAGCACAGCAGCACCACGTTTCGACCCCGGCGGGGGACGAGATAGTAAAGCAGCAGGGTCAGAACCAGAAAGTAGAAGAAAAAGATGGGGGTGGAAAAGACCATGGGGACCTCCTCATGGAAATGGCGGACGAGGGCTCGTCCGCCATTTCAGCAGCTTTATAGGGTAGTATGCCGAAAATGTTTAAAATTAAAACAGAGCATTAAAGTCCTTGACGATGCTGTCACAGTCCTCGCTGACAATCATCATCACATAGTTGCCGTTGGACACCACACGGGAGTCCTCGGTCCACAGGCGGGTGGGCTCGGGATACCAGGCCCCACCGTTGATCATGTTGTCGATGCGGGTCTGGAAGATGGACTTTACAGTGTCCACATCCTTGGAGTCGGAGACCTGAACCAGGGCGATCTCACCCATATTCATGGACAGCATGTTCAGATACACCAGGCACTGCTCGGTCTTGACAGCGGAGAGACCAGCAAAATACTGCTCCATCAGCTGGCTGTCCACGGGCTCGGAGGAGCCGGGGACGTTATAGGTGGAGGAGACGGTGGAATAGAAGGAGGCCAAATCCACCTGGGAGGAACTGGAGGAGCTGCCGCTGGAAGAGGAACTGCCGCTGGAGGAAGAACTGCCACTGGAAGAGCTGCTGCCGCCGGAACTGGAGGAACCGGAGCCCTCGGGCTTGGACTCCTCCTGGGCCTTGCAGTAGACCTTGCAGGTGACGGTCTGGTCACCGGCCACAGCGGTAATGGTGACCGAGCCGGGGGCCACATACGTAACGGTGCCGTCCTCACCAACGGTGGCCACCTTCTCATTGCTGGAAGACCAGGTCACTTTTTCTCCCTCGGGGACGTTGGCCGCCTTCAGACGGAAGGTGGAGCCCACGGTAAACAGGGAGAAGTCCACCCGGTTGAGGGTCATAGCCGTCTGCTCAGGAGCGGGGATAGAGGGCTCGTTAATAGCGCTGCCCTGGCTGGAACTGCTGGAGCTGCTGGAGGAGGCGGAGCCTTCCACGGAGCTGCTGCTGCCGGGCAGGGAGAGGTCGGAAGAGGTGTCGCTGGAGGTGGCGCCGGTCTGGCTGGAGGAGACGCTGCTCTGGTCAGAGGAAGTGCTGCTCTGACTGGAGGAGGCACCATTGCCACAGGAGGCAAGCAGAGCCAGGGAGACGGCGCAGGCCAGGATCAGGGAAAAAGAACGACGTTTCATAAAAAGTGAACTCCTTTCGGGGGTCAAAAATTGAGTGTCAAATTGACCACTTTTGTGTCAGCAATGGGTTTGACGCAGATTTCCCCCAAAAGGTTCCACCTGGAACAAAAAATTTTTTTCTCACTGGCCGGATACCCAGGTGACCAGATTGCCGGTGCGCTCCGTGCGTCCGGGGTAGAGGGGGCCGACAGGGCGGCCCAGAGCCAGGCTGGCGCAGACCCGTTCCTCGTCCTTCACTCCGATCAGGGCGCGCAGGTCAGGGTCGTCGCTGAGAGCGAAGGGCTGATTGATCCACCGAGATGCAACCCCCACCGCGCAGGCGGCCAGCATCATGTTTTCCATGGCGCAGGAGGCGTCCTGGAGGGCCATGGGGTTGTCTTTCCGGTTGGCTACCACCACCAGGGCGGGGGCGGCGTAGCGGCAGTCCCGCCCCTCAAAGCCAGGCAGCTTCTCGCTGACCAGACGGGAAATAGAGGAGAGAATGGCATTGTCTGTAATCACATAAAAGTGGTTCATCTGCCGGTTCATGCCGCTGGGGGCATAGCGCCCCGCCTCCACAATGGCGGCCAGAGTGGGCCGGTCCAGGGGCTCCGGCTGATACTCCTTGCAGCTGCGGCGGTCCAAAATCAAATTTAAAAGGTCCATGTTCTTGTTCATAACCAGGCTCCTTTGTTGAAAACGGAGTCCCGCATTATGACTGCGGGACGGGGCTCATTAGGGACTTCCCCATTATACCAGCACCTTAGAAAAAATACCAGTCTCCAGCCCAATTTCCTCTTGACAAGGGAGGTGAGTCGTGATATGTTTAGATCAAACATATGAATACATGTTCACATGTAAAGAGGTGAGAAAACATGGCTAGACGGGAGCCGCCCTGCTGTGAAGAGATACAGGTGCATACAGACGCGGTGGAACAGGTGCGGAGGTTGCTGCCTCAGGACGAGGTGCTGTATGACCTGGCGGAGCTGTTTAAGATCTTTGGGGACAGTACCCGAGTAAAAATTCTGTATGCCTTATTAGAGGGAGAACTGTGCGTATGCGACATTGCCAGCCTGATGGAGGTGACGCAAAGCGCGGTGTCCCACCAGTTGCGGGTGCTGAAGGGAAGCAAACTGGTGAAGTCTCGCCGAAAGGGAAAGACGGTATATTACTCCTTGGCTGATGAGCACGTGATCAGCATTCTTTCCCAGGGCATGGAGCATATTCTGGAGTAACGGGGCAGGGCCCGGCAGAGTCAGTGATCGGAGAAAAATACAAGGAGAGTGTCTGTCATGAAAAAAACCTTTCGTATGATTGATCTGGATTGTGCTAACTGTGCGGCTAAGATGGAGCAGGCCATTGGAAAGCTGGAGGGCGTGACGGCGGTGAATATCAGCTTCATGACCCAAAAGATGACCCTAGAGGCCGATGACGAACGGTTTGATGAGATCGTGGCCCAGGCGGTGAAGGCCTGCAAAAAGGTGGAGCCGGACTGCCAGGTCGTGGTGAAGTAAAGAAACCGGTGGAGAAACTTTCAAACCCAGGCACTCCCCGGAGAGAGGCCTGGGAAAGGACGGGGCGAGTATGACGAGGAAACAAAAAAAGACCCTTTTGCGGATTCTCCTGGCAGCAGGACTGTTGGTACTGGTTTGGGTGTTGGAGCCCGATACTGCCTGGCTGCTGCCGGATTGGCTGTCCTGGCTGCCCCTGGCGCCTGCTGCCGTGTCCCAGAACGGAGCGGTGGCCCGGTACGCTCCCGGGTGGCTGACGGGAGCGGCCTATCTCATCCCTTACGCCGTGATCGGCTGGGATGTGGCGTGGCGGGCCATTCGAAACATCAAAGACGGCCAGGTCTTTGATGAAAACTTTCTCATGGCGGTGGCCACGGTGGGGGCCTTTGGCTGTGGAGAGTATCGAGAGGGCGTGGCGGTCATGCTCTTCTACCAGGTGGGGGAACTGTTTCAGAGTGTGGCAGTCTCCCGCAGCCGCCAGTCCATTGCCCAGCTGATGGATATCCGGCCCGACTATGCCAATGTGGAGCGGGACGGCACTCTTGTTCAAGTGGACCCGGAGGAGGTGGCGGTGGGGGATATCATCGTCATCAAGCCGGGGGAGCGGGTGCCGCTGGACGGCACCGTGACCGAGGGAACCTCCGCCCTAGATACCGCGGCCCTGACGGGAGAATCCCTGCCCCGGGATGTGGAGCCCGGACAGGAGGTGGTCAGTGGCTGTGTCAACCTCACCGGAGTACTCCGGGTAACGGTGAGCCGGCCCTACGAGGAGTCCACGGTAGCCAAGATTCTGGACCTGGTGGAGAACTCTGCCGCCAAAAAGGCCAAGGCAGAGCATTTTATCACAAAATTTGCCCGGTACTATACTCCGACAGTGGTCTTTGCCGCTCTGGCGCTGGCTGTTCTGCCGCCGGTTTGTAAGCTGGCGGATGACGCTTTGGGGCTGGGACTGCTTCCTAGTCTGGGGCCGGGTGAATGGATGATGTGGGTCCATCGGGCCCTGATCTTCCTGGTGGTCTCCTGCCCCTGTGCCCTGGTAATCTCCATTCCGCTGAGCTTTTTCGGTGGGATCGGGGGAGCGTCCCGACAGGGTATCCTGGTCAAGGGGGGCAATTACTTAGAAGCGCTGGCCCAAGTGGGAATCGTGGTCTTTGACAAAACCGGAACCCTCACCCGGGGACAGTTTGCCGTCACCCAGGTCCATCCCCAGGGGATGACGGAAGAGGAGCTGCTCACTCTGGCTGCCCTGGCAGAACAGTGGAGCAATCACCCCATCGCCCGATCCATCCGTTCCGCGGCTCCCGAAAATCTGGATTGGGAGCGGGCAGCCGGGGCGGAGGAGGAGGCCGGCCACGGCATCAAGGCGGTGGTGGACGGCTGCTCGGTCTGGGTAGGCAATGATAAGCTGATGGAACAGGCCGGGGCGGACTGGGAGCGAAATCCCGGACAGGAGGGCACCGTGGTTCACGTGGCACTGGAAGGCCGGTATGCCGGATGGATCCAGGTGTCGGATCGGGAGAAGGAGGAGGCTGCCCAGGCCATCCGGGAGCTGAAGCAGGCGGGCGTGCGCCGCACGGTCATGCTCACAGGAGATATTCCTGCTGTGGGGGAGGCCCTAGGCCGGAAGCTGGGCCTGGATGAGATCCATGCAGGGCTTTTGCCCCAAGATAAGGTAACATGGGTGGAGCGGCTACTGGAGGAGAAAAAGCCGGAGGAACGGCTGGCCTTTGTGGGGGACGGTATCAATGATGCTCCGGTGCTCTCCCGGGCCGACATCGGGGTGGCTATGGGTGCTATGGGCTCCGACGCCGCCATCGAGGCCGCCGACGTGGTGCTGATGGACGACGATCTGACCAAGCTGTCTGCGGCAGTACGCATTGCCCGGAAGACCCTGGCCATAGTCCGGCAAAACATTGTCTTCGCCCTGGGGGTCAAGTTCCTGGTCTTGGCCTTGTCCGCCGTGGGCCTTGCCAACATGTGGATGGCCGTCTTTGCGGATGTGGGCGTGTCAGTCATTGCCATTTTAAATGCCAGCCGGATGCTGGGAAAGATACGGTAAGAAAAAGGGCTCCCGTTTTTCAACGGAAGCCCTTTCCTTTATTCGCTTAATACGGAGAACAGACTTCCCCACAGATAGTCCAGGTCCTCAAATGGAGTGTTGGCGGAGAGAAGGAAGACGGCGGTCTCCCCTTCTAACAGCCCCGTAACCTCCTGGGATTCCAGCTGCTGCAAAACCTGAGCGGTGTTGTGGCCGGGAAAGCGGACCTCGACGCGCCCACGGTCCTGGTCAGCTGAGAGAACCTGAGGCCCGCCGGGACCGAAATCCTGCAAGCGGGCCTGGAGATGCCGGGTGAGCTGGGCCAGACGGGGACGTAAATCCGGGGGACAGAGGGTCTCTTGATTGAGGATGACTTGTCTCATAGGCGTGTCTCCAGAGGGGTGGTCAGAATGAAGTGGTTGCTTTCCAGCTGGCGCAGGAGGGAGTAGAGGACCCGGGCGGTGTTTTCATCGGCGTCCATGGTGAGGTAGACGCTGCCCGAGTACCGTGCTAAACTGCGGACGGTGGACGAGGCAAAAGTGTTGGCCCCCACAGAGTCGGAGGGGGAGAGAACCTTGGTCTCCGACCAGCACACCCACCCCTCCTCCTCCAGGGCGCTTCGGTGGGCGCTGGGGACATAGGCCACAGTGGTGCGGGTGTGGGCGGTGAGCTGCAGGAGCTGGTTACCCTGTTCCAGCAGGTAGCGGGTATATTCCAAATCGGTCCCCTCTGCCAAAAGACCAATGCTGTGGCCGGTGCCCAGTATCCGCTGAACCAGAAGACCGGACTCCTCCAAAGCCTGGGGAGTAAGGAAAAACATACCAAACACACCCTGATCGTCCAAGGTGTCCAGAATGGAGGTCAGCTGGTCGGCGCTGTGGCACCGAAAGGCCAGGTAGGTGCGCTTATCGGTGGTGGACTCAGAGGGCGTCTCAGGCTCCGGGGTTGGGGTGGGGTCCGGAGTGACCGGGGAAGTCGAGGTGTCGGTAGAGGGGTTTAGGCTCTGGTTATACTCCCGAACTCTGCGCTCGATCAGCTCCCCTGCTGCGTCAATAAAATCGGCGTCAGAAAGGACCACAGAATCGTTTTTGATCCGTACCAGGTAGCCCTGGTCAATGGCGGTATAGGAGCGGGCCAGTCCGAAAAAGTTGCAGACCATATTTAACGGGACATAGGGCTTTCCGTTTCGGATAATGGCCTTGGCATAGTAAATTTCACCGGTGATATCATCCCGGGAGTTGCCGGCTTTCAGATCAAACACCAGGATCTGCCGGGTGCGGTAGAAGGTGACGGTTCCCGATTCCCGGCTGTAGCTGGTGCTGATGTCCAGATCCACGCCGGAAACTTCCCGGCTAAAGACGTTGTATGGCACATAGAGCAGTCCGCCTGACCACAGGGGCATGGTGTCGGACGTGAGGGGAAGCAGGCGGTCATTGACCGACGTAAAATAGAGGTCGGCGGCGGAAACTGGAACGGGAAGGAGAAGCCCCACACACAGAACCAGCGCCAGGAGCTTGGGAAGAATGGACCGGAAGGCCTGTCTCATGGGTACACCTCCAGGAGTAAGATTGGTTGCCAAGCAAATTATAACATAGTATAATCGGATGGGCAAGCGCCCCGGATCTGGGAAGAACAGGGGGTGATTTAATGGGATTTTAATATAGGGTCAACCCTCTTTCAACCCGGTTGTGGTAAGATACTCCTGCAATGAGCCGTGAGCGGCTGGAAAGGAAGGAGCCGTTTCGATGGAAATTACCTTGGAGCAGGTGGAGCGTCTGCGGGAAAAGGCGAATGTGAGTTATGCCCAGGCCAAGCAGGCTTTGGAATACAGCGGGGGCAATCTGTTGGATGCACTGATCTATCTGGAGGAGCAGGGGGTAATCCCACGCCCGGAGGGGTCCTATTACTCCACCAGAAGCGAGGTGCCGCCAGCGCCGGAGCAGGTGCTTCCTGTGGTCTCTGCCCCTCAGACAAAGGGGAAAAAGGAAGCCCGTAAGGGGAAGAAACAACAGGGAGAGCGACCAAATCTGCTGCGTCGGCTGCGCTATTTGCTGCTGGATAACG
Source organism: Flavonifractor sp. An100 (assembly GCF_002161175.1). Lineage (GTDB taxonomy): Bacteria > Bacillota > Clostridia > Oscillospirales > Oscillospiraceae > Lawsonibacter. The sequence continues at coordinate 187,464 of NZ_NFMA01000003.1, read as the reverse complement.
AGTTGGAGATCTGGCGGCAGGACCAGCCGGTCACCGCTCTTCCGGTGCTGATTTTGATTTTGCTGGTTATTGCGGCCTTTTATATCACCGTACCTGCACTGCTGCTGGGACTGTTTTTTGGGTTCCGTTACCGGTTTTCGGGCCCGGATCTGGAGCGGGAGAGCATCAACCAGGTGATGGGGAGCGTGGCAGATACCGCGGCTGACCTGGGACGGCAGGTGGTGGAGGAGCTGCGCAGCCAGCACGAGAAATATTCGAAAAAACGGGACGATCAGTGAGGTGAACTCCGGCCATGGGAGAGCGGATTTTGTTGGTAGAGGACGAGGAAAAGCTGGCCCGTATGGTAGAGATGGAGCTAAAGTACGAAGGCTATGAGGTAGAAAAGGCCTTTGACGGACGTACCGGTCTGGACCGGGCGCGGTCGGGGGAATTTGACCTCATTTTATTGGATATCATGCTTCCCCAGCTGTCGGGCATGGAGGTGCTGCGCCGGCTGCGGCGGGAGAGCCAGGTGCCGGTGATCATGCTGACCGCCAGGGACAGCGTGATGGATAAGGTATCCGGCCTGGACTCCGGGGCGGACGACTATATTACCAAGCCCTTCGCCATTGAAGAGCTGCTAGCCCGCATCCGGGCGGCTCTCCGGGGAAGAGCAGGCAAGGACAATCCGGTGCTCACAGCCGGGGAGCTGTCCATGGATGTGGCGCGTCACCAGGTTACAGTGAAGGGGCAGGAGGTGGAACTGACCAAGAAGGAGTTTGACCTGCTGCGCCATCTGCTGGAAAATAAGGGCAGGGTGCTCACCCGGGAAGCGCTGCTGGACAGTGTGTGGGGCTTTGACTTTATCGGGGAGACGAACTCTGTGGATGTCTATATCCGGTTTTTGCGCAGCAAGATTGACGAGGCCTTTGGGGTGAAGCTGATCCACACCGTCCGCGGAGTGGGCTATGTCATCCGGGAAGAATAGGGGGAGAATTATGGTTATTGTGTATCAGTCCAATACAGGCTTTACCCAGGAATATGCCCAGATGCTGGGAAAGGCGGAGAAGATGAAGGTCTACGCCCTCGACCAGGACCAGCCGCCCAAGGGAGAAAAGGTGCTGTTTCTTGGCCCGCTGATGGCAGGGCACATCAGCGGTCTGGACGAGGCCAACAAGCGGTTTTCCCTTCAGGCGGTATGTGGAGTGGGGATGAGCCCTCCGGGACAGGATGTGATGAACCGGATGCGCCGGGCCAATTATCTGTCCGATCTCCCTCTGTTTTACCTACAGGGGGGCTGGGCCCCAAAAAAGGTGGGGTGGCTGAAGCGCCGGATGGTGAATATGGTAACCCGGTCGGCCAGAAAAGCGCTGCTGGCAAAGGGAATGCGCACGCCCCAGGAGCAGGAGCAGCTGGACTTTTTAGTCCGGGGCGGCAGCTATGTGGCCTATCAAAATTTGGATGAGGTGCGGACCTGGCTGAAAAATCAGCCCCGCTGACCAAGCAAAAGGGAGGAGCAGTCCTCCTGAGAGGAGGTGCCGGCAGTGGAACGAAAGGGGAGATTTCAGTCCCCACCCCCTACAGATCCCATCACAGCGGTTCGGGATTCCTCCCTGGCACTGCGGCTGAATATAGGATTTTTCCTGCGTCAGCTAGGAATTTTTTTGGTAATGGACCTGGTTCTGGTGGTATTGGCTATGGCAGGCCTGGTCCTGTACGCGGAAAACCGCTGCGCGGATGTGGCCGCTCTCGTAGAGGAGCGGGGTGTGCCTACCCAGGAGGCTCTGGCCTGGATGGAGGCCAGTGACTATACCATTCAGCCGTTGGACCGGGAGCCGGAGGGCTATCATGTGACCGTGTTCTCCTGGCTGCCCGTCCGGCCGGAGATTGCCGACGGCTTGCGCACCTGGGATCTGACCCAGTATTACCGGGTGGAGCAGTCCAACAACGGCAGCCCCTATGCCATCCAGGTGAGTTTGACGGGGCTGTTTGCCACCCTGTACTGGGCAGGCATTGTGCTGTTGGTGTGTCAGGTGCTGGCGCTGGTGTCCAACCTGTTTGGAAACCGGCGATCCATTCGAAGGGTGCTGCGCCCCATTCAGGAACTGGCCTCCACGGCGGCCCGCCTGAACTCCATGACCCATATGTCCCGCCGGGAGCTGGAGAATTTGGCGGACGAGCTGGACAAGATCAACGCCAAGCACCTGGACAGCCGGATTGACCTGCCGGCGACCCAGAAGGAACTGCGCTCTCTGGCCCAGTCCATCAACGACATGCTGGACCGGGTCAACCGGGCTTACAGCGCCCAGATGCGGTTTGTCTCCGATGCCAGCCATGAGCTGCGCACCCCTATTGCGGTCATACAGGGGTATGCCGCCCTGCTGGACCGGTGGGGGAAGTCGGACCCGGAGGCGCTACAGGAATCCATCGATGCCATCCGGGGGGAGGCTGCCTCCATGGAGCGACTGGTGGAACAGCTGCTGTTTTTGGCCCGGGGGGACAACGACTCCCAGCCGGTGAAAAAAGAGCGGTTAGACCTGACGGGTCTGGCGGGAGAGGTTATTCGTGCAGAGGAGATGATTCATCCCCAGCGGACTCTTCTGCCCTGCTGGGGGGAGGAGCCGGTGGCGGTGTTCGCCGATCCGGGGCTTATGAAGCAGGTCATGCGCATCCTCATGGACAACAGCATCAAGTACAGCCCCCCACAGGGCCGGGTGTACCTGCGGGTGACCCAGAGCCAGGGCTATGCCCGGGTGACGGTGCAGGACGAGGGGATGGGCATTCCTCCCCAGGGGATTCCCCATATCTTTGAGCGCTTTTACCGCACCGACCAGTCCCGGGACCGGAAAACGGGAGGGACAGGGCTGGGGCTGTCCATTGCCAAATGGATCATTGACCACCACGGAGGGTGGTTCGAGGTGGTGTCCCGGGTGGATGTGGGAACCCGGATCACCTTTGTCCTCCCCACCATTTCCGCCCCACCCCCGGAAGGAGAGCAGGCAGCTTCTTAAAATAAGACAAAACCCCCGGAGGGGAACCAAACTGCGGTTCCCTTCCGGGGGTTTTTCGTGCATCAAAGGGAGTGGCGGGAGAGAACATCTGCTACCGCCTGGTCATACAGCTGGGGAAAGGGGATCACCGGTGTGGGATCGGGGATGTAAGGAGCCAGGTCCTTTTCAAACCAGATGACGTCGTACCACTTCCCGTCCTTAAATCCGGTGTTCCGGTGAAGGCCGACACGTCGAAAGCCCAGAGACTGGTGCAGTCCCTCGCTGGCTGGGTTAGGGTCGGTGACCACTCCGTAGGCGGTCTTTACCCCCTGAAGGACCAGTAGGTCCATTAAAGCGGAGTACAGCCTGCGGCCGATGCCCCGGCCGGAGGCGGCGCGGTCCAGGTAGATGGACAGCTCTGAATTGAACTGGTAGGCCTCCCGTTCCCGCTCCGGGTGGGCGTAAGCGTATCCCAGCAAGGCTCCCTTTTCTTCCCACACCAGATAGGGGTAGTGTTCCAGGGTGGAGGAGATGCGCTGGGCAAATTCCTCCTGGGTGGGCAGGTCATATTCAAAGGTAATGGGGGTGCGGATGTATTGACTGTAGATGGACAGCAGAGCGGCGCTGTCCTCCGGCCGGGCCAGACGAATGGACATCAGTCAGCCCTCCCCGGTCAGACCCGCACCCGTTCAATGCCCTCCACCGCTTGGCGGACCATGGACTCAATGTCCAGCTTGGACTCGGCCAGCTCCACCTCGCCGGGCAGGGGGCGCAGACGGGGGTGACGGGGGGTAAAGACGGTGCAGCAGTCCTCATAGGGCAGGATGGAGGTGTCATAGGTGCCGATCTTCCGGGACACCTGGACGATCTCCTCCTTGTCCATTCCCACGCAGGGACGGAGGATGGGCAGCTCCACTACGCTTCCGGTGACCGCCATGGCCTCCATGGTCTGGCTGGCCACCTGTCCCAGGCATTCTCCGGTGACCAGGGCCTTGGCTCCGCACCGCTTGGCCACCGCCTGGGAAATGCGCATCATGAATCGGCGCATGATGATGGTGAACAGCTCCTCCGGGCAGGACCGGCGCAGCTCCTCCTGGATGGCGGTGAAGGGGACTACATGGACGGTGAGATGGCCGCACCAGGGGGTGAGCAGACGGGCCAGCTCCAGCACCTTGTCTTTGGCCTCAGGGGAGGTGTAGGGGTAGGAGAAGAAGTGGACCATCTCTAGAGCGACGCCCCGCTTGGCGATCATGTAGCTGGCCACGGGGGAGTCAATGCCGCCGGAGAGCAGGGCCACCGCCCGGCCGTTGATGCCCACAGGCAGTCCGCCCGCTCCGGGCTCCGGATCGGCATGGACAAAGGCGGCATAATCCCGGATTTCCACATATACCGTCAGCTCCGGATGGTGCACGTCCACCTGGAGGTTGGGGTAGAACTCGTCCAGCTCGCCCCCCACATACTGGCTGAGCTGAATGGAGGTCATGGGGAAGGTTTTATCCGCCCGCTTGGTCTCCACTTTAAAGGTGCGGGCGGAGGAGAGAGGGCCGTCCAAATACTCCCGGCAGGCGGCCAGGATGGCGTCCTTGTCCTTTTCGCAGGCCCGGGCCCGGCTCAGGCCCACCACGCCAAAGACCTTCTTCATGGCCTCCCAGGCCCCGTCCATGTCGCAGGAGGGGTCCATGGGCTCCACATAGGTGGTGGACTGGCGGGTATAGACGCGGAATTGTCCCAGCCCATTGAGACGGCGGTGGATATTGGCCTGAAGTTTATCCTCGAAGCTGCGGCGGTTCAGGCCCTTGAGGACCAGTTCGCCCAGCTTGAGCAAAATCATTTCATTCATATTATATTGGTTCCTTTCCACGGAATTGAAGGGTTCTCGGTCATTATACTGAAAATCCTGTGTCCTGTCCAGAGCGGTAGAAGACAACGCCCAAAACAAGCGGTACTTACCGCCGCAGGTATTCCGGCGGCCGGTACTGCAGGGCCTCCGCCAGATGGAAGGACTGGATGCCCGGGCTGCCGTCCAGGTCAGCGATGGTGCGGGCTACCTTTAAAATACGGTCATAGCTCCGGGCGGTCAGTCCCATCCGGTCAAAGGCCCCCTTCATCAGACGCAAGCCGTCCTCGTCCAGTCCACAGAACTGGTCCAGCCCATCCCGGTCCAGACCGGCGTTGGAGGCGCCGTGCTGGCGCTCCCGCTGGCGGCTTCTGGCTTCATTTACCCGGGCGCGTATGGTGGCGGAGGACTGGGAGGGCTGGCGGTGGGCCAGCTCGTCAAAGTCCAGGGCGTCCACCTGGACAAAGAGGTCGATGCGGTCCAGCAGGGGACCGGAGAGGCGGGAGAGGTACTTTTTTACCTCAGCTGGAGTGCAGCGGCACCGGCCGGAGGGATGGCCGTACCAGCCGCAGCGGCAGGGATTCATAGCGCACACCAGCATAAAGCGGCTGGGGTAGGTGACGGTGCCTGAGGCCCGGGAGATCTGGATCTGCCCATCCTCCAGAGGCTGGCGGAGCACCTCCAGCACCTCTTTGGGAAATTCGGGCAGCTCGTCCAAAAAGAGGACCCCCTGGTGAGCCAGGGAGATTTCCCCCGGCTTAGGATTGCTGCCCCCGCCCGCCATCCCCATGGAAGAGATGGTGTGGTGGGGGGAGCGGAAGGGGCGGACGTCAATGAGGGGATGCTCCGGAGAGGTCAGACCCATAACGGAGTGGACCTGGGTGGCCTCTAGGGCTTCCTGGCGGGTCATGCCGGGGAGAATGCCGGGCAGGCGGCGGGCCAGCATGGATTTGCCCGAGCCTGGGGGGCCGGAAAGCAGGATGTTGTGCCCGCCTGCGGCGGCAATTTCCAGGGCGCGCTTGGCCTGCTCCTGGCCCTTGACCTGGGAAAAATTGGGCAGGGCAGTGTCCTGGGGGGCGGGGACCCAGGGACGGGCGGGGGAGATGAGCTCTTCGCCCGACAGGTGGCGGACCAGCTGTCCCACATCCCGAACGGGGTAGATGTCAGGCCCTTGTGCCAAGGTGGCTTCAGGGGCGTTGTCCTCCGGAACGAACAGGGCGCGGATGCCCTCTTCCTTAGCCCGAAGGGCCATGGGCAGCATACCGGCGCAGGGGCGCAGCTGTCCGGACAGGGATAGTTCCCCCAGAAAGGCGCAGTCTGGCTGCTTGACCTGGAGCTGTCCCCCCGCCGCTAAAATGCCCACCAGAATGGGCAGGTCATAGAGGGTACCCTCTTTTTTTACGTGGGCGGGAGCCAGATTGATGGTGATCCGGCTGACGGGAAAGGTGAAGCCACAGTTTTTGATGGCAGAGCGGACCCGGTCCCGGGCCTCGTTGACGGCGGCGTCGGGCAGGCCGACAATGGTGAAGGCCGGCAGTCCGGCGGACAGGTCGCACTCCGCTAAAACGGGATAGCCAGAAATACCGTGCAGTCCCAGGGAGCGAACGGTAAAGACCAAGACGTTCGTCCTCCTTCCAAAATTAGGGAACGAAGTAATAAAACCATTGTACTTGGTTTTTTGAGGAAATGCAATGGACCCTATGGCATTTTCCTTATGGTTTGGGCGTTATGCCCTAGAAAAAGCAAGAAAAATTTCATTCTTTGGATTTACAAATGGAGGGAAAAGTGATACACTTATGGGCGTCGAAATAGACGTTTCCGCTCCCCACTGCCGGGGAGCGGTACTGTCATGTGCAGTTATAGTCAAACGCTTATAAAGATTATAAGCGATGTATGCATATGCATATGACGGAAGAAGCGGCAGTTCTGTATGGAATATGGACAGGCGGTTCTCGCTGCCGGTCCGACCAAATAAGGAAGAAAGTAGGGAACTCTATGGCAAGAAAGTTCAAAACCATGGACGGCAACAATGCGGCAGCCTATGTCAGCTACGCCTTCACCGAGGTAGCCGGCATCTACCCCATCACTCCGTCCAGCCCCATGGCCGACTATGTGGACCAGTGGGCGGCTCAGGGCCAGAAGAATATCTTCGGCACCACCGTGAAGGTCATCGAGATGCAGTCTGAGGCCGGTGCTGCCGGCACCGTGCACGGCTCTCTGAACGCCGGTGCTCTGACCACCACCTACACCGCCTCTCAGGGCCTGCTGCTGATGATCCCCAATATGTACAAGATCGCCGGCGAGCTGCTGCCCTGCGTGTTCCACGTCTCCGCCCGTACCGTGGCTGCCCAGTCTCTGAACATCTTCGGCGATCACTCCGACGTGATGGCCTGCCGTCAGACCGGTTTTGCCATGCTGGCTGAGGGCAACGTGCAGGAGGTTATGGACCTGGCTCCCGTGGCTCATCTGTCCGCCATCAAGGGCCGCGTCCCCTTCATCAACTTCTTCGACGGTTTCCGCACCTCCCACGAGATCCAGAAGATCGCCATTTGGGACTACAAGGATCTGGCCGAGATGGTGGACATGGACGCCGTGGAGGCCTTCCGTGCCCGCGCTCTGAACCCCGAGCACCCCACCATGCGCGGCTCCCACGAGAACGGCGACATCTTCTTCCAGCACCGCGAGGCCTGCAACCCCTACTACGAGGCTCTGCCTGAGATCGTAGAGGAGTACATGGGCAAGATCAACGCCAAGCTGGGCACCGACTACAAGCTGTTCAACTACTACGGCGCTGCCGATGCCGACCGGGTCATCATCGCCATGGGCTCCATCTGCGACGTGGCTGAGGAGGTCATTGACTACCTCAACGCTCACGGGGAGAAGGTGGGCCTGATCAAGGTCCGTCTGTACCGCCCCTTCCGCGCCGACAAGCTGATCGCCGCTATCCCCGCCACCGCCAAGAAGATTGCCGTTCTGGACCGCACCAAGGAGCCCGGCGCTCTGGGCGATCCTCTGTACCTGGACGTCATCACCGCTCTGGCCGGCGCCGGCATCACCGACAAGACCGTTGTGGCCGGCCGTTACGGCCTGGGCTCCAAGGATACGCCTCCCAAGAGCGTGTTCGCCGTGTATGAGAACCTGGCCAAGGCTGAGCCCAAGAACCACTTCACCATCGGCATCGTGGACGACGTGACCGGTTCCTCCCTGGAGGAGACCACCTCTCACAACACCGCTGCCGAGGGCACCATCGAGTGCAAGTTCTGGGGCCTGGGCGGCGACGGCACCGTGGGCGCCAACAAGAACTCCATCAAGATCATCGGCGACCACACCGACAAGTACGTGCAGGCTTACTTCCAGTACGACTCCAAGAAGACCGGCGGCGTGACCATCAGCCACCTGCGCTTCGGCGATAAGCCCATCAAGAGCCCCTACTACATCAACAAGGCCGACTTCGTGGCCTGCCACAACCCCTCCTACGTGACCAAGGACTTCCCCATGGTCCGTGACGTCAAGCCCGGCGGCGTGTTCATGATCAACTGCCAGTGGTCCGACGAGGAAGTGGCCCACCACCTGTCCGCCAACGCCAAGCGTTACATCGCGGAGAACAACATCCAGCTGTACACCATCAACGCCATCGACCTGGCCCGGGAGATCGGTATGGGCAAGCGCACCAACACCATTCTCCAGTCCGCCTTCTTCGCTCTGGCCAAGGTGATGCCCGAGGCTGAGGCTATCCAGTACATGAAGGATGCCGCCACTCACTCCTACCTGAAGAAGGGCCAGGACATCGTGGACATGAACCACAAGGCCATCGACGCCGGCGCCACCGCCTTCAAGAAGTACGAGGTGCCCGAGTCCTGGAAGAACGCCGTGGACGAGCCCAAGGAGAGCAAGCTCACCGGTCCCGCCAAGCTGATCAAGATGGTAGAGAACATCCTGGAGCCCGTGGACCGTATGGACGGCGACAGCCTGCCTGTTTCCGCTTTCGTGGACCACGTGGACGGCACCTTCGAGCTGGGCGCTGCCGCCTATGAGAAGCGCGGCGTGGCCGTCTCCGTGCCCACCTGGGATTCCACCAAGTGTATCCAGTGCAACCAGTGCGCTTACGTCTGCCCCCACGCCACTATCCGTCCCTTCGCCCTGACCGAGGAGGAGGCCAAGAACGCCCCCGCCGCCGCCAAGATCGTGGACGTGAAGGCCGGCAAGGGCAAGGGCCAGTACAAGTTCTCCATCGCCATCAGCCCCCTGGATTGTATGGGCTGCTCTGTCTGTGCCAACGTGTGTCCCACCAAGGCTCTGACCATGGTCAACCAGGAGGAGGAGCTGGCTCAGCAGGACGTGTTCAACTACATGGTTGCCAACGTCTCCGTCAAGGAGGATGTGGCCGACCTGACCGTGAAGGGCAGCCAGTTCAAGAAGCCCATGCTGGAGTTCTCCGGCTCCTGCGCCGGCTGTGCCGAGACCGCTTATGCCCGTCTCATCACCCAGCTGTTCGGCGACCGGATGTATATCTCCAACGCCACCGGCTGTTCCTCCATCTGGGGCGGCCCCGCTGCTACCTCTCCCTACGCCACCAACGCCGAGGGTCATGGTCCCGCTTGGGCCAACTCCCTGTTCGAGGATAACGCCGAGCACGGTCTGGGCCTGTACCTGGGCCAGAAGGCTATCCGCAACCGCTTGATCGCCAAGCTGGAGGCCATGGCTGCTGCCGAGGCCACTCCCGCCGAGGCCAAGGCCGCTATTCAGGCCTTCCTGGATACCAAGGAGGATGGCTCCGCCAACGGCGCTGCCACCAAGGCTCTGGTTGCTGAGCTGGAGAAGGGCGCCGCTGCCGGCTGCGCTGACTGCAAGGCCGTTCTGGCTGAGAAGTCCTACCTGTCCAAGAAGTCCGTGTGGATCTTCGGCGGCGACGGCTGGGCTTACGACATCGGCTTCGGTGGTGTGGACCACGTCCTGGCTTCCGGCGAGGATGTAAACGTCTTCGTCTTCGACACCGAGGTGTACTCCAACACTGGCGGACAGGCTTCCAAGGCCTCCAACATCGGCCAGGTGGCTCAGTTCGCTGCTGCCGGTAAGACCGTGGCCAAGAAGTCCCTGGCTGAGATCGCCATGACCTACGGCTACGTCTATGTGGCTCAGGTGGCTATGGGCGCCAATCCCAACCAGACCCTGAAGGCCATTGCTGAGGCCGAGGCCTATCATGGTCCTTCTCTGATCATCGGCTACGCTCCCTGTGAGATGCACTCCATCAAGGGCGGCATGGCTAACTGCCAGTCCGAGATGAAGAAGGCCGTGGAGTGCGGCTACTGGAACCTGTTCCGGTTCAACCCCGCCGCCAAGGCCGAGGGAAAGAACCCCTTCACTCTGGACTCCAAGGCCCCCGCTGGCGGCTATCAGGAGTTCCTGATGAACGAGGCCCGCTACTCCAGCCTGACCCGTTCCTTCCCCGACCGCGCCAAGGAGCTCTTCGCTCTGAACGAGGAGACCGCCAAGAAGCGCTACGACAAGCTGACCCGTCTGGAGAAGATGTACGGCGAGGAGTAATTCCTGCGAAATCCAAGAATAAAAGCCCGGGCAGACCATATGGTCTGCCCGGGCTTTTTCGTGGAAGGAAACCACTCACCCAGAAAAGTAACTTTGTCTATACGAAAAAGTCCCGCCGCCGGGCTGAGCCGGTGGCGGGAAAAGGTAAGGAAACTGGGATGCTGAAATTACAGCAGACCCAACAGGTGCTGCATAGATAAGCTGACAACGGTGATTCCCACCCAGCAGCTGGCTCCCAGAAGGATGGGCTTGGAACCAGTTTTCACCAGCTTGACTAGGTCAGTGTTCAGACCGATGGCTGCCATAGCCAAGATGATAAAGAACTTGGACAGCTCCTTCAGAGGCTGGAAAATGGCGGGGTCGGCACCGGCCAGAGTGGAGAGGGTCGTGATGATGGAGGCTAGGACAAAGAACAGGATGAAGAAGGGGAACACCTTTTTCAGGCTGAAGGAGCCGGTGGTGGTGTTGTCGCCCTGTTTGGCCCGCCAGGTCCGCCAGAAAGCCAGCGCCAGCGTGATGGGGATGATCGCCAGGGTGCGGGTGAGCTTGACAATGGTGGCGTATTTCAACACGGCCCCGTTGGTGCCATGAAGGGTGTCCCAGGTGGAGGCGGCCGCTGTGACGGAGGAGGTATCGTTGACGGCGGTACCGGCAAAAAGACCGAATCCGTCATTGGTCATTCCAAGGACGCCGCCCAGAGTGGGGAAGATCAGAGCCGCTAAAATGTTGAAGAGGAAGATAACGGAGATGGATTGGGCGATTTCCTCATCATCCGCCCCAATGACAGGGGCGGTGGCGGCAATGGCGGAGCCGCCGCAGATGGAGGAACCCACTCCCACCAGAACGGCAATGTTGTTGGGCATGGTGAGGTATTTTCGCAGCAGGAAGGCGGTAAGCAGCGAGGTGGCAATGGTGGAGCAGATAATGGGCAGGGACTGAGCGCCCACCTTTGCGATCTCGGACAGATTCAGGCCAAAGCCCAGAAGGATGACTGCATACTGCAGAATTTTTTTCGAAGTGTAGGCGATGCCCGCTTGGTAACGGGTTCTCTCGTAGAGGAATAGGGAGACCACCATGCCAAGTAAAATAGCAATCACAGGGCCGCCGATGACGGGAAAGACACGGCCCAACAAAAAGCTGGGAATGGCAAGAATCAAACACAGCACCACACCAGGGCCGACTTTTTTCAAGAAATCCATCGTTATCTCTCTTTTCGTTCTATATTTTTCCTATGGACATCTTGATTATAAACCAGATTATTGATAAAATAAAATTAAGAATCCTAATGTATCCATAAATTATTTTAATGGGTGATGTACCATGTTGGACCCTCGCTGGAATACCTTTTTAATCCTGTGTGAGACCATGAATTATACCCGGGCGGCGGAGCGGCTGTGTCTGACCCAGCCGGCAGTGACCCACCATATCCGGTATTTGGAAGAGCACTACGGCTGCCGGCTGTTTGTGTATGAGGGGAAGGTGCTCCGGCTCACGGAGCAGGGGCTGCGCTTGCGGGAGCTGGCCCGGTCTTTGGCCTATAACAGCCAGAAGGTGGAGGAGGCTATGGCCGTGGATGTGCCCATGTCCTTGCGGGTGGGGGCATCCAAAACCATCGGGGAATATGTCATCGCTCCCAAAGTGGAGAAGTTTCTCCGTGCCCATCCGGAGGCTACCTTTTCCCTTATGGTGGATAATACCTCCGTATTACTCCAGGAATTGGAGGGAGGTCGGCTGGATTTTGCGCTGGTGGAGGGATTTTTTCAGCGGGACCGGTATGAATCCACGCTCTATCGGAAGGAAGAATTTTTTGGGGTTTGTCCCTCGGGGCATCGGTTGGCCGGACGGGTGGTGCCGGTGGAGGAGCTGGCGGGGGAGCGACTGATTGTCCGGGAGTCCGGGTCCGGGACACGGGCGATTTTTGAAGAAGCACTCCACCGGCAGAACTATGCCCTGTACGGCTTTCCGAATGTAGTGACCATCAGCGACTTTTCCACCATCAAATCCCTGGTGGCCGACGGCTTAGGGGTATCATTTTTGTATGCCCCGGTGGTGGAAAAGGAGCTGGAGCAGGGGACCTTGGCTCGTTTTGATTTAGAGGGGATCCCCATGGGCGGAGCCTTTTATTTTGTGTGTCTAAAGGATAATCTGTTTTCCAGCGCCTGGGCAGACTGGATACAGTAATTGGAACGCAGGAAGCAAAACAAATCCCCTTCCGTGTCCCGGTTTGCGGGTACGGAAGGGGATTTTTATTGAAAATTAGAAATCAGGGCAGGCTCGCTTCCAGCTGTTGCTTCAGCGTGAGCAGGCTGTCACAGCGGCAGCAAATCATCTCTTCCAGCTCAGGGGTGGGCGGGATGAGATCGGGGACCATGACCACCGGCATGCCGGCGGCGTGGGCGGAGAGGATGCCGTTGCGGGAGTCCTCCACAGCCAGAGTGTGTCCGGGGTCAGTGCCCAGACGCTGACAGGCCACCAGATAGATTTCCGGGTCTGGCTTGCTGTGCTCGATCATGTCACCGGTGACGATGGCCTGGAAATAGTGGCCCAGTCCGGTGAGCTCCATCCGCCGCAGGGTGCGCTCCTGTCCGGTGGAGGTGGCCAGGGCAATGGGAATACCCTTTTCATGTAAAAAGTCCAAAATTTCCACCACACCGGGCTTCATCGGCACGCCGTCCCGCTCAATGCGGGCCTGGGAGCGTTGGGAACAGGTTTGGAGAAACTGCTCCATGGGGAACTCCGGCCCCCAGAAGCGGAGCATTTTGGCCCGGATATCGGTGCGGTTTTGGCCTACAAACTCCAGGTAGCGCTCTCCGGCCTCGGGCCAGCCCATCTCACGGCTGAGCGTGATCCAAACATTCTGGCACAGCCGCTCAGTGTCGAAGAGGACGCCGTCCACGTCAAAAACGACGCCCTGTAGATTCAGTTCGCTCATACCTTGCCGATGTCCGTGCGGAAGTGCATGTCCTGGAAGGAGATGGGTTTGGCGGCGGCATAGGCGTTGGCAATGGCCTGCTCCAGGGTGTCGCCCAGGGCGGTGACCCCCAGCACCCGGCCTCCGGCGGTAAGGATGGCCCCATCCTCGCCTTTCTTGGTGCCGGCGTGGAACACGGTGGCGGACTTGCCCGCCTCCTCCAAACCGGAGATGGGATAGCCGCTCTGGTATTTTACCGGATAGCCGCCCGAGGCCAGTACCAGGCAGCAGGCGGCCCCCTTCTTCCAGCGGATGTCCACCTGGTCCAGGGTGCCGTTGACGCAGGCCTCAAAAATATCCATCAGGTCGCTGTCCAGCATGGATAGGATGGGCTGGGTTTCGGGATCGCCGAAGCGGGCGTTGTACTCCACCACCTTGGGCCCGTTCTGGGTGAGCATCAGGCCGAAGTAGATGACCCCCTTGAAGGGACGGCCCTCCGCCTTTAGAGCGGCCACTGTGGGCAGGAAGATCTGCTCCATACAGGTCTTGGCCAGGTCGGGGGTGTACTTGGGGGAGGGACAGAAGGCCCCCATGCCGCCGGTGTTGGGGCCCTGGTTGCCGTCGTAGGCCCGCTTGTGGTCCTGGGAGGACAGCATGGGCACCAGGTGCTCCCCGTCGCAGAAGGCCAGTACGGTGACCTCGGGGCCCACCATGCACTCCTCGATGACCACCGTGGAGCCGCTCTCCCCAAACTTCTTGTCCTCCATCATCTCCCGGGCGGCCTTCTGGGCCTCCTCTACGGTGGAGGCCACAACCACGCCCTTGCCCAGGGCCAGGCCGTCCGCCTTGACCACGATGGGAGCCCCCTGCTCCTGGATGTAGGAGAGGGCCTTGTCAAGGTCAGTAAAGGTCTCATACTTGGCGGTGGGGATGTGGTACTTCTTCATCAGTTCCTTGGAAAAGGCCTTGCTGGCCTCAATGATGGCGGCGTTCTTCCGGGGGCCGAAGGCGGGGATACCCGCCGCCTCCAGGGCGTCCACCATGCCCAGGGCCAGGGGATCGTCGGGGGCCACCATGACAAAGTCCATGGCGTTCTCCTTCGCCCAGGCCACCATGGCCTCCACGTCGGTGGCCTTAATGGGGACGCAGGTGGCCACCTGGGCAATGCCGGCGTTGCCGGGGGCGCAGTAGAGCTCTGTGACCTTGGGGCTCTGGGCCAGCTTCCAGCAGATGGCGTGTTCCCGGCCGCCTCCGCCTACAACTAAAACCTTCATAGCGATGCGTTCTCCTTCTGAATTAGTGGTGGAACAGGCGGATGCCGGTGAAGGCCATGACCATGCCGTACTTGTCGGCGGTGGCGATGACCTGGTCGTCCCGGATGGAACCGCCGGGCTGGGCGATGTACTGGGCGCCGGACTTCCGGGCCCGCTCCACATTGTCCCCGAAGGGGAAGAAGGCGTCGGAGCCCACGGTCACCCCGGAGAGCTGGGCAATCCAGGCCTGCTTCTCCTCCTGGGTGAGTACCTCGGGCTTGACTTTGAAGGTGTTCTGCCACACGCCTTCCGCCAGGACGTCGTCGTGCTCGTCGGAGATGTAGATGTCGATGGCGTTGTCCCGGTCAGGGCGGCGGATGTTATCCACGAATTGCAGGCCCAGAACCTTGGGGTGCTGGCGCAGCCACCAGATGTCCGCCTTGTTGCCCGCCAGGCGGGTGCAGTGGATGCGGCTCTGCTGGCCGGCACCCACGCCCAGAGTCTGGCCGTTCTTCACATAGCAGACGGAGTTGGACTGGGTGTACTTCAGGGTGATGAGGGAGAGGAGCATGTCGTGCTTGGCCTGCTGGGGCAGGTCCTTGTTGGCGGTGACGATGTTCTGGAGCATGTCCTCGTTGATGTCCAGGTCGTTGTAGCCCTGCTCAAAGGTGATGCCGAAGATGTTCCGGCGCTCCACTGCTTTGGGGGTGTAGTCGGGGTCGATCTGGACCACGTTGTAGCCGCCCTTGCGCTTGGTCTTCAGGATGGCCAGGGCCTCGTCGGTGTAGCCGGGGGCGATGATGCCGTCAGAGACCTCCAGGGCCAGGAACCGGGCGGTGTCGGCGTCACACACGTCGCTGAGGGCGGCCCAGTCTCCGAAGGAGCACAGCCGGTCGGCGCCACGGGCCCGGATGTAGGCGCAGGCGATGGGGGAGAGCTCCCCCTCGGGGGCGAAGTAGATGTGGCGTTCCACATCGGTGAGGGGCAGGCCCAGGGCGGCACCGGCGGGGGAGACGTGCTTAAAGGAGGCGGCGGCGGGCAGGCCGGTGGCCTTCTTCAGGGCCTTGACCAGCTGCCAGGAGTTGAGGGCGTCCATAAAGTTGATGTAACCCGGCTTGCCGTTGAGCACCTGGAGGGGCAGCTCGCCCTCCTCCATGAAGATGCGGGCGGGCTTCTGGTTGGGGTTGCAGCCGTATTTCAGTTCCAGTTCGGTCATAGCAGTATAACTTCCTTTCCCAAATTTCAGCCGTGCTTGTTGACGATGACGGTGTCCCGCTCTCCGGTGGCCAGGTCGATGAGGCTGACGTAGAGGGAGACCTTGTTGTCCTTGTTTAGGCTCTTCCACAGCTGTTCAGCCCAGCTCTGGGCGTCGGCGGCGGAGATGGCCACCCGGCGGGGCTCTCCCTCAAAGGAGGGCAGCGGCTCGGCGTTTTCCTGGTAGGTGTGGATGAAGTGGCCCACGCCGGCCTGAGGCTTGTCGTACTCGTAGAAGTAGCGGCAGCAGCAGGCGGGATCGCCGTCCAGGCTCTTGAGGATGGACAGGTAATAGCTTCCGTCGGGGTTGACCAGGCCGGAGATACGGGGGGTGTAGTTGGGGCCGTCGGGCTCAAATTCCCGGGTGCGCAGGGCGTGGCGGTAGCAGTGTCCTTCCAGCATGTGGTCCCGAATGGTGTCGGTCTGGTCGCCGTTGGTGACGATGGTGGAGCCGTCGGCCAGGATGCGCACGGGGTGGTAAATGATGAGGGAGGGGTCGGTCATCTTGCTCTCGTCGAAGGCCTTGGTGCGGATGCCGTCCTCGGTCTCTTCAAAGACCCGGTTGCGGCTGTTCTCGCTGCGGCCCATGATGAAGTAGGCCACGGCGGCCTTCTTGTTGTCGGCAGTGCGGCCCAGGACGATGCCCCGGCCGGGGTAGGGGTGGCTGGTCAGGATCTCGTTGAGGTCAAGGGTCTTCATACATGTCCTCCTTTTTTTGCAAAAAGGGCGCACCACGCTTGGAACAAACGAGGTGCGCCCAGACGGTCGGCGTTCCAGAGGCGGTACTCCCTGTGGTTTCATCCACTTCCGTCAGTCATACCGCTTGGTTTTAGATGTGAGTCCGGCGCGCCAAAGGGGATTGGTGTTCCGGGAAAATCAGTCCAATACGCGGACGGTGCGGCCCTCTACCCGCAGCCGATCCTGGCAGAACAGAGACACGGCCTGGGGCAGCAGCTTCCACTCGCACTGCTCCATGATCCGCCTCTGTAGGATCTCCGGGGTGTCGTCGGGGAGGACCTCCACCGCCTTCTGAGAGACGATGGGTCCGCCGTCGCACTCCTCGCTGACGAAGTGGACGGTGGCGCCGGAGAGCTTTACCCCATATTCCAAAGCCTTCTCATGGACGTGGAGGCCATAGCAGCCGGGTCCGGCGAAGGAGGGGATAAGGGCGGGGTGGACGTTGAGGATGGCGTTGGGATAGGCCTGCACCATCTCCTGGGTGAGGATGACCATAAAACCGGCCAGCACCACCAGGTCGATGTTCAGCTCCCGCAGCTTATCCACCAGGGCCTGGGTCATGGCCTGGTTGGAGGGGTAGTCCTTCCGGGAGACCACAAAGTGGGGGATACCCGCTTTCTCCGCCCGCTCCAGAGCATAGGCCTTGGGATTGGAGGAGATGACAGCGGCGAGGAGGCCGTTGACGATCTCTCCCCGGTTCTGGGCGTCGATGAGGGCTTGGAGGTTGGTCCCGCCGCCGGAGACCAGGACCGCAATCCGTTTCGGCATGGGGATCGCCTCCTTATACCAGCTCTACGCCGGCGTCTCCCTCCACCACGGAGCCCACCTGGTAGGCCCGCTCGCCGGCGGCCTGGAGGATCTCCAGGGCCTGCCCGGCCTGGGCGGCGGGGACGGCCAGGAGCATGCCCAGGCCCATGTTGAAGGTGTTGTACATGTCCCGCTCAGGGATGTTTCCAGCCTTCTGAATAAGGTCAAAGATGGACAGGCGGGGGAAGGTGTTCAGCTCGATGCGGGCGGTGAGGCCGTCGGTCATCATACGGGGCACGTTCTCATAGAAGCCGCCGCCGGTGATGTGGCTGACGGCGTGGATGTCCACGCCCGCCTTCAGCAGGGCCTTAATAGCCTTGACATAGATGCGGGTGGGGGTGAGAAGGGTCTCGCCCAAGCTCTTGCCCTCCAGCTCGGGGCGGGGAGAGGTGAGGTCGGCGTGCTCTACGTCCAGCACCTTCCGAACCAGAGAGAAGCCGTTGGAGTGGACTCCGGTGGAGCCCAGGCCGATGAGAACGTCACCCTGGGAGAGCTTCTTGCCGTCGATGATCTTCTCCTCGTCCACAATGCCCACGGAGAACCCGGCCACGTCGTAGTCCTCATCAGGCATCAGGCCGGGATGCTCGGCGGTCTCGCCGCCTACCAGGGCGCACTCAGACTGGCGGCAGCCCTCGGTGATGCCGGAGACGATCTCGGCGATGCGCACCGGGTCATTTTTGCCGCAGGCGATGTAATCCAGGAAAAACAGGGGGGAGGCCCCGCCGCAGATGATGTCGTTGACGCACATGGCAACACAGTCGATGCCGATGGTGTCGTGCTTGTTCAGCAGCATAGCCAGGCGCAGCTTGGTGCCCACGCCGTCGGTGCCGGAGACCAGCACCGGCTTCTTCATCCCGGCCAGGTCGGGGGCAAACATGCCGCCAAAGCCACCCAGGGTGCCCATCACCCCGGGGATGTAGGTGGATTCCACCATGGGCTTGATGCGCTCCACCGCCTCATAGCCGGCGGTGACGTCCACGCCGGCAGCGGCGTAGGATTCCGAATGGGAGTTTTTCATATCCAAAACCTCCGTGAATTATTCTTTCCCGCTCCAGCAGTAGGTGCACACCTTGTCCCGGTCGAGGCCGATGGCCTCCAGCAGGCCATCCAGGGACTGATAGCCCAGGGAGTCGAAGCCCATCTTTTCGCAGATGGACTGCAGCAGGCACTTGCCACGCTCGGTGGTGCCGTCGGCGTACTCCTCCAGGTGCTGCTGTCCCTCGTCCCCCTCCAGTTCCTGGACCACCCGGCGGGCCAGCAGGTCCATGTCCGAGTTGCCGCGGGAGAAGTTGAGGTACTTGCAGCTGTACATGATGGGGGGGCAGGCCGAGCGCATGTGGACCTCTTCGGCCCCGGACTCGTAGAGAAATTCCACCGTCTCCCGCAGCTGGGTGCCCCGGACGATGGAGTCGTCCACAAAGAGGAGCTTCTTGCCCTGGATGAGCTCGGGGACGGGAATCTGTTTCATTTTGGCTACCTGGTTGCGCACCTCCTGGTTGGTGGGCATGAAGGAGCGGGGCCAGGTGGGGGTGTATTTCACGAAGGGCCGGGCGAAGGGCTTGCCGCTGCGGTTGGCAAAGCCAATGGCGTGGGGGACGCCGGAGTCGGGGACACCGGCCACGTAGTCCACCTTGGGCAGCAGACCCCGGCCGATCTCGTCCCGGGCCATGATCTCTCCGTTGCGGTAGCGCATGACCTCCACGTTGACCCCCTCGTAGTTGGAGTTGGGGTAGCCGTAGTAGGTCCACAGGAAGGCGCAGATCTTCATCTCCTTCCCAGCGGGGGAGAGGGTCTGGCAGTCCTCGGGGGTGATGCGGACGATCTCCCGAGGCCCCAGCTCATAGGCGTCCTCATAGCCCAGCTTGTGGTAAGCGAAGGACTCGAAGGAGACACAGTGCCCCTCCTGGTTTTTGCCTACCAGCACGGGCAGACGGCCCAGCTTGTCCCGAGCGGCAATGATCTCTCCCTTGTCGGTGAGGATGAGCAGGGTCAAAGAGCCCTGAATCTCTTCCTGGGCATGGAGAATGCCAGAGACCAGATCGTCCTTCTGGTTGATGAGGGCGGCGGTCAGCTCAGTGGCGTTGACTTTCCCAGAGCTCATGGCCATAAACTGGTGGCCGTGGTCGGAGAAATACTGCTGGATGAGCTGCTCGGAGTTGTTGATGATGCCCACGGTGGTAATGGCGTACAGCCCCAGGTGAGAGCGCACCAGCAGGGGCTGGGGATCGGTGTCGCTGATACAGCCGATGCCGCTGCAGCCGTGGAAATCGGAAAGATCCTTCTCGAATTTGGTACGGAAGGGGGTGTTCTCGATGGAGTGGATCTGCCGCTGGAATCCGTCCTTGGCGTCATGGATGAGCATGCCGCCCCGGCGGGTGCCCAGGTGCGAGTGATAGTCCACTCCGAAGAAAATATCAAGGGTAACGTCCCGCTTGGAGACGGCGCCGAAAAAGCCTCCCAATTGTGTTCCTCCTTGTCGATGGTGGTTGGGGTGGAAGTGGGCTTACTTGCCCATCAGACGGCGGCTCATCTCCTGATAAGCCCCCTCTACATTGCCCAGATCCCGGCGGAAACGGTCCTTGTCCAGCTTCTCTCCGGTCTTGGAGTCCCAGAAACGGCAGGTGTCGGGGCTGATCTCGTCGGCCAGGACGATCTGTCCGTCAGCGGTCTTGCCGAACTCCAGCTTGAAGTCCACCAGGGTCACGCCGCACTCGGCCAGGGTCTTTTTCAGGAAGTCGTTGACCTGGAAGGCGTACTTCTTGATGGTGGCGATCTCGTCCCAGGTGGCCAGCTTCAGGGCCACGGCGTGGTAGTCGTTGATGAGGGGGTCGTGGAGATCGTCATTCTTGTAGGAGAACTCGATGGTGGGCTCGTCAAAGACGATGCCCTCCTCCACGCCGTAGCGCTTGGCGAAGGAGCCGGCGGAGAGGTTGCGGATAATGACCTCCAGGGGAACGATGGTGACCTTCTTCACGGCGGTCTCCCGCTCGCTGAGCTCCTCCACAAAGTGGGTGGGCACGCCGGCCTTCTCCAGCTGCTGCATGAGGAAGTTGGTCATCTGGTTGTTGATGGCGCCCTTGCCGGTGATGGTGCCCTTCTTCAGGCCGTCAAAGGCGGTGGCGTCGTCTTTATAGGAGACAATCACAACATTGGGGTCCTCGGTGGCGAATACCTTTTTGGCTTTGCCCTCGTACAGCTGTTCCTTCTTGTTCATCCGAAATACTCCCTTTCAAAATAAATATTACAAAAAGTAGTGAGAGAAGAAATAAACCTGAAAACTGGCTCAGCCCTGGAGTTCGGCTTGCAGCTTCTGCTCCTTGGCGGCGATCTGGTCGGCCATGTCGGCCCGGGCCTGGTCCAGCTTGGCGGCCAGGCCGTCGTCGGCCACGGCCAGGATCTGGGCGGCCAGGACGGCGGCGTTTTTCGCTCCGTTGATGGCCACGGTGGCCACGGGGATGCCGCTGGGCATCTGAACGGTAGCCAGCAGGGCGTCCAGACCGTCCATGGCGCCGCCCTTCATGGGGATGCCAATGACCGGCAGGGTGGAGTTTCCGGCAAAGGCACCGGCCAGATGGGCGGCCATACCAGCGGCACAGATGAGCACGCCAAAGCCGTTTTTCCGGGCGTTCTTAGCGAAATCGGCGGCGGCAGCGGGGGTGCGGTGGGCGCTGAGAATGTGGGCCTCATAGGGGATGCCGAAGGCGTCCAGCTGGGAGCAGGCGCCCTTGACCACCGGCCAATCGGAGTCGGAACCCATGATGACGGCGACCTTTTTCATAGAAATCTCTCCTTTGGTGAAAAAGTTCAGGCTATCTGTGGTGTACAGATAGCCTGTTGTGTTACGAACCGTAGGATTTGGACATGTTGGGGCCCTGGAAGCAGATAAAGCGACCGGACAGACAAAGCAGATGCGAGCCAGCCATAACAGAACCTCCCTACGTCCAAAATGGCGGTATCAATTGATTAGGTTTCAATTTTAACGAAAACTGTCGTGGTTTGCAAGGGGAAGCCGGATTTTCGTAGGCTTGTACAAGGAATGAGGAGAAAATGGGAAGAAAAGTTGGCGTTCCCTGGGAAGAGGGTCAGAGCAGTCCGGCCATGCCCAGGATGCGGGCTACCTCGGCAGCCCGTCGGGGCCAGGCCGCGGCGGCGGCATGGGAACGGCGGCGCTGGGAGACAAAGCCGGGGGCCTCTGTCAGAGCGTGCTGGCACAGGGTAAGAAACTCCTGATCGTCATAAGCGGCATAGACCACATCGGGGAAGCGCTCCACCTGGTCGGGCCAGAGCATGGAGACCACCGGCTTGCCGGTGGAGAGGTATTCGTAGAGGCGGGAAGCCACCACATCCTCATAGGGGCGGTCCTCCCGGACAAAATTGAGAAAGACGTCGCAGCGGTGAAGCCACTCCGGCAGCTCGGACAGAGGCTTTGGACCGGCCAGAATCACATTTTCCAAACGGCGAAGCCGAGGAAGAAGGGGGTTGTCCTCCTGCCGTCCCACCAATAGGAAGGTCCAGTCGGGCCGCATCCGGGCGGCATACAGAAGGGGCTCCAGGTCCAAATCCTCCCAGATGGTGCCCTCCCAGCCCAATACCGGCCCATGGGTTCGGGGGCGGGGAGAGGAGTCCGGTGAAGAGAAGAGAGGAAAATTGACCCCATTGGGCAGCAGGGCGATGTTGGAGCTGCAGGGGGCCAGTCGCTGCTTGAGCAGGGGGGAGGCGGCGAAGACTACGTCGGCCGCCTGGGCCAGGCTGCCCTCCCAGGCCGGAGGCAGGTCCTCCCAGTCCCGGTCGCAGTCGTAGACCAAACCGCCGTAGTCCAGGTCATCCAGCAGATGTACATGCTCGGGATTCGTGGTCCAGAGCAGGGGCTCCCGGAAGCGGTGGCGGGCGGCCCGGTCAGCCACAAAGCGGCCCAGACGCCGCCGCTCCAGACGGAACAGGGCACCGTACCGCTCCTGCAGGTGCAAAGGCAGGGGGGGCAGGGAATAGGCGGTCACATTGGGACGCACCTGACGGCCCTTTGGTCCGGCAAAACGGTCATTTCGGCCGGCAAAGGGGGAAAAATAGAGAATCTGGGTATCCTTAAGCCGGGCAATCAGTTGCTGGGTCCGGCCTGGGGAGGAACTCCAGGGTTCATTGGACAGACAGAGGATTTGCTTCACATCGGGAGGCCTCCTAAAGAAGTGGTAAAAGAACGGAGAAATTGTGGCGAAAGTATGAAGATTTCGTTTAAGTTTTATTAAATCAAAGGAATCTGCCTTGCGTGGGGGCAGAAATCCCAGTATAATAAAATCCGAGGCGAGGGCCTTTTATTTGTATTATAAATGGCAAAAATGACCTGGTCAAGGATGGGAGGGCGGAAAAACTTGATTGGAATACTCCAAAATTTGGACAGCGCCATTTTATTGGCCATTCAAGAGGTGCGCAGCAGTACGCTGGACCCGCTGATGCAGGCGTATACCTCCCTGGGAAACGCAGGTATGGTCTGGATTGTGCTCTCAGCTGGGATGCTGTGCTTTAAACCCACCCGGAAAGCGGGTGTGCTGGCTCTGGTGGCCATGCTGCTGGGGCTGGTTTGTACGAATCTGATTCTCAAGCCCCTGGTAGCACGGGATCGGCCGTGGCTGGATGTGGCGGGCCTGATCCCGCTCATTGAGGAGCCAGACCCCCATTCCTTCCCCTCCGGCCATACCTGTGCAGCTTTCGCAACCGCTATGATTTTCTGGCGGGCGCTGCCGGAGACCTGGATTGGGACAAAGGCTTTGGTGATGTGTATGGCCTTCCTGATGGGACTGTCCCGCCTGTATGTAGGGGTCCATTATCCCTCCGATGTGCTGGCCGGTGCGCTGGTAGGCTCCAGCTGTGCCTGGACGGTATGGAGGATCTAT
Organism: Flavonifractor sp. An100; assembly: GCF_002161175.1. Lineage (GTDB taxonomy): Bacteria > Bacillota > Clostridia > Oscillospirales > Oscillospiraceae > Lawsonibacter. Next base: position 164,263 of record NZ_NFMA01000003.1, on the reverse strand, counting down.
CTGCTGCGCTGGGGACCGGTTTCGGTGTAGCGCGGCGGACGTAAATTGATAAAAACAGCCCCCGACGCAGCTGTTTGCGCCGGGGGCTGTTTTTTTGTTTCTTAGGCCATTCGCATCCGCAGCAGGACCACGCCGCCCTTTTTTCGGAGATACCGCAGCCGGGCCAGACGCTGGGCCAGGGCGTAGCAGCGGTGGAGGTCAGGGGCGTGGGCCAGGGGGTCCCCTTCCCACCGGCGCAGCCGGGGGCGGAGCAGGGGAAACTGCCAGCAGTAGATCATCTCGTACCAGGCCTGGCTCTCAGGGGAGACCTCCCGCTGCCAGTAGGCCCCGAACTGCTTCTCCATGGGGGCGTACATAATATCGTCCAGCTCCTGGGGCGTGTATAACCCCTGGTCAAGGGCCATGTCCACGATGTCGGTGCCGGGGAGGAAGTTCAGACCGTGGAGCTGTAGCTCATAGGGGGAGGGAAGCTCCTTCACCAGGGTATAGGAGGCCTTCAAATCGTCGATGGTCTCAAAGGGGTGCTGGAGCATCAGGTCAAAGCTGCCCCAGACGCCGGCGTCCCGGATGGCCCGGACGGCTCCCACCACATCCTGTTGGGACTCATAGCGGTGAAACACCTCCCGGCGCACCCGCTCTGAGCCGGACTGGATGCCCATGATCACTTCGGTAAGACCCACCGATTTCAGCTTGTTTAACAGCTGGGGGGGTGACCATTTTGGGGTGGGACCAAATGGTAAAGGGGAGATGGATGTGCTTGCGGTATTGGAGGCAGAAGTCATCCACCCAGCCGGGGAGGTTGGGAAAAATCTCGTCGTAGAAGTGGACGAACACCAGCTTTTTGCAGTGCTTTTTGGCCTCCATCAGCTCGGATATGACGCTGTCCACCGACCGGGTGCGTACCCCGGGCACTCCCTGGGGCAGCAGGCGGCGCAGGTTGACGCAGCAGCAGTAGGAACAGGTGAAGGGACAGCCCCGGGAGGCGATGACCTCATAGCTGCGGGTGGACAGCTGGGGATCGCCCCGGACCAGAGAGTCCCGGTCGATGAAGCAGGCGTCCCGGCAGCATACGGCGGGCAGGCCGTACTGGTCCACATCGGCCTCCAGGTCTCCAATGGGGTTGCAGCGAAGATTTCCCGCCTCCAGGTAGCACAGGGAGGGAATGTCCCGCCAGTCCCTTCCCCGGTTCAGGGCGTCGGCCAGGCGGACCATAGTCCGCTCCCCGTCGCTGCGCAGCACAAACCGGGCTCCCCGCTCCAGCAGAGGCTGGGGAAACATGGTGGCGTAGGCCCCGCCGCACACCAGGGGATAGGGTAGGGAACCCAGGGTATCCATCACCTGGTACACCGTGTCCAGATACATGGAGCTCATCACCGACAGCCCCACCAGCACCGGCCGGGCCGCCTCTACCTCCCGCCGCAGCAGCTCCAGCTCCGCGGGGGTGGTAGGGGTGGGGTGGACGCTGTTGAAGTCCTTGTAGAAGATGGTATGTACCACGTACCCCGCCCCCTCCAGGGCGGTCTCCAGATAGCGAACCCCCAGGGCCTTCTTGTTGTAGAAGGCCACCAGCACCACCACCGGGCGCACCAGGGGGCGTGAACGGCGAATTTCCTCCAAAATAATCGGTCCTTTCCGGTAAAAAAGATGAAACGAGCCCCGGCGTCCCTGGGGACGCCGGGGCCGTCTTGTAAAACACGGATATGAAATTGGGTTATGGGATCACCAGCATCTGCCCGCTCAGCTCTCCCTGGCCGTCTCGCAGGGTGGGGTAGTCCAGGGACCAGTGGTCCAGCAGCGTGACCGGCGCGGTGAGCACCCCGTCCTCCAGAGACATGTACTGGGGGAACTCCTCGTACTCCGGGTCTGTGGGGTCGTACCGGGTCTTATAGAGCATCTCTGCCGTCTCACCGTTTACCTGATAGCGGTACTCGCCTGCCGTCAAGGTGAGGGTGACGCCCCGGTAGGTGGCCGTGGCGGTCTGGGTGGCCTCGTCCCACTGGTAGTCCGCTCCTAACTTCCGGCACAATTCCTCCACTGGGAAGCGGAAATAGGAATTCTCTCCCGGGGAGATGATCTCCGTACAGGCGAAAGGGTAGAGCGTTTCCGGCAGGTCGGCGGGGAAGGAGGGGGAGCCGTCTGCGGGGAACTCCGTGTAGCCGTAGATGATGGACTCCACCTGGCTCAAATCCACCACAGTCTCGAACTGGCCGTTGAGGCCGCCCAGCTGCATCCGGGATAGGACGGTGCCGTCCTTCATGCGCAGGAAGAAGCAGTCCTCGGCCTGATCCGCCCAACTTATGTGGTAGAGGTTATCCGGTTCCTGCAGAGGTTCCGTGGTGATGGAGAAGGAGGTGGGAGTGAGGATAAACTCCTGCAAAATACCCTTGTACCCGGTGAAGGGGTTGTAGACGACCTCCTCGTTGGGGGTCAGGTGGATGGGCTGGGCCATGTTGTGCAGGGGAATGTCCACGGCGTAGTCTCGGCCCATAAAGTTTACCCAGAACTCCAGGGGTTGTTCCTGGGGGCCTACATAGGAGTGAAATTCGACGCTGATTTGCCAGGAGCGGCTGTGATCGTCGGGGTTGGGCAGGTCGTGGATCCCAATCCCCCCTCCGTCGGGAGAGAAGTCAAACTGATTGCAATGGAAGGTCTCCGGGCCGGTGGAGCCGCTCTTCATCAGGCCTTCCACCATCTCCTCCCCCCACGTCTCCCGGTGGGTTTCGGCAATGACCCGGTTGCTCATCAAATCCTCGGTGGCCTGGTCGTTGAGTGCCTCCACCGTGACAACAGAGTAGACGTTCTGCCCGTCGTACAGGCAGCTGTCCACCCGCAGGCGGTAGTCCTCGTTTTCCGCGGTGTCCAGGGCCTCCTGGACGTAAGGCTCCAGCTGGCTGGTGTCCCCCTGGAAGAAGAGCTCCAGCACGCCGGTGCGGTAGGCGGCAGCCATGGTGCCGGTGAGCAGGACCAGGGCGGCGGCAAGCAGAAGGGGAAGACGCAGTTTCCGTTTCATATGGGTCTCCTTGGGGCGGGACTCACCGTCCAGAGCGGCGTTCACCCGGGCCAAAACGGATGTTTCGTCCAGCTCGGGGTATTCCTCCGGCAGGTCCAGTTCCTCCCACAGCTCATGGATGTGGCTTGGCATAGGGTTCGCCTCCTTCCCTGGTCAGCAGTTCTTTGAGCCGTTTTCTCCCCCGGGCCAGCCGGCTCTTAGCGGCGGACAGGCCCAGACCCAGATCCTGAGCCACCTGGCCTAAGGGTTCCTCCTCGTAGTAGTAGCGTAGAAACAGGGTGCGGTCGGGCTCGCTCATCTCCTCCACCAGGTCCCGCAGTTGGTGGTGGAGGGCCTGGCGCTGGGCCAGCTCCTCGGGGCCGGGCCGGTGGTCAGGGAGGGTGTCGGGGATGTCCTGGGTCTCCTTTCGGCTGCGCAGACGGCTGACGGCCAGGTTGCGGGCGGCCACGGCCAGCCAGGGGCGCAGGGGGCGTTCCGGGTCCAGATTTTCCCGGAACCGCCACAGGGACAGGAAGGTGTCTGACACCACCTCCTCCAAATCCTCCCGGGTGGGAGCGGGGGCCATGGCCCGGGCGGCCACCGCGGTAAGGTAGTGGGTATATTGGCCCACTGCCTCCTCCAGGGCGCGCCGGTCCCCGGCCTGGAGGCCACGGATCAAAGCTGCTTCGTCCAAGGAGTTTCCTCCTTTCTGTCTGAAATCGAGATGGAAACCGCCGGTACCGTTGGTTCTGCCCATAGGTACGCTGAAAACGGGAGTCTGGTCGCAGGAAAAAGAAAATTTTATATCAGGAAAAGGATGGAAATAAAAACCAAACCAGCCCGCCCCGGCGGGAATGGGCCGGAACGGGCTGGGGACGTAAAAATTTTAGTAAGTATGGGTGCAAACCTCACGAATTTTAGCCTGAAGCTTCTTCAGATCCTCAAAAGTCTCCGGACGGCGGCGGGGGTCCCGAAGGATGGCGGCGGGATGGAGAATAGCGGTCATGTGGACTCCGGCCTTCTCAAACCACTGGCCGTGCTCCTTGGAGATCTTGAAGTCGGGCTTAATCAGGCGCATGGCGGCAATCCGCCCCAGGCACACGATGATCTTGGGCCGGATCAGGGCCACCTGGTTGCGCAGGTAGCCGATGCAGGCGTCCTGCTCGGTGTTCAGAGGGTCCCGGTTCTGGGGCGGGCGGCACTTGACGATGTTGGCGATGTATACGTTTTTGGTGCGGTCCAGGTCGATGAGCTCCAGCATGTCGTCCAGCAACTTGCCGGCCCGGCCCACGAAGGGCTCCCCCTGTAAATCCTCGTTCTCGCCGGGGCCCTCGCCGATGAACATGACCTCGGCGTCCCGTGCGCCTACGCCGAAGACTACGTTGTGCCGGGTGTCGGCCAGGGCGCATTTCTGGCAGCTGAGGCAGGCGCGCTCCAGCTCCAACCAATCCATCATGGGTCCGTCCTCCTGTCCGTTCAGTGGTTTTGCCGAAGGTGGTTACAGCCAGTATATCATGGCTTGCCCGTTGGGAAAAGAGAGAAAATTTTTTCTTGACAAATTGGAATGGCCGTTTTATAATGCGCCCATAATAATTCAAAAGCGCCGACGAAGACCGCTCCCTACGGCGTCCAACAGAGAGACCGGGCCACTGTGCTGAAAGCCTGGTTGGGAAAGACAGGGATGCGCAACACTTCTGAGCTGACGGTTCGAAGGATCTCTTGAGGGCCGTCCGTCCTCCCCACGTTACCGGGGCTCGAAAGAGGTTCCTTGTTGGAGGAGCAACGCGGGTGGTACCGCGGAATCATGGAAACGGTGATTTCGTCCCGGGTCGTATTTGTTTGATACGACCCGGGACGTTTTTCGTTTCCGGGCCTGTATCGCAACACAGAAAGGCAGGTTGTGCAAGATGGAACAGATCACAGGTATGCAGAGCAAACAGGTTTGGGCTAAGGACCTGGCCTCCGGAGCGCTGGACGGCCAGACGGTTACCTTCCACGGGGCGGTTCACGCCCTGCGGAAGCTGGGAGGTATTGTATTTCTCACCCTGCGCCTGCGGGACGGGGCGGTGCAGTGCGTGTGCGACCCCGACCGGCTGCCCCCCGAGCTGACTGAGGAGTGCACCGTGGAGATCACCGGCAGTCCCCGCCGGGAGGAGCGGGCGCCGGGCGGCTGTGAGGTGGCGGTGGAGGAGCTGGACATCCTCTCCCAGCCTGCCCAGCCCATGCCCGTTCCCCTGGCCAAGCGGAAGCTGAACCTGAACCTGGATACCGAGCTGTCCCTGCGTCCGGTGGTGTTGCGCAGCCTGCGGGAGCGGTCGGTGTTCAAAATCCAGGAGGGGCTGTCCCGGGCGTTTCGGGAGTACCTGACCCGGGAGGGCTTTACCGAGATCCACACCCCCAAGATCGTCCACGCCGGGGCGGAGGGAGGCAGTAACATCTTCCGTCTGGACTATTTTGGCAAAAAAGCCTTTCTGGCCCAGTCACCCCAGTTTTATAAGCAGACCATGGTGGGGGTTTTTGAGCGGGTGTTTGAGGTGGCCCCGGTGTTCCGGGCGGAGAAGCACGCCACCCAGCGGCACTTGAACGAGTACACCTCCCTGGACTTTGAGATGGGCTATATCCAGTCCTTCCGGGACGTGATGGAGATGGAGACGGGCTTCCTCCGCTACGCCATGGACCTGCTGGGCCGGGAGTACGCCGCGGATCTGGAGCGGCTGGGGGTAAAACTGCCCCGGGTGGACAGCATCCCCGCCGTCTCCTTTGAGGAGGCCAAGCGCCTGGCCTCGGAGAAGTACGGCCGTCCCATCCGGGACCCCTTCGACCTGGAGCCGGAGGAGGAGGCCAACATCGGCCGGTATTTCCAGGAGGAGTACGGCTCCGACTTCGTCTTCGTCACCCACTACCCCTCCAAGAAGCGCCCCTTCTACGCCATGGACGACCCGGAAGATCCCCGGTACACCCTCTCCTTCGACCTGCTGTTCCGGGGCATGGAGGTGACCACGGGCGGCCAGCGCATCCACGACTACCAGGCCCAGGTGGACAAGATGAAGGCCCGGGGGATGGATGTGGAGGAGTTTACCAGCTACCTGATGATTCATAAGCACGGCATGCCCCCCCACGGCGGGCTGGGCATCGGCCTGGAGCGGCTCACCGCCCGGCTGTGCGGACTGGACAACGTGCGCAGCGCCTGCCTGTTCCCCCGGGACCGCAGCCGCCTGGAGCCGTAAGAGAGAGGAGTGGTCGAGATGATGGTAACGAAAGAATTGGTGGAGCGACTGGCAGCTCTGTCCCGTCTGCGCCTGCCCCGGGAGGAGCAGGAGAAGATGACCGGGGAGCTGGAGCAGATTTTGGGGTATATGGATGTGTTGAAGAAACTGGATACCAGCGGGGCGGAATCCTTGGCGGAAAGCGGTTCCTTAAAAAACGTGCTGCGGGAGGACGAGGTGATTCCCTCCCAGGACCGGGAGGAGCTGCTGCGCAACGCCCCGGCCAGCGACGGGGAGACTTTTTTGGTGCCCAAGGCGGTAGAGTGAGGAGGGGGAGAATATGAAAGAACTGCTGAAGCTGACCGCCCTGGAGCTGGGAGCGGCCATCCAAACGGGAGAGGTGTCTATCCGGGAGGCCACCCAGACCGCTCTGGCGGCCATAGAGGAGCGAGAGGGGGAGCTGAACTGCTTCATCACCCAGACGGCGGACCGGGCCCTGGAGCGAGCAGACGCCCTCCAGGCCGGGGTGAAGGAGGCTAAAAGCCTTCTCTACGGGGTGCCCATGGCACTGAAGGACAACATCTGCACCCAGGGGGTGAAAACCACCTGCGCTTCCAATATTCTGGGTGACTTCGCCCCACCCTACCAGGCCACGGCGGCCCAACGCCTGGAGGCGGCGGGGGCGGTGTGCCTGGGCAAGGTGAACATGGATGAGTTTGCCATGGGCTCCACCACCGAGACCTCCTACTACGGCCCCACCCGCAACCCCTGGGACCGTCAGCGGGTGCCCGGGGGCTCTTCCGGGGGAGCGGCCGCCGCTGTGGCGGGGCGGGAATGCTGGTACGCTCTGGGCTCCGACACGGGGGGCTCCATCCGCCAGCCCGCCTCCTACTGCGGGGTCACCGGCATCAAGCCCACCTACGGCACCGTTTCCCGCTACGGACTCATCGCCTATGCCTCCTCCCTGGACCAGATCGGCCCTCTGGGCCGCACCGCCGCCGACTGCGCCGCCATTTTGGACGCCATCCAGGGCAAGGACAGCCGGGACAGCACCAGCCTGGACGCTCCGGCGGGCGGGCTGCTGGCCTCCCTCACCGGAGATGTGAAGGGGATGAAGATCGGCCTGCCCGCCCAGTGTTTCGGCTCCGGCCTGGACGCTCAGGTGGAGAGGGCGGTCCGCGGAGCGGCCCAGGTGCTCAAGGACCGGGGAGCGGAGCTGGTGGAGCTGGACTTCCCGGTGATGGACTATGTGATTCCTACCTATTATATGATCGCCGCTGCCGAGGCCTCCTCCAACCTCTCCCGGTTTGACGGAGTGAAGTACGGCTGGCGGACGGAGGGTTACGACGACCTCACCGACCTGTACTGCAAGACCCGCACCCAGGGCTTCGGCAGCGAGGTGAAGCGGCGTATCCTGCTGGGCACCTTCGTCCTCTCCTCAGGCTACTACGACGCCTACTATAAAAAGGCCCTCCAGGCTAAGGAGGTCATCCGGGAGGCCTTCCGGTCCGCCTTCCAGACCTGCGACCTGCTGCTCACCCCGGTGGCCCCCACCACCGCACCCAGATTGGGGGAGAGCCTTTCCGATCCTTTGCAAATGTATTTGAGCGATATCTACACGGTTTCCGTAAACCTGGCCGGGCTGCCCGGGCTGTCCATGCCCTGCGGCTTTGACGGGGCGGGGCTGCCCATCGGCTGCCAGCTCATCGGCCCGGCCCTGGGGGAGGCCAAGGTGCTGGGGGCGGCCCACGCCTTCCAGCTGGACACCGATTACCATAAACGTTCCCCCTGGGAAAAGGAGGTAGGTTGACATGACCTGGGAAACTGTCATCGGTCTGGAGACCCACGTGGAGCTGGCCACCAAGACGAAAATTTTCTGCTCCTGCACCACCGCCTTCGGCGGGGCCCCCAACACCCACTGCTGCCCCGTGTGCATGGGGATGCCGGGCACCCTGCCGGTGGTAAATAAAAAGGTGGTGGAGTTTGCCGCCAGGGCGGGCCTGGCTCTGAACTGCGAGATCACCCGCCGCAACCGCTTCGACCGAAAGAACTACTTCTATCCCGATCTGCCCAAGGCCTACCAGGTCTCCCAGCTCTACCTGCCCATCGCCCGCAACGGCCGGGTGGCCATCTCCACCGAGGACGGGGAGAAGGAGATCCGTATCCATGAGCTGCACATGGAGGAGGACGCGGGCAAGCTGGTCCACGACCCCTGGCTGGACCAGACCCGGTGCGACTACAACCGCTGCGGGGTCCCCCTCATCGAGATCGTCACCGAGCCTGACTTCCGCTCCGGAACTGAGGTCATCGCCTACCTGGAGACCCTCAAATCCACCCTGGAGTATTTGGGGGTGTCCGACTGCAAGATGCAGGAGGGCTCTCTGCGGTGCGATGTAAACCTGTCCGTCCGGCCTGCGGGGTCCCAGACCCTGGGCACCCGGACGGAGATGAAGAACCTCAACTCCTTTAAAGCCATCCTCCGGGCCATCGACTATGAGACGAAGCGGCAGATCGAGCGTCTGGAGGAGGGCAAGCCTGTGGTCCAGGAGACCCGGAGGTGGGACGACAACAAGGACGCCACCTTCTCCATGCGCTCCAAGGAGGACACCCAGGACTACCGCTACTTCCCTGAGCCCGACCTGCCCCCGCTGGAGCTGTCGGAGGAGTATCTGGAGGGGCTGCGGCAGCAGCAGCCGGAGATGGCCCACGCCCGGCGGGCCCGCTATCAGGCGGAGTACGGCCTGCCCGAGCAGGACGCCGCCCTGATCACCGGACAAAAGGCCCTGGTGGACTTCTTCGAGGAGACGGTGGCTCTGGGGGCGCCCCCCAAGGAGGCGGCCAACTGGATGCTGGGGGAGATGATGCGCCGGTTAAAGGAGGAGGGCCAGGAGCCCAAGGAGATGAAGCTCACCCCCGCCAACCTGGCAGCTCTTATCGCCCTGGTGGAGGCGGGCAAGATCAACCGCAACACCGCCACTAAGGTGTTCCGGGCCATTTTCCCCGAAAATATGGATGTGAAGGAGTATGTCTGCACCCACGGCCTGGAACAGGTCAGTGATCCAGCCCTGGTGGAACGGACGGTGGAGGAGGTCTTCCGGGCGCAGCCCCAGGCCGTGGAGCAGCTTAGGGCGGGAAACGGAAAGGTAATGGGCTTTCTCATGGGGCAGGTGATGGGTCGCCTTCAGGGGAAAGCAGACCCGGGAGCAGTGCGGGAAGCCATTCGCTCCAAACTTTAAAAATGACATTGCTTATGCAAAAAGGCGGGGGATGGGCGGTATAAAATGGGGCGCTATCGGGAAGCTTTTGTAAATATTACAATTTTTCCTGCAAAAAAATACCGGCCTTGTGGGTTCGGGCAATTGCCAAAACCTGGCTGGCTGTGGTATCATCAGGACAACAGAACAGATGAAGGAGGATATCCAGATGCGAGGAGTTCATACCGTTGTCAATGATATTCGCCGTAAGGTATTTACTGAGGTAGCCCGGATGAGTTTTGAGGGCGGAAACTATGCAGAGACGATCCGCAGTCTGCCCCATAAGATTGTTCCCGGTGAGGTGGCCCGCTACCGCCAGAATATCATCGTGGAGCGTGCCATTGTCAGTGAGCGTCTGCGCCTGGCGATTGGTCTTCCTCTGCGGGATCTGAGTGAGTACGCCCCCACCAGTGCCTCCATTGAGGAGAGCGTGGTGGCCGAGAAATACTATGAGCCCCCCCTGATCAACATTATCTCCTTCGCCTGCAACGCCTGTCCCCCCAAGCAGGTGCGGGTGAGCAACATGTGCCAGGGCTGTCTGGCCCACCCCTGCCGGGAGGTCTGCCCCAAGGACGCCATCCACATTGTCCAGGGTAAGAGCGTCATTGACCAGGAGAAGTGCATCAAGTGCGGCAAGTGTGTGGATGAGTGCCCCTACAACGCCATCATCAAGTTTGAGCGGCCCTGCGCCGAGGCCTGCGGCATGGATGCCATCGGCTCTGACGAGCTGGGCCGGGCCAAGATCGACTACGACAAGTGCGTCTCCTGCGGTATGTGTCTGGTGAATTGCCCCTTCGGCGCCATTGCCGACAAGAGCCAGATCTTCCAGATGATCCAGGCCATTAAGAAGGGGGACAAGGTCATTGCCGCTGTAGCCCCTGCCTTCGTCACCCAGTTTGGTGAGAATGTCTCTGCCGCCCAGGTGAAGGAGGCTATGCTCCAGGTTGGCTTCCATGACGTGAAAGAGGTGGCGGTAGGCGCCGACCTGTGTACCATTGAGGAGGCCAAGGACTTTTTGGAGAAGGTCCCCGACGAGCTGCCCTTCCTGGCCACTTCCTGCTGCCCCTCCTGGTCGGTGATGGCCAAGAAACTCTTCCCCCAGTTTAAGGACAACATCTCCATGGCTTTAACCCCCATGGTGCTCACCGCCCGTCTCATCAAAAAGGACAACCCCGACGCCCGGGTGGTCTTCATTGGCCCCTGCGCGGCCAAGAAGCTGGAGGCATCCCGCCGTACCATCCGCAGCGATGTGGACTTTGTGCTCACTTTTGAGGAGATGCAGGGCGTCTTCGATGCCAAGGGCGTGGACCCCAGCAAGATGCCCGGCCATCCGGAGGACGATTTCATCAACGCCACCGGCGCGGGCCGCGGCTTTGCGGTGACCGGCGGCGTGGCTGCGGCCGTGAAAGAGGCTATTTCTAAAATTGACCCGGACCGGGAGGTGCTGGTGGAGCATGCCGACGGCCTGCGGGAGTGCCGGAAGATGCTGATGATGGCCAAGGCCGGCAAGTACAACGGCTACCTGCTGGAAGGGATGGGCTGCCCCGGCGGATGTGTGGCCGGAGCCGGAACCATTACCCCGGCGAAGAAGAGCTCCACCGAGGTCTCCAAGTATATGAAAACCTCCTACTCCCAGAGCGCCATGGACTCCAAGGTGGCTGCCCGCCTGAAGGAAGTGGAGGAGTAAGAAGAGGCAAACAGAATATTGGTGTCGAAGAGGAAAAATGCAATGTGACGATACCATATATTGTGGATATGCCTGAAGTTTATTCCACATTTTGCGCAGAGTGCTTGGATAAGAAATTATTGGAAACCAAATAGAACGAATGTTTCACAGAAAAAACCGCTGATTTTTGAAGAAATCAGCGGTTTTTTCTACTTTTTTTCCCGAAAAAAACTCTTGCTTTTTATGTCAACAGCTTTTATACTAGAAAGCAAGGTGGGGTAAAGTGGAGTGAAAGCCCTGAAAAAGAAAGTGAAGTGGAGGAGAGGTGGCAGCGGATGACCGGCACATACGAGCACAGCATCGACGCAAAGGGCCGGTTGTTCATCCCCGCCAAGCTCCGTGTAGAGCTGGGTGAGACCTTTTACCTGGCCATGGGTGTGGACGCCTGTTTGGCCATCTACCCTCAGTCCACCTGGGACCGCTTCACCGAAAAGTTTGCCTCGCTGCCTATGAGTCAATCCAAAACGATGCGTCCCCTGTTTGCCAATGCCGCCCGGTGTGAGCTGGACAGCCAGGGGCGCATTGTTATTCCCCAAAAGCTGCGCCGCTATGCGGGGTTGGACAAGGACGTGGTGATCATCGGAGTCAACGACCGGGCGGAGATCTGGTCGGCTGACAATTGGAACGAGCAGGAGGAAGAGATGACACCGGAAAAAATGGCGGCCTGTATGGCAGAACTGGGGTTCTGAGACGATGAGTGAACATTTTACCCACAAGCCGGTGCTGTTGGAGGAATGCATTCAGGGGCTGAACATTCGTCCGGAAGGAATCTACCTGGATGGTACGTTAGGCCGGGCCGGACACAGCCGGGAGATCGCCCGGCGGCTGACTACCGGTCGGCTCATTTGTGTGGACCGGGACCAGGCGGCGCTGGATGCCGCTCAGGAGCGGCTGGCGGACTGGATGGATCGGGTGACCCTGATCCACAGCAACTTTGACCGAGTGGGGGAGATCGTGCAGCGGCTTGGACTGTCTGGTGTGGACGGTATGCTTTTTGACCTGGGGGTGTCCTCGCCCCAGTTAGACGATGGCTCCCGTGGATTTTCCTATATGGCGGACGCTCCCCTGGACATGCGCATGGACCGGGATGAGGGCTTGACTGCCGCCGACGTGGTGAACACCTGGAGCCAGGAGGAGCTACGAAGGATCCTGTACCAATACGGCGAGGAGCGCTGTGCCCCTCAAATTGCCGCGGCTATTGTCCGCCGCCGGGAGGACAAGCCCATTGAAACGACTTTGGAGCTGGTAGAGGTCATTAAAAGCGCCATGCCGGCCAAAGCGCTGCGGGAGAAGCAGCACCCGGCCAAGCGGAGCTTTCAGGCCATCCGCATCGCAGTAAATGATGAGCTGGCCAGCGTGGAGCGGATGCTCCAGCATGCGGTGCCCAAACTGAATCCGGGGGGAAGGCTGGCCGTTATCACCTTCCACTCCCTGGAGGACCGAATTGTAAAAAACAGTCTGAGTGAATTTGCAAAGGGATGCATTTGCCCACCGGACTTCCCCGTTTGTGTGTGCGGACGGAAGCCTCAGGTGCGGCTGGTCAATCGAAAGCCGACTCTGCCCAGTGAGCAGGAGCTGCAGGAGAATCCCAGAGCCCGAAGCGCAAAGCTGCGGGTGGCGGAAAAGCTGTAGGAAGTCCGGCTTTTGAGGGAGAAATACCGAAGAGAAATGGAGTGAACGCGCCATGGCCTCTCGCCGACGCAACGCAACCGCATACAACACCTATGGCAGTGTAGCCTATGCCCCGGCCTATGACGGGGCCGCCGTGGCCGTTCCCCGCAGAGAGCAGGAACTTCAGCGCCCCCAACCCAGACACAGAGAGCGGGTACGCCGCCACGCCCTGACCCGTACTCAGGTCCAGGTCCGGGAGGCCGGCCAGGTGGCCCCCTTTGCCGTGGTAGGATTTGTGGCGGTGGCTATTTTTGCGGCGCTGCTGCTGCTGAGCTATGTGCAGTACACTGTTTTGAGTGGAGAAATGGTCTCCCTGCGCAGTGAGATGGCCACATTGGAAAAGGAGAGCGCCACCTTGTCCGCCCAGTACGAGAAGGTGTTTGATTTGACCACCATCCAGGAGTCTCTGGGGGACACTATGACCCGGCCCACCAGCGACCAGGTGGTATATATTGACCTGTCTGAGCCTGATACGGTGGTGGTCTACGGCGAGGAGACAGATGGCGGAGTGATTGGAGCCCTGAAAGAAATCGGTGCCGCCATTGGTGAAGTGATTGAATATTTCCGCTGAGCGGACCATATAGTAAAAACGATGAGACATTGAAATCCACGACAGGACAAAGGGCGCAAGAAAGAGAATTTCTTGCGCCCTTCTACCGCCAAGAGGAGGAACCTATGCGGCAACGACAGGAACGGGAGCGGGAACCAAATATGCAGGCCCGAAGCAGCCGGTCAAAACGAGTGATTTTTCGCCGTACCGTCAGCCTCATGCTGATCTGCGGGATCATGCTCTTTGTTCCGCTGTTTTGGAAGCTGTGGGATATCGCCATTGTCCACCACGATGAATATCAGCAAAAGGCCACCCAGCAGCAGACCCTGGACCTGTCTGTTTCGGCCTCCCGGGGAGATATCTATGACCGGAATGGAAATGTGCTGGCCATGTCGGCTACAGTATACAGCCTGATTCTGTCTCCACGGGACCTGGTGCAAGACAAGGTGCCGGAAAAGGACTATAAAAATGAGGATGGCACTACCAACACCCAGGCCCGCCAGGCGGCCATTGAAGCGGAGCAGGATAAGCTGATCCGGGATCTGATGGCCCTGATTCCCGACCTGGATGAAGAGCGTCTGGAGAAGCAGGTGCGGGATGTAGACTATGCCTATAAGGAGATCAAAACGAAAATTGAGGAGGAGGACGCTGAGGCGATCCGCAACTACATCGTAGAAAACAAGACCTCCCACTACCTCTACCTGGTGTCCGGAACCAAGCGCTACTACCCCTATTCCAGCCTGGCGGCCCAGGCTCTGGGCTTTGTCAACGCCGAGGGTGGCGCATACGGAATTGAGGCGGCGTATAACGATGTGCTGGAAGGGACCGCTGGCCGGGTGGTCACCACCAAGACCGGGGCGGGCACCCAGATGTATAACAGCTACTCCGAGTTCATCGATGCCATTGACGGCTACGATTTGACCCTGACCATTGATGCCACCATCCAGTCCTATGTGGAAAAAACACTGGAGGAGGGCATCCGGGATTACGACGTACAAAACGGGGCCTTTGGCATTGCGATGGACCCCAACACCGGAGCGATTTTGGCCATTGCCAGTTCTCCGGACTTTGATCCCAATAACTACTCCACGGTGATCAATGAATTGCTCCTGGAGGGGATGGACGAGGATACCCAGGCCATCTACCAGCAGCTCAAGAAGGACAACAAGGAGAATCTCACCGACGCGGAATTGATGGAAAAGGCCCAGACCCAGGCCTATTACAATGCGGTCAATGCCCAGTGGCGCAGCAAGGCCCTTGACTCCCGCTACGAACCGGGCTCCACCTTCAAAGCGGTGGTGCTGGCCGCAGCTCTGGAGGAGGGGCTGGTCACCGAGAGCGATACCTTCACCTGTACTGGCTCCGTCCGGGTGCCGGGCTACTCCAAGCCCATCAATTGTTCTAAGACGGCCCCTGGCCATGGGGTCCAGACCCTGGCCGAGGCGGTGCAGCACTCCTGTAACCCGGCCTTTATTCAGATCGGCCAGCGCCTGGGAGTGGAGACTTTCTACAAATACTTCGAGGCCTTCGGAATGACGGAAAATACCGGTATTGATCTCCCCGGTGAGGCCAGCCTACAGGGCGCTAACTGGGGCGAGAATATGACCAACGTGGACCTGGCCGTGGCCTCCTTTGGCCAGCGCTTTGAGGTCACCCCTCTGCAGATGATTACCGCTTTCTCTGCGGTTATCAACGGAGGAAAGCTGGTGCAGCCCTATGTGGTGCAGTCGGTAAGCACAAAGGATGGGACAGTCATTCAAAATACGGAGCCCACCATTGTGCGCCAGGTGGTCAGTCAGCAGACCAGCCAGCGTGCCACCGCCATTCTGGAGAGCGTGGTCTCTGAGGGAACTGGTAACAATGCTTATGTAGCCGGTTACCGCATCGGCGGCAAGACCGGATCTTCCGAAACCCAGGAAGAGGGGCGTACCATTGTCTCCTTTATGGGCTTCGCTCCAGCCGACGACCCTCAGGTCATTGTGCTGCTCGCCTTTGATAAGCCTCAGGAGAGTGCCACCAACCCCAAGGTGTGTACCACCGGCGTCTACATCAGCGGCGGTAATATGGCGGCCCCCAAGGCCGGTCCCCTGATTGCCCAGATCCTGGACTATATGGGGGTGGAGAAGCAGTACACCGAGGCGGAAGCGGCCACAGTGGATGTACTCACGCCCCAGGTCACCGGCATGGCGGTCAAGGATGCTGCATCGGCCCTGGAGAAGAAAAACCTGAAGTACCGTACGGTGGGCGAGGGCGAGGCGGTAACCGGCCAGGTGCCTGCGGCCAGCTCTGCGGTGCCCGGCGGTTCTACGGTGATTCTTTATCTGGGTGACTCCGCTCCCGAGGAGAGCGGAGAAGTGCCCAATGTGGTGGGCCTGAGCTACGAGTCAGCTAAGAAAAAGCTGGAGGAGGCCGGGTTCTTCATGCGGGCCTCCGGCGTGTCCACCTACTACGGAAACACCACTACCGCCTCCGGCCAGGAAATTGAGGCGGGATCTGTGGCCGCAATTGGTACTGTGGTTGATGTGCAGTTCTCCAACGTCATTGAAGACGGAGCGGTGAATACCGGATAATGGGAGCTGAGCCCCACGCCTTTGCGCTTCTTGTTGTCACGCTGCGGATTGGACGCGCGGCCGGGTCGCTTTCGCTGCGACTCGAAGGGCAAACATCCGGGCTTTCAGCCCTCCTTGGTTTACCCTTCTCGCTTCACTCCAAGCTCCCCTGCGCGTCTATCCTTCGCGCTTCTCGTTGTCACGCTGCGGCTGCTCACAACGCTCGCCTTCCCTCCGACTCGGGACACAAACAGCTGCCCTGTGGGCCGCTTGGTTTGTATCCCTCGCTTCGGTCCAGGCTCGCTGTTCGCAACGCCTTCGCGCTTCTTAGATAGAATGAAACTCACCCATGAGGGGTGACACCATGAAATTACGCAGCCTTTTGGACGGCGTCCCCCTCATGGGGGAGACACCTAACCTGGATATGGAAATTTCTTCCATATCCTATGACAGCCGGACCTTGGAGCCCGGTGCGTTGTTTGTGGCCCTGCCCGGCGACAAGACCGATGGCCACCGCTATATCGCCCAAGCGCTGGAGCGGGGGGCGGCGGCGGTGCTGTGCCAGGTCCCGCCTGCCCAGCCCGGCCCATATCTGGTGACACGAGATACACGCCTGGCCTTGGCGCTGGTGTCCTGCCATTGGTTTGGCCATCCGGGAGATGGTATGACCTTGCTTGCCGTCACCGGAACCAACGGAAAGACCACCACCACAAACCTCATCAAGGAGATGCTGGAAAGCACCTTGGGTGCAAAGGTGGGGCTGATTGGAACCAACCGAAACATGGTAGGACGGGAGGAATTGCCGGCCCACCGGACAACGCCGGAGAGCTATGAGCTGCAGCAGTTGCTGCGGCATATGGCGGACGAGGGTTGCAGCCATGTGGTGATGGAGGCCTCCTCCCACGCTTTGGTTCAGCACCGCACAGCGGGGCTGACGTTTCAGATCGGAATTTTTACCAATCTGACCCAGGATCACCTGGACTACCATAAAACCATGGAGGAGTACCGCCAAGCCAAGGGAATCCTCTTTGACCAGTGCCGGCAGGCCATTTTGAATTTGGATGATGAGGCTGGCCGGTGGTATCGGGAGCGGGTAGGGTGTCCGGTGTTCACCTATTCGGAGAACCGGGCGCAGGCGGATTTGACCGCTCGAAATATTCGCCTGTTTCCCAGCCATGTGGAGTTTGAGGCGGTGACGCTGGGGCATATTACCCGGGTGCACCTGCCCATCCCCGGAGGGTTCTCCATCTATAATGCGCTGGCAGCTCTGTCGGCAGGGCTGTGCCTGGGGCTGGATCTGGGAGATATGGCAGCCTCTCTGCGCTGTGTCCACGGAGTGAAGGGCAGGGTGGAGGTGGTCCCGGTTCCCCGGGCCTATACAGTGATCATTGACTACGCCCACAGCCCCAATGCCTTGGAAAATATCTTAATGACTGCCCGGGATTTTACAGCTGGGCGGCTGATCTGCCTGTTTGGCTGTGGGGGAGACCGGGATAAGACCAAGCGTCCCATTATGGGCAGCATCGCTCAGGAACTGGCTGATGTGGTGGTGGTCACCTCCGACAACCCCCGTACCGAGGACCCGGAGGCCATCATAGCGGATATTTTAAAAGGGATGGAGCCAGAAATGCCGGTCCATGTGGAGCCGGACCGCCGGGCAGCCATTGGCTGGGCTCTGGAACAGGGCCAGCCGGGGGATGTGATCGTCCTGGCGGGAAAGGGACATGAGACCTACCAGGAGATCCAGGGGGTGTGTTATCCCCTGGACGAGCGGGAGGTTGTGGACCAGTGGTTCCGGAGCCGGGAGCGACAAGAAAGGACTGGAAATATTCCGGTCGGTGTAGTATAATAACCTGTTCCTTACCCAAGAGAAAGAAAACCTGGAGGTTTCCGATATGACATACATCCTCAGCTTTATTGTGGCCTTTGGTGTCGCGGCCATTGCCGGACAGATTCTGATCCCTGTGCTCCGCCGGCTGAAGGCAGGGCAGTCCATCCGGGAGGACGGACCGACCTGGCACATGTCCAAGCAGGGCACGCCCACCATGGGGGGCCTGATGTTCATTTTGGCCGTAGCCGTGGCCATTGTGGCGGCTGGCTGGCAGGAGCTGTCCTGGGGGAACTGGAACCATATCTATGTGTTCCTGTTTGCTCTGGTGTTTGGCATCATCGGGTTTATTGATGACTTTCAAAAGCTGCGTCACCATGCCAACGAGGGGCTGACCGCTCCCCAGAAGTTTTTGCTGCAGCTGGCGGCGGCCATCGCCTTTACCGCCCTGCTGCGCTATGAGGGTTATTTGACCTCCAATCTGTACATTCCGTTCTTTAACGGTACACTGATCCTGCCTTGGGTGGTGTACATGGTGTTTGCGGCATTTGTTATGGTGGGCACCGTCAATGCCGTCAACCTCACCGATGGCATTGACGGCCTGGCCACCGGGGTTACCATCCCCGTGTCCCTGTTCTATGTGGCGGTGGCCGCCTGGTATGGGAAAACAGATGTGGCTGTGGTAGCCGCCGCTTTGGCGGGCGGTTTGTCTGCCTTCCTCATTTATAACTTCCATCCCGCCAAGGTGTTCATGGGGGATACAGGCTCCCTGTTCCTGGGAGGAATGGTGTGCGGTCTGGCCTTTGCGCTGGATATTCCCCTGGTCATCCCCATTGTGGGCCTGGTGTATGTGGTGGAGGTGCTCTCCGACATCATCCAGGTGGCCTACTTTAAGAAGACCCACGGCAAGCGCTTTTTCCGTATGGCCCCCCTCCATCACCATCTGGAGCTGGGTGGCTGGAGCGAGACCAAGCTGTTCTGCGTGTTCTCCGGCGCTACGTTGGTCCTGTGTGTTCTTGCGTTTATTGGGGTGATGAACCGCTACCCCATGTAATGAGTTTGGAAACCGGCAAGGAGGTAGATCCATGGCCAGAAAACCAAAACGCGACCTCACGATGGAGGAACAGCTGGCCCGGGGCCCCATGGATCTGCCCTTCCTGATGCTGACCCTCATGCTGGTGGGCATCGGGCTGATCATGGTCTTTTCCGCCTCCTACGCCTCCGCCTACTACGATTCCAGTGCCAGTGTGCAAAATAATCCCCTTTACTACATTCGCCGCCAGGCCATGTTTGCCGGTGTGGGCCTGGTGATCATGTATCTGATCTCCAAAATCAATTACCAGACCTTCCGCATCCTGTCTATTCCCATGCTGGCGGGCTCCATCTTTCTCCTGGTTCTGGTGCTGACACCTTTGGGCGTCACCATCAACGGGGCCCAGCGGTGGCTGAAAATGCTTGTATTTGCCGGCCCCACCTATCAGCCCTCGGAGATTGCAAAGATCACCGTCATTATTTTCTTCGCCGCCCGACTATCCAAGCGGGAGACGGAAAAAAAGAGAAAGTTTACCAACCGTACACTCACCGGACGTACCCTGAACCGCCTGGAGCATATCGGCTTTCTGGAGCTGGTGCCCTATGGTGCTGTGTTGGGAACGGTGCTGCTGCTGGTGGTTCTGGAGCCCCATATGTCCGGTACCATTCTGATCATGGTGGGTGCGGCAGCGGTGCTGTTTGCCGCCGGAATCAATTTGTGGTGGTTTATCGGCACGGGCGGTTTGGCGGTGCTGGGTCTGACCCTGATCATCGCGGCCACCGACTACATGACCAACCGCATTAAGCTCTGGCTGAACCCCTGGGAGGATCCCAGAGGCTTGGGGTACCAGACCATCCAGTCCCTGCTGGCCATCGGGTCGGGAGGATTGCTGGGGCTGGGACTAGGAAAGAGCCGGCAGAAATTTTTGTACATCCCGGAGCCGGAAAACGACTTCGTGTTTCCCATTGTTGTGGAGGAACTGGGGTTTATCGGGGGAGCCATTGTGCTCATCCTGTTTGCCCTCCTCATCCTTCGGGGCTACTGGCTGGCCCTTCATGCCAGAGATAAGTTTGGAACCCTGACCATTGTGGGCATCATAACCTTGCTGGCCGCCCAGGTATTTTTGAATATCGGAGTGGTCACCAACCTGATTCCCAACACCGGTATTTCCCTGCCGTTTTTCAGCTACGGCGGCACCGCCTTGGTGATCCATATGGCGGAAATGGGGATTATTTTGAGTATATCCAGGCAGATACCCGCACCGAAGAAAGATTAACGCCATGAGGTGATTTGATGAACGTCCTGTTTACCTGCGGCGGCACCGCCGGCCATGTCAATCCTGCGGTGGCGCTGGCCCATATTTTCCAGGAGAAGAATCCCGGCTGTCGAGTTTTGTTCGTGGGCGCGGACGGGGGAATGGAGAATAAACTGGTGCCCAAGGAGGGCTACCAGATCCGTTCGGTGACCATCACCAACTTCCACCGCTCCTTTGCCCCGGCGGACATCGCCCATAACCTGGGGACGTTGGTGAATATGCAGCGGTCCAAGAAGCAGGCCCGGGCCATCCTGGATGAGTTTAAGCCCGATCTGGTGGTGGGGACGGGAGGATATGCATCCTATCCGGTGGTGAACGAGGCGGCCCATCGGGGCATTCCCACGGCAGTCCATGAGTCCAACGCAGTTCCCGGCCTGACCACAAAGGCGCTGTCCAAGGTGGTGGACCGGGTGATGGTGGGGTTTGAAGAGAGCCGTTCCCACTACGATGACCCCTCCAAGGTGGTAGTGACCGGTACTCCGGTGCGGGGAGATTTCTTCCGCTACACCCGCCAGGAGGCCCGGGCAAAGCTGGGCTTTGACGATGACCGGCCGCTGTTGTTGTCCTACTGGGGCTCCTTGGGGGCTGAGGTGATGAACCAGAAGATGGTGGATTTCATCGCCAAGGAGTGCTATGAGGGATCGCCCTACCGCCACATTCACGGGGCGGGCCGGGATTACGCCTGGATGAAGGAGGAGCTGCTGCGGCGGGGCCTGAAGCTGGGCGATAACGGAGTGGAGGTCCGGGAGTATATCTATGATATGCCCCTGGTGATGGCGGCGGCCGATCTGGTACTGTGCCGGGCAGGAGCCTCCACCATCTCCGAGCTGACGGCCATTGCCAAGCCCTCGGTACTGGTTCCCTCCCCCAATGTCACCGCCAACCACCAGGAGAAAAATGCACGGGTCCTGGCCGACCAGGGAGCGGCGGTGCTGCTGCGGGAAGCGGACTGTGTGGAGGACTCCCTGTATGAGACGGCCAGTCTGCTGCTGCGGGAGCGCGACCGGCGGGAGTCCATGGTTCGGGCGCTGACCTCCATGGCGGTGCCGGACGCAGGGGAAAAGATTTATGAGACTCTGCGGGAAATTATGAAATAATATTGCTGAGGCGGTTGAAACCAGTTTGATGAGGTCTGCATAGGATAGCCTGAATGAAATGAGATATTGGAGGCTATCCCATGAACTGTTATCAAATTGAGGGTGGGCACCCTCTGGAGGGCTGCCTGGCAGTCCAAGGGGCCAAAAACAGCGTGCTGCCCATTTTAGCCGCCTGTCTGCTGGCGCCTGGACGGAGTGTGATTCATAACTGTCCGGATTTGAGTGATGTGGCTGCCACATTGGATATTCTGTCCCTGTTGGGGTGCCGCGTGGACCGGGACGGAGACACGGTGACGGTAGATGCCAACGGTCTGTGCCGGGGCGAAATTCCTGACCGGCTGATGCGGGAGATGCGCTCTTCGGTCATTTTCCTGGGCGCGCTGCTGGCCCGGCTGGGGACGGCAGAGATGTCCTACCCGGGAGGCTGTGAACTGGGCCCCCGGCCCATTGATCTTCACCTGGGTGCCCTTCGGGCCCTGGGGGCGGAGATTCGGGAGGACCAGGGGTGCCTGTGCTGCCGGGGTGGACGCCGGTTGCGGGGGCGGGAGCTGTGCCTATCCATGCCCAGCGTGGGAGCCACAGAGAACGCCATGCTGGCGGCCTGCGGGTGCCCAGGGACCACCACCATTGTGGGGGCGGCCCGGGAGCCGGAGATCGTGGACCTGCAAAATTTCCTCCGGGCGATGGGGGCAGATGTGTCGGGAGCCGGGAGTACTGCTATCGTGATTCGGGGCGGACGGCCCCTCTATCCGGCCCGGTATACCATCATGGGAGACCGCATCGCGGCGGCGACCTATCTGTGTGCCGCGGCAGCGGCTGGAGGAGAGGTAGAGCTGACGGGCATAGACCCAAATCATTTATCGGCAGTGTTGGCCTGCCTGGAGGAGGCGGGCTGTGAAATACATACCCGGCAGGGAGGAGTGGCTTTGGCATGCCATGGGCCTTTGCAGGGGATTTCCCCGGTTCGCACCGCACCATATCCTGGTTTTCCCACCGATGCCCAGGCCATTCTCATGGCAGCTTTGGCGGGGGGCGAGGGAGCCACGATGTTTGTGGAGAACATCTTTGATAACCGGTATCGTCATGTGGATGAGCTGCGCCGAATGGGCGCCAGCATCCAGGTGGCCGGCCGGGTAGCGGTGGTGTCCGGCGTGGGGGGCCTGCACGGGGCCTGCGTCCACAGCACCGACTTGCGGGGAGGAGCTGCCTTGGTGGTAGCCGCCCTGGGGGCGGAAGGGACCACCCAGGTGTGCGGACTGAAGCACATCCACCGGGGATATGACGGGCTGGACCGCTGTCTGCGGCAGTTGGGGGCCCACATCGAGCATATATCATAAATTCTCAATGCATCAAATACCTAGGAGAATACTATGGCAGCAGCAAGGAACAAACGCAGACGCAGAAGAGGCAGAGGCCGGTTGGGGCCGCTGTTTAAGATTCTGTGCGCCATTGCGGTGGTGGTAGCGCTTACCATGGGCGCCACGGTGTTTTTTCAGGTGGAGACTATTGTGGTCAGCGGAAACAGCCGCTACACCCAGGAGCAGGTGATCGAGGCCTCTGGCATCCAAATAGGAGATAACCTCTACCGTATGAATAAGTTCCAGGTGGCCCAGGACATCCGGGAGAAGCTGCCCTATATTGGGGAGGTATCCATCCGGCGCGGCCTGCCCAGCACCATCCTGATCTCCATTACGGAGTGGGAGGCTGTGGCCCGGATTGAAGCCCCGGATCCCCTCCAGGCCCAGGCTCAGCTGGCAGAGGAGGACCAGGAGGGTGCAGAAGGAAGCGAAGATACTTCGGAGGAAGGAACCCCCTCAATAGAGGTGGCCCAGGAGGCCTGGCTGATCAGTGTGGGGGGAAAGCTTCTGGAGCCCGCTCCGGAGGGAAATACCGCCATTTCGGTTACAGGGATCACGCCTATTATGCCCCGTGCGGGGATGCAGCTCTCCCTGCCTCAGGCGGAGCAGCCCCAGCGGGAGGCACTGCTGTCCCTGCTGTCCAACCTGCAACAGCTGGAGATGATGGATGAGGTGTCCTCTATTGAACTGGGGAGTACACAGATCGTCATGGGGTATCAGGAGCGATTTCAGGTAAAGCTGCCTCTGAACGCGGATTTTCATTATAAATTATCTGCGCTTGAGCAATCGGTGGTTGAAGTGGAAAAGAAGCTGGGAGAAACTATCCAGGGGACTTTTGACCTGACCCAGGAGGATACCACAGCCATCTTTATTCCCGAATAAGGGCAAATCCTGGAAAGTTTAGGGGGATGCATGAATTTCTCTTGACCTGCCGGAAAAAGAGCGATACAATATAACAAAATATTGGCTTTACTGGGGGGACCTCCCCACAATCTCTTGTTTTTTCGGGGGTCCTCGACATTTACATAGGAGGAACGACAATGGCCTTCGGATTGGATATGGGTCCTGACAGCGTAGTAAATATTAAGGTGATTGGTGTAGGCGGCGGTGGTAACAACGTGGTCAACCGCATGGTGAAAACGGGGACCAAGGGTGTGGATTTCATCGCCGTTAATACAGATAAACAGGCTCTGGCAGTTTCCAGTGCCACCTTTAAGATCCAGATTGGAGAGAAGCTGACCAACGGTCAGGGTGCCGGATCGGACCCTGAAGTGGGCCGGAAGTCGGCAGAGGAGAACCGCAGCCAGATCTCCAAAGCCCTGGAGGATGCGGATATGGTCTTTATCACTGCCGGCATGGGCGGTGGTACCGGCACCGGCGCGGCCCCCATTGTGGCGGATATCGCCAAGGAGCTGGGTGTGCTCACCGTGGGTGTGGTAACCAAGCCCTTCCGCTTTGAGGGCATGCGCCGTATGAAACAGGCCGAGGGAGGCATTGCCGAGCTGCGCAACAAGGTGGATTCTCTGGTCATTATCCCCAATGAGCGGCTGAAGCTGGCCACCGACCAGAAGATTACCATGGTCAACGCCTTTGAAATTGCCGATGATGTGTTGCAGCAGGCAGTGCAGTCCATTTCCGATCTGATCAAGAATACCGGCTTTATTAACCTGGACTTCGCCGACGTGTCCGCAGTCATGAAGGATGCCGGCCGGGCCCATATGGGTGTGGGCCGGGCCGCCGGAAAGAACAAGGCGGAAGAGGCCGCACGGATGGCCATTTCCAGCCCCCTGCTGGAGACCTCCATCAACGGCGCCAAGGGCGTGTTGATCAACGTCACCGGCTCCATGGACATTGGCCTGGAAGAGGTGGAGACCGCCGCCAATCTGGTTCAGGAGGCCGCGCATCCCGACGCCAATATCATCTTCGGTGCCGCCTTTGATGAAACTCTGGAGGACGAGATTCGGGTTACCGTCATCGCCACGGGCTTTGATGAGAAGGCGTCTGCTTCCGCCCCGGCGAACAAGGAGGCCCCTAAGGCAGAGCAGGCTAAGGAGGAGGCTCCCAAGGCGGAGGAGAAGGCCAAGGAGGAGCAGCCGCCAGCTGTAAGCGATGACGACTGGGATATTCTCACTAAAATTTTCAGCAGCCGGAAATAAGCCGAGAGATTGGAACATAATGAGGCAGGAGCAGATGTTTTCTGCTCCTGCCTTTTTCTTCGGAAAAGAAGGGCCTGCAGCCAGATTATTTTGGCTGCAGGCCTGGTCAGTTTAGGGGAAAACTGGTTAGGGAAGAAAAAGAACCAGGATAGAGGTCATAATTCCGCACAGACACAGGGAAATGGAGCTCATAGCTCCCTGCAGAGGACCAAGTTCCATGGCCTTGGCGGTGCCCAGGGCATGGCTGGCCGCTCCAATGGCTACACCCTCTGCAATGGGATCAGTAATGCGGAACAGCTTGGAAAACATGGGGGCGAACATGGCGCCCATAGCCCCGGCAATGAGAACGGCAGCGGCAGTGATGCCGGGGATGCCGCCCCGGCTCTCTGATATGGCCAGAGCAATGGCTGCGGTTACGCTTTTGGGGAGCAGGGCAGCGGTGATGGAGCTTTCAACCTGAAGAAGATGACACAAAAATAAAACGGAAGCAAGACTCACGACGCTCCCCACAAAGCACCCCAGAAATACGGGGAGAAAATACTTTCCCAGCAGCTTTCGCTGGTTGTAAATGTTCAGCGCCAGCACGGCAGTGACGGGGCCGAGCATCATGGCGATCAGATCGCCCCCCTGGGCATAGCGCTCGTAGGGGATCTGAAAGGCGGAGAGAAAGAGAATGATGAGGGCGGTGGCAATGACAAGGGGGTTGCACAGGACATGTCCGGTTTTTTTCTGAATCCAGATCCCGATGCACCAGGCGGCGCAGGTAAGGGTCAAACCCAAAAATGGGGTGGAGAGCAGGGCTTCAATCATGGTTGGCCTCCTTTTTTTGACTGACCGCCATGAGAAAACGGACTGTCCAAGCAGTTATGGCGTAGACCAGGGGAGTGGTACAAATGGCAATGAGGAGAAATGGGACCAGACAAGCAGCCAGGGTAGGGAGGTGCTCGATGAGGCTGACACAGGGAGCCACAAAGAAAAAGGCCATGTTTCCCACTAGGAAGGTACAGACCCGGCTGATGTGACGTTCCTTAATCAAACCGGACAAAAGCAGAGCCAGCAGCAGGAGCAGACTGATGACGCTGGCAGGCAGGGCAATGGGCAAAAGGGCGGCAATGCCTTCGGAGATCAGGCATATCCCAAATATAATGGCGATCTCAGCCATAATGTTCATAGGAAGTCACCTCGCAGGAGAGTATCAGGGTTGACATAGCAAAACCGCCTTCCAACCGGAAAACAAGCCGCCGCGGTTTCGCGGCGGCTTGTGGCAGAAATCAGGATTCCCAGTGGAGGCTTCAGTCCCAGATCGCGGTGGCAAAGTAGTCCTCAGGGGTCTCAGCCCGGCGAATGAGGCGGGTGGAGCCGTCGGGCTGGAGCAGCACCTCAGCAGAGCGCAGGCGGCCGTTATACTGGTAGCCCATAGCGTGGCCGTGAGCGCCGGTATCGTGGATCACCAGCAGATCGCCGATGTCGATTTTGGGCAGCATACGGTCAATGGCAAATTTGTCGTTGTTCTCACACAGAGAGCCAGTGACGTCGTATTTGTGGTCGCAGGGCTGGTTTTCCTTGCCCATCACAGTGATGTGGTGGTAGGAGCCGTACATGGCCGGACGCATCAGGTTGGCAGCGCAGGCATCCACTCCGATATAGTCCTTGTAAATGTGCTTTTCGTGGAGCACACGGGTCACCAGGCAGCCGTAGGGAGCCAGCATAAACCGGCCCAGCTCAGTGTAAATGGCCACGTCACCCATACCGGCAGGGACAAGAATTTCCTCATAGGCCTTCCGTACCCCTTCGCCGATGATGGCGATGTCGTTGGCGGGCTGGTCGGGGCGGTAGGGCACGCCGATACCACCGGAAAGGTTAATGAAGGTGATGTGGCAGCCGGTCTCCTCCTTCAGCTCTACGGCCATGCGGAAGAGGATGGCGGCCAGTGCGGGATAATAGTCGTTGGAGATGGTGTTGGAGGCCAGGAAGGCGTGGATGCCGAACTCCTCCGCACCCAGCTCCTTCAAGCGGCGGAAGGCCTCGGTCATCTGGGGGCGGGTCATGCCGTATTTGGCGTCGCCGGGGTTGTCCATGACCTGGAAGCCCTCCTCGGAGGCACCCAGAGTAAAGGTGCCGCCGGGATTATACCGGCAGGAGATACGTTTTGGAATATAACCGAGAGTATTCTTCAAAAAGTCCACATGGGTGATATCATCCAGGTTGATGGTAGCTCCCAGCTCCTGGGCCAGATGGAACTCCTCAGCGGGAGTATCATTGGAGGAGAACATGATCTCCTCTCCATGGAAGCCGCAGCGCTGAGCCATCATCAGCTCGGTGAGGGAGGAGCAATCCGTCCCACAGCCCTCTTCCTTTAGAATTTTCAGAATCTGGGGGTTGGGGGTAGCTTTCACGGCAAAATACTCCCGGAAGCCGGGATTCCAGGAGAAGGCCTTGTACAAGGCACGGGCATTTTCCCGAATGCCCTTCTCATCATAGAGGTGGAAGGGAGTGGGGTGTTGCCGGACGATTTCCTGGAGCTGTTCCAGGGAGACAAAAGGCTGTTTCATGTGAGGGGTCGCTCCTTTTCTTTTTATAAGTGGAAGTAAAACGGGTCTGCAATCAAACAGCCTTCCTGCTCGGAGGGCCGGTGCTATGCTCACAGAAGAAAATCAGATATAGTTTATCCATATCGGAGAGAAAAGTCAATGAGCGGAACCCACAAGGAGGCCTGTTTTGGGAAAAAATCTTTCGCCTTTTTTGCAAAAAACAACAAAATTTTTATTTCCTCTTGCGTATAGGGGAAGATTCTGCTATGATGAGTCGAAACATGAAAGGGGAGAACTGCCATGGCCGTCAAAAATTACCAGGATAGGCTGATGGTAGGGGCGGCGTCTTCTTTTTCGGAGGCATGAGACAATCACAGAGTAAGTGATTGTCTTTTTTTGTGCGTGTGAATGTGAGAAGGGAGAAATGAAGATGAATCCAAATCAACCGATTCGGGATGCCCGCCAGCTGGGCACGCCCAAGATGCTGATCCTGGGTCTGCAGCACATGTTCGCCATGTTTGGGGCCACCATTTTGGTGCCCATTCTGGTGCAGCAGTACGGCCTGCCTCTGGACATCCAGACCACCCTGTTTTTTGCCGGTATCGGCACTCTGTTTTTCCATGTGTGCACAAAGTTTAAAGTGCCCGCCTTCCTGGGCTCCTCCTTTGCCTTCCTGGGCGGCTTTAACACCATGGCAAATCTGAATACCGGGATTTATGCCGCCATGTCCCCCCAGGACAAGCTGGCCTACACCTGCGGCGGCATCGTGGTGGCCGGCCTGTTGTATCTGGTTCTGGCGCTCATCATCCGTGTGGTGGGCGTGAAGAAGGTCATGCGCTTCCTGCCCCCGGTGGTTACCGGCCCCATCATCGTGTGCATTGGCCTGACTTTGGCTCCCTCTGCCGTGAGCAACGCCTCCACCTGCTGGCCTCTGGCCCTGATCGCCCTGGCTACCATCATTATCTTCAACATCTGGGGCAAGGGAATGTTTAAGATCATCCCCATCCTGATGGGTGTGATCATCTCCTACATCGCTGCCCTCATCATGAACGCCTGCGGTGTCACCATTTCCGACGGTGCGGGCGGAGTGAAGCCGCTGATGGACTTCACCGCTGTGGCCCAGGCCAGTATCCTGGGACTGCCTCCGTTCCAGATCGCGAAATTTGATCTGACCGCCATTTTGGTCATGGCCCCCATTGCTCTGGCCACCATGATGGAGCATATCGGCGACATGTCCGCCATCTCCGCCACGGTGGGAGAAAACTTCATCCAGAAGCCCGGGCTGCACCGCACTTTGGTGGGCGATGGTATTGCCACCGCTCTGGCCGGCATGTTTGGCGGCCCCGCTAACACCACTTATGGCGAGAATACGGGCGTGTTGGTGCTGTCCAAGGTCCATGATCCCCGGGTCATTCGGTTGGCGGCTGTCTATGCCATCATCCTTTCCTTCATTCCGAAGATGGCCGATATCATCGGCTCCATGCCCTCTGCCATCGTGGGCGGAGTGTCCTTCATTCTCTACGGTATGATTTCGGCCATCGGCGTGCGGAACATCGTGGAGAATAACGTGGATTTGACCAAGTCCCGCAACCTGATCATTGCGGCTGTCATCCTGGTGTGTGGACTGGGCTTCTCTTCCGGCCTGACCTTTGTGGTGGCCGGGACCTCCGTTACCCTGACCGGTCTGGCCATTGCCGCTCTGGCGGGTATCATTCTCAATGCCATCCTGCCCGGCAACGACTACGAGTTCGGCGTCAATCCCGAGGGCGATCAGAACCGGGGCATCCATCAGTAAGAATTTTCTGCCAGGGGCGGCGGGCGACAGGCCTGCCGCCCTTTGCTTTTGCCGGAAGATGAAAAATTGATTAAATCGCCTGCAATCACCTTGCGTGGACCTGAGAAATAGGATAGAATGAAGCTATCAAACGGGAAACCGTATGGACTCAGGAGGTAACAACATGGGATTTTTTGATAATTTTAAAGAGAAGGCCACTGATCTTGCCCAGGCTGGTGTGGCCCAGTCCAAGCGCCTGGCTGAGATCGCCAAGCTGAAGACCTCCAATATGGCCGAGGAGGACAGCATCAAGAAGGCGTATGTAGAGATCGGGAAGCTGTATTATGCAGAAAAGGGTATGGCTCCTGATGGCGCCTATGCTGCTGCCTGCGAAAAAATTACAGCGGCCAGAGCGGCCATTGAAGCCAATAATGACCGCATTGCTGAGCTCAAGGCTGCCGGGGACGGTGCAGAGGAGCCGGAGGACAGCGATATTTATGTGGTAGAAGAAGCGGTTGTGGAAGACGTACCCGAGGAAAGCGCGGAAGAAAAAGAACCGGACAACCAAGTGTGATCTCCATTTAAATGTTGAAAAAGACCGCCTGCTTTGAAAAAAGCAGGCGGTTTTTGTATAGAGTTTTCCGTGTTGGAGACACTGGGAGGAGAAAAGTACCGGACGAATGCAAATGGATTGCATTGCACGGAAAAACATGGTAGGATGGGGCAAAGAAAAAAAGGAGCGGTGTTTGTATGCTGTTTGTAGAATACCCCAAATGCAGTACCTGCCAGCGGGCAAAAAAATTCCTGGATGAACGTTCCTCTTCCTACGAGGACCGTCATATCAAGGAAATGCGCCCCACGGTGGAGGAACTGCGGATCTGGCAAAAGGAGAGCGGTCTGCCGTTAAAAAAATTTTTTAACACCTCCGGACAGCTCTATAAATCCATGGGTCTGAAGGATAAGCTGCCCCAGATGAGCGAGGAAGAGCAGCTGGAGCTTTTGGCCAGCGACGGCATGCTGGTCAAACGGCCCATTTTAGTGGGGGATGATTTTGTGCTGGTAGGCTTCCGGGAGAATGAGTGGAGCGAGCATCTGTAAGACGGAGCACGAAAAGAATCCCAACCCTGGATAAAAGGGGAACGAGATTTCTTCCATTGCCTGCGGAGTAAGGAGAAGTGGCAGTAGAACTGGAAAGACTGGAAGGGCTCCCCACGGTTGAAGGGGCGTATCCCCGGCCATAATGGAAGGGCGGACGGCAAACGTGCCGTTCGCCTTTTGTTATGAAACGGGGGGTGGAAGAGTGGAACAGGAGCCAAAACAAAAAGGTGGCCCTGGCTTTGGAGCGGCAGCCATGGCGCTGCTGTGCCTGGTGCTGGCGGTTTGCCTGGCGGGAGACCAGGGACGCTGGGTACAGGCGGCGGCGCCCGTGGAGCTGGAGCTGCCCAGAACGGCCAGTCAGGTGAGCACAACCACGCAGGTAGGCAGCCGTGTGATCCCGGTGGGACGGGCAGTAGGCATCAAACTCTTTTCCGATGGCGTACTGGTGGTGGGCCTTTCTCCAGTGGAAACGGAAAAAGGGGCCTGCTACCCAGGGCGTGACAGCGGACTGAAGGCGGGTGACGTCATAACCCACCTGAATGGAGATGAGGTGGACACCATTGAACAGGTACAAAATGTGGTGGCCCAGCAGGAGGGAGAACCCATTACCATTCAGGCGATGCGGGGACAAAAGCAGGTGCAGCTGACCGCAGCGGCGGTGGAGAACAGCCAGGGAGTCTATCAGCTGGGTGTCTGGCTGCGGGATTCTATGGCCGGCATTGGGACAATGACCTTCTATGATCCCAGCAGCGGCGTGTTTGCGGCCTTAGGCCATGGAATCAACGATGTGGATACCGCCATGCTCATGCCCTTGGAGTCGGGCAGCATCATGGGGGCCTCCGTATCGGATGTCAAACGGGGACTGAGCGGGGAACCCGGAGAGCTCCACGGCCAGTTTGATCTCAGTCAAGACCTGGGCACCTTATATGCCAATACGGATCGGGGAATCTTTGGAAACTTGGCAGTGCCTGAGCCGTTAGTGGAACAACAGCCGGTGGAAGTGGCGTCTCGAAAGGATATCCACACAGGTGCTGCCACCATTTTGTCCAACGTCCGAGGGAACCAGGTGGAGGAATTTGATGTGAATATTACCCACATCTCCTCGGATGCCGATGGTACACGCAGTCTCATGCTTCAGGTGACCGATCCGGAACTGTTGGAGGCCACCGGAGGAATTGTCCAGGGGATGAGTGGGTCGCCCATTTTACAGGATGGCCGATTGGTGGGCGCGGTGACTCATGTACTGGTGAATGATCCAACCCGTGGCTACGGGATCTTAGCGGAAACCATGTGTAAGGCAGCTGGAAGTAATTAAGATATAACTGGCAGGCCGAAGGGAATCAGGGCGGGGGCGAAAGTCCCCGCCCTTTTTGGAAAAAGAGAAAAAAGTGAATAAAAAGGGCGAAAAACGTCGTAAAATGTCGAAAAGTTAGGAGGTAATTTTTGGGAAAAAATGGTAATTTTATCTTGCGCGGAATGTCTGATTATGATACATTATAGGTGGTTGATCGAGGAATATCCCGGAAGGGGAACAGATGATAATTGTTGTGTTGTAAGTTGGGAGGAATTGCAGTGGAGATGGTAAAACGAGTCTTGCTTGCCGATGTGGGGGAGGAAGCCCGGTCTTGGCTAGCCACATGCCTGGAGAAGGAGACAGACATCCAGGTGGTTGGTCAAACGGGGGATGGCGCTCAGCTGGTTCAAATGGCCAAAGAGCTGCGGCCGGACGCGGTGGTCATGGAAATTGTACTGACCGGTATGGATGGACTGGAGGTACTGGACGAGCTGATAAAATTGGAACACAGGCCCAAAGTTGTGGTGATGTCCAGTTATATTCGGGGCAATATTGTTCAGGTAGCGGCCGAGCGAGGGGCGGACTACTACATCACCAAGCCCTGCCGGGCGGAGGCAATCTGTGAGCGGATTCGGCAGGTGACCGCGGGGGAACGTAGCAGCCAGGGAAGGGAGGAAAAGAATGTAGATCTGGAGACTCAGGTCACTGCAATTATCCATGAAGTGGGAGTGCCGGCCCATATTAAAGGCTATCAGTATTTGCGGGAGGCCATTTTGATCGCGGTGGCGGACATGGATGTCATCAATGCGGTGACGAAGGTGCTGTATCCCGAAGTGGCCAAACGGTTTAACACCACAGCCAGCCGTGTAGAGCGGGCTATCCGCCACGCCATTGAGGTGGCCTGGGATCGCGGGGATTTGGAGACGCTGCAGAAGTATTTTGGCTATACGGTCAGCAACGCCAAGGGTAAGCCCACCAACTCTGAGTTTATCGCCATGATTGCGGACCGCCTGCAGCTGGAAATTCGCCGGGCCTGACGGTCTCTTGCCTTTTCCCGGAGAGAATGCTACAATCAGGGGGAAAGGTGGGAATCATGTTGACAATAACCTATAAGCCCCGAGGGGTTTGTTCCCAGCGCTTTACCATCCAGGTGGAGGACGGGATCATCCAATCGGTAACGGTAGTGGGCGGCTGCGAAGGAAATTTAAAGGGCCTGTCCTCTCTGCTGAGGGGAATGAAGGTGGAGGATGCCGTGGAACGGCTGGAAGGGATTCGGTGTGGCTTCAAGTCTACCTCCTGCCCTGACCAGATTGCCCAGGCACTCAAGCAGGCGCTCTCCCAATAAGAAAATAAAAACAGGCGCGGTGAAGACAATCACCGCGCCTGTTTTTATTTCGTAGAACAATCTGTCTTACCGCCGGGTCCCCCGGTAATTGCCCCGGCGCCGGGCGCTGCCCGCTCCGCTGTAATAGCGGCGGCGTTTCCGGAGGACAAGTACCTTCAGCAGAATTACGGCCACCACCAGGAAAACCAGGGCCAAGGCCAACTTAACACCGGAGTGCTGGAAGAAGGAAATGAACTGGGCCTTCTTATAGAGCAGTTCCGATCGCTCCACCGAGTTGACGGCCACCAGGTCCAGCACGCCCAAAACCTCGCCCTCGTAGGTGAGTTTCATGGTGCCCAGCAGCTGTCCCTCCTCCACAGGGGCCTCTACCACAGTGGAAGTGAGATTGATCTCTGTTTCAATGAGATCCAAATCCATGTCCTTAGGCAGGGTGCGGGTGATAGAGCCCTGGGGCTTGACATTTACCTCATCTGCCTGCCGGGAGAGGGTCACAGCAACTTTATCCACCGGTTCGTTGTCTTTGGTAATGGTGACCCGCTCAAAATTGGAAAACCCCCACTTGAGCAGCCGGGAACTCTCGTAAAATTGTCCCTGCTTATCCACTCCGTCCACCGAGATAACGCCGGAGCCCAAGACCACGGAGATCAGAAGAGTGTCGCCGTCCTCGGCCGCGGCAACCAGACAGCGGCCTGCCTCGTCGGTGGAACCGGTCTTGCCCCCAATACACTTGTCGTAGACGTAGCCGTAGTAATTCCAGTTGGAAATGAGGGCGTTGGAGTTGTAAAACAGCCGCTCCTCAGACAGGTTGGTAGCGGGCACCCGGTAGCTGGGGGTGCCGATGATGGTACGGAAGGTGTCATACTGTAGTGCCGCGTTCATGTAGAGCGCGATATCATAGGCAGTGGAGTAATGCTCATCGTTGTGCAGTCCATGGGGGTTGGTAAAGTGGGTGCCCTGGCAGCCCAGTTCCCCCGCCCGGCGGTTCATGTGGGAGACAAAGTCCTCAATGGAGCCGTCCACGGCCACAGCCAGAATGTTGGCCGCCTCGTTGGCGGAGGGGAGCAGGAGGCAGTACAGCAGCTGCTCCACCGTTAACGTTTCCCCCACCTTTATGTTGGCGGTGGAGTAGTCTCCGGTCAGCCCCTGTAGAGCGGTGTCCCCGGCGGTGACGGGGGTGCTGAGGGAGAACTGCCCGGCATCCATGGCCTCCAGGACCAAAAGAGCGGTCATTACTTTGGTGATGCTGGCAGGATAGGCCTTTTCGTTGGCATCCTTATCGTAGAGGGTCTCCCCATAATTGGCGTCATAAAGAATGGCGTGGGTACATTTTAAATCCGGGTCCTCCAGCGCGGCAGCCGGCAGCGCAAAGGAGGAGACCAGGAGAGGGATGAGAAGGAGGAGAGAGAAAAGACGATATTTTTTCATAGGAAAATCCTCGTATGTATGATATACTATCTGGTGGAATGATTGAAAAAATAAACAGGATTACTACATATTATATCAAAGGACGGGGCAGTCTGCAAGAGCGGAGGGAGCAAGATGGCTGGAATATCCCGGTATGAAAAGGTGGCTCTGGGACTCACAGCTGCCTTTGTGCTGTTTACCGGCGGGTGGTTTTTCGCAACGCAGAGACAAACAGAACCCTATACAGTAACGGTTACCGCATCGGTTTCCACGGCCTCTACGTCCATGGCGGAACGTGTCCCCGGAGAAGATGTGTCCTCAGACGATAAGCAGGAGAAGCCTCAGAGCTTGCTGGAAGGGGAGAAAATCAATATCAATACGGCAAGTGCCCTTGATTTGGAACGCCTGCCCGGAATCGGGGAGAAGCGGGCCCAGGATATTGTAGCCTATCGGGAGGAGCATGGGCCTTTTGAGAGCGTTGAGGAGCTGGACAATGTGAGCGGCATTGGAGCTGGGATTCTTTCGGGACTGCGGGACTATGTGACGGTGGAGATCCAGGAGCCAGAGCAGAAGTAAGGAGTAATTTCGTATGGCAAAAATACTGGTTGTAGATGACGAGCAGGTGCTGGTCAAGGGAATTAAATTTAATTTGGAGCACGAGGGCTATCAGGTGGAGACCGGCTATGACGGGGAACAGGCGGTGGAGATGGCTCGGGAAGGCGGCTTTGATCTGATTATACTGGACCTGATGATGCCCAAGGTAGACGGCCTGCAAGCCTGCATGCGTATCCGGGAGTTTTCCAACGTGCCGGTGATCATGCTCACGGCCAAGGGGGAGGACTCGGATAAGATCATGGGCTTTGAATGTGGAGCCGATGATTATATTACGAAGCCCTTTAATATTTTAGAACTGAAGGCCCGGGTTCGGGCCCTGTTAAGACGGGCTGGAGCGGCGGAAAAGGAGAAAAAGAGGTCAGACAGTGAGCTGGTTCTGGGACATATCCGTTTGGATACCGGGGAGCGCTCGGCCTGGAAGGACGGCAAGATCGTGGAGCTGACCGCCAAGGAATTTGATCTGATGGAGCTGCTGATGCGCAATCCCGGTCGGGTATACAGCCGGGAAAACCTGCTGAATGTGGTGTGGGGCTACGAGTATATCGGCGATTACCGTACGGTGGACGTCCATGTCCGTCGTTTGCGGGAAAAGCTGGAGCTGGACCCGGCAAACCCCGAGTACATCCGGACCAAGTGGGGGGTAGGTTACTACCTCTCCAGCCACGGCGAGGAGCGGGAGAAATAAGGGCAGCCGGACTGGACGAAAGGAGGGAGACAGATGGGCCAGAGTGATGAGAAGAAACAGAGGAAAAAAGTGCCCTTTTTTGACTCCCTCCAGGCAAAGTACGCCATGAGCTATCTGGTGATCTTTGCCGTAGTGCTGGTGCTGTTAAATACGTACCCCGTCTTGGCCTCCCAGGATCTGCTGTTTGCCTCCAAGAGGGACAGCCTGAAAAGCCAGACCGCAGTGATTGCCTCCACGCTGATGGAGTTGGAGTCGCTGACAGAAGATCAGGTGGTGCGGGTCATGAACATGCTGGATGACATGGGCCTAAAGCATATCCTGGTCACCGATCCGGCCGGTCTGGTGCTGTACGACAGTTTGACCGATGACTGGGAGGGGAAAACCCCTCCAGAGGAGAAGACGGAGGAACAGAAGTATCGGTATGCTCTGTACCAGGAGATCGTTTTAGCTCTGAGAGGAAATGACGTGGCATATTCCCACTATGTCAATCAGGTGTTTGTCTCCACCGCGGCCTGTCCCATTGTCTACCGGGGTATGATTATTGGGGCGGTGTATGCCCTGGAGGTGGATGAGGCTCAGGGCGCTTTACTACAGAGCCTACAGCAAAATTTGCGTACCATTTCTCTGGTCATTGCAGTGGTTATCCTTGTGATGAGCGGGATCTTTTCCAAAATGCTGACGGCCCGGATGGCAGCCCTGCTCAGCGCCATTCGGATCGTGGGGGAAGGGGAGTATGGGCACCGGCTCCAGCCGGCAGGACGGGATGAACTGGCTCAGCTGGCGGAGGAGTTTAACCAGCTCACAGACCGATTACAGACCACCGAGGAGGTGCGCCGTCGGTTTGTCTCCGATGCCAGCCATGAATTGAAAACGCCCCTGGCCTCCATTCGGCTGCTGGCGGACTCCATTTTGCAAAATCAGCAGATGGATCAGGAGACGGTGCGGGATTTTGTCTCTGACATCGGCACAGAGGCGGAGCGACTGACCCGTATCACAGAACACTTGCTGGCACTGACCCGGTTGGACAGTCTGCCGGCAGGAAAGACAGTTCCGGTGGATGTGGCCGAGGTGACCCAGCGGGCGGTGACCATGCTGCAGCCGGTGGCGGATGCGGCCGGAGTTACCATCCAGACGGAATGGAAAAGCGGATGTATCATCCGGTGTACCGAGGATGATCTCTACCAGGTTGCCTTCAATCTCATTGAAAATGCAGTTAAATATAATTTCTCCGGCGGCTATGTGTATGTTTCCGTCCAAAAAGACGGGGATCAGGTGCTGCTAGAGGTGTCTGACACCGGGGTGGGCATTCCGGAAGAAGACCTGCCCAAGGTATTTAACCGTTTTTACCGGGTGGATAAGGCGCGGTCCAGAGCCGCAGGCGGCACGGGACTGGGACTGTCCATTGTGCGGGACACGGTCCGTCGTTACGACGGGTGGGTGACTGCCCGCCGCCGCAATCCGGAGGGGAGCATCTTTACCGTGGGCTTCCCCCGGGAGCAGCCTCAGGATCAGGAGGAAAGCATATGAGAGGGAAAATCATGCTTTTAGTTCTGGCCGCCTGGCTGCTGGTGGGGAGTAGTTGTAGCCGTCCGGAAAAGCAGGAGGGCTATCAGCTTTATTTTATGACGGATTCCAACGTCAGTCATGGTCCGGCATTGGCCAGTGAACCCTATGGGGGAAGCGGGGCAAAAAAGGAGACAGCGGAACCTACACCAGGCGAATTGGTCCAGGCGCTGTTGAACGGTCCCAGTACAGAGGGACTGATGTCCCCTTTTCCCAAAGGACTGACCTTCCAGTGGTGGGATTGGGATGAGGAGGAGCCGGGAAATCTACGGATTGGTCTGTCAGAGCAATATGGGGGCTTGACGGATGTATCCCTTACCCTGGCCGACTACTGCATTGTACTTACCCTGTCACAGCTGGAGGGAGTAGAGTCGGTGGAGATTATATCGGAAGGATATATGGCCAACTATCGCAGTCATCAGCTTCTCCGTCCGGAGGAAGCCGTTCTCACAGAGCCCGTCCTTCCTGGAGCGCCATCCACTTGACAAATGGGACGGTAAACGGTATCTTAAATAACATATTTTGTGCTGACTACGGGGATTTCCCGTTTGACCAAACAGCAAGAGAAAGAAGGGTGCGTTTTCGATGAGTGATTATTCCATCAATACCAAGTGCGTCCAGGGCGGCTACACCCCCGGAAATGGGGAGCCCAGACAAATTCCCATCATCCAGTCCACCACGTTTAAATATGCCACCAGTGAAGATATGGGCAAGCTTTTTGACCTGGAGGCCAGCGGATATTTCTATACTCGTCTTCAGAACCCCACCAATGATATGGTAGCGGCCAAGATCTGCGAGTTAGAGGGCGGTACCGCAGCGATGCTCACTTCCTCCGGCCAGGCGGCCAATTTCTATGCCATCTTCAACATTGCCAACTGTGGGGACCACGTGGTGGCATCTTCTACCATCTATGGAGGTACCTATAACCTGTTCCACGTCACCATGCGGAAGATGGGCATTGATTTTACTTTTGTGGAGCCTGACTGCTCGGATGAGGAACTTGAGGCGGCGTTCCGCCCCAACACCAAGGCGGTCTTTGGGGAGACCATCGCCAATCCCGCCCTTACGGTTTTGGATATTGAACGCTTTGCCAAAGCAGCCCATGACCATGGAGTGCCTCTGATTGTAGACAATACCTTTGCCACCCCCATCAATTGCCGGCCCTTTGAGTGGGGCTGCGACATTGTCACCCACTCCACCACCAAGTATATGGACGGCCACGGAGCCGGTGTGGGCGGTTGTATTGTAGACAGCGGAAAGTTTGACTGGATGGCCCATGCGGACAAGTTCCCTGGACTGTGCACGCCGGACGATAGCTACCATGGCATTACCTATGCGGAAAAATTCGGTCAGGGCGGAGCTTTTATTACCAAGTGCACTGCGCAGCTCATGCGTGATTTCGGTTCCATCCAGTCTCCCCAGAACGCATTTTTGTTGAATCTGGGCCTGGAGAGCCTCCATGTCCGTATGGCCCGCCACTGCGAAAATGGTTTGGCTGTGGCTAAATTCTTGAAAAATCACCCCAAGGTCAGCTTTGTCACCTATCCCGGCCTGGAGGGGGATAAATACTACGAGTTGGCCCAAAAATATATGCCGAACGGTACCTGCGGAGTGGTGTCCTTTGGCGTCAAGGGAGGCCGGAAGGCGGCAGAAGCCTTCATGAAGCACCTAAAGCTGGCCGCCATTGAGACCCACGTGGCCGATGCCCGGACCTGCTGCCTCCATCCCGCTTCCGCCACCCACCGTCAGATGAATGACGAGGAGCTGGTTGCGGCGGGAATCACCGCAGACCTGGTGCGTATGTCCTGCGGCATCGAGGATGCTGCCGACCTGATCGCGGATATCGGTCAGGCTCTGGACCAGATTTAACGCAGAAAAGGAATAAAAGTGGGGCGGGCAAGGGGCCCGCCCCATAAGGAAAGGATGTCAACCAATGAGATCAGGGATCATTTTGATGTACAATTGCTCCGGTCCGGAGTTTTCCAAGCTGCGTCAGATTTTTGCTATGCTGCGGATGAGAATGCGTCCGGTAAGCCCGGAGCAGTATCATGTATCCCTGGAGAAGCTGGCTCAAGGAAAAGGGGAGGACGCCCCGGCTCCGGAGTCGGTCCCGGAGGCCATTCCGGAGGCCATGCTGGTGTTCTGTGGCTTGAATCAGGCCCTCCTTCACCAGGTCCTGGAGGTAATCCGTTTGGCCAAACTTCCCCCTATTCCGTTGAAGGCTGTGCTCACTGAGACCAATCGGGAGTGGGATACCCTGCAGCTGCGGGAGGAACTGCTCAAGGAGCAAGCGGCGATTTGGGAGCAGCAGGAGAAAAAGGACGACTGATCCGGACGAATCTGGAAAAATCCCGTTGACAAATTGGCTTCGGGACAGTATAATAATCTAGCGGTTTGAAAAAACCGCGCTTTGCGGCTGTGCTGGAATTGGTAGACTGGCAAGCTTGAGGTGCTTGTGTCCGTATGGGCGTACGGGTTCGACTCCCGTCAGCCGCACCAGCTTAAAAACCCCGGAAACCCTTGAAATGACAGGGTTCCGGGGTTTTGCTTTTGTGGTCGTTGCGGCGATTTGGTCGTTACTTGGTCGTGATGGTCGTTAAAATGGCAAAATTCGTGGCAAATTTCCATGGAGCTCCCGGGGTGGGCGCTCTTATTTTTTGCTCCTGAAGGGAGGCAATGTGTCCAACTGGGACACAAGGAAGGAGCGGGACAGTGGCCTTGATCTTCGTGGCAGCTGCTCCCGCTCCTGGTGTTTATGATAGATGGTTTCCTCATGCACTGCCCTGGGATTTCCGCCTGCCTCCAAAATCCAGGGCGGCAGCCACGGCCTCACCCGCCCGGGCCTGGGCCTCTGCAAAGGTGTGGGCGTAGATATTGAGGGTGGTGGTTACCTGGGAATGTCCCAGGGAGGCGGACACGGTGCGGATATCTGCGCCGCTGTTGATCAGCAGCGAGGCGTTCAGGTGCCGGAATTGGTGAATCCCCAGGAAGCGCTGCCCCGTCTGCTCACAGAAAACCTTGAGCCAGTGATAAGGGGTGTTGGGGTGCATAGGCTCTCCAAAGGCGTTTACAAAAAGACGCTGGGTGTCGTGCCACTGATCCCCCAGGGAAAGCCGCTCCTGGGCCTGAGCGGCCCGGTACTGCCGCAGCACATCAAAGACCACGGCGGGCAGCTTTAAGGCCCGCTGGCTCTGTACCGTCTTGGTGGTGTCGGTGAATGTCCCTTTGCTCGTCAGGTATTGGCTGGTGCGGCGAATCCGGATCACACAGGTTTCAAAATCCAGATCGGGCCATTCCAGGCCCAGCAGCTCCCCGCGCCGGAAGCCTCCATAGATCGCCAGGACAAAGAAGGTGCGGTATTTGATGGGGGCGCTCTCCAGGCTGTCCAGAAAAGCCTGGGCCTCCTCCAGGGAGTAGCACTCCTTTTCCTTGTGCTCAGGGTGGGGCAAGGTCACATTCTGAGCGGGGTTGTGCTGGATCATGCCCATGCGCACGGCGTAGCTCAGCACAGAGGACACAAAACCATGGTAATTTCGGATCGTCTTGGGGGACAGGGACACCTTTGCCGCCGTG
Source organism: Flavonifractor sp. An100 (assembly GCF_002161175.1). Lineage (GTDB taxonomy): Bacteria > Bacillota > Clostridia > Oscillospirales > Oscillospiraceae > Lawsonibacter. The sequence continues at coordinate 123,649 of NZ_NFMA01000003.1, read as the reverse complement.
GTATCAAAGAGGGCGGCGTAGTCCTGGCCCAGAGCCTTTGCCAGCTGCTTTGCGGTCTGGAGGGAGACATACTCCCCCCGGCAGGCGCTGGACACCGTGGAGCGGCTGAGAGAGGCCATAGCGGCAAGGTCTTTCTGCAATATGTCCCGCTCCTCCAGGTAGGCCGCAAGGTCAATCTTGGAGCGGGAACGGCTCTCCCGCTGGCTGATCCCAGGTTTGCCCAGGTCGTTGATAAAGGCTTGAATGTGCCGGGGAGTCAGCTTGTCCAGGCGGATATGGCCCAGGGCGGCATAGGTGCGCTCCTCCAGCTGGTGGAGACGGGCCACGCTGCGCAGGCGGAGGTTTGGCGCTGCGTATTCCTCAAACCACTGCTTACAGAATGTCTCAAACTTGATGGAGCCGCCCCAGCCCTGGCCGGAGCACTTCTCCTGGAACAGCACCGCCTGACGCTGAAGCTCCTTTTCAATCTGCTTGGGGGTCATGCCCGGAGCGGGCTTCCAGGTGGTGGAGCGGGTGACCTGCTTCCCGTGGGCATCGTAGCCGCAGTATGCCCGAATACGGTAGGTGTCGCCCCGTTTGGTGATGGTGGGCATGGTTTTTCTCCTTCCATTTCCAGGCCCCGTGTGGTACAATAAAAGGGCATACAGGGCCTATATTTGTCTGTGGGGTCTGTTGCGTCTTGCCCGTCCCGGTGTTAGCAGCGCCGGGGCGGGTTTTATTATTTGGCCTGAGATATATATTCAGCTACAAGTTTTTTTGCGTAGTCATCAGTAATAGTCCCTAGAATCGGATTCCAATATGGGTTTTTTGTGTCCCATTCTGAAATGCGTTTGACTGCATCACAATATTCTTTGGCTTTTCCAGTGACAGTAAGTGTGGTTGTGTCCTCGTTGCATGAAGAAATAGATATTGCACCAACAGAAACCATAGAGAGAAAAATATTTAATGCTGTCCGCATTCGCAAAATAGGGATATTGCTATCATCATCATCATAAAAGCCGCAGAGCCATCCAAATGAAACATTAAAGGCAAGAGCAGTGTTAATTACAACTTCAATGGATGGTTTTTGAATTTCATTTTCATAAGCAGAAAGAGAGGCAGCGGTTACGCCTATTTTTTCAGCTGCTTGTCGCTGTGTCATTCCTGTTTTTTGTCGCAATAATTTAAGCCGTTTTGAAAAAGAAGACTCTAAATATTCAGAAAAATTATCCATATCACGACCCCCTTTGTGAACATTCTACATTGTAAGTCAACGAAAGTCAACAAAAATAACTATGACTAAAAATATAAAGAATACTTGACAAATAAAATTATACATGATATTTTTAAGAAAAGGAGGCGATAATATGCAGACACGGACGGAAATTATCCCTAATGGGGAGCTGATTGCCAGAACACGGATTCTTTTAGGGCTTAACAAAACTGATGTGGCCCGCAAGGCGGGTGTTCCTCACTCATCTGTCATTCGGGCAGAGCTGGGGCGTGGGGTTACTCCAAAAACTGCCGTGGGTATCAGCAAGGCCCTTGGAATGGCTTTTGATGATCTGTTTACCATCAAAGTACCCGGCGAAGCGGGAGAAACCAATGGACAAGCCCAATAAAATGTGTCCAACTTGGACACCAAACAAAGGAGGTATCACCATGGCAGCATTACCCAGGATGAGAAACGCGGAGGGGGTCATGGCCGAGTTAAAGGCTCAGGATCCGGACACCAGGATCACGCTGAACTTTATCCGAGGGCTGATCCGCAGCGGAGAAATTCCCGTTGTCCAGGCGGGGGTTCAAAAGCTGGTCAATGTGGATTTGGTCTTTGACTACCTGGCAAACCAGGGAACGGCTCAGCCCATCCGCTACAAGAATTACACCGGGGAGCGGGTGAGGGCGTGAGGTCATCCACATTGGAGGGCGCTGCCTTCTGCCTGATCCTGGGCCTTGGGGCCTGTGCTGATGGTCTGGCAGAGGCCCAGGGCGGTATGGCCGTTCTGGTGGGCGGCGTGGCCGTGTCGGCCTTGCTGATCCATCTGGCTCACTCCAGAGCCTGGGAGCAGACAGAGGCCCGGAAGGACAAGCAGCTGGGACAACTTGTCCCGCTCCGCAGGGACAAGCAGAGGCTTGTACAGGGCAAAAAGAAAGCCGCTGAGGTGGTAGCAACACCCCAACGGCGAGTGAAACAAAGCGGCAAAGCCTATATTTCACGCCCCTATTTTACCGGGGCAGGGGGAGATTGTCAACTTGAATTTCAGAATGATTGAGGCCCTTTTGCTGGCCTCCAACGGACAAACCGGCACACTGGATGCAGACGCCCTGAACCTGAAAAGCGCCAAGAACAGCACAGATAACTTCTATGCGGAGCTGGCGAAGGTGGGCCTTACCCCTAAGGACATGCCCGACACCCTGGATGAAGCACTGGTAACCGTAGAGAGCGAGTATGAGCGGCAGGGGTTTATCAGCGGCTTCCGCATGGGAGCCAAGCTCATGCTGGAGTGTATCGGCCCCGCTCCACTGGAGGCATGGGACCCGAACGACATAGGCAACCCGGTATCACGGGTGAAATGAGCGTACACAGCCGGAGCGGGACGGGCTTTCCTGTCCCGCTCCAGGAGGTAAGGAGGCATACATGGGACGCAGAGGGGAGAACACCGGGCCCGTACAGCGGCGGTTTAATCTGAGAAAATCCAGGGAGAAGCTGGAGGGGCTGCTTGCTGCCAACTTCCGGGACGGGGCGCAGCTGGTGACGCTGACCTACGGCCCGGAGACAAGGGCCCCGTCTGTCAAACTGGCAGACCTCCAGCTCATGGATTGGCTGCGAAAGGTACAGCGGATGATGGGCCATAAGATACCCTATATCCGGGCCACAGAGTGGGCCGGGGATGGGCATGGATACCATGTCCACCGGGTGGTGCTGAGGCTTCCTGCGGCCTCTGTGGGCGCTCTTGTGCCTTTGTGGAGCTATGGATATGTCATCGTCCAGGAAGTGCAGGAAAACGAACTGGAGGCCCTGGCGGGGCTTATTATGGCCCAGGCAATCAAAGCGGAGCGGGTGCCTATTTTGGGACGGCGCATATGGTCACCATCTGAGGGCCTGATCCAGCCAGACAGGAAAGGAACGGTCTAACATGAGTTACATTTTACAGGTGGAAAGCAACAGCTTATCCGATGAAGAACTGCGCTTTTTAAGCGAGTACACCCCCTATGCGGAGGGTGGGCTTCTATCTGAATTTGAGGAGGAGGGCAAGCGGGTCATGGAGGCCCTTGCCCAGGTCAATGCAGAAGTGACCGACAAACGGGCAGCACGGCTGCTCCTGCTCCGTGGGTTCTACTTCCTTGGGGTGCTCCGTGGTGCGGAGGCGTACCGAAATACGACTCTGGACACGGTGAATCCGGATCGGCAAGACGCTGACCCCCTTACCCTTGAATTGGATGAAGGGTGTGCGCAGCTGTTCGCGGATGATCTGAACAGGCTGCCACGGGGAGAATTGTATAAACTGTGCTCTGCTCTTGGAATGTAGAGGAGCGGGGCCGTGCAGCAGACGGACAATATTTGCCGGAGCCCTGAGAGGCCAGTGCAGGAAATAGAGCCGGGTGTGTCCCGGTGCCCTCACTGACGGCAAGCGCATAGAGTGCCAGCGCCTGAGCCCGTCCCGGAGCCTTCCGGGCAGCGCCTGAGCCAGAGCCAACGGTGACCGGGTGGGAGTTGATCCCGCTCCATGGGGCCATGCTCTGGCTCTTTCTTATACCCAAAACGAGGTGCGGCGATATGGCAAAGCGGAAAAAGACCATTACTGCGGGTTGCATTGTCAAAACAATCCTATACACCGCCCCGGAGCCACGGGACGGGGAGCGGGCCAGGGCGGAAAAGTCCCGTATGACCACTGCCGCACAAAAGGCCATGAACGACAAGACGGCCAGGGGCAAGCTGGAAATGCTGCTGGCGGCAAACTTTGTGGGGAAGGATCTCTTTCTTACCCTTACATACCGGGACGCTGATCTCCCGGCCAAACGGGCCGGGGCGGTGAAGAATGTGCGCAAGTTTCTAAAGCAGCTGAGAGAGCACCGCAAGGCCCGGGGACAGGTAACGAAATACATCTACACCACCGAGGAGAAGCACGGAGCGGCCCGCTTGCACCATCACATTGTACTCAATGCCACGGAGCGGGACATAGAGACGATACGCAGCCTGTGGCCCTATGGGGATGTGGTGGACTTGGAGTATGTGCGGGATCGGGACTATGACACCCTGGCCCGGTACATGACCAAGGAGAGCGTGGAGGGCCGCCCGGTGGGCGCTCAGATGTGGACGGGGAGCCGCAACCTGGACAAGCCCGTGGTGGAGAGCTGCTTTGTCTCCGATGATACGGCCCTGGCCGTCCCGCCCGGCTGCTTTGTCCTGGAGCGGGAGGAGAAGGCAACGGAGTATGGGAGCTACTGCTATATCAAATACCGGGTGCCGCACTGGAGAGGGCAGCACAGCTGCCCACAGGAGGCGGCAGCGGAGGCAATGCCGGGGCCTCAATATCTTGCTTGTAACTATATATAACTTTAGAACAGGCCCTAGAGAATCAAGGGATAGGCCCTTGTATCGGCGTTCCGGGTGCGCTATGCTGGTGACGGTGACAGGCATACACACTCGCGGGCGGGGGCGGGCGTGAGAAAATGAATCAGGAGATGATGGCATGAGTAAGACAGCGGCGGAGCTGGCTTGTAAAACAACCATGAGCGGAGCGTGGGTCGTGTGCCCGGTGTGCCGGAGGGGGAAGCTGCTGCGGCTGACAGAGGCAACCAGGGCGCAGGGGCTGGTGTTATTCTGCCGGCAGTGCAAGCATGAGAGCGTGGTGGAAATCAAACCAGGGGATGGAAAAATGCCACGGGTTACCCCGTGGCCTGGCACACAATCCCCCCCTTGCCCTGAGGGAGTTAAAGGGCCTTGAGAGGACCGGGGGGCAGAAGTATTTCCGACTAAGCAAGAACCTGTGAGGGGGGGTAAATCCGGGGAACGGCAACAAGATACGCGCCCACATGACGCAGGCGTTACGCGGGCGCAAACACCGCGCCTGTGCGTGAAGCTGCGGCAGGGAATGAAATCCGAAAGCCCATGCGGACGTGCAAAAAACGGGTCGCTTTACGCCTGATGTTTCCGCATAAATCCCGGAAGCCTTGGGCGTGCGTGGGTACGGGTGCGGGTGCGCACGGGCCTACGGCCAGCCCTCCCCCGGACCGAAAAAGTTTTGGACGATAGGCCGCAAGACCGCAGGCCCCCATTCGTGAGAGATTTTTTCCCATAGTGGGTGCAGGTTATGGCGGTGTGCTCATTAGAGCGGCTTAAATACGCAGACGCTTGCGTATTTGCGTGGAAACTGGCGTCTTTCCATTTGCCCGTTTGGGTAAATGCATATGCCAATTTCAGAAGCCGGACATAAGAAAACACCGTTGTCCGGAAACCCGTACAACGGTGCCTGATCTGTGAGGGAATCAAATACTACCGCGCTGTCGTTTTTGGACAGGGGGAGGGGTGCTGTCATGCTACGCAGAAGCGGCGGGTGGTGGTAGTCCTGGTGAATCGCTCCACCAGCTCAGGGGCGGCGGCTTTCAGGGCCTTACTGTCCAGCCTGGAGGATGTGACAGGCTTCCAGGTGATCTTGTACTCCCCGGCCCGCAGCTCCTCAGAGCGCCCCATATGGGCCTTGAGCTGATCCTTGATCGCCTCCGCCTCTGCCTGGGCTTCCTCAATTAGCTGCTGGAGCTGGCGCAGCTCCCGGACTTTGCTCTCAATCTCGCTCATGCTCATGGTGTGATCTCCTTTCCTGTGTGGTGAATCAAGCGGCTGGTGGCTCTTAAGGGTTCCTTGCCTTACTGTGTCCCTTATATCCTGTCCAGCTCTTGCCTGGCGCTCCCTATTGTTTCTACCGCCTTGGCTTGACTTCTGGTGTGTTCCCCCTTGTTATGGTCTTATTATAATATACTTGCGCAAATATATCAATAGGCAGAATAGACATACTTGCGCAAATATATTTGTAAGATTTATATATTTACGCAAGTAGAAAAAGGTGGTATAATAAAGCTATAATGGAAGGGGCGTCAGTATCAGGCGAAACCCAGGGAGGTATGGATATGCCGGTATCAAAAGCACAGCAGAAGGCAACAAATAAATATATTACAAGCAATTATGACCGCATTAACCTGACGGTTGCAAAGGGCCGCAAAGCGGCCATCCAGGCCCACGCAGCGGCCAGGGGCGAGAGTGTGAACGCATTTATAGGCCGGGCCATAGAGGAGGCCATGGAGCGGGATAAGGGGGAGTGTGCCAATGCCTGAAATCAGTCTGTTCTACGGAATCCGGGTGACCATGTATTACAGTGACCACAACCCGCCTCATTTTCATGCGGAATACGGGAACCACAAAGCGTTGGTGGACATTCAAGAGGGCTGCGTCATTCGTGGGGCGCTGCCCAGCCGTCAGCTGAAGCTGATCCTTGCCTGGTGTGAGCTGCACAGGGATGAGCTTATGCAGAACTGGGAGCTGTCCAAAGACGCAAAACCCCTCAACCGGATCAACCCCCTTGTCTGAGAAAGGAGGGCAATATGGATTTGATCCCCAAAGTAGTGCAGGCGGTGGCCGGGGAGAACTTCACGGTCTACGCCTATTTCAGTGACGGAACAATCCGCTTGCTGGACGCAAAGCCCTTGCTGGAAAAGGGCGGGGTATTTGCCCCGCTCCAGGACGCTGAGTTTTTCAGTCAGCGCCTTACCGTCCTGAATGATACCGTTGCATGGGATGTGAACGGTGACCGTGATCCATGCGCCTGTGTGGATTTAGACCCGTGCGAGATTTACGAGAGCTGTCCGGCTGTGGCTGATCCTTTGCGGGAGGTCATTTAGGAGCTGGACATAGACGAAAACCGGGGAGTGATCCCCGGTTTTTCTGTTCCAATTTGGGCCGTTGTTTGGTCGTTATTTTGGTCTGACGGGGGCAGAGAGAAGCGGAGCGGAGAAGAACAAGGAGACGGAAAAGCTAGTCATATCAAGGGGTACAGGGGACAGGAAAAGGAGCGGAAAAAAGAGCGGGCATTTTCGACTCCCGTCAGCCGCACCAAGAGAGACGCGACATTTTGTCGCGTCTCTCTTTTTTGTTAAAACAGGAGCTGCATGGATATTAAAATGAAGTGCACTTCATATTTCCCTTGACAAATGCAACCCATCACGTTAACATGAAGGAAACTTCATGTTGCGGAGAGCGAGATGAAAACAAAGATTAAGGAACTGCGCACAGCAAAAAAAATGACGCAGCAGCAATTGGCAAATTTGGTGCATGTCTCCGCCCGGACCATTATCTCCATCGAAAAGGAACAGTATAGTCCATCGTTAATGCTGGCCTATCGAATTGCCGAGGTGTTCGGTGTAACGGTGGAGGAGCTGTGCTGTCTAAAAGAAAATAAGGCGCTGGAGGACCAGTGCTATGGTCGAGGATCGCATCAGGAATGAATAGGAGAATCATGTTATGAGTCAAAGGGATCGATACGTTCCGGTCAAGGATGAACGGGATCAATTCATTCAAACAAATTCCAGAAGCTATGCGTTGGAGAGGGCAACTGCGGCGACACAGATCGTAACAGTCCTGTGCGCAATCAAAGGAAATCCAGCCTGGAAAGGGACCTTGTCAATTTTATTTTTTTCCATCGCGTTTTCTATGTTCTATCATTTCAAGGAATATGAGGAAAAGCCATATAAGCAGGTGGGTGTAATTTCCTTTTGCATTGGCCTTGTGTTGCTGTTCTGGTTTGGAATCATGGATTGAGAGTTAGGGACGGCAAAAAAGAAGGGGCATGTGGCGCTAATGTATACGCTACGGTTGTAAGGCCTATGAAGGGATTTTGAGAGATGATAAAGATACTTTTTGTATGTCATGGAAATATTTGCAGAAGTCCGATGGCTGAGTTTGTTATGAAGGACCTGGTGAAAAAGGCGGGGCTGGAGCACGGGTTTGAGATTGCCTCTGCCGCTACCAGTACCGAGGAAATTGGAAACCCGGTCTATCCTCCAGCCAGACGGAAGCTGGCGCAGCACGGCATTGGCTGTGAAGGAAAACGGGCCCGTCAGCTGTGCCGGGAGGATTACCGGGAGTATGACTTGCTGGTGGGTATGGACCGGGCGAACCTGCGGAATATGCAGCGGATTTGCGGAGGAGACCCGGAGGGAAAGCTGTCTTTGCTGTTGGACTATACCAATCGTCCCGGCGAGGTGGCCGATCCCTGGTACACCGGCGATTTTGACCAGACCTGGGAGGATGTGCTGGAGGGCTGCCAGGGTCTCTTGGCCGCTGTTAAGGGGAACAAAAAGGAATAAAAAGAAATGGCCACGGTGTCTCTCCTGACATCGTGGCCGTTTTTGCAGGAAATGGTACTGCTGAAAGTAAAGTCTTACATAATATGCTCTTCCGCGCAGTTATCTACTACGCGCATACCCATCTCGCCCGGTTGAGCCACGGGAAAGGTGGCAATGCTGTCCGCGTCAAATTTGGGACACAGGCGCATCTGAGGGCTGAGACGCAGGTCATCAGCCGTATGCTTGGAACGTTTTGCTTTTCGGTCGTGCTTCATGGTTCATCCCCCCGGAACTAGTATGTCCCGAAGAAAAAAGGTTTTTCCATATAAAATTTAGGATTGAAAAAGCCGTGGGATATGCGGGATAGGCGTTGTATGATATAGTAGAGAGACAGAAAAAGGGGGGAGAGAAGTGGAGGACCGGGAGATTGCGGCTGCCCTGGCACGGGGCGAACCGGCTGGCTTGGATGAACTGCTCAAGCGCTATGGCCCGCTGCTGCGGTATATTGTCACCCCCATTTTGAATGACCCCAGAGAGCGGGAGGAGTGCCTGTCGGACATTTCTCTGCTGATATGGAAGAAAATTGAAGGCTATGACCCGGACCGTGGCAGTATGACGGCCTGGTTGTCCGTCCTGGCCCGAAATACGGCGCTGAACCGGCGCCGGAGCCTGTCTCGCCGGGGAACAGAGGAGGAGTTGGGGGAGCACCTTCTTGACCCATCCCCTACACCGGAGGAGGCTTTGCTGCAGAAGGAGCGGAGACGGCGCTTGCAGGAGGCAATTAACCGGCTGAGCAGCGGGGAGCGAGATCTGTTTTATCGAAAGTATTATTATCTCCAGTCCACCGCTCAAATGGCGGCAGAGCTGGGCCTGACCCAGCGGGGCGTGGAGGGACGCTTGCACCGGCTGCGTAAGCGGCTGAGAAAGGAGCTGGGAGGTGACGGACAATGATGGATGACCGGGAATTTGACCGTGCCTTGGAAGAGGAGCTAACCCAGTTGCCGCCCGCTGATGGAGAGATGGAGCGGATCACCCCCTGGAAGCGGGCCATGAGCCGGATCGTGGCGGGGATCATCCTCACCACCTGTACGCTGAATGTCTGGAACCTGCAGCAGCTGATGCCCGCGGTGGGGATTGTACTGCTGTGGCTAAGCTTCCGGACGCTGCGCAAGGAGAACGGCTGGTTTACCGCCTGCTGGCTCATCAGCCTGTATCGGGCTGCCTCCCTGTTTGTGTCTCTGGTGCTCAACGCCACGCTGTGGGGAACGGAGCAGGGACTTACTCTTTGGAGTTACCTCAACCTCCTGCCGCCACTGGTCCAGTTTATCTGCCTGTGGCAGGGAATCAAAGCGGTGCGGCGGAAGGCAGGCCAGCCGGACAAGGCAGGGGCGGCCGGGGCGCTGGTGTGGTTTTACCTGGCCCTGTGTGTTCTGGGCTTGTGGCAGCTCCAGGGGTGGCTAGTCGTGCTGCCCATCGGGGTGATCTACTTCTTGATTCTCCGCAGCATGGCCAAAATGTCCGCTTTGCTGGATGGGGCTGGCTATGAGGTGCGGGCTGCCAGTGTGCGGGTGTCCGACCGGATGGTGTGGATAGTCTGGGTACTGTCATTAGCCATTGCCATTCCCCTGGCCGGCATTTTCTTGGGGCGCTATCCCATGGATTGGAAGCCGGTGGAGATCAAGGAGCAGGCGGGGCAGGAGGAGATTCAGACGAATCTGCAATCTCTGGGGATGCCTGAGCAGGTGCTCAGCGACCTGAGCACAGAGGACCTGTTTTCCTTGGAGGGAGCGGTACGTGTGTTTGTGATGGTGGACGAGCATCCCTTTAATGACGGACGGCGAGTTACACAAGTCCAGACCAATCAGGTGAGAAGCTGGAGGGAGTATGACGTAAAGGAATTGAAGACCTCCGACATTGCCGTGGAGCTGGAAAACGGAAACTGGCGCATCATTCACCACTTCTTCTGGCAGGGAGATCGGGGGATCGGAGGGACGGAGTGCCTGAAAATCTGGCCCACCGACCGGTTGAACGAGGGATGGCGGCGTGAAGGAGAGCCCACGGGACGGGTGCTCTATGACCGGGGCGGAAACACCTTTGAAAGTGATTTTTATTTCCTTGGGGAGGAGAGCTATACTGCCCAATCTATCTTCTGGGGGCAGACCTATAATAACGACCTCTTTGCCGCCTTCTCCCTTCCCCTGACCGGAGAAAATTGCCGGGGCTACGTGTCCTATGAGATTGAGCTGGTGGAGGAGGGGTGGATCATCGATTCCTGGAGCAACTATACCCATCAGGTGAAGTGGTGGAACTACCCGCTCATGACCGCCATGCAGTATTCCCAGGCAGGTATGCTCTATGGAGGGGATTTTGAAACCGCTCAGAGTGCCATTCAGCTCTTTGACCTCTGGGATTCCCCGGAGGATGCCGGGGAACCCTAAGGCAGGAGAAAATAAGAAAGCAAGCGATACCTGGCGCTAAGCCGGGTATCGCTTGTTTTTGGTGCGGGAGGGGCCGTCTAGAAAAAATGGCCTTTGTGTAACCAATGGGGGACAAAGGGTGCTATTTGTGGTGGAGGGCATCTTGGAAGGGGGGAGACAATGTGGAAGACCATCAGATTGTGGAGTTGTACCTCAGGCGGGAGGAAGAGGCCGTCCGGCAGACCCAGGAGAAGTACGGCAGACGGCTGTATCATCTGGCTTTGGGGATTGTGGGAGATGTCCAGGCAGCCCAGGAGTGTGAAAATGACACCTATTTTCAGGCCTGGAATGCCATCCCTCCTCATGAACCCAGAGACTATCTCTATCCGTTTTTGGCCCGCTTGACCCGCCATATATCCCTGAACCTCTGCCGGGACCGGGAGCGGCTGAAGCGAAGGGCCCTGTTGTGTGACCTCAGCTCGGAGCTGGAGGAGTGTATTCCCTCTCCCGATGATGCAGCGTGTGCCCTGGAGGAACAGGAACTGCGGGAGGCCGTCAATGGTTTTTTAGGGGAACTGGGGGAGGAGCAGCGGAGCATATTTTTACGCCGGTACTGGTATTTAGACTCGATCCAGACCATTGCCAGAAGATATGGCTGCTCCCAGAGCAAGGTGAAGACCATGCTGTTTCGCATCCGCAAGCAGATGCGGAACTATTTAAAAAAGGAGGGGTATCTTCTATGAGAGGAATGGAACTGCTGGAACGGATGGAACTGGTGGACCCGGCCTATGTTGCGGCGGCGGCGGAGGTGCCGGACAGGAAGAAAAAAAGGTTAATGACAGGGAGACTTCTGGCAGCATGTCTATCCCTGGGCATCATTCTGACCGTGCCCGGTTTAGCGGCATCGGTGCCAGCGTGGTACAATGCTCTGTATGCAATTTCCCCCGCCACCGCCCAATTTTTTCAACCAGTCCAGCGCTCCTGTGAGGATAACGGAATCCGTATGGAGGTAGTGGCCGTCCATATGGAAGAAAATAGGGCAGAGCTCTACATTTCCCTGCAGGACCTGACTGGGGAGAGATTGGACGAGACCATAGACCTGTTTGACAGCTACGGGATTCGGACCCCTTTTGACTGTACCGGCCATTGTCAGAAGGTTTCCTTCGATCCTCAGACCCAGACGGCAACCTTTTTGGTCACCATTGCTCAATGGGGGGAGCGGGAGATCCAGGGGGATAAACTGACCTTCACTCTAGAGAAGTTGTTATGCGGCAAAGAGACGTTTGCGGGCACAGTGTCTGGCGTCGATCTGGTTCAGGCAGAGCAGGTCGCAGCTACCCAGCTTGTCTCACCCAGAGGGTGGAGCGGAGAGATTTCCGTCTTTGAACGAAATGGAGGAACAGAGGCCTGTGTTCTGCGTCCGGGAGCGGTCCTTGCTGTGCCAACTGAGGGCGTAGCGTTGACCGGGATCGGATTTGTGGAGGGCGTACTCCATGTACAGGTGTACTACGAGAATATTTTGGAAACGGACAACCACGGCATGTTGGCGCTGGATAACAAGATAACGGGGGAGCAAGTCTCCTGCGCGGGATCGGTGGCTTTTTTTGATGAGAATGGGAAAGGAAGCTATGAAGACTACCTGTTCCCAGGACTGTCTGCGCAGGAGCTGGCTGAATATGAGCTCTATGGAGCGTTTGAGACAGCCCGGGGCACGATTTCCGGCAGTTGGAAGGTAACGGTCCCCTTGCTGGAGACCCATCGTTGAGGGGCAACAATTGATCGTTATAATATACAAAATGAAACCGTTTTCGTTATGCATATTCAACAGTAGTGGTTCTTGACGTATTGGGCAGGGGCCTGATACAATATGGATGGTCGGAGAGAGAACCGGCCACACAGTGCCCGGACCAGCAAAGGATTTGCGGTGTCTGTGCGGCGTATAAAATTGAATGTTTGGAGGAATCAAGTTATGGTACGAGAGATTGAGATCAAGGACCACTCTCAGATTGAGAAGATCAATCGGCTGGCTTGCGACACTCCCTTTGAGGTTTGGTTAAGCTCCGGCACCCTGATGCTGGATGCCCGTTCCCTGTTGGGACTGTTTGCGCTGGTGGGTAAGAAGGCTTTTGTAGTGGCGGAGGATGACATCAACCCTAAGGCGTTCCAGAAGCTGGTCAACAAGATGGTTTAATTGAACAAGTCGGTTTTGAAAGAAAGCCCCCATGTCCTATGGACATGGGGGTGTTCTTCATTTTTTCGAGATTTTGGTCTCGTATTATAGCAGATGGAAATTGACGATCAGTCCGGAGAAGACGATGGATACGGTGGATACCAGCTTGATGAGGATGTTCAGGGAGGGACCGGAGGTGTCCTTAAAGGGGTCGCCCACCGTATCACCGATAACAGCGGCTTTGTGCTGCTCAGAGCCCTTGCCCCCGTGGTGGCCGGCCTCAATGTACTTCTTGGCGTTGTCCCAGGCACCGCCAGCGTTGGACATAAATACGGCCATGGCAAATCCGGTGACGGACACACCGCCCAGCAGGCCCACCACGCCTTCCACAGAGAGGATCAGGCCGGTGAGGATGGGAACGACGATGGCCAGCAGGGAGGGCTTTACCATCTCTCGCAGAGCACCCTTAGTGCACAGCCCCACGCAGGAGGCGTAGTCAGGGTCAGTGGTGCCTTCCATGATTCCGGCGATCTCCCGGAACTGGCGGCGGACCTCCACCACGATGGACTGGGCAGCCCGCTGCACCGCGCTCATGGTGAGGGCGGCAAAGACAAAGGTGAGCATAGCGCCGATAAACAGGCCCACCAGAACGGCGGGGTTAGTCAGACTCAGGTCAATAGCGCCGCCGATGGTGTCCAGCCGGGCGCTGACGATGTCCACATAGGAGACCAACAGGGCAAGAGCGGTGAGGGCGGCAGAGCCGATGGCGAAGCCCTTACCGGTGGCGGCGGTGGTGTTGCCTAAAGAGTCCAGGGCATCGGTGCGCTCCCGGACCTCCTCGCCCAGTCCGGACATCTCGGCGATACCGCCTGCGTTGTCCGCCACGGGACCATAGGCGTCAGTGGCCAGGGTGATACCCAGGGTGGAGAGCATGCCCACAGCGGCAATGCCGATGCCATACAGGCCCTTGGAGAAGGATTCGGCGTAGTCGGCGGCACCGGTGGTGAGGGAGCCGCCGGAGGCCAGGAAGGAGATGATGACGGCCGCGCCCACAATGAGGATAGGGGCAATGGTGGACAGCATGCCCAAGGACAGGCCGCCGATAATGGTGGTGGCGGCGCCGGTCTCAGTGGAGTCGGCCAGACCCTGGGTGGGCTTATAGGTGTCAGAGGTGTAGTATTCGGTAAAGTAGCCGATGGCGCAGCCGCCGATCAGACCGCAGAGGATAGCCACATAGACGCCCCAGTTGCCCAGAATGAAGTAGGTCAGGGGGGCGGCGATGATGGCAGCCAGAACGGCGGCGGTATATGTACCCTTCCGCAGGGTGCCCAGCAGTTCCCGCTGGGAGGCACCCTCCTTGGTGCGAATGAGGAAGGAACCAAAGATGGAGCACAGGATGCCTACCACGGCCAGGGCGATGGGCAGGAGCATGGCGTCCCAAGACTGTTCGGGGTAAGCGGCTACTCCCAAGGCAAAGGTGGCCAGGATGGAGCCTACATAGGACTCATAGAGGTCGGCGCCCATGCCGGCCACGTCGCCTACGTTGTCGCCCACGTTATCCGCGATAGTTGCGGGGTTGCGGGGGTCGTCTTCGGGGATGCCGGCCTCCACTTTGCCCACCAGGTCAGCGCCCACATCGGCCGCCTTGGTAAAGATGCCGCCGCCTACCCGGGCGAAGAGGGCCATGAAGGAGGCGCCCATGCCGAACATAACCATGGTTTGAGCGATCTTAGCCGCATCAAAATGAGCGATGTACTTGAGAATGTGGAACCAGATGGAGATATCCAGCAGGCCAAGTCCTACCACAGTAAAGCCCATAACAGCGCCGGAGGAGAAGGCTACGTTCAAGCCCTTGTTCAGGCTCTCGCTGGCGGCCTGGGCGGTGCGGGCGTTGGCGGAGGTGGCAATCTTCATGCCCACAAAGCCGGCCAGAGCGGAGTAGATGCCGCCGGTGAGGAAGGCAAAGGGAATGAACCAGTTATCCAACATTTGGAATTGGGCCAGGGCCAGCAAAATTAAAAACACCACAAAAAAGACCTTCGATACCGTCGCATACTGGTGCCGCAGATAGGCATTGGCACCTTGGCGTATGGCGGAGGCGATCTTCTTCATGGTGTCGCTCCCCTCGGAGAAGGCCAGAACCTTGCGGCTTTGGAGGTAGGCGAAGAGAATTGCGGCCGCAGCTCCAGCTAGTCCGATCCAAAACATATTACTCAAAGTCTTCCACTCCCTTTTTGCGCCGGAAGGAATTGCTTCATGTGCTTGGAAACAATTCAAGCGCAATGTTATGGTAGTATTTTAGCACATAAGATAAAAAATGCAAGAGTAGAATTTAAAAGATGCGCAGATCAAACAAAAAAACCGACAAGCACTTTGGAATCGTGCTTGTCGGTTTTCAATTGTCATTAGGCGCGGCGCCAGGATTGCCGGCTAAACAGAATTAAAATGGGGAAGATCTCCAGCCGTCCAATAATCATGCACAGGGACATCACCAGCTTGGACAGGGAGGAGAAGGTGGAAAAGTTACCTGCTGGTCCCACCAGTTCCAGACCAGGACCCACATTACTCACGCAGGTAAGGGCGGAGGTGAAGGAAACGGTGTAGGAATAGCCGTCCAAGGAGATAATCAGGGCGGCGGAGAGAATGACCAGGAAATAGCAGCCCACAAACACCAGGATGGAATGGACCGTGTCCTCTTCCACCACTTTGCCGTCCAGCTTGACGACTTCCACAGAGTTGGGATGGACAATGCGGTGGATCTCCCGACGGATGGAGCGCAGAAGAATGAGTACCCGGGAGCACTTGATCCCGCCACCGGTAGAGCCGGCGCAGGCGCCGCAGAACATGAGAATCACCAAAACAAAGTGGGAAAAATTGGGCCAGAAGGACCAGTCCGTGGTGGCAAAGCCGGTGGTGGAGATGATGGAGCATACCTGGAAAAAGGCGTACTGGAAGGTCTCCAACACATTTGAGTAGAGGGGGTAGATGTTGATGCACAAAAGCAATGTAGAGCCAGCCACCACACACAGGAAGAAACGTAACTCGTCGCTGCGCAGGACCTCCTTGAATTTGCGGGTAATCAGCAGGAAGTAGACCGCAAAATTCAAGGAAAACAGAAGAACAAAGATGGAAATAATCATATCAATGGCAAAGCTGCCATAGGCGCCTACACTGGCGTTGCGGTTAGAAAATCCGCCGGTGCCCGCCGTGCCAAAGGCGTGGATGAAGGAGTCATAAAGAGGCATGCCGGCAATTTTCAGGCAGATGACCTCAGAGAGAGTCAATACGCAGTACATGCTGTACAGAATTTTAGAGGTCTGTGCCTGTTTGGGTACCAGTTTGGAAAAGACGGGACCGGGGGTTTCCGCCTGCGTCAGGTAGTGGGAGCGGATGCCCAGAGAGGGGATCACCGCAGTGGCCAGCACCAGCACACCCATTCCACCCAGCCAATGGGTAAAGGAGCGCCAAAAAAGGATGCCCTTGGGCAGGGCCTCAATATCCGTGAGGATAGAGGCTCCGGTGGTGGTGAAGCCGGAACAGGACTCAAAGATGCAGTCGGCCAGGGTGTTGAAGTAACCGCTGAACCAAAAGGGCAGAGCTCCTACCACGCCGGTAATAATCCAAATCAGGCCTACACTGGCAAAGCCCTCCCGGATGTAAAAGTGTTTTTTTGCCGGCAGAACGGACAAAATCAGACCAACCAGGAGTACCAACAGGATGCTGTACAGGAAGGGAAGGGGATCTTCTCCATAGCCCAGTGCCACAACCAGAGGAATGACCATGGCTACCGCCTCCATTTTGAGAACACGGCCCACCACGTTCAGTACCAGTTTTAAGTTCATTGTGCGCCTCCCACTGTACCCGGGACGGCCTTTTCCTCTTGGTAAATATCATTGAGATCCAGAATCCCGCTATTTCTGGAAATGATGATGACATTGTCATTGGACTGAAGGGAGGAGGAACCCTCAGGAATGATGATCTCCTGATTGCGGACAATAACAGCAATCAAAATGCCAGGTTTTAACCGCAGATCCTTGAGGGAGATGCCCAGATGGTGGGTGGAGGAGTTTGCGGTAAATTCCATGGCCTCGGCGGCACCGTCTGCAATGCGGTGCAAGGAGTTCATCACGCTGCCCTGGGAATTTTGCATTCCACGAACCAGACGCAGGATATTGGAAGCGGTGATGAACTTGGGAGACACCACGCTATCCAGGCCAACGGAGCGGGCAATACCGGCGTAGTTCTGCCGGTTACATTTGGTGATTACCTTGGGCAGTCCCTTCTGGGTAGCATAAAGGGAGATGATCAGATTGTCCTCGTCGCGGTCGGTAAGGGCGACGAAGGCATCGCAGGCGGACAGGTTTTCAGCTTCTAAAAGCTCCTGATCCGTTCCGTCTCCACAGATTACAGTGCTCTTGGGGAAACGTTCACTCAAAGAGCGGCACCGGCTTGCATTTTGCTCCACGATCTTTAGCCGCATCCCCATTTTACTGAGCATGTGGGCTAAATAGCCGGAAATTTTACCGCCGCCTATGATGAGCACCTGGTTGATCTTTGGGGTGTAGCGGCCTAAAATCCGGAAAAATTGGTCCAGACTGTCCGGACGGCCAATCAAGTAGAGCTTGTCTCCAGCCTGGGGCACGGTTGAGCCGTTGGGAATGGAAACCTCACCGCTGCGTTCCAGGGCGCAGAAGAGCAGGGGCAGCTTTTTGATCTGGTTGGACAGGGTGTGCAGCGGTTTGCCCACCATAAAATCTCCCTGCTGCAAGCGAAAGCCAATAAGTTCTACCTTGCCGCGGCAGAAGGTTTCGATGTTGGCGGCGGCGGGGAAACGGAGCAGACGGGAAATTTCCACTGCGGTTGCACTTTCCGGATTGATTACCATATCAATTTTCAGGTTGCGGCGCAATTCCGATAAAGTGGCGGTGTATTCCGGGTTGCGGATACGGGCAATGGTGTAGGATGTGCCCAGATTTTTGGCGATGAGGCAGCAGACCATATTGACCTCATCGGAGTTGGTGGCAGCGACTAAAAGATCGGAGTGGTCGGCGCCCGCTTCCCGCAGGGTGTCCGCGGAAACGCCGTTGCCCCGTACTACCATAATATCCAGCAAGTCACAGGCCCGGCGCAGCGAATCCTCCCGCACATCCACAACGGTGATGTCATGCTTTTCTTTAACCAACTGTTCCGCCAGAGAAAAGCCCACCTTTCCATTTCCCACGATAATGATCTTCATGACAGAGCGTCCTTTCAACACACATATGTATATGGATTTAGGCAAAGGCGCCCCGCCTGAGTATAGCCTTAGGCGGGACGAGTTTTAGAACAGAACTCAATGGAAACCGGGTTGCTGGGAACCAAACAAACATGGGAAGCACAGCCAACCGGAAGCGAGCCTATTCTTTGGTAGCAGAAGAGAGGACATATAAAAAACCATTATGCATTATATCGAAGAGACAAGAGAAATGCAAGACGGGAAGAGAGAAATCTTTTTCTTCTTGGAACGAGACAAACTCACGTCCTGCCTTGAAGAAGAAGGAAGGGATGTGGTAGGATAAAAGAAGAGATGCCGGGGAGAAAAAGCACCCCCGGGGAAAGGAGCCGCTATGAACGAACAGGAGCGACAGGTGCAATTCCATATTCAGTGCGGACCGGGAGAGGTGGGGAACTATTGTATCCTGCCGGGAGATCCGGGGCGCTGCCGGGCCATTGCCCAAAATTTTGACGATCCGGTTCATGTGAGAACCAACCGGGAATATGAGACGTGGACAGGGACATTATGCGGGGAAAAGGTAAGCGTAGTGTCCACGGGGATTGGGGGGCCTTCGGCGGCAATCGCCATGGAGGAACTGGCCAATCTGGGGGCCCATACCTTTGTTCGGGTGGGGACCTGCGGAGGGATTGCTCTTCCGGTGTGCAGCGGGGATGTGGTGGTGGCCACAGGGGCGGTTCGCATGGAGGGTACCAGCCGGGAATATGCGCCCATTGAATGGCCCGCTGTAGCCGATTTTCAAGTGGCCTGCGCCCTGGTGGAGAGCTGTCGCAAATTGAAGAAATCCTGGCATGCAGGGGTTGTGCAGTGTAAGGACTCATTTTATGGGCAGCATTCCCCGCAGCGGATGCCGGTGTCCTATGAGTTGCAGGAGAAGTGGCAGGCCTGGAAGCGGCTGGGGGTCCTTGCCTCTGAAATGGAATCGGCGGCTTTGTTCGCAGTGGCTGCTGCAAGAGGGGTGCGCTGCGGGTCTGTGTTCCATGTAATTTGGAACCAGGAGCGGGAAGCTGCTGGGCTGGATCAAAAGGAGTCCCACGATACCTCTTCGGCGATTGAGGTGGGGGTAGAGGCATTGCGGTTGTTGATTTGTCAGGACCGGGAACAAACTATAAGGTGATGGAGAAAAAAGGCGGCGCCTGCGTATGCAGGCGCCGCCCTTTCGTTTTAGATGGTGGATTCAGCGTGAAGAAGGGGTTCATAATAGCGCTCTTTGGCCTGTTGAAACAATTGGTCGAACTGGGGGGAGGAGCCTTGGTGGAGTTGCTGAAGATAGCCGTGGATATCATTGCGGACCAGAGCATCCTTATTGGCGCTTTGGTGGATGATGCGGACGGCGGCGTTGGAGCAGTGATCAGAAATGCGTTCCAGATTGATCAGCAACTCTAAAAATTGGGTTCCAAGTTCCACTGTGCAGCTGCCTTTTTTCAGCCGTTCCACATGGCGCTCGCGCAGGGTAGCCGTGATAAGGTCAACGACCTCTTCCAGAGGCTCCACCTGGAAGGCGGCGTAGGAGTCATGGGTGTGGTAGGCTGTCATCACCTGTTCCAGCGCATCTCCCACTGCAGAGCATACGGCACTGAGTTCCTCCTGGGCCTGGTCGGAAAAGACCAAATCTTTGTCGTGTAAAGCGGTGGCAGATTCGGAGAGGTTTACCACATAGTCCCCAATCCGTTCGAAATCGGAGAGGGCGTGGAGCAAATCCGACACCAGGTCACTGTCCCGATCATCCAGGGAGTGGCGGGAGCACTGGACCAGGTACTGGTCCAGTGCTCCTTCCATGTGGTCGATGGCTTCCTCCCGCTGTTCCAGCTGCTCCAACTGCTTGGAATCGTATCGAGCCAGAAGGGAAACCGCTGTGGCGTAGTTTTCTTTGGCCAAGTCCCCCATCTGAATAACCACCGTGCGGGCCCGCTCCAATGCAACAGACGGGGTGGAGAGGAAACGGGGGTCCAGAACAGTGGAGACCGGATGTACTGTCTCCGAGTCGGGGATGATCCACTCTACCAGCCGGACCAGCCAGCGGTTAAATGGGAGAAGCAGGATGGTGCAGACAATGTTGAAAATGGAGTGTAAGTCAGCAATGGAACCATAGGTCATGGTAGCGTTCCAGAAGGGGAGGGAGATGGCTGCGTTTACGCTGTAGAGAACAGTCAGAAATACCAGGGTGCCGATCACATTAAAAAACAGGTGAACGGCCGCTGTGCGTTTGGCGTTGCGGCTGGCGCCGATGCTGGATAGAATGGCGGTGACACAGGTTCCGATATTTTGTCCCATAATGATGGGCATAGCGGTAGAAAATGTGACTAATCCCGAGGCTGTCAGTGCCTGGAGAATGGCGACAGAGGCGGTGGAACTTTGAATGAGAGCCGTAATGGCAGCTCCGGCAGCAATGCCCAAAAATGGATTGGAAAAGCGAAGAAACAGCTGTTGGAAAGCGGGGAGCTCGGTTAAAGGAGTCAGGGCGCTCTCCATTGACTTGATGCCGATGAACAGCAGTCCCAGTCCAATCAGGATCTGACCAACTGTTTTCTTTCGTCCGGAGTTAAAAAAGGAAAAGAGTATGATACCGAGAAAAGCGGTCATTGGGCCGAGCATTTCCGGCTTTAACAAAGAGAGAAAGAGAGAAGGAGGTTTTCATCGGATAGGCCGCCTAAACGGAGGATTTGAGCCGTGATGGTAGTACCAATGTTCGCTCCCATGATGACGCCCACTGCCTGCCGCAGCTGAAGAATCCCGGCATTGACAAAACCGATGCACATAACCGTAGTGGCAGCGGAGGAGTGGACCATTCCCGCAACAACAGCGCCCAGCAAAACTCCTTTTAAAATGTTATCAGTCAGTTTTTCCAGTAAGGAAGCCAATTTCCCGCTGGCCAGTTTTTCCAGGCCAGAGGTCATGGTGGACATGCCAAACAGGAAGACAGCCAGTGCGCCCATCAGGGAGACAATGTCTTGGATGCTCAAATGCACCCTCCTCCTTTAAATTGAAAAGTAAGTCAGCAGGCTCTTAGCAAAATCTTAACGTTCTAATTTGAGTATACAATATTTGTCGGAAGAAGGCAAAACAAAAATAAGAAGAATAAAGGATGGGAGAAGGCCACTTCCTGTCGTGCGGAAATTTGAAGAATAGGGACTTGCGTGGACAGAATACAGTGGTGCGGAGGTGTTTGCCGTATGCTGTCCCCGGTTATTTACCTAGTTATGAATGGCCTGTTCTTCACATTGCGTCTGTCGGGAGGAAGCGGCTCTTTTCCGCGGCCACTGAAAGCGGCGGAGGAACGGGAATGCCTAAAGAAATGTGCACAGGGAGATTTAGAGGCCAGAAACATGCTGGTGGAGCACAACCTGCGCCTGGTAGCGCATATTGTAAATAACGGTTAAAGCAAACGACAAATCCGAGTGTAGCGGCGGTGCAAAGCTGCTGTCAGGCTCGGTGCGAGTGGATGGCTATAACCGGCATTTGGACATCCTCTATGAGGCCAGAATCTTGTTGCCTGGATGATTTCAAGAATGGATAAATCCAAATGAAGACTATATGTGCGAAGCCCGGAAGACCTTGTGAAACAAGGATTTCCGGGCATTTGCGTGTGATAGGGGTAGTACCGTAGCTTCTGTAAGTGAGGAAATTTGAGGAGATAAAATGCCGCCTGTGCAGGTGTAAAGTATGGACATAATGTGATACTCAATATTATTCTAAAGTGGGTATTTACATATCTCGTACATATTTATTGTCCTTTTACTTGAAGGATGTCTGTATATTATTCCTTATCGAAATTAATTCCTCATATCGCCAAGTTTCTCGGTGCTGTTTTTCTACAATTTCGATAGCTTTATTAATATACAGTATTGCTAATTCTGGATTGTCCTTATAATGCCAGACTCGTGCCATATAATCGTCAATTCGGTCTGGGTTTATACCTAAAAAACCTGGCGGAGACATATTATGGGCCTCTGCTTGAACATAGAAATCAAGTTGACTCATCTTGGTAGCACGTGGAGTTAGAAATGAGGATGTCTGTACAATTTCATAGTCTTTAGGATCTGCTCGGTAATGATTATATATGATCCCCCAATGATTTTCAGGTATATATATGCCGACATTTTGAGGAGATTGATAGAAAAGTATAGAAAAAGAACCAGTAGATGCTCCTTGATACATTGGCATTGATAAACCTCTTTTAGTAATTTGCATCCTCGCAAAACTACGGCAATATCCTTTATACCAAAATTGATTTGTTTTAGGGTCAAATAAGACAGGTACCGCAAATCCACCAACGGAGCTGTCACCACAGTCGAAAATTGTCTTATAGAAGCAATTTAGCAAGTCCTGATACATTTCATCTTCTGGAATAAACGGACTTGTACCAAAGTGGGTTTCATAGCTATTCGGCAAATTAGAATTAATATTCTGTCTATAAAAACCTGTGCGCACCCCTTGAAAGTAATCGAATGCTTGGTAGGAACCAATCCACGCAGAAGGTGTTTTCTTACACTCCCCATCTTTGATTTGAAATATTAATTGAACATTTCTATCAGCATAGCAAATGATAAACTCAGCGCCGTTATCGATATCCTGCCGGTTTATATCTAAAGCAAGTTGCAATATCTGTTTTAGGCTAACATGATTGATTTTACTGAGCAATTTATTGGCATAAACAATATTATTTCCTGCGAAACTGATGCAGAAATTTTTAGAAATAATAATGTTTTTTATCATTCCGAACTGATGGACACTTTTCTGAGTATCAGTACCAAAAAGATGGGTTGCAGCAGTATTAAATGTAATCTTTGTATCTGCAAATATTCCTATTGATTTACCAATTTTTTGAGCATAAACAAAACTCATAATATTGTACCCCTATCTGCCGAAATGAATTGCTTTAGTGACTGTGTATGCTTGTATAATTAAAAAATGCCAATTATTGTTACAAAGTAAATTGCACCCCACAATATTAGTGGGTACTTATTTTTGAAGAAGTATATATTTCCAATGTCTGCCCAAATGAACTTTTATAAGATTTCCATCCAACACTAACCCCGCCAAGATCCGATTCGCCGTCGCTGCCGACACCCCGCACAACTCCCGCACATCAGCGTTCATGATATAGTCGTGGGTTTTCAGGAACTCCTCGATCTTCCTCCAACGGAGCGTTGCCTTGTCCATCTTTCCGTCGCTCATTCCATCACTCGTTTTAATGGTTTCTATGAGTGATGCTTTGATAGCTGAGAGCATAAACTCAATAAATACGGTAGACTCTCCCGCATCGTTGGAGGCGTTGATGGCCGCATAATATTCCGGCTGGCGGTCATGGATGATGGATTCAACCGGAAGCCAGGCAAATGCCGGATTCCACTTGGAGAGCAGCAGCGTATGCCACAGCCGCCCCACACGCCCATTTCCGTCAGCAAAGGGGTGGATCAGTTCCAGCTCATAGTGGAACACACAGCTGCGGATGAGCATGTGTACCTCACTGGTCTTTACCCAGTCCAACAGTTCCAGCACCAGATCGGGGACATACTGGGGCAGCGTTCCAAAATGCAGGACATGCCCCTCGCTGTCTACTACGCCTACAGGACGGGTTCGGAACATACCGGATTCCTCTACCAAGCCTCGCGTCATAATGCCGTGAGCAGTCAGTAGATCATCTACGGAATAGGGATCGAGTTCCTCCAGCCGCTCATAGATCTCATAGGCGTTCTTAACTTCCGCAATATCCTTGGGCGGTGCGAGAACGTGCTCGCCGTTCAGCACGGTGGTCACTTGCTCCAGAGTAAGCGTGTTCTGTTCAATGGCAAGTGACCCGTGGATGGTACGGATGCGATTGGCACGGCGGAGCGTGGGATTTGAAGAAAGGGGAGAGGATACAGTCAAGCGACCCACCAGCTCGGCGATCTCAGCCACACGGTCAATGATCTGGTTTGTGATTTCAAAGGGAGGCTTTTTGTTTCTCATGCAAATACCTCGTAACTGTAAATGATTGGCTTTATTATATCACACATCGCTCATTTCATCAATCAAGGTGTTGTCCCTATTTGAGCGATGCGTTTCAAATTGTATATCAGTTTTTATATTGTCTATACGGGGAGAGCGTGTTAAATACGCTCTTCTTTTTTGATAGGGGGTGATAGTTATGGCTTCTGTGGATCTTTCTTATTATTACGGCTATGAGGCAGAGCAGTTTTCATTTTACCGCATCCCCAAACGGATCTTTACAGACAGACGGTTTGCGACTATATCAACAGATGCAAAATTGCTCTACGGCATCCTGCTTGACCGTATGAGCCTATCCATGAAGAACGGATGGCACGACGATCAGGGCCGGGTGTATATCATATTTACCCTGGAAGATGTTGCGGAGACGCTTGGGTACAAGACGGAGAAGGCAATCAAGCTGTTCAATGAATTGGACACCAAGAAAGGAGTTGGTCTGATTGAGCGAGTACGGCAAGGCCAAGGGCGGGCCTCCTTGATCTATGTCAAAAACTTTGCCGGAGAAAGGCAGACTTCCCCAAAACCGAAATCAAGACCTCGGAAAAACCGAGGTCAAGACTTCGGATAATCGGAGGTCAAGACTTCTGAGAAACAGAACTCTAAACCTCGGAAAATCGGAGGTCAAGACTTCGGAAAAACCGAGGGTAATAAGACTGAGCATAGTGATACTGACTGGAGTAAGAAAAGATTACTTACCGACAAAAGAATAATGGCAGCCCCCTCTTTTGGGGGACTGGCCGGTAAACGAAACGGAGGTGCCATCATGCACACAATCGCACTGGCCAATCAGAAGGGCGGTGTCGGGAAAACCACCACGGCAGCAAGTTTGGCCATTGGTCTTTCTCGGCAAGGTAAAAAAGTTCTTCTGGTTGACGCAGACGCCCAAGGTAATCTCACACAGCTTCTCGGTTGGGAGCAGCCGGATGAGCTAAACCCCACTCTGGCAACGGTCATGGGAAAGATCATCACCGATCATCCCCTCGTACCGCAGGAGGGAATTCTACGCCACAAGGACGGCGTGGATCTGATGCCTGCCAACATCGAGCTGTCCGCTACTGAGGTAACGTTGGTCAATACCATGAGCCGGGAAACGGTCTTGCGGCAATATCTCTCTACTGTCCAGAAAGACTACGACTACGCCATCGTGGACTGTATGCCTTCCTTGGGTATGCTGACCATCAATGCGTTGACAGCGGCCAACACTGTCATCGTCCCTGTGCAGGCCCACTACCTGCCTGCCAAGGGCCTGGAGCAGCTTCTCAAGACGGTCATGCGGGTAAAGCGTCAGCTAAATCCCAGCCTGGAAATTGGCGGCATCCTGATGACGATGGTTGACAGCCGCACCACACTTTCCCGTGGCGTTATTGAGCAGATCCGGGTAGCCTACGGAGGCAGGGTGTTCCACAGCGAAATTCCCCGGTCTATCCGTGCCGCTGAGATCAGCTTGGAGCACAAAAACATCTTTGAACACGACAAGGAGGGACGGGTAGCAAGCGCATATGAATCTTTTACCAGGGAGGTGATGAACCTTGGCAGGCAACGTCAAAAACATGGGCCTGACCTCACTCGATGATCTGTTCAAAAGTGAGCAGGAACGGCAGCAGGACACCAACGAGCGCATCCTGAACATTCCCATCGGTGAGATTTATCCCTATGCCAGACAGCCGTACTCCATCAAGCGGCCCACGCCGGATCTGGTAAGGCTGATGGACAGCATTGAGCAGGTAGGAGTTGCGGAACCGCTGATCGTGCGGCCCCGGACGGAAGGCGGCTATGAGATTATCTCCGGTCATCGCCGTGACTACTGCGCCAGGACGGTGGGCCTGGAAAGTCTGCCAGTTATCGTCCGGGAGTACACGGACGATGAGGCTGACATTCTAGTAGTGGACTACAACATCACCCGTGAGGACTTGCTGCCCAGCGAAAAGGCCAGGGCGTACAGTTTGAAGCTGGAGGCCATGAAGCGGCAGGGGGAAAGGACAGATTTAACTTCTCTCCAAGTTGGAGAGAAGTTAAAGGGTAAGACTTCTGTAAGCGTACTGGCCGAACAAGTAAATGATAATGTTACTACGATTCAGCGGTATATCCGCCTGACCAAGCTGATTCCGCCACTGCTGGAGCAGGTGGATAATGGGGGTTTGAAGGTCACGCCCGCAGCGGACTACATATCCCATCTGAGCGAAAAAGAGCAAGCTGCCCTGTTGGTCATCATGGAACGGGATGAGGTATCACCCAGCCTGGGACAGGCCAAACGTCTCAAGGAACTGAGCGAGGAGGGAAAATTGGATTCCAATGTCATGGAGGTGCTTCTTCGGGAGGACAAGTCCCTGGCCCGGAAAGTGACCTTAAAAAATGACCGTTTGCAAAAATACTTTCCGCCCAGCTATACCCCGAAACAGATGGAAGAAGTGATTATCCGGCTTCTGGAGCAGTGGCAGAGAAAGAAGCTGCGGGAACAGGAGCGATAACTATGAACGAGATGGGCCAGATCCTTATGAGGGATCACTACCTTGAGAATGAAACCCTTTCCTTGAAGGCAAAGGGCTTATTCTCTATTATGCTCATCCAGGAGCCAACCTGGAATTTTACGGTGCGCAATTTGGCCGAACTGAGCCGGGACGGGATCGAGGCAGTTGGCAATGCCGTTCGTGAGCTGGAGAAAGCCGGCTACGTGGAGCGGCACCGGGAATACAGTCCGGAAGGGCATATCAGCGGAGTGCGTTATATACTGCACAGAACCCCATGTCAGGGAAAACCGGCACCGGAAAATCACCAGCCGGAAAACTAAATCAAGTTGTGATAAGCGGCTCGTAGGGCCGTTTTTTGTTGCCTAAAAGGAGGTCAAAATGAGCGGAGCACTACCGGAACAATGCTGTTCTATCCTGCCCAGCACCGGGGAACTAATTGTGATTAAGCGAGGCGAGCGTGGGTACTACCGCAGCGAGTGGAACACAGACAGTCGGGAGGAAAACAAAAACATTGCGGACTTCACCAACAGCCGCATGGGGATCACACCGGCGCAGCTGGAAGCCATGATCTGCGGCTCCATGTGCGGCTGGGATGTCCCCGGCGCACAGCCCCAGTTCTATCTCGACAGGGCATCCAAGGAAAAGAGCGTTGCCATCACCGGCCACATCAAACATCCCGTCTTGTCCACCTATTTCCCAGTGAAGGGGAATCTTCACACCTACCGCATCATGGGGGCGG
This sequence comes from Flavonifractor sp. An100, assembly GCF_002161175.1. GTDB lineage: Bacteria > Bacillota > Clostridia > Oscillospirales > Oscillospiraceae > Lawsonibacter. The sequence continues at coordinate 96,273 of NZ_NFMA01000003.1, read as the reverse complement.
ATGCCTATTACATCGACTTTTCCTCTATGCCCAAGATGATGATGGAAGAACGGCTGGGTTACACCTACCACCCCAACTTGGTCACAGGAGAGCTTATGATCCCCGTCTCTTATCAGCAAGGGCAAAACGGAAGCTATACCCTGTACCTGGGGAACGGCTCTTTCCGTCATACCACGGAACAATATAAAGGCTACACGATGATGGCATCTGTGAGCATGGAAGATCGTGAAATTGCAGTGGGGTTCCACTCTCAGGATTCCCACCAGTATGCTGTTTGGGACTGGCAACCAAATCACAAGCCAAATCCTGCACATACGAGCTTTACAGAGTGCGCAGAAGCCATGAAATGCTTTGAAACACACGTTACCATGCTTTACGCACTGCATCGCCATTTGCGGCGGGAAACTCATAAACAGAAAGATTCCACAGGAAGGGAGCGTTAAAGATGGCTGTCCCCGAAATGGCGGGGGATTACGAAATCCTCCAGTCCATCCGTTTGGGCGGGCGCATGATGCTTCTGGGCTACAATCCCAGGGACAAGAAAACGCCCTACATGACCTGTTATCAGCAATATAACCTGGTGGGTGAGAAAATCTTTCCCCAGGCTGTTGCCGGTGACAGTTATATCGAGATCATGCAAATTTTTCTGAATCGTTTGCAGGAGCAGCAAAAGGCGGTGGCGGAATTCCGGGAGAAGCGTGCTGTACCCATTGAAGTGCTGGGAGCCGAGCATTGTCGTGAGCGTGGCGAGAAAGAATCCCTGGAGGGCAAACTTGTGATTCTCAGGCCGACCAGCTTGGCGGCTGAGTACCGCACGGCAGATTGCCAGCTTGGGTACGCAGTCGGCGGCTTTGGGTGCAGTGCAGGAGCAAGAGGCAGAGCCGTGTACTTTCAGGAACTGTTTTCTGGGGAGCGGTGCCGGTGGGATGCCTCGGATGTCCTGGGGATTGCGGATCTCACCAAGCTACCCGATTGGGCGCAGGAAAAGGTGAAGGAGCATGACCGCACCCCGCCGAAAAAAGCAAGAGGAGGGCATGAACGATGAGCCAAGAACCCATCAACATTGCAGGCGTATGCGCCTTTCCCAATCCGAATGGGGTGCGGGATATGCGGTTTGTGGACTGCAACTACAACACGCTCTTTCGCCTGCCTAACCACAGCAGCATCATTATGACAAAGCCGGACGGCACTCAGATGAAGCAGCAGTGCTCCTACATCGATGACTACCACATCTACGTAGGGCAGTGCGGCTTTCACATCATGGAGTTTGCGGAAATGGCGTGGCGCAACGGCTACACCTACCTGCCGGAGCATCCGAGAGAGCAGGACTGCTGCGACACCTACGCACTCTACCAGATCAAAGACGTCATCAAGACGGATTACTTCTGCTGCGCCTATGAACGGGCCAAGGGGCGAATCAGGCCCGCCGATTACCGCTGTGTGTATCGTGGCAACCTCGGCCCTGGAACCACACTGGAGGATCTTCGCAAAAAGCACGGCATGGAGCACCGGCCCGGAGGCGGCACCCTCCGCTCTCTCTGTGACAGCGATATTCTGCTGGTCAATCAAAGTGGCAAGCAGGCCGCCTACTATGTGGAGGCCGAAAAATTCCAGGAGCTGCCCGACAGCTTTGCGGCGCAGCTTCCCCAGCAGGACAAGCCGGAAAAGAACAAGCACAAGCATGAATTTGAACGATAGGAGGAAACATGGCGAGCAAGCTGCAAATCGTCACGGAGTTCAGTCAGAAGAAAACCCTGGAACTGGCCTCTGCGCGTGGAAACTGGCAGCGGTACTTAAAAACTGCCGCCAGGATTTATAAATACCCCTTTCGGGATCAGCTTCTGATCCACGCCCAGCGGCCCGACGCCACCGCCTGTGCCACCATTGAGTTCTGGAACAGTCGGATGGATCGCTGGGTAAACCGGGGCAGCAGGGGCATTGCCCTGTTGGATGACTCCGGCCACAAGACCCGGCTCAAGTATGTCTTTGATGTATCAGACACGCACCCTGGGCGTCACCGCCCCCAGGAGCCGCAGCTCTGGCAGATGGAACCCGCCTATGAGGAAGCCGTGCTGGAATCTATCAGCAACAGCTTTGAGGTAGAGCGAGAACCCGGCGTCTCCTTCGAGGAACATATCTGTTCCATGAGCCAGGCGATTGCGGAGGATAATCTGACCGATTACCTGGAAGAACTGCGCAACACCAGGGAGGACAGTTTTCTGGAAGATCTGGATGATCTGAACCTCTCCGTGCGGCTGAAAACCTTGCTGGCAAACAGCCTCGCCTACACGGTGCTGACCCGCTGTGGCTATGACGCAGACCGCTACTTCGATGAGACGGATTTTGAATTCATCCACGATTTCTCTACCTATGAAACGGTATCTGTTCTGGGCAACGCCTCCAATTCCATCTCAAAAATGGTGCTGCTGGACATTGGACGTACTGTTCGGCAGCAGGAGCGCACTTCAAAATTTGCCAAGCGCCAGAACCCTGTGTATGATAGAGCCACAGAGGAACAACCCAGGACGGCACGAAAGGAGAATGAACACCATGACCGAGGAACTGACCTACACCCAGATCGGGGAGTACCTGTATCCCGACCTGACCTTGCCGGAGACGGAGGAGGCCCCGATGGGCAAGTACGGGATGCTGCACAAGACGTACCTGAAGGAGAACAAGCCGATGCTGTACGACCGGCTGCTGCTGGCGGGCAAGCTGGACGGGCACCTGATGGACATCGACCGGAGGGCCACCGAGATGGTGGAGCAGCTGACGAGAGAGCTGGCGCAGCAGAACCGGGTGGACGAGGAGATGAAGGCCACCAATCAGATGGCGTGGGTACAGGCCATGAACAACTTCAAGGCTTCGGCGGAGGAAGTGGTACTCCGGCAGCTGATTTACAGCTAATCCCCCCAGCGAAACAAGTTCATAATGCACCTACGGAAGCGGAGAATGTATTACCTACATCCTCCGCTTTTTTTGTTGGACAGCAAGCGGTTGACCAGTTCCTGCGCTACGGTGGCAATACGGATCAGCTGCGGATGCGGGTGATCCATCTGTTTCAGATGGATATTCCCCTGCCCCTTATGATTACCCGCCTCCAGGCCCTCTATCACGGCGGCAACGGCATCACCACGGAGCACGGCCCCATGGCCGCATGGTATGACGAGGACGGCATCCACTTTGCCAATGGAGATCGGGCCAGATATGAAGCCAACGCCCAGGTCATCCCCTGGGAGAGTGCAGTCCAGCGCATCGGAGAGCTGCTGGAGGCCGGGCAGTTTGCCAGCAACGTGGAGCTGCTGGAGGCCAATGGGTATGAGCGCAGCCTTTTGGCGGAAAGTCTGATTTATCTGTACCGTGACCTGAACCGGGAAGATCACCCGAATGATTTCCTTCCCTGCCTGACCGACGGAGCAAAATGGCTGGACTTTCCGAAAGATCAACCCCGCCTTTCCGACCTTCTGGCAGACCCGGACTTCCGAAAAACTCTGCTGACCGAATACCGGACATTTCTTGCCGCCTATCAGGAAGATCGCTCTATCATGCGCTTTCACTACCACGATTTTCGTGGTGTGCTGAACCGCCTGGAGGAACTGGACTTGCCCCGCAAGACCTTCAGCACCACCTTGACGGAACTGCCCGCCATCATGCCCTTTATCACGGAGGACGAGATTGACGAGGCCCTTTCTGGCGGAAGCCACTTTGAGGGCGGGCCGAAGCGGATCTACGGCTTCTTTCAGGAGCTGCACGACACCAAGGAAAAGGCGGACTTCCTGCGGAAGGAGTACGGCACAGGCGGTCACTCCCACGCCCTGTCCAGGTCTGGATACAGCCACGAGGACTACGACAGTAAGGGTATCCGCTTCACCAAAAGGAACTGCCCGGAAATCAATCTCTCCTGGGTGAAAGTCGCTCACCGTATTGAGAATCTGGTGCGGAAAGACCGCTACCTCTCCCCGGAGGCCATGGCGGAGTATGAAGATGAGCTTGCCAGCCAGGAGGTGCCGGAGGGCCAGGAGCCTGCCCCCATGCAGTACAACGCCGTCAAGGAGCGATACCCCGACCATGTGGTGCTGTTTCAGGTGGGAGACTTCTATGAGCTGTATGGAGAGGATGCCAAGGCCCTTGCGCCGGAGCTGGGCCTGACCCTGACCACCCGCCCCGTCCCTGGGGTTGGCCGGGTGGAAATGTGCGGCCTTCCCGCTCACCGGCTGGAGCACTACACCAACCGGATGCGGCGCAACCATGATGTCCTTGTTTCCTCCCTGCCCGAAGGGGCAACGGAGCGCCGTGAGACGGTTATGGAGCGGTTCAGCGGCCCCCGTCGTTATCAAATCCCACTGGGCAGTACGGTGTATATCGGTACAAAACCCTATGAGATGCAGTCCCTCGGGGAAACCACCGTCACGCTTTACGACCCGGAATTTCCGCTGTTCACCCAGGAGTTCCCCCGTGCTTACTTTGATCGGAAGCTGGAGGAAAATCCGCTCAACGAGCAATATTTCCTGCCTGATATGCCCCAGGAACAGGCGCAGCCGACTAATACACGGGATTACGGCGGCGACTATCGCCTGCTTGACCGGCTGCGCACCGACTGTGAGTATTTTCTGGGAGAGGGCCAGCGAAACGAGAAGCACCTATGGGCCGGAAATGTATCCGCACAGATCCACAAAATGCGGGAGTTGTACGATGCTCTGCCCGAAAAACCGGACTGGCTCACCAGGGAGCAGATCGAGGATTACGCCGACCGCATGGCCGCCCGGTATCAGGTGGCTGTCTACCATCACTTTGAGAACGGCTTTGATGAACGGTTGGATTATCAGACGCTGGAAGAAGCGGAGCGAGTGGCCCAGGGATATGTGGACGGCACCATGGAAGATGATGGCTTTCGTTATGACGGCGCTGCTGTCTATGACCTGAAGGAGGAGCGTTACCTTCGCATCATCGGAGAGTACCCTGACCCGGCAGCACACGCTCAGGTCAGGGAAAACGCTTTGGAGCATCCAGTCCCGGAGCAGGGACAAGCGGAGCCGCTTCCCGACCTGGAAGCCGAGGTAAAGGCGTGGGAGGCGGAACAGGCCGCAAAAAAACAGGCCGTCATTGATACCCTCTCAGACAGGGAGAAAATTATCGTTCAGGCCATGGAAACCGCTGGTTTCCTGTTCACCCTATGGGAAGGAAGATCGGAGATCACATTTTCCGCAGGGGAATTTGGGTACCCATCAGTCTTTAAGACTTGGGATGAGGCGTATGAGTGGATCAACGAGGCGCAGCTGAAGGATACTCCCGGCCTTCGGGAACAGGTACAAGCTATCCTTCACCCGGCCCTGGATGAAAAGGGCCAGCTTTCCCAGGCGGCTCCTGCGGTTCAGCACGAATTGACCAATGAGGAATACGCCCAGGCCAACCTGATCCCCGGTGAAACTGAATTTGAGCAGGATGGGCGCAGATACCAGGTACACAGCGTAGATCTTGCCACCAATCAGGTGGAGTTGACCGACCTTACCTTTTCGCAGTCGGCGGGATTTCCCATCCTGCGAATGGAGTACATCGGCACTATCCGGGCCTACCTGGAAAATCCGGCCCCGCTGGAGCCGCCCAAGGAACCGAAAAAATCCCGTACCGCAGCACTTTCCAATGTCCTCTACCCGGAGCAAACAGACCGCCATGACCACCGCATCACAGATGATGCCCTTGGGGTTGGGACACCCAGCCAACGCTACCAGAACAACATCGCCGCCATCCGGCTCTTGAAGCAGCTTGAGAGCGAGGAGCGGCTGGCCACACCGGAGGAGCAGGAGGTTCTTTCCCGGTATGTGGGATGGGGCGGACTGGCGGACTACTTTGAAGAAACCAACCGCAACTACCTGGAGCTGAAAAACCTGCTTTCCCCGGAGGAATACGAGGCAGCGAGAGAATCCACCCTGACCGCCTTCTACACGCCCCCGGTGGTCATCCGTTCCATGTATCAGGCCCTGGAGCAGATGGGATTTGAGACAGGAAACGTGTTGGAGCCGTCCTGCGGCACCGGCAACTTCCTGGGCATGATGCCGGAGCGTATGTCCAGCTCCAGGCGCTATGCCGTCGAACTGGACGAGGTCAGCGGACGGATTGCCCAGCAGCTCTATCAGACCGCTTCTGTGACCATCCAGGGCTATGAAAAAACCAACCTGCCGGATAGCTTCTTTGATGTGGCCATCGGCAACATTCCCTTCGGCAACTTCAAGGTTGCCGACCGGCGCTATGACAAGCACAACTTCCTGATTCACGACTACTTCTTTGGCAAGACCCTGGACAAGGTACGCCCCGGTGGTATCGTGGCCTTCATCACCAGCAAAGGCACCCTGGACAAGGAAAACCCTGCGGTGCGCAAATACATCGCTCAGCGGGCCGATTTGCTGGGTGCCATCCGCCTGCCAAACAACACCTTCAAGGGTGCTGCCGGCACGGAGGTCACGTCCGATATTCTGTTCCTGCAAAAGCGGGACTCTATCCTCGACCTGGAGCCGGACTGGGTACATCTGGGTGTCAGTGAAACCGGCCTCAAGATGAACCAGTATTTCATTGACCACCCGGAAATGATTCTGGGTGAGATGCAGGAGGTCAGCGGCCCCTATGGGCCTGAGACGGCCTGTATCCCCTTCGAGGGCCAGGAACTCTCCGACCTGCTGACTTCCGCCATCGGCAACATTGGCGGCTCCATCCAGGAGTATGAGCGTGAGGAGGCGGATGAGCTGGAGGAGGATCGCTCCATCCCGGCAGACCCTACCGTGCGCAACTTCTCCTATACCATCGTGGACGGAGAGGTCTACTACCGGGAGAATAGCCGCATGAATCCGGTGGAGGTGTCCACCACCGCCCTGGGGCGCATCAAGGGCTTGATCGGCCTGCGGGACTGTGTGCGGCAGCTCATTGAGTACCAGACCGAGGATTACCCGGATTACGTCATCAGCGCCGAGCAGCAGCGGCTGAACGGCCTATATGACACCTTTGTGAAGAAGTATGGCCGTATCTCCCAGCGGGCCAATAACTCCGCCTTCCACTCGGATAACTCCTATTTCCTCCTGACCTCTCTGGAGGTTACGGACAGCGACGGCAACTTCATCCGCAAAGCGGATATGTTCACCAAGCGCACCGTCAAGCAAAAGGTCAGTGTCAGCCGGGTGGAAACCGCATCGGAGGCTCTGGCCCTGTCTCTGGCAGAAAAAGCCTGCATTGACATCCCCTACATGACCAACCTGACCGGAAAAGACGAGGCAACCCTGGTGGAAGAACTTCATGGGGTGATGTTTCAGCTTCCCGACAGGGTGGATGATGAAGGGAAGCCCATCTATGTGACAGCGGACGAATACCTTTCCGGCAATGTCCGGCAGAAGCTGCGGCAGGCGGAGGAGGCTGCGGAAGCCGACAGCCGGTTCCGTGTCAATGCCGAGGCCCTGAAAGCCGTGCAGCCGGTGGATCTTACCGCCAGTGAGATCTCCGTGCGCCTTGGTGCCACCTGGCTCCCGCCGGAAGATGTGGCACGGTTCATGTTTGAGCTGTTCGACACCCCCAACTATGCCCGCTTCAACATCAAGGTGCATTACTTCAAGATGACCGGCAACTGGAACATCGAGGGTAAAAGCTACGACCGCTCCAGCATCAAGGCCAACAACACCTACGGCACCAACCGCATCAACGGCTACAAGATCGTCGAGGAAACCCTCAATCTGAAAGATGTGCGGATCTTCGACTATGTGGAGGACGCTGATGGCCGTAAGACGGCGGTGCTCAATAAAAAGGAAACCGCCATTGCCCAGTCCAAGCAGCAACTGATTAAACAAGCCTTTGCTGATTGGATCTGGAAAGACCCGGAGCGCCGGGAACGGCTCTGCAAACTCTACAATGAAACCTTCAACTCCATCCGGCCCCGTGAGTACGATGGAAGTCATTTGAACTTTGTGGGCATCAACCCCGAAATCACCCTGCGGCGGCACCAAGTGAACGCCATCGCCCACATTCTCTACGGTGGGAATACCTTGTTGGCACACGTAGTGGGGGCCGGAAAAACGTTTGAAATTGTTGCCGCCGCACAGGAGAGCAAGCGGCTGGGGCTGTGCAGCAAATCTCTCATTGCCGTCCCCAACCATCTGACTGAGCAGTGGGCCGCTGAATATCTCCAGCTCTACCCTTCTGCCAACATTCTCGTGGCCACAAAAAAGGACTTTGAGCCGAAAAACCGCAAGAAGTTTTGCGGGCGCATTGCCACCGGCGACTACGACGCCATCATCATCGGGCACTCCCAGCTGGAGAAAATCCCTATGTCGCTGGAGCGGCAGCGGGCTATCCTGGAGGAGCAGCTGAGGGAGGTTTTGGACGGCATCAGTGACCTGAAGCGGAGCAACGGGGACAACTTCTCCATCAAGCAGATGGAGCGCACCAAAAAGGGCTTGAAGGCCAAGCTGGATAAGCTCAACGACCAGAGCCGCAAAGATGACATCGTGACCTTTGAGGAGCTGGGTGTGGACAGGCTTTTCATCGACGAGGCACATAATTACAAAAATTTGGCCGCTTACACGAAAATGCGTAATGTGGGCGGCATCAGCCAGACGGAAGCACAGAAGTCCAGCGACCTCTACATGAAGTGCCGCTACCTGGATGAGCTGACCGGGGGCCGTGGAGTAGTATTTGCCACCGGCACCCCTATCTCCAACTCCATGGTGGAGATGTATACCATGCAGAAATACCTCCAGCACGATACCCTGCAAGGGAATGATCTTCTGCATTTTGATTCCTGGGCCTCCACCTTTGGCGAGACAGTGACCGCCATAGAGTTGGCCCCGGAGGGCACCGGCTACCGGGCCAAGACCCGGTTTGCCAAGTTCTACAATTTGCCGGAATTGATGAGTATGTTCAAAGAAATCGCAGATATTCAAACGGCTGATATGCTCAATCTCCCCGTGCCCAAGGCCAACTACCACCATGTGGTGCTGAAACCCTCCGAACATCAAAAGGAGATGGTGGCAGACCTCAGTGAGCGGGCCGAGCGTGTCCGCAATAAGATGGTGGACAGCAGCCAGGACAATATGCTCATGATTACCAACGATGGCCGTAAACTGGCGCTGGATCAGCGGCTGGTTAATCCGCTGCTGCCGGACAGCGATACTGGCAAGGTCAGCGCCTGCGCCGACAACATCTATGAGATCTGGCAGCGCACCGCTGCTCGGAAGTCCACCCAGCTTGCCTTCTGTGACCTCTCCACTCCCAAAAACGACGGCAGCTTCAACGTGTACGATGATCTGCGAGACAAACTGATTGCCAAAGGCATCCCCGCCGAGCAGATCGCCTACATCCACAACGCCAACACCGAGCAGCAGAAAAAGGAACTGTTCGGCAAGGTGTGTAACGGAGAAGTCCGAATACTGCTGGGCAGCACTGCAAAGATGGGGGCCGGAACCAATGTCCAAAAGAAGCTGGTGGCCTTACACCATCTGGATTGCCCCTGGCGTCCGGCAGATCTCCAGCAGCGGGAGGGCCGCATCATCCGCCAGGGCAACGAGAACAAGGAGGTTGAAATCTACACCTATGTGACGGAGAACACCTTTGACAGCTATCTCTACCAGCTGGTAGAGAGCAAGCAGAAGTTCATCGGTCAGATCATGACCAGCAAATCCCCTGTCCGCTCTGCCGATGACATTGACGAAACGGCCCTAAGCTATGCGGAAATCAAGGCCCTGTGTACCGGCAATCCCTACATCAAGGAGAAGATGGATCTGGACATTGACGTGGGGCGGCTGAAGCTGCTGAAGGCCAACCACCTCAGTCAGAAATACAGCCTGGAGGATCAGATCCTAAAGAGCTTCCCCAAGTGCATCGCCAGTTTGGAGCAGCAGATTGCTGGTTATCAGAAAGACATGGCACACCTGGCCGAAGAAACAAAGCCTAACCCGGACGGCTTCTCGCCCATGGTGATTCAGGGAACGGAATATGCCGAGAAAAAGGGTGCTGGCACAGCGATCCTGGAGGCGTGTAAAGCCATGACCAGCCCGGAGACCATTGTTATTGGTGCCTACCGTGGCTTCACCATGGAGCTGTCCTTTGACACCTTCCGGCGGGAATACCAGCTTGCCTTGTGCCATGAGCTGCGTCATACGGTCACATTGGGCACAGACACCTATGGCAACCTCCAGCGCATCGACAACGCCCTGGGGGGCCTAGAGAGCCGTCTGAAGGACTTTGAGCAGGCCCTGGATGATACCAAGGCCCAGCTGGAAACCGCCAAGGTGGAGGTACAGAAGCCCTTTGCCCAGGAGGAAGAACTGGCCACCAAGTCCGCCCGTCTGGAGGAGCTGAACGCCCTGTTGAATATGGATCAGCGGGACAATGAAATGGCCGAGCCATCGGCTGAGGAAATGGAAGAACAGAACGACCGGAACGCCCCTCGCCGCAGCCGTGGGGTGGAGCGTTAGACATGAGCGGCATCCAGTGACATGGGTGCCGCTTATCGAAAGGAGGCTTGGATATGGATGACGGCAGATACACCATGACCCTGGATGAAGTGCCCGCAGAGATCATTGCTATCCGGCAAGTAGGTGTCCCCTGTGGTCTGATCCAGCCCCGCATGGAGGCGGGGTACTTGCTCACGGATGGTACGGCCCTTCTGGAGAGCGAAAAGGATGAGAACGGTTTCTACATCGGTGGGGCCGGGATGGACGGAATGTATTTCAGAACGCCCCAGCGGTATGAGCCAGTGCGGAACGACAGCGGCAAGGTCACGGCATTCCGGCTCATGAGCAGCTATCTCACCAGATTTAACAGCCAGGAGCTGGAGGCCATCTTCCAGTATGGCCTGAACACGAAGGAGAATTTGCTTCACGACCTGGAGGCTGTGGTGCGGGCGGTCAAACAGCCGGAGATCCGTGCGGCTTTTTCCGGCGCAAGGGACAAACTGGAACCCATTCCCCCAGAGGAATGCCGCCGTCTGATGGCGGACATCCGAGCTGCCTACAAGGGCAGGCATGAGCAGTCTATCCGGCAAAGGCAGCAGGCCGCTGGTAAGTCCAGGAGAAGGGACATGGAGCGATAATGGAGGTGACTTTATGAACGAATCGCAGATCAATTTGGATCTGTATAACAAAATGCGGGACGAGCAAGACGAGTACCGCCACTGGTTGTTAGCCCAGACACCCAAAGAAATCCTGAACCACGCCAGCGAATACAGCGCCCGTGAGGACATCCTGGCAACCATGTGCGAAGGCCATCTGCCTCCCATGTTGGCAAAGGCTCTCATGGGCACTGAACATCCACTCGCCTGCGTGTATGCTGAATTGCAAAACAGTGATTACAGGGATAGAAATTATGGGGATTTGATTGACGTGATCCAGGACTGTGCAACCAGGGAACTCAGAGCATCTCCACGCTTTATGGAAATTTGTATCTACCAGATTGATCACTCCCGAGATCGCAACCGGGTTGCATACATTCCATCCGATCAGCTTTCCAAAATTCAAGGAAGCGATCAGGTAGTGAGCAACCTTTACAATAGCGTTTTTAGGGGCATTGTTGAGCGCCCCACTTTGGAGGGGATCTACTATATGTTCAATGTGGCCCCACCAGAAGGATACACTGGACAGCCTCTTTCTATGTCCGATGTGGTTCAGGTCATTAGCTCTCCTGCCGTAGAGCCTGGCTTTTACTACTGCGAAAGATTTGGGTTTACAAAAATCAATTTTGAGCCAGAGAAAACGCAGGATATGACAAACGCTATCTGGGTGCTGCTTCTGGAAAGCGGGAAAACAGCCCGTCCAGTTTTAATCAACAATACGATGGAGGATATGGAGAAAATCGTGGGTGGCCGCACAGCATCGGTTAATCTTCCAGAAGGGTGTTTGCTGATGTTGCGAGAAGGCGCGAATTTAACCGACCTCCCGGCTAATCGAGTAATCAGAAGAAATGGGCGAATCACAGATGTAATCGTAGGAACTTGCTTTATTTGCGGGACAGACGGTGACCACTTTGCGAGCCTGACTAAGAGCCAGATGGAGTTTTTTAAGAAAGAGTTTTTGTATCCTCAAAAAATCACATACCACAATCGAGAATATCATGCAAAGGACATCAAGCCCCATGAAATGGAACGGTAGGTGAAGTCAAAATGGGCTATCAAGAGAGCTTGTTTTATATCAAACCACAGCGCCATTTTGACAAAATGGTGCGTGCTTATGAGAAAGCGGAGTATGCGGGATATTATGAAGTCGCCGGTGCGAAACCTCGTTCCGTAATCATGCTCAAACAGCCCGTTGGAGAACTTCCGGCGGGCACCAGACTTCTGTGGATATGCGGAGAGCGGAGCTTTCATTCTCCTGCCGGAGTGTTCGGCGGACAGCTTCATACCGGAGGCAAAATTGAGGTGATTCCAGTGGAGAAATTATTTGACGGCCCGGAAGATCCCCGGCTTTTCAACATTGATTTAGATACCGCTCAAACCACGGAAAATGACTATTTGAAGCGGTACAGCGCAGACCACTATGCTTATCGGATCAAGTATGATCGAGAGCGGTAAGTGACCGCTTATTCTTTCCTAAAAATCAATCTGAAAACAGGAGGTGAACTGAGTGCCGTACTACACAAAAGAACAAATCCAGCAGGCTCGGCAAATGGATTTACTGACTTACTTACAACGCTATGACCCCGGAGAATTGGTTCATGTGAGCGGTGGAACCTACTGCACAAAAACCCATGACTCGCTGAAAATTTCTAACGGAAAATGGTGCTGGTGGAGCCGTAATATTGGAGGCTCTACTGCCCTGGATTATCTGGTCAAAGTGCGTGGCTACAAACTGCCGGAGGCGGTTGGATTGATCCTCGGTGAGCAGCCGCTGCTTTCTTCCCGGCCTGTATCAAAACCGCCTCCCAAGGCCAGACCTGACTTTCAGCTGCCCGAACAAAATCCCGATACCAGACGAGTGTTTGCTTATCTTCGTGCCAGGGGAATTGACGCTGAAATCATCAATCATTGCATTAAATCTGGCCAACTTTATGAGGACGCCAAACGGCACAACTGCGTATTTGTGGGCTTTGAAAATGGAACAGCCAAATACGCCTCTTTGCGAGGTACATTGTCTCATTCAACCTTTGTTGGAGAGGTAGCCGGGAGCGATAAGCGATATTCGTTTTGTATGCCGCTGCAAGCCAACAACCGGGAGAGTGTGTGCGTTTTTGAAAGCGCCATTGACGCTCTCTCCTATCTGAGTATCCTCAAGCGAAAGGGACAGAACTGGCGAAGCGCCAACTGTCTTTCTCTGTCTGGAATTTATCGTCCCAAGGCCGACGCAGAGTTAAAACTACCGCTGGCATTGGAAACCTATCTCCAGCACAATCCGGGCATTAAAAAAATCATTTTGTGTCTGGACAACGATGAGCGTGGCCGGGAGACGGCGCAGGCACTTCAACAATGCTTGCATGGGTATCGGGTACTGGACAATCCCCCACCCAAGGGAAAGGATTACAACGACTATTTGCAGATTCAAAAAGGAATCGCAGGCCGGGTGAAAACCCGTGGCGGAGAGGAACGGTAGTTTTTTCGGAAAGGTGCCGGGGGAAGGAGCGGCTTTGCCGCTCTTTCCGCAAGCATCGCATTTGGCTAGCCAAACGCAGCTTGTCAGGGGGAATCCCCCCTGAAACCCCCGGCTCAGAAAGGAGGCTTTCATGCGAAACCGTCCTCTCCAGCAAATGGTTCGTCTCAATGAAAACGAGTATTGTCACCTGATTACTTCAGCAAAAATTTCCGGCCTTTCTAGAGAGGCTTATATCCGTAAACTCATTCTTGGAGAAACGGTAAAGGCGAAGCCTCCGCAAGAACTGGCGGAGCTGCTGCGGCTGCTGAAATCGACCAGCGATAACATCAACCAGATTGCCCGTGTGTCCAACGCACGGCACTTTGTGCGCTCCGAGGAGCTTGCGGAGATCTACTCCAAGTTGGATGATATTTGGGGCAAGGTCAAGGAACTGTGATATGGGCGTTACGAAGATTCTTTCCATCAAGCATCAATTATCCGCCCGCCTTAACTATGTGACCAACAGCGAGAAAACTCATCTGGCTACGGACATTGCTTACATCGCCAATCCAGAAAAAACGGAGCAAAATTTCTTTGTCTCCGCTATCAACTGTTTGACTCCAGAATCGGTTTACGATGAAATGATGAACACGAAAATCCGGTTCGGTAAAACAGATGGGGTGCAGGGCTTTCACATTATCCAATCCTTTGCTCCAGGAGAAGTCACCCCGGAGCAAGCCCACAATATCGGCCTGGAGTTTTGCAAGCGGCTTTTGGGCGACCGCTTTGAAGCTGTGATAGGGACACACCTGGATAAAGCACATCTTCATAATCACATCATCGTAAATTCTGTTTCCCTTATAGACGGGAAGAAATATCATTCCTCTTATCAACACTACTTTCAGGAGATCCGCAGGATTTCAGATGAGCTGTGTGCAGAACACCACTTGATGGTAATTGACCCCAAGGGCAAGGGCGAACACTATGCCGTATGGAAGGCTCAGAAGGAGGGAAAACCGACCCTCTCTCAAATGCTTCGAGACGAGATAGATCTGGTGATCCGTGATAGCTTCACTTTCCCCGATTTTCTCAACCTGTTGGAGAAAAAGGGGTACACAGTTTCCCGGAACCCCAACCGCAAATATCTGACTGTTCGCCCACCCGGAGCAAAGCGAAATTTCCGTCTGGATCGGCTGGGCGAAGGGTACACCGTGGAGGACATCAAGCGGCGCATCCAGGAGCAGCAGCGGGCTATTTTGGAAGGCCGTGTTGCGGCCTATCAACCGCTTCCGGTTCGGCGCTATCGTTTCTCCGGCTCCTGGAAAACTGTCCGCAAAAAGAAGATCACCGGCTTTTATGCGCTGTACCTCAGATACGTTTATCTGCTACGCCGGTACAAAAGGCCGATCCGAAAAAGAATCTCTTATGAAATGCGTCGTGAGGTGCTCCGTCTGGAACGCTATCAGGCGCAATTTTTATATCTCCATGAGCATGGCATTTCCACCGTGGAGCAACTTATGGAGCGTCAGGCACAAATCGAGCAGGAGATCCAGCTGCGGACAGAACTCAGGCAACCGCTCTATGCAAAAAGGAGGTGTGAAACCGATGAGAAGATCAAAGAAGAACTCGCCCGTGAGATTGACCGCCAGACCGCCTCCTTACGGCAACTGCGGAAGGAGCGAACGCTCTGCAAACGAATCGAACAGCAGGTTCCCGGTATTCAGCAGAACTTACGGGAGTTCGAGGAAAACAAATCACAAAATCAGAAGGAGGCTGTAAGACATGAGTACCAGCGGAGAAACCGCTGATCTGATGGTACGGGAAGGAATTCAGATTACCGAGAGCGCCCTAAAGCTGGCAGGGCTGGGAGCCAAGAATCTGGCGGCGCTGCTGATTGCCCTTGCCAACGATAACCAGAAGGTTGCCGGTAAAACCACATTGAAGCGGCTGATCCAGGATCGTGAGGAGCTGACCATTTTCTCCATCAACGAGCAGGACTTGGCTGCGTTCAAAAAGGAAAGCACCCAGTACGGCGTCCTGTACTATCCGATCATCAACAAGGCGGAAAAGACCGGCACGGTGGAGATCATGGCAAAGGCCAAGGACGCCCGGCAGATCAATCGCATCCTGGAGCGTATGGGTATTGCTGTTCCCACCCGCCAGGAGGACGAGGCCGCAAAAAAAGAGCCGTCCCGTGTTCCATCCGGCGAAAGATTCAGGGAATACGGGACAGATACGAGAGCAGCTACCGAGACTATGACCAGTGACCCCAAACAGCGCCCCTCCGTGCGCAAAAAAATGGAAGAACTGAAAGCGCAGCAGGCGCAGCGTAAAAAGGGACAGCCCCAGCGTGAAAAGGGCGCTCCCGTTTTTCACCATGCCAAGAACGGCAAAAAAACAAAAGGAGGACTGGAACGATGAAGCGTATCTTTTGTACCTTGTGTGCCATGACGCTGCTGCTCTGCGGCATCATGACCACTGCATTTGCGGCGGCGGCTCCCAGCGAAACGCCGCAGGGGGCGGAAGGCGATAGCACCGCCTCCCCTGCCACCGAGGAGGTGACCGACATGACGATTCCTACGCCTGATCCGGTGCCGCTCTATCCTGCCGAAGTGAGGCAAAGTGAGGAAAATGGGATTACCCGCATTGAGAAGGTCTACTACCTCTCCTCCCAGGACGATCCCTCCGCTATTCCCACCGAGGACTTTGAGCGTGAGGGAAAGGTCTACACGCTGCTGGATGTGCTGAAGCAGGCACAGATCGAGAGCGATACCAAGGACTATACGGAGGTTCTGACCCTGGATTCCGATACCCAGGACATGAACAAGATCCTTGCCATGCTGGAGCCGGAGTTGGAGGTACAGACCGAGGACGGCTATCAGGGTGTTCTCTCCCTGGATCACACCACCATTACCGTGGAGGCCGCAGGCTACAAGAGCAGCAGCCGTACTGTATCGGCCACCCGCACCTATCCCAACCTGTCCGGGGCAGATGTGTCCCTGATTCCCAAGAGCATTACAGACAGTGGCCGGACGCTGACGCTGGCCGATGTGCAGTGGCAGGAGGCCGCAACAACCCAGACCGATGGATATGATATGGCCCTGCGCTATACCGCCACCGCCACCTATACCGGCACAGCCACCAGCAAATACGCCACCGGCTATGTGGTTACGGCAAACTATATGGGAGAAGTCACCAGGGTGAGTACCGATGTGATTACCTATACGGCGGTGTTTTCCAGCGGCGACTCCGCATCTGCCGGTGAGGACACTGATGCCGCTATCGACACCACGCAGTCCGCCCCGTTCTCCTTTGATTGGAAATGGCTGCTGATCCCCCTTGGGTTGGGTGCTCTGGGCTGCGCCGGTTATTTTGGGCAGAAAGGCTACAAACACTACATCAACAAGAAACGGGGGTACGAATGACATGAAGAAACTGCTTGCCACGCTGCTTGCCGCCTGCTGCCTGACGGGGGCCACCATGCTGCCCGCCAGTGCGCTGGAGTATTCCTTTGATGCGCCGGACAATCCGCTCTTTGGCAGGCCCACCTCGGATGACACCATCTATGTGACCACCGGCGCACCGGCCAACACCGACCGCAGCAAGAACGCCGCCTTGATTCCACCTACCTTTGGCTCGCCCACCTCCTACGTTCTGGGCAGCGGCGAGCTGCTGACGCCCAATCTGATCCGGGACGGGCAAATTTATACTGGCCCCGGAAACGGCACCACGGCGGGCCCCGGGACGGTGACTGTCCCCGGAGCTACCGGAACGACCACCATTCCAAACACCTCCACGGTGCCGACCTTACCCAGTGTGGATACCAGCGGCAGCGTAACGGCCTATACGCCGGTGACGGATGCCCTCTATTACAGCGGCGGCTATATCGCCACCTTGTCCATCCCTTCCATCGGCCTGAAGGTCAATGTCAACGAGGGAACGAGCGCCACCGCCCTGGCTACGGGGGCGGGGCATTTTGAGAACACCAGCATCTGGAATGGCAATGTGGCAATCGCAGGCCATAACAGAGGTGTGAATAACCACTTTGGCAAAATCCATACGCTGTCTGGAGGTGATAAAATTACCCTGACCACAAAGCTGGGCACCCGCACCTATGAGGTGTACTCGGTGCAGAAGATCCTCAGCACCCAGGTGTCGGTGCTGGATGCCACCAACGACAACATCATCACCCTCGTCACCTGTGTCATGGATCAGCCCGCTTATCGTTGGTGTGTGCAGGCAAAGATGGTTTGATTTTTTGACAGCCTCTTATATCCTTGCTATGATGTCGGCAGAAATCACTCAGACAAGGAGGCTTTGATGATGAAAAAGAATATCCCCATGTTTCTCGCAGGTCTGTTCTGCGGGGCTGCCCTGTTTGGCGGCAGCGTAGCCTATGCTGCTGGCATCCTTGCAACACCCACCACCGACCTTGACCAGCGGATCACATTGGACGGTCAGGAAATCGAGCTGATTGGCTATGTGATTAACGGCAACAACTACTTCCAACTCCGGGATCTTGGCGACCAGCTGGGATTTGGCGTGAGCTGGGACAACGACACCCGCACCGTGGTGATTACCACAGAGCCTACCGGACAGACTGAGAATCCGGCTAACGTGGCTACCACCGCAGACCCCTATCATGCGGCGGCGGCAACCGGCTCCCGGTATCAGCCCAAAGTAGGCGATCAGATCCTCTGCGATGACGGTTCTACCTACACTATTACAGACGTGAGCCGTTGGGACAAGAATATGTTCCAGGATGGCCCTCTCCCTGAACTGCCCACCGCCACCTGCGATTGGAGCCTCATGCCCCAGGTAGAACTCCCTGCCCCGGAGATTCGCCGGTACAGCAGCGCAGGACAGGACTATCTCTTTGCCCGCAACATCTACGAATCCCGCCGGATGCTGTATACTTTATTTAATGCCATCGGAGACAACCCCGAAACCTGGAAGGATGGGAAGCCGGTTCTCCATCCCAGCGAAAATGCGAAGGTGAAGATTTCCCTCACTATTCCTACGGAAATCACCCCACAGACCTTCTGGCCCTGGAGATCTTCTGAGATTACCAATCTCTTTAATTCCTGCCCTCCCGGAACCTATTACATGGAAGCGTGGGACGTTTATAAAAACGGCGTTTTCCAGCGCACCGAGTATAACATCATGCACCGCATCTAGCCTATATCCATTAAACTTCATATCCACCTAAAAAGACGCCCAATGCGATTGCACCGGGCGTCTTTGCTATTCAAAGGAGGTCATACCATGACACGGAGACTGCTTGCACTGGTACTGTGCATTGCCACCTTGCTGAGCCTCTGTACCGGCTTTGCCTCTGCTGCCAACACTGTGGAGGACGCTCTGGGTGAAGTTGACATCTACAACGGCGGTTACGAGCTGGCCTACCTGTCCATCAACGGGCGGGTACAGTCCCAGAAGTACACTTACTACAATTACATCAACGCAGCTGGCCAGCAGAAGGAGATCCCGGCCTACTGCGTCAACCCCAATCTATATGGAGTTCCGCAGACCGTTGGGGTTGGGGAAAGCATTTCCTATCTGGCCGAAGAAAAGACCAGCGATCCCAAGGTGATGGGTATTATTGCAAACGGCTATCCTACCCGTGGCCTTGCGGAGCTGAGCCTGGAGAACAAGTACCAGGCGTACTATGCCACAAAAATGGCGCTCTGGTGCTATCTGCTCTCCAACTGGAACATCAATAACCTGAAAGTTAATCCCTCCCTGTCTGGAGTTGAGTTGACCCGGGCGCAGAAAATTCTTGCGGCAACAAAGGACATTTACGCCAGGGGCACCAGCTGGACTGAGACACTTTCTCCCAGTGTCACCTGCACCCCGGATCGTGATACCGCATACGCCGTCACCGTAGACGGCAAGCAGTACAAGCAGCAGGTATTTACCTTCTGGAGCAAGACCTGGGTTTGCGATTATACAGTCAATGTGGGTTTCACCGACCCCGCCTCTGTTCCCGAAGGAACCCGTATTGTTGACCTTAACAACCAGGATATTACCACCATTACAACCGAAGGGACTGGCGATGGGTACGCCGGTCAGTTCAAGGTGCTCTACCCGGCAGACAGCATCCAGGGTGAGACTGGCAGCGTCCAGCTCTCCTTCAGCACAAATGTCTACAAGTACGCTGTGTTCTATGCCGTATGCCAAGAGAAGGACACCTATGGCAACTTGCAGAACTATGTAGTAGACACCGACCCCACCGTTACCATGAACCTGTCCGCATACAGCAATTACGCTGATAACCCGGACGATGAACCCGATGAAACTGGACTGCGGATTCTGAAATACGAAACCGGGACGGAGCTGCCTCTTTCCGGCGCACGGTTTGAGGTTATCGGCCCCGATGGTGACAGCATTGGCTCCTTTGTCACTGACAGCAACGGCGAGATCTATATTCCCCTGCTGAAAACCGGCAATTACACCGTCATTGAGCGGGAAGCCCCCAATCATTACCTGATCAGCAAGGAACCCACGCAGAATGTGACAGTGGTATATGATGAGATTGCGGAAGTCACCTACTTCAACGATCCCTATGGCAGTCTGCGCATCGAAAAGAAGTCCAACACGGGTATGAACCTGCCCGGTGCCGTTATCACCATTGAGCATATCGAAAGTGGGCAGACCTACACCACCACCACCAACTCCGCAGGCTGTGCTATTTTCACCGAGATCAAGCCTGGAGCCTACCGTGTTCAGGAAAAGACGGCTCCGGTTGGCTGGAAGCTGGACGATACCATCTACACCACGACGGTAGTTGCCGGTGAAACCACCACGCTGCCTATCATCAATGAGGAACTCCCCGGCCTACGCATTGTCAAGTACGACCGCAAAAACTATCTGGCCATGCCCGGAGTGACCTTCGAGGTATTCCGTGACGAAGTAAGCCTGGGTAAATTCCAAACGGACGCATTTGGTGAAATTCTGCTGACCGATCTGGAACCCGGAACCTACCGGGCCGTTGAGGTGGATACCGGCGATGATGGCTATATCCTGGACACCACCCCCCAGTCGGTGGAACTGAAGGCCGGTGACGGCATCAAAGAGCTGACCTTCTTTAATGATATGAAACCCGGCATGAGGCTCATTAAGGTGGATTCTGCCGATCCGTCCAAGGTGATCCCCAATGCGGTCTTTGAGATCAAGTCGGTGGCGGGTGACTATGGCCCGGAGGAGTTTACCACCGATGAAAACGGCGAGATCGACCTATCCCACCTGCCCGCTGGAGCCTATGTGGTAACGGAGAAGTCCTGCCCCGGCTACATCATCGATGAAGCCCAGCGCATTATCCAGCTTGATCCCAACGAGGACGCCCAGTTCGTCTTTACCAACTCCATCAAGCCGTCCTTCCAGCTGATTAAGCTCAGCGCCGACGGCTCCCGGCTGGCTGGCGTCACCTTCCGCATTGCCAAAATCGAGGATGGAAGCCACTACCTTGACCGTACCACCAATTCCCAGGGCGAGATCCTGATTGCGGATCTGGAGCCGGGTGTCTACTCCGTCAAGGAAACCGCTACGGTGGCCGACCACATCTTAGACCCCACCGAATACCACGTTGAGCTGTTCCCTGGTCAGACCTCTACAATCACCATTCAGAACGACAAGCGGCCTGACCTGACTATCCGCAAGACTGATAAGGACACCGGCGAACCCATCTCCGGCGTCACCTTCACGCTGAACTATGCGGACGGCCCCACCATTACCACCGAACCCACCGGCGAGGACGGCACCGTGACCATCGAGAACCTGCTGCCCGGCGTCTACACCGTCACCGAGCAGAGTGTGCCGGAGGGCTATATCCTGGACACCACGCCCCAGCAGGTGACACTGGAGCCGAACCGGGACGCTACGGTGCAGTTCCAGAACTACAAGCGGCCCACGCTGACCATCCACAAGGTGGACATCAACGGCAACGCCCTGACGGGGGCTATCTTTGAAGTCAAGACCAAGGCGGGCGTGAAGATTGGAGACTTCCCCGTAGGCCCGGACGGTTCTATTACCGTTGAGAATATCCATCTGGATGAGGGTTACTACATCGTCACCGAAATCCAGGCCCCGGACGGCTACATTCTGGACTCCACCCCTCACGAGGTTTATCTGCGGCCCGGTAAAACCACCGAGATCTCCATTGAGAACGAGAAGAAACCGGGCCTGACCATCAAGAAGATTGATTCCGTCACCGGCAATCCTCTGAAGGGGGCAAAGTTTGAGCTTTGGGTAGCCAAGGACAACACCGAGGACGGCACCTATCAGAAACTGGATCAGAACTTCTACTATACCGATGAAAACGGCGAAATCTACCTGGATAAGCTGGACACCGGCTGGTACAAGGTGGTGGAGGTTGATCCGCCCACCGGCTATGCCCTCCGTGACCCCTCCGAGCAGACCATCTACGTAGACAACGACAAGGCTGTGGAGCTGATTTTTGAGAACACGCCCCTCAGTGCCCTGGTGGTCTGGAAGTTCGATTCCGTCACCGGCGAGGCCCTGGAGGGCGCTGTGTTCCAGGTACGCTACCTGGGCGGCACCTCCGGCACCGGCGGCACCGTGATCGGCACCTATAAGACCAGCGCCAACGGCAGCTTTACCGTCACCGGCCTGGAGGCGGGCACTTATGTCGTGGAGGAGATGGCCAGTCCCAATGGCCATGTCATCGACACCGCACCCCAGACCGTGTTTATCTCCGGCAAGGAGCAGGATGTGGTGCAGCTGTACTTCGGCAACTCTCCCAAAGGAAGCCTGCTGATTAAGAAGATCGACAGCGAAACCCATGAGCCGCTCAGTGATGTGGAGTTCATGATCACTACCGCCGACGGAACTGTGGTAGGCGACGCCAACGGCAAATTTGTCACCGACAGCGCCGGTACGATTTTGGTTGAGGGTATCGACCCCGGCACCACCCTGGTGGTCAAGGAAACCAGAGCCAAGACCGGCTATGAGCTGGACGATACTCCCCAGACCGCCACGATCAAGGCGGGACAGACCGTCACCCTCGAATTCCGCAATGCGCCCCAGGGCTGTCTCCTCATTACCAAGGTGGACAGCGTGACCCGCAAGCCCCTGTCCGGTGTCCAGTTCAAGATCGCCGGGTGCAACGGCTGCGAGTATCCCGCAGGCACTTATACCACCGATGCCAACGGCCAGATCAAGCTGAGCCACATTCCCTCCGGCTGCTACTCCATTACGGAAACCAAGGCCGCAGCGGGCTATCTGCTTAACGGTACCGCCCAGACCGTCAAGGTGGAGAGCGGCAGTTGCAAGGAAGTCACCATCGCCAATGAGCCGCTGGGTGGACTGGTCATCAAGAAGATGGACAGCGTAACCAAAGAACCCCTCAGCGAGGTAATCTTCAAAGTGACCACCACGGACGGGGCCGTAGTCGGTACGTCCAACGGCGAGTTCCGCACCGATGAAAACGGTTATATCACCATCCCTGACCTGGAACCGGGCGGCTATGTGGTTCAGGAGGTCAAGGCCAAGGATGGCTACCTGCTGGACAACACCCCCAAGACCATTGAGATCAAGGATCATCAGACCTACACCCTGGAGTTCTTCAACCAGCCCAAGGGCAATCTTATCATTAACAAGCTGGATTCTGTCACCAAGGCTCCCCTGGAGGGCGTGGAGTTTGAGCTGACCTATTCCGACGGCTCCTATGTGGACGCAGAGGGCGGCACCCTGTCCAGCAAGGGCCTTTATACCACCGATGAAAACGGCCAGATCATCCTGTCCGGGCTGACCGGCACCATCGTGGTGACGGAAACCAAGACCATTGAGGGCTATACCATCCACGAAGAAACCCGTACCCAGACGGTGGTTATCAATCCCAACGACACCCAGGAGCTGACCTTCTACAACGACCCTGTGGGCGGCGTGGAGATCATCAAGGTTGACGAAGCGGATAAAACGGAGCGGCTGGCCAATGCCACTTTTGAAATCCGCCAGATGAATGACGCCCTGGTGGATACCGTGACCACCGACAAGTATGGCCGGGTGTTCCTGGCCCTGGAGGACGGGGCCTATTATGCGGTGGAGATCGAGGCCCCGGAGGGCTATAAGCTGGATGATACCCCCCACTACTTCGAGGTGGTGGACGGCAAGACCAGTAAGCTGACCGTGACCAACAAAGCCTTCTCCGGCATCCTCATTCACAAGACCGACAGCAGCACCGGCAAGGGCATCTACGGCGTGACCTTCCTGCTGTATGACGCCAACAATAACCCTGTGGGCCAGTACACCAGCGACAACCAGGGCTACGTCTACATTGAGAACATCGAAACCGGGCGCTACTATCTCCGTGAGCTGGAGAACGAGGGGTACATCCTAGACACCCAGCGCAAGACCGTCTATGTAAAGTCCGGCGAGACAACCTTGGTGGAGTGGGAGAACACCCCCATCATGGGGCAGATCCAGATCATCAAGAAGTCTGCGGACGATAACCCCATCAACGCCCTGCCCGCCGGGACGCTGCTGGAAGGGGCTGTGTTTGAGGTCTACGACAAGGCGGGCAATGTGGTGGACACCATTGTGTCCGACTACAATGGCAGAGCGGTATCCAAGCTCCTGCCCCTGGGCCGCTATACCATCCGTGAGGTACAGGCCCCCAACTATTACTCCATCAATCCCACCGTCCTGACCGCATACTTGGATTATGAGGGCCAGATCGTGACCTTCGAGGTGGAGGACAACAGCGTGTCCACCGGCGTATCCATCAAAAAGACCGGCTATGCCGAGGTCATGCCCAACCAGCCCATCCGGTACACCATCACCGGCATCGGAAACACCTCTACCGTACCGCTGTCCTCCTTCTACTGGAGAGACACGCTGCCCGGTCAGGTGCAGCTTTCCAAGGTGGTCACCGGTACCTACAACCAGCAGCTCTCCTATAAGATCGTCTATAAGACCAATCTGAAAGACAGCTATCAGACCCTGGCAGACAGCCTTTCCACCACCAAGAACTATGTGCTGGAAGCCAGCCCTGCGGCCCTGGGCCTTGCCTCCAACGAGCGTGTCACTGAGATCATGTTCGTGTTCGGCACCGTCAAGGGCGGCTTTGGTCAGGTGGAAACCGCCTATATCCACGGCAATGTGGTGAATGGCCTTGCCAATGGCTCCAGCATTGTCAATGTGGCCGATGTGGGCGGCGTCTACAATGGTCAGTGGATTCAGACCGTGAGCCGCTGGGTGACCAAGGTTTACGCCAAGACCATTACGACCCTGCCCAAAACCGGGTATTAA
The DNA here is from genome assembly GCF_002161175.1 of Flavonifractor sp. An100. Taxonomy (GTDB): domain Bacteria; phylum Bacillota; class Clostridia; order Oscillospirales; family Oscillospiraceae; genus Lawsonibacter. The sequence goes on along the minus strand of NZ_NFMA01000003.1, from coordinate 71,470 downwards.
GCCGTGAAGCGCAATCAGAATTTTCGCAGTGCCGCCCCTTTGTGGGCGGCACTGTCTGTTCTGGTGATTTGGGCCGCTCTGCTGATTGCCACCGCCTACGAGGACGGTATGAACCTATTTACCCTGATGGAGCGCATATCCGGGCAGTTTGCCCATCCGTTCTCCATCCAGTGGAAACCCCACTCCATGAAGGTTGTGTTGATCTGTCTGGTGTGTTACTGCTGCGGAATCGGCTTGTATTACACCTCCAGGGAGAATCGCAGGCCCGGAGAGGAGTATGGCTCAGCCAAATGGGGCGACCCCAAGGCCCTCTGCAAGAAGTACATGGATGCTAAAAATCCGCTGTCCAACGTGATCCTGACCAGGAACGTATCTATCAGCTTCAACAGCTACAAGCACCGGCGCAACCTCAACATCGTTGTGGTGGGCGGCTCCGGCTCCGGCAAGACTCGCTTTGTGGCCAAGCCGTGGCTTTACAGCGCAAACTGCTCCTACATCGTCACAGATCCCAAGGGGGAGCTGCTGCGGGCTTCCGGCAATCTGCTCAAAGAGATGGGATATGAGATCGTGGTGTTCAACCTGATCGACCCCAGCCAATCGGATGGCTATAACCCCTTCGCCTATATCCGCAACGAGGCCGACGTGCTAAAGCTGATGGACAATCTGATCCGCAATACCACACCCAAGAACGCAAATAACTCTGACCCATTTTGGGAAAAAGCGGAAATTGCACTGGATTCCGCTCTTATGCTCTATCTGCTCCATGAGGCTCCGCCTTATGAGCAAAACCTTGAAATGATTACCTACCTGCTGACCTGTGCGCAGGTGCGAGAGGAGGATGAACAGTACCAAAGCCCACTGGATCAACTGTTCCTGGAGCTGGAATATGAGAAACCAGACCACATAGCAGTCCACCAGTACAAGATTTTTAAGCAGGCGGCTGGCAAAACGGCAAAGACCATCCTGGTGTCGGCGGCTGTGCGTCTGGCGGCATTGGCCATGCCGCAGTTTGCCGCCATGACCTTCCGGGACGATATGGACTTCGGCTCTCTTGGAGAACGCAAGAGGGCCATTTTTTGTGTCATTCCTGTGGCGGACGGCAGCATGAACTACCTTGTGGGTATGCTCTACACCCAATGCTTTCAGGAACTGTACCGGGTAGCGGACGAGAAGTACAATGGCAAACTGCCCATCCCCGTGCGTGTCATCCAGGATGAATGGGCAAATGTAGCCCAGCCGGACAGCTACCCGAAAATTCTTGCAACGTGCCGCAGCTATAACGTGAGCCTAAACATCATTGTCCAAAATATCGCTCAGATCAAAAATATCTACGAAAAGGAATGGGAGAGTATCATCGGCAACTGTGATACCCTCCTGTTTTTGGGTGGCGGCAATGAGCCGACCTCTCTGGAGTTTATGAGCAAGCTGCTGGGCAAGGAAACGTTGGACACCCGTACCCGTGGCCTGACCCGCGGGCACAGCGGCTCCAGCTCCACCAACTACCAGCAGGCGGGCCGTGAACTGATGATGCAGGAGGAAATTCGCTTAATGGATACCGACGATTCTATTCTGCTGATCCGGGGCGAGCGGCCTGTCCTGGATAAAAAATACGACCTCATAAAGCACCCCAATATTAAGCTGACGGAGGACGGCGGCGCAGCGCCCTATGTCCATAAGAGCCTGCCCACCAAATTTGAGGTATCCGATCTGCCCTACGATTTTCGTTCTCTGGACGATTATCAATTTGATACAATGGAGGAATTTGACCATGAAAATCCTGATGAAGATGAAGAAGAATGAGCAGCCCAACACGCTGTGCCGCCGTGTCAGACGGCGCTACTTCGCAGGGGCCCTTACGGTTCTGGCCTTTACGCTCTGCACGGTGCCCGCTATGGCTGCTGGTTCTGATCCGTTGACTATCGTCAACAGCCTTTCCGACTTCATTTTCAATATCATCAAAGCCATCGGCGTCATCATCCTGGGCTGGGGCGTTGTCCAGGTTGGCATGAGCATACAGTCCCATGATGCCAGCCAGCGCACCCAGGGCTTCCTTTGCCTGTTCGGTGGGCTGATGATTGCCTTCGCCAAGGAGATCCTGACCACCATCGGCGCTATCTGAGAAAAGAAGCAGCCGGTCTGCCATCGCTGACAGACCGGCTGCGCTTAAATATGCTCCGGGATATTCCGACGATTGTAGAGGATGCGGCGCACCTCCATTATATCTCCGATCACAACGTAAAAAATGACATAGTTTTTCACGTAGATCCGGTAGTACGGATATTGCCGCTCCTTTGCCGAGTGATACGGCTCAAACGCTTCCGCACAGGTGGTGCGCTCTCGAATGGCCTCCTGAACGGCATCCACTAACTGGTCAGCCGCTATGGGGTTCTTCAAACGATATGCAATATAGTCCACAATGCCTGCTAGGTCATCTTCAAATAATGGCAAAAACCGCAGCTTATAGTGCTTTCCGTTCATGGAGCCGACTCCTCACTCTGCCAAACACTTCTTCTTCCGTATAGCGGACACTGTCTGCCGCCGCAGCCCGGTCAGCTTCGTCCAGGCGCAGCTCCACTTCATCCGTCAATGCGGCATATTGCTCCAGGCTGAGCACCACCATGGAACCGTAGCCATTTTTGGTCAGGTAAACCGGCTGACCGCTCTTGACCGTTTCCTCAATCTCGCTGAATTTGTTGCGCAGATCGGAAACCGGGCGAATATCCAGCATAGAAAAGCCCCCTTTCTGACATGGCTATATTTTATCACAATTACGCCACATTATCAAGGCGGCAGATAATCTAACCATATCCAAAACTCTATCACCTGGAGGTGAATCAATTTGGACAACAACTGGGTTGTAGACAACCTTCAAAACGCATTTACCACATGGAACACCAAAATGGAGGAAATGTGGGGCCTGCTGACCCAGTCGCCGGAAACCTTCAAGGGCGGCACGATCTGGAGCACTATCGTCACCATCAATGGCGGTATGCAGGCCATCGGTTATGGCCTTCTGGTACTGTTCTTTGCTATCAGCCTTTTTCGGAGTGCTGCCAGCTTCCGGGACTTCCAACGACCGGAATATGTGGTGCGCCACCTGATCCAATTTGTGTTGGCGAAGGTGGCCATTACCTACGGACTGGATTTTCTGACGAAAATCTTTGCGGTATGCAATGGCATTGTGGCAACCGCAGCGGGCAGTATCGGCGGTGCCGATGGAGCATCTATTACCATGCCAACGGAAATGATAGATGCCATCAACAGCCTGGGTTTCCTGGAGAGCATCCCTCTGTGGCTGGTCACATTGCTGGGCAGCTTGTTTATCACTGTATTGGCATTTATTATGATCCTCACGGTCTATGGCCGATTTTTCAAGCTCTATATGTATGCGGCTCTTTCGCCCATTGCTCTATCTTCCTTTGCGGGAGAAAGCACTTCCTTTATCGGCAAGTCCTTTCTCAAAAGCTATATCGGTGTCTGCATGGAGGGGGCCGTGGTGGTGCTGGCCTGCATTATCTTTACGGCCTATGTTTCCAGCGGAACACCCGTCATTGACGCAGAAACATCCGTTATCACTCAGGTCTGGAGCTATCTGGGCGAAACGATTTTCAACCTTTTGGTGCTGGTTGGGCTTGTAAAAGCCGCCGACCGCATTGCCAAAGAAATGTTTGGAGTGTGATCTATGGAAATCAAAATCAACAAGGAAATCCTGACCTATCAGGAAACTATCTTCTTCGGCCTGACCATGCGGCAGTTTTTCTGCTCCGTCCTGTCGGTTGGAACCGCTCTGGGGCTGTATGCTTTACTTAGCAGATTCATGGGCCGGGAATCGGTGAGCTGGATCTGTATTCTGGGAGCCGCTCCTTTTGCGGTGGCTGGCTTTTTCCAGTATAACGGCATGAAGCTGGAGAAATTCGCCTGGGTGTGGTTCAAGTCCTGCTTTCTGCTGTCCAATCACCGTGTTTGGAAATCACAAAACCGCTTTATCCCTGAAACCAAGCGACAGGAGGGAAAAAGGAAATGATTAAGCCCTTTAAGGGGAAGAACCCCAATCTCGAAAAGTTTTTTATCCCCCGCAGCGTCCAGCAGTCAATCCCCATCAAAAAAGTGCATAAGGATGGTGTCTTTGAAGTCGCCGGTCTTTACTCCAAGACCTGGAGATTTTTTGATGTCAATTATGCGGTAGCTGGGCCGGAAAAGAAGGAGGCGCTGTTCCTCAGCTACTGCGCTTTCCTCAACTCCCTGCCGGTGCGGGCGCTGGTGAAGATCACCCTGTTTAACCGCACCATGAACCAGCAGGAGTTTAGCCGCAACCTGCTGATGCAGATGGCTGGCGACGGCAAGGATCGTTACCGGGTGGAATACAATGACATTCTGACAGAAAATGCGGCAAACAGCAACAATCTCACCCAGGAGAAGTACATCACCATCTCTGTGGAGCGGAAAAACATTGAGGAGGCCCGTGCCTTCTTTAATCGTGTGGGCACAGAATTGAGCACCTACCTGTCTCGCATGGATGTTATGGTGCGAGATACCAACGTGGTGGAGCGTATGCGGCTGTTCCATGACTTCTTCCGTCCCAATGACCCGGACTTTTACTTCGATCTCAACCGCATCGCTCACAGGGGTAATGACTTCCGGGACGCCATTGCCCCGGACTGCATGACTTTCTATAAAGACCACTATGAGATTGGAGATCAGGTGGGCCGTGTCCTGTTTCTCCGGGATTATGCCAGTTTCATTAAGGATGAGATGATTACGGAGCTGAGTGACCTGCCCCGGAACATGATGATCTCCATCAACCTTCTGCCCATTCCCACCGATGAAGTGGTGAAGGAGATCCAGCGGCGGATTATGGCCATTGAATCGGACGTAGGCCGCTTTACCCAGCGGCAGAATTCCCTCAACAATTTCAACGCCACCATCCCGTACCACCTGGAGCAAAGCCGCCTCCAGACCCGTGAACTGATGGACGATGTAACCACCCGTGACCAGGGCCTGATGCTGGGACAGGTGACCATCACCCATCTGGCCGACACGCTGGAGCAGCTGGATCAGGACACCGAAACTCTGGTTTCTATTGGCCAGGGCCGTGGTTGTCAGATCTCCACCCTCAAATACCAGCAGGAGGACGGACTTAACACTGTCCTGCCCTACGGCCTCCAGCGGGTGGACGCTATGCGTAGCCTGACCACCGAAAGTACCGCCGTCCTCATGCCTTTCAAGGCCCAGGAGATCCAGGATAAGGGCGGCGTTTACTATGGTGTCAATGCCGTGTCCCACAACCTCATTATCTGCAACCGGGCCAACCTACTCAACGGCAACGGCTTTATCCTGGGTGTCTCTGGCTCCGGTAAGTCCATGGCAGCAAAGCAGGAGCTGACCTCCCTGATGCTTGGCACAGACCACGACATCATTGTGGTTGACCCGGAGCGAGAGTACGGCCCTCTTGTTCGGGCGCTGGGAGGTGAGGTCATCACCATCTCGGCCTCCAGCGACCAGTGCAGTTACATCAACGCCCTGGACTTGTCGGCGGAATATGGTGACGGCAAGAATCCCCTGGTACTGAAAAGCGAGTTCATCATGTCTCTATGTGAGCAGCTGATGGGCAATCAGGAAATTGGGGCCAAAGAAAAATCCATTATCGACCGCTGTACGGCCAATATCTACCGGGAATACATCAAGGACTTTAAGGGGGAGCCTCCCACTTTGAAGGACTTGCACCGTGATCTGATGATGCAGAAAGAGCCTGCCGCCCACGACATTGCCCTGGCCTTGGAGCTGTTTACCACCGGCACCCTCAATGTGTTCTCTCATCAGACCAATATCAACTCCAATAACCGGCTGCTTTGCTTTGACATTCAGGATTTGGGCGAGAACCTCAAGCCCGTGGGCCTGTTGGTCATGCTGGACGCCATTTTCAACCGTGTCATCCGTAACCGGCAGCAGGGCCGGTACACTCACGTCTATATCGACGAGATTTATCTGTTCTTTTCCAGCGGCTCTGGGAGGGGCCAGAGCAGTATCAACCAGTACAGCGGTGAATTCCTCTATAAGTGTTGGAAACGGTTCAGGAAGTATGGTGCGATGCTGACCGGGATCACTCAGAACGTGGAGGAGTGTCTGCGATCCGAAACGGCAAAACTCATGTTTGCAAACAGTGAATTCCTCCTCATGTTCAACCAGGCGGCTACGGATCGGATGGAGTTGGCCAAACTGCTGGGCACCTCGGATACACAGATGGATCATGTCAATAATGCTCCCGCCGGTCACGGTCTGATCAAAGTCGGCGGGGCCATCGTCCCCTTTGTCAACGACTTTCCCAAGGATACGGAACTGTACCGCTTGATGAGCACTCGTCCGGGCGAGGGATAAGCCATGGCTGATATTAAGAAAAAAGGCTCCATGGATAAGCCGAAAGTGAAAACTTCCGGCTTTGTTCCCAAAGAAGCCAAGTCCATCATCAAGGAGAAGTACCAGGAGCAGCAAGAACGCAACGCACCGGGCCAGAAAGACCCGGTGCGTTATGCTACCGATCATGTGGAGGGCGGCGGAAAGCGGGTGGCAAGAACCGCAGGTGACGCCCTCAAGCAAAAGGTAAAAAAAGAGTTTGTTCGACGTCGCCGGAAGAAAGTGACACAGGATAAGAACACTGTGTCAGAACAGCCTCAGACAAGCAGTTCTCAACCTCCAAACACCCCCGGCGAAGTGTTGGAAACAAACACTGACACCCCTTTGGATTCAAACCATTTCGACAGCTATGGAAGGGCCGAATCGCCCACAAAATACTATCGGCATGACTTGTCCACAACTTCCACCGATTTTTCCACAACTAATAGTGCTCGACTAAATGGCGACACACAAAATATAGGAGGAAGGCAAAAGGAACTCGGACGCAAAAAAGCCATCAAGGATGCTCAGCGGTCAAAGGCAAAGAAAGCGGAGCAGATTAAATTTAGTACGAGAGATCAATCCCACTTAACAGAACCAAACAGACACGAACCCCCTGGTGGCGGCGAACGCCCCCTTCCTAATGCGGGCAATAAAAACGCCGGTTCTTTTGACAAGCCTCGGCGGAACGGTGTTCAGTCCCCCGTGAGCCAGAGAGAAACACCGGATTTTAGGATACCAGCCGGAAAAGACAGGAACCCAAAAACTTTGGGCCAGAAACCCAGCAGTAAAGTGACCCGCTCTCTTAAAGTGGATGGAAACCGGCCAAAACTGGGGACGGCGCTGCAAAAAAGAAAGACACCCTTTCAGCGCAGCAAGACCGTCCAGCGGCAGCTGTCCCCGGCGCAGCAGGCTAAGGCCCTGGCCCGCCGGAGGGCACAGAAAGAAATGGTCAAGAAGGCCGGTCAGCGGACAAAACAGGCTGCGGTCAAGGCTGGAAAACTCACCATGCGGTTTGCCCAGGCAGTCGGGCGGGTGGCCCTGGCTGCGGTTAAGGGTGTTCTGGCTGCTGGCGGAGGTGTGATCCTGCTGATCGTGCTCCTCTGCCTGATCCTTGTGGCCGCTATTGCAGCGTCCCCCTTCGGCATTTTCTTTGCGGGGGGTGGCAGTCAGGACGGTGTACCCGTATCGGTTGCCGTGGCCCAGGTCAACTATGCCTACAATGAAACCCTGGAGGAATTGCAGACAGCGGAGAGCTATGACGATGTTGTGATTGAGGGAACCGGAGCGGACTGGGTTGATGTACTCGCTGTCTTTGCGGTAAAGGTTGCCGGCAGCAATGACACAGACGCCACAGACGTAGTTACGCTGGATGAAAACCGGATCGACCGGCTGGAGGCAGTCTTTTGGGATATGAATACCATTATCCATGAGGTAGACGAAATTGACCACCCGGAAAGCAGTGAAGGAGCCGATGACGGATACACAGAGCGAATCCTCCACATCACCATTACAGGCAAAACGGCAGAAGAAGCGGCTGCGGAATATAACTTTACGACTCAGCAACTTGAGATGCTTCAGGAATTGCTGGAGGAACGTGAAATGTTGGCGGACTTGATTGGAAGTCTGATGAACATAACCGCCGATGCCAAGGATGTCCTTTTGAATTTGCCAGAGGATCTGTCCCCAGAGCGTGAGGCGGTCATCCGTGCGGCCTGTTCCCTTGTGGGGAAGGTCAACTACTTCTGGGGCGGTAAAAGCCTTGTCTTGGGCTGGGACAGCCGCTGGGGGCGGCTCACAGAGGTCACGGCGGCAGGGAACAGCACCACGGGCACCTACCGGCCCTATGGCCTGGACTGTTCCGGGTTCGTGGACTGGGTGTTTTACAACGCCACAGGCGGTGAGTACATCATCGGTCATGGCGGTGGCGCTATGGCGCAGCACGGCTACTGTACCAGTATCTCTTGGGCGGAGGCGCAGATCGGTGATCTGGTTTTTTACCCGGAGGATACCCATGTTGGAATCGTCTGCGGCTGGGACGAGAGCGGCAATATTCTGATCGTCCACTGTGCCTTCAGCGCCAACAATGTGGTCATCACTGGACAGGAGGGATTTACTACCATCGGCAGACCAGTCTTTTATGGAGGTGCGTAATGGAACTTGTGGCGCTACTGGCAAAGCAGAAAAACTGCGCCAACATATCTGATTTGAGATTCCTTCCCAAATCTGATCGGCATTTTCCTCAGCTGAACGACGTTGATATTACCGCCTACTCAGATTGGGAGTGGAAAGAAGCGGCTTGGTATATCCTTCACCGAAGGTGCAGGAATGGAGAACAGGCGAGAAAACTTCTGATTGGATAATGAAGCGGGGTGCTATGGCATTGAACCATAGCACCCCGCATTTTTCGTTTCGGACATTACGTTTTTGGGACTGCCGGAAAACTAATTACAGTTAAAGTAGAGAACGATGCAGCTATCTACATATCACCCTCGTTTTGCTAATTTTACGTTTCATCTTGAATATATTCCATCACATCCTCGACTCCACAATCAAGGATTTTGCAAAATACTTCAATGGTATGAGTGCTTACACTTTCATTCCTTTTTAGCCTTGTAATCTGTGCAGGGCTTATGCCATATTTCTTTATCAGCGCATATTGCGTGATTCCTCGTTTCTTCATAGTCACCCACAATTTTTCATAAGAAATCACGATGCACAAGCCCCCTTTTATTTGAATATTAACCGAACATGGTATATAATCATATTAACCAAAATCGGTTATTCATATGAAAGGGAGGCTTTCTGGTGAATGAAAAAACTTGTTGTGTGACTGGACACAGAGAAATTTCCGCAGATCGCATTACTTATGTGGAGAAAGAACTTAGGTGTGAAATTTTATCAGCGATTGAGGATGGCTATACTCGGTTTATATCCGGCTTTGCTGAAGGAATTGACCTAATGTTTGCCTCTATCGTGGCTGAAGAAAAAGCACAGCATCCGGAGTTGTTTTTGGAAGCGGCTATTCCTCATGCCGGGAGGTTGAAAACCCAAAATCAGCAGTTCCACGAGCTGCTGCAGGCCTGCAATGGCGTCAAGGTAGAATGCGAAAAGTATGTTCCATCCTGTTTCATGCAACGAAATCGCTATATGGTACACCAGTCACAGCGGGTAATTGCTGTCTATGATGGGCGTGATCACGGCGGGACTCTATTTACCATGCGCTGTGCACATACGCTTGGCAAAGAAGTTCATCTTATAAAGATATGAGCTAAATTAAAACTGTGGACAACATTTCGGTTGGCCACAGTTTTTCTTAATCATAATTCTATCTTAACTTCTAAACAATTCTATTTGAAATGAAGGAGCCTGTTGCCGATTTCAAATAGCAACAGGCTCTCCAACTATCGTTATTCTTCCTGAATCTTGAGGCCAAGACGCTCAGCAATTTCTTCCGGTTTCAAACCAGCCTTTTGCGCCTGCTTCATCAAATCCTGGATCTTCTGTTTTTTGGTTTTTCTCGGCTTCCGAGGCGGCTTGGGGGAGAGAATATCTGCCTTTTGCTTGTTCAAGCCTTCAATCCGGGCCTGGACTTTTGCAATTCGGTCATCAAATACTGCAATAGATTCTTGCTTCTTAGCCTCAAGCGCCTGGATCTGATTGCCGAGTTCCTCAATTTTGTTATCAATCTCGGCAATTCGTTCTTCTGTGGTACGCCGAACTCTTTTGTTTTCGGTATCAGGCATTATAATCACCTACCTCGATATAAGAATACCATACGTATCAGTCACTTTCAATAATGATCTATTAACTACTTTATGCTGCTTGACACTCTGTCGGGAGTATGGTACACTTTAGAAGAAACTCTACCGGCTATATGGTACACAATGGAGGGGATTTAATGGGCAGGCAAAATTACATGACTATCACAGTGGCCGACACCGTTCAAGAGATGTTTAATGACTTTGTGTCGGAAAAAGGAATGACAAAAACCGCCGCACTCAATGATGTTTTAGAAATGTATATGCTCGCTAAAGACGAGGAGCTATACCTGAGATTAAAGAAAAAATATCTTCATGTGGAGGAAGTGAAAGCTATGATTGCTGATCGAGACAGTATCCAGATGGATGGTTCAGATTATATTTTTATGAAATTAGGGCTTTCTACGTCTAGTGGAGTTACTTTAGATGGTGAAGAAACGATGGCGTTATATATTTCAGATGAAGCTAAGCGTGGATATACTTGGTTCTCCACGCAATCACTGTTCTTCGGAATGAGTGACACTAGAGTGAAGTGGTATAACGATAGGATTAAATCCGGGAAAAGCGTCAAGATTCTCTTTGCTATCAACAATGAACACTATGATAACGACATCGCATTTTCAGCAAATGTTGAAGAAATTTTTTCCGCAAAAACTCCTGTGTCTTGCCCAGATAACACCAATTACCCTGCTGAATTTCATGGTGAACTTGCAAGAATTTGGCTAAAACTCTCACATATTTGTCATGAAACCCAAATCACTGCTGAAATGCTCAAAATAACAAGCACAGGGCGCAGCTTAAAACAGACGATCTCAGATTCTCAATATCATTTTGGATATGTTTCATTAAAAGATTAAATGCGTGACCACTAGGCAGGCCCAACGGAGAGCGATTTCCGTTAGGCCTGTCATCATACTCAATACAGTCTTGAATTCACGTCTAACCGCTCTATTGCTTTTATGATATAATAAAAAATCACACAAACAGATTTTAACTTAGAAAATATATAAGAGCTGGCTAATAGACCGTCAGGAGGAACTCAGCATGGCAGAATCAAAGGAACTTATTCATTATCAAAACAAGCTTTGTCAAGCATATGACCAACTTGATTTTTCCAAGGAACCTAATTTTCAAGAATGCCGAAATGTTATAATATCTGCCTCCCCTGTATTTCATGACGAATTGCAGAGTAAATACTGCGACTTGCTTTTAGATAGCTTGACAATGGGGTATCTCAGATATTCAGAGCTAATGAAATGCGATGTTATGAAAGATCCCTGCTTTATTGAATACCGAAATTCTGTTATAAGATTATCGGACGGTGACCCCATCAAGCAAATATATTTTGCAGTAATTGACTTACTTACCGGAAAATCTGGAGCAATTAACGAAAGGCTCGCACAGTATGTTCCTGCAAAGATAAAGCGTTATTTGGCTGAAGATGAAGAAATGTCATGCTCAGACTTTATTTATTGTCTGGTCTTACCGCTAAAAGAAGGCATTCCTGGAATGTGGAGTTATTTGCGAGAACTGCTCGATAGACCCGGCGTATGTATAGGTATTCCAGAAATGTGTGAGGCATTGGAAAGCGTTTATTACGGGACAAAAAATGAAGATATTGCAGATGCACTGTTGCGAGTGTTGCAAACCAACAGAGATATATATTTGGCGAAAGAACTATTGGGATACACCTATTATAATATGCAGATGTGGAACAACGCTCTATCGTATTTAGAACAATATGAGGATGTAAAAGATCGTGTAGGCATATTCTATACGGACAATATTTACTTTTGGATGGCTTGGTGCTATGGAAAAAAGCGCAACTATCAGTTAGAAGAAGCATATTACAGAAAAACATTAGAAGTTTTTCCAGAGGCAGAAAACGCCTTGAATAACCTGGGATATTGTTTGTTTAAGCAGAAGAAATACCATGATGCTGAAGATGTATTTCGCAAATGTTTATCGGAGAAAAGAGATACACGCTTTGCGGCAAACAATCTCGTTCGTACTTATTTGGCATTAGGTCAGCAAGATAAGGCAAAAGAATTTGTTGAGAAAAGTGGATATAAGGTGTCAAAACAACTCGTTGCTAGAATTGGACGTCCCCTGGCAACCAAAAAATGTGATGTGGATACAGATTCACAAGATAGTGCAGCAGACACTTCCACGATTAACATAGGAATAAAAAAGCATCAATTTACCAGTGAAAAACTTCTTGAAGATGAACTAATTCAGAGAATGGAACAGGGCATTCCGGTTTTTGGTCTTTCACTAAAGGTCTATCAAAAAAGGGGCGTGTACGGCAGACAATTTATTCTTCGTACTGGTAGACTTGATATTTTGGCAACAGATAATAACAACGACCTTTATGTGATTGAGCTAAAAAAAGACTCCGGTTACGATGATGCGTACACACAAACTAAAACATATATTGAATGGGTAGAAGCAGATATTGCGAAGTCCGGACAACACGTTTACGGCCTTATATGTTTGAATAGCCCTACTGCTGAACTTAAAAGAAAAGTCAAACAGGATTCCCAAATGCGTCTTTTTGAGTATAGCATTTCTTATACTGAAATTTGAAACTCAAAAGCCCCTATTTTCGTATAGTTCTTTACTGAATATCTCCGCCCAGATAAACGGGAGCTGCCCAATAAGCAGCTCCCGTTTATCTGTTTCATACATTGCCTTTTCCCCTAAAATCTGACATAATAAACAAAAAGGAGTGTGAGAGCAAAGGAGGGCAACCACCATGCTGCAAACACCATTTCATGCCTATTACAAGGCTCGGTTGTTGGAGCAGCTACCCGAGGAAGAACAGTTCCTCCCGGTCTTTGCTTCATCGGATATTGAAATCTATCCGTTTCAGATCGCAGCGGCCAGCTTTGCCCTGCGTTCCCCCTATCAGAAAGGTGCTGTCCTGTGCGATGAAGCCGGTATGGGCAAGAGCCACGAGGCCATGCTGGTCATCAATCAAAAGTGGCTGGAGGGATGCAGCCGGATTCTGCTGGTCATTCCCAATGCAGACCTGCTGTACCAATGGACGGAAATGCTGGATCGGTTCTATACCGTTCCCTATGTGGTTCTGACCAGCCGCAAAGAATGGCAGGCCTACAGTGCCCCCGACCATCCCAACGCCTTTATTCAGGATGCCATTGTCATTACGACCTATGACTTTGCCGCCGACAACGAGGAGGCCGCAAAGGTGGTCAACTGGGACTTGACGGTATTTGAAGAAGCCAACGCCCTGTCCCCGGTCTACCAAGAGGACAACAAACAGGCCAAGGCCCTTAAGCGGATCGCCGGAGACTCCTTCAAGCTGCTGCTGACCGGCACCCCCATCGAAAAGAACATTATGGACTTGTACGGCGTGATCTGGTTCATCGACGAAACGCTGCTGCCGGGAGAAAAAGAGTTTCTGGCCCGGTATCTGCGCCGACCGGAGAACTACCCGGAACTCAGCGAACAGGTCAGCCGCTATTGTTTCCGTACCCTCCGTTCCCAGGCCAAGCACTACGCCAAGGTGACGGAGCGTGTGCTGTTGACCGTGGAGTACACCCCCGGCAAGGCAGAGCGGCAGCTCTATGAGCTGCTGTACGCCTACATCAACCAGCCGGAAAAGAGAGCCTTTCCCGAAATGAACCAATATGACCTGGCTCTACGGCTGCTGGGCCTGCTGGGTTCCTCTACGGCGGCAATTTTGCAAACCATCAAAGGTATCGTCAAGCGGCTCCAGGGGTTGGAAAACGCAGCGGAGGAGCTGACCCAATGGCAAGAGATTCAGACCGTGGCAGAAAGCATCCCACAGGATGCAAAGGCCGGTGAGCTGCTGACCGTTCTCAAACAGGGCTTTTCTCTGATGAAGAAAACGGGAGCCGGACGGAAAGTCGTTATCTTCACCGAGAGCGTGGAAACCCAGAAGATGCTCCAGGATCTTCTTTCCGGGCAGTACTACACCTTGGCCTATAATGGTAGCGCCGATTACTCCGTGATCCGCCGGTTCAAAGAGGACGGCGAGGTGCTGATCTCCACCGATAACGGTGCCAAGGGCTTCAATCTGGAGGAGGCTGCTTTCATCATCCACTACGACTTGCCGTACAACACCTTAAAGCTGGAGCAGCGTATCGACCGCTGCCACCGGCTGGGTCAGGAGAACGATGTGCTGTCTGTGGCCTTCATCGACAAGAACAACTTTGCCGATGTTCGCAAGCTGGAGCTGGTCAACAAGCGGATGCTGGTGACAGACGGTGTCTTTGGCATTACCGATGACGTGCTGGGCGGTTTTACGGATGATGTAAAAGCGGCCTTTCCGGTCATTGCCCAGCGGTTGCGGCCCAGGGCGCAGATTGAGCAGGCATACCGCCAGACCCTGGACACCCACGAGCAAGATAACCGGCAGACCGTTTCCGCAGCGGAAGATATTCTGTTTACCACCTTCACCAAGGAGTTGGCCGACAAAGTGAAGATCAACCCCAAGTATGTGAATCGCCGTGGGCAGGAGCTGAACAACGACCTTTGGGAGATTGCCAAATGGTTCTTCAACCGTTACAATGAAAAGAACGACGATTGCCATTTTGTGATCGACGAAGCCAGCCGTACCATTACGGCCACGAAGTACCGGGAGCTGCCGGTGCTGTTCTACTACTGGACGGGGAGCAGAAACCGGCCCTATCGCAGCCAGAAGATGTACGGCATGGCAAAGGACTTCAAACCCAAGGCCGGACAGATTACCCTGTCCAGCATCATAGGCCGTGGGATTCTCCACGAGCTGGAGAGCGCCAATGAGGGAGTGCTGACTGTTCCAACAGCGCCGGAACCGTGCCAGATTGCCCTCTATACCGTGACTCTGGTATCAGGCTCCAGCCGCACGGAACACGCCGTACTATGTGGCCTAACGGAGAGCGGCAAAGCCCTGGACGATGCAGCTTGCCGCAGCATCCTGGAGCTGCCGGTGGAGAATTACACCGAGGATGAGCGGAGATCTCCCCACTGGTTAAAAGGGAGCAGCCGTCCCCACCCGCTGGATAATTTGGTGCCAAAGGAGGCGCTGCTGGAGGCGCAGTTGGAGCGTTTGTCTCCCGCCCAGGCCGAGGCAATGGAACGGATGAAGCAGCAGGTGTCCGCTGATAAGGCGGCATTGAGCCGTGAGCTGAACACCCTAGACAGCCAGGTTCAGCAGGCCCAAGCGGAGCTGGAGGCCGTCACCGGCGACCGGCTGAAACGGCTGTCTGCGCAGAAAAGAGTAACCCAGCTTCGGCAGGAATACATGAAGCGGCAGGAGAGCCAGTTCTTTGACGCTATGCGCCTGGATGTAGAGCTGGAAGAAAAAATAAAGTCCTTTGCCGACAAGGAAAAGCTGACGGCAAAGGTGCAGAGGGAATTTATGGTTAAAGTTGAGGTGTGATAAATGAATTTTGATATAGGAAAAGTTTTAGATACATCTGCTAGAGCCTCCTTTGCAATCTGTTTTGCCAGTATATTCTTGCTTTTCTTTCCTGCAACCTTTCTGCCATTTGATATTATCGCATTTAGAGAAAAATATGGGATATGGTTTTTTATTATTTTTGCAATATCTGCTTCGCTACTCATTTCTTATATTATGAAATACATTATTGGTTTTACCAAACGGAAATGGAATAAAATCAACACATGGAGAACATATAAATACATTCTGAAGAATCTTTCAGATGTAGAAAAAGTCTATTTAAAACAGTTTTATGACAAGGGACAAACAGCGATTCTCTTTTCAATGATGGACCCGGTGGCACAAAAACTCAAAACTTTTGGAATTATTTCTCAGCCGTCTGGAACAAGCATTGCGCCACGAGGGCTATCCCCAGGATTTATTCAACCGTGGGTATTTGAATTGCTCCATAAGCACCCGGACTATCTAAATGTGTCTAAAGCAACAACTCAGGAGGTACAAAAAGATGCCTGATATACTTGACGGACTTTCCATGAACATAGAACAAAGCAACCTGGACAAGCTGCGCTCGGTGTTCCCGGAGTGCGTCAGCGAGGGCAAGCTGGACATTGACAAGCTGCTTTCTCTGTGCGGCGAGTACATCGACAACGATTTTGAGAAGTACAAGTTTGAGTGGAAGGGCAAGGCGGACTGCCTGCGGCTGGCCCAGAAGCGTTCCACCGGAACCCTGCGCCCCTGCCAGGAGGAAAGCGTGGACTGGGACACCACCCAGAACCTCTACATCGAGGGCGACAACCTGGAGGTCTTGAAGCTGCTGCAAACGGCCTACTACCGCAAGGTGAAGATGTTCTATATTGACCCGCCGTACAACACCGGCAACGATTTTGTCTATGCCGATGATTTTGCCGATCCCATGGCCCGGTACAAGGAAGTGACCCAGCAGACCACCAAGAGCAACCCGGAAACCATGGGCCGCTTTCACACCAACTGGCTCAACATGATGTATCCCCGTCTGCGTCTGGCGGCAAACCTGCTGCGGGATGATGGTGTGATTTTTATCTCGATTGATGATAACGAGGTCACAAACCTGCGAAAAGTTTGTGATGAAGTGTTTGGCGAGGAAAATTTTATAGCACAGATTATATGGCAAAAACGTACATCACCAGATGCACGACGGGTTATTAGCCCGGGGCACGAATACATCCTTGTCTATACAAAAAACATTCAGAATAGTAACCAAGTTATAAAGCTGCTACCATTTTCTGAAAAGGACAAAGCAGCTTATAAAAATCCTGATAACGACCCCAGAGGGCCGTGGATTTCGACTGATTGCACAGCACAAGCTGGTCACGGAACGAAAAACCAATTTTATACTATGGTTACACCTGCTGGACGGGTTATCGAATTGCCTGACAGCCTGTGTTGGCGATATACACAGGATAAAATGAACGAAGAAATAGCTGCTGGGCGAATCTGGTTTGGTGCAGATGGAAAGGGTGTTCCAAGAAAGAAAACATATCTCTCGGAAAGAGCAGGACGCAATCTTTGGACATGGTGGCCTAACACAGAGGTTGGTCATACCCAATCTGCTGCGCAAGGCTTAACAAAATTATTTGGCGGAAAGATATTTGACTTTTCTAAACCAGTTGAACTAATACAGCGGTGTCTTGCGATTTCAACTTCAAATGATGACATTATTCTCGACTTCTTCTCTGGCTCCGCTACCACCGCCCATGCGGTGATGCAGCTCAATGCCGAGGACGGCGGCAACCGGCGCTTTATTCTGGTGCAGCTTCCCGAGCTGTGCGACGAAAAGAGCGAGGCGCATAAGGCCGGGTACAAGAATATCTGCGAGATCGGCAAGGAGCGAATCCGGCGGGCCGGAAAGAAAATCCTGGAGGAACACGCCCAAGTCACTATGGAGGAGGACAAGCAGCCCCTGGACGTGGGCTTCCGTGTCTTTAAGCTGGACACCTCCAATCTGAAAACCTGGGACGCTACCCCCATTGAGGACGAGCAGCTCGACCTGCTGTACCAGCGAATGAATACCATGATTCACCGGGTAAAGCCGGAGCGTACCGACCTGGATATGATCTATGAAATCATGCTGAAGCTGGGTGTACCGCTGACCTACTCCGTGACCCCGTTCTCCATCCACAACAAGACCGTCTATGGCGTGGGCGATGATTGCCTGCTGCTGGTCTGTCTGGCCGAAGATGTGCAGCCGGAGGACGTGGAGCAAATGACCGAATATGCTCCGGCTAAAATCATTATCTCCCGTGACAGCTTTGCCGACGATACCGCTATGGCAAATGCCTACTATATCCTGCGGGATCATGGAATTGAGCTGAAACTGGTGTGAGGAAGATATGAATAACACTCTAAAATGGTTTCATGTAATCACAAAAACCACTGTGCATTGCCTACTTGGAACAATCGAATACATTGGTATTCCATTCTTACTTGCTTATCTTTCTACATTCCTTTCCCCTATCTCCAGCGGTAATACTTTGTGGCTTTGGATTGAACGGATTGCTTTTTGCTTTACGATATACGAAGTAATTATTGTTGGTGTGCGAAAAATGCAGATTGACATACGCAAAGATGCACTATTAGCACTAAAAACCGCCTACGAACGAGCAGCCCTGTATTGTGAAACAGGAAATCAAGACATATATCGGAACTTGACTTCAAAAATAGATCAGGTGCTTGACAATGGAATACTAAATCAACTTGATGTTGTGCAGAGCTATAAAAATCTCAAGCTCTACATGGACAGTAAAAATATTGTTGGAATCAAATATGAGATTATCAATATTCAGCACTCCATTGAAGCAGATAATCTTTTATGGAACTATACCCTGTTCCTGCGGTTGTTTAAGAGGTGAACAGGCATGAAACTTAAATTCAAAAATCAAGCCTTCCAAACGGACGCAGTCAACGCCGTGGTGGACTTATTTACTGGCCAGGAGAAAACCAAAAGCACCTTCTCCGTGGTGGATGATCGGCAGACTTCCCTTCTCCCTGAACTGGGCCAGGGCAACGCCCTCTACATCGACCAGGAAACACTGACCGCCAATATGCACGCTGTCCAGAAGCGGAATGGTTTACCACTCACTGACTTGGAACCCGCCGCCGAAGGCGCATTGGGTGCAGCGTCACGCTGCCAGTTCTGTATCGAGATGGAAACCGGCACCGGCAAGACCTATGTTTACACCAAGACCATCTTTGAGCTGAACCGCAAGTACGGGTTTACCAAGTTCGTCATTGTGGTGCCGTCGGTGGCCATCCGGGAGGGCGTCTACAAGTCCTTTCAAGTCACTCAGGAGCATTTCGGCCTGCAATATGACAATGTGCCGTGCCGGTACTTCATCTACAACTCTGCCAAATTGTCCGATGTGCGGCAGTTTGCCACCAGCTCCAACATCGAAGTGATGATTATTAACATCGACGCTTTCAAGAAGGCGGAGAACATTATCAACCAGGCCCAAGATCGTTTGGGTGGCGAGACGGCCATGGGCTTTATTCAGAATACCCATCCTATCGTCATCATCGACGAACCCCAGAGTGTAGACAACACCCCCAAGGCCAAGGAAGCCATTGCCACGTTGAACCCCCTGTGTGTGTTGCGGTACTCCGCTACCCACCGAGAAAAAATCAATCTGCTTTACCGCCTGACTCCGGTGGATGCCTACCAGATGGGGCTGGTGAAGCAGATCGCCGTGTCCTCCAATCAGATTGCCGGTGGCTTCAACCAAGCCTATGTGCGGCTGCTTTCTGTCAGCAACGACAAGGGCTTTAAGGCCAGGGTAGAACTGGATGTGAAGGGCAAGACCGGAGCCGTGACCCGAAAGGCCATGACCGTCAAGCCGGGAGACGATTTGTTCCTGCTCTCCGGTCAACGGGAACTGTATGAAGGCTACACCGTCGCCGGAATCGACTGTACCCCCGACTTTGAGCATATCGAGTTCGGCAACACCCAAGAGGTCAAGCTGGGCAAGGCCATTGGCGATGTAGACGAGAACATCGTCAAGAAGGCGCAGATCCGGCGCACCATCGAAACCCACCTGGACAAAGAGCTGCGGTATCTGGACAAGGGTATCAAGGTACTGTCCCTGTTCTTCATCGACAAGGTGGACAAGTACCGCCACGAGGACGGCACCCCCGGCATCTATGCCACCATGTTTGAGGAGTGCTACCAGGAGCTGATGGCGAAACCCAAGTATGCCGTCCTTCAGGAGCGGTTTACCACAGACGTGAGTAAGATGCATAACGGCTACTTCTCCCAGGACAAGAAGGGCCGTCTGAAGGATACCAAAGGCGACACCCAAGCTGACGATGACACCTACAACACCATTATGCGGGACAAGGAGTGGCTTCTCAGCTTTGAGTGTCCGCTGCGGTTTATTTTCTCCCACTCGGCGCTGCGGGAAGGCTGGGACAACCCCAATGTGTTCCAGGTTTGCACTCTGATCGAGCAGAAGTCCACCTTTACCTGCCGTCAGAAGGTGGGCCGTGGCCTGCGCCTGTGCGTGAACCAGGACGGCGAGCGTATCGAGGATAAGAACATCAACGTCCTTCACGTTATGGCCAACGAGAGCTTTGCCGAATTTGCCTCCACCCTCCAAAAGGAGATCGAGGACGAAACCGGCGTCAAGTTTGGTGTGCTTCAGCTTAGTTTGTTTTCCGGCATGGTCTATGAGGCCCGTCGGGACGTAGAGAAGCAGGTAACGACTGAACAGGCCCAGGCGGTAGTAGCGGCCCTGAAAACCGCTGGTGTGATTGATGAGGCTGGTCAGGTGGCCGCTGCAATCAAGCCCAGGGAAATCGAGCTGCCCAAGGCGCTGGAGCCTGTCAAAGAAGTGGTACAGGAAATCGTAGAAAAGGCCCAGCCGGTGGCGGTGGAATCCCTGGCCGGAACCACCTACACGGAAACCGTGGTGGAGGAACACACTGTCACCCACGAGGAAGCAACCGAGCTGCTGCAACATTTTGAGCAAAAGGGGTATATCACCAGCACCGGCAAGGTCAAGGACACCATGAAGAACGCTCTGAAAAACGGAACCCTTGACCTGCCGAAAAAATATGAAGCTGCCAGAGAGCGGTTTGAGCAGATTATCGCCAATGCCGACCGGAAGCCCCCGGTGCGGGATGCTTCCCGTGATGTGGTGGTGCGGCTCAACAAACAAGTCATGCTCTCCCCGGAGTTCCTGGAGCTATGGAACAAGATCAAGCAGAAAACCGCTTATCGGGTGAGCATTGACACCGAGCAGCTTGTGGAGAACTGCGTCAAAGTTATCCGGGAAATGCCCCATATCCCCAAAACCCGACTGGTGTCCCAGACCGCCGACATCCATATTGAACAGGCTGGAATCAGTCACATAGAACGGGAAATGCGGACAATGGATATTGCCAACGACTATCAGGCCCTGCCGGACATTATTACCGCCATCAGCGATGAAACGCTGCTGACCCCGGCCACCATCAATCGGATTCTGGTGGGGAGTGGACGGTGCAAGGACTTTCTCAACAACCCGGAGGCATTTCTGGAGCAAGTCGTAGAGCTGATCCGCAGCCACCGCCACGCCCTGGCTATCGACGGTATCCGCTATGTGAAGCTGGACGGCCAGGAATATTATGTGCAGGAAATCTTCGACACCACTGAGTTGCTTGCTAACCTGGATCGGAACGCCGTAAAGGTGGAACACAGCGTCTATGACTATGTGGTTTACGACAGCTCCACGGTGGAGAAGCCGGTTGCCGTGGCCTTGGACAACGACCCGGATGTGAAGATGTTCTTCAAGATTCCCAGCCGATTCAAAATTGAAACCCCCATCGGCACGTACAACCCCGACTGGGCTGTGTATCTCAACAAGAATGGTGAGGAAAAGCTGTATTTTGTCCTGGAAACCAAGGGCGACACCAGCTTTATGCACCTGAAAACCAGTGAGCAGCTGAAAATTCACTGCGGCAAGGAGCATTTCAAAGCCTTGAACGCTGGGGTGGAGCTGGAGGCTGCCACTAGCTGGACAGAACTGCGTGAGCGGCTGTAAATAGAGTTAATGACACAATGAGCAAAGGGAAACCTGGACTGAATCCGGGTTTCCCTTTTTGTGTTTTATTCAGCTTTTTCTACAATTCCATAGTCAATCAAGATATTTTCATCCCCGTGTGCGGGATAGACAATACCCGTCATCTCGTAGTCGTAGCGTTTGACCTTGCGGAACGGCTTTAACAGTTCTGGAGCATAGGCAGCAGTCTGGCACCCCTCGTATTCCGGCATACCAGCCAGATCTTGAGACGCTGCTTCGACCAGAGCCTCCGTGACTTCATAGATGTCTGTACCAAATTCCACAGCCACCAGTTCGTGTTTTGTCACATCCTTCTCTATGCTTCCAGGGGATCGGTACAGAAGATATTTCATGTCGCTCAAACCTCCTCCTGTTGTTCTGCCTGCCATCATTTTAGCGTGGGAACGTAGGAAACGCAATATGAATTAAACCTAATTTCAGTAAAAGCACTGTTTTCTTTCCATTTGTCAGCAAATTTCGACCTTCCGACTGTGTTATCATTCTTTCGACTTCAACTATATGATATATTAAAAGTTTTATAGAAAGAGTGATCTCGGTGCGCAATTCTTTTTGAATCAAAACAACTGTATAACCCGTGGCATAGAAAAGAGGATTTTCTAGACCGTCCGCTGAAACGGAAAAGAAAATCCTCTTTTCTTTTGTTATTTGACATACCCGGCCCCGGGGAATCCGTTTGTGTTAGGCATATCGAATTTTGTCGTAAAAACGATGAGATTCGATATGCCTTTTTTTATTTGCAGTTTGATTGGTTTACAGCGCACTGGCATCCCTCCATAGCAGCGTACCCGTAGCAACTTCTTTGAATACTTCAAAAACAATTCAAAGGAGTTGCCAACATGAAATTTATTGATTTGAGAAAAGAATACCCCCATCTGGATTCTACATACTCGGAATATCCTGTTTCCTACAAGATTGACGCCATGTTTGAGCAGTGCCGTCTTGCTGACCAGGCCCTGGAGAAGCGGAGAAGCCGAAACGGGGATGTGGTATCTCTGGACAGTGAACCGGGAGTGGAGGCTCACATTTTAGAACAAGTACCTGGGCCGGAAGAAGAAACGATGCGGCATATCCAGAACGAAGAACTTTACAAAGCTATGCGGTCTATCCCCAGAAAACAGGCAGACCGGATCTATGCCTATTACTTTATGGACATGACCTTGGAAGAAATCGCCGCTGCGGACGGCACCTCCGTACAAGCGATTTATTACAGCATCCAGGCTGGCAAAAAGAATCTAAAAAAAATTTTAGAAAAACTTTTCAAAGAGACTTAAAAAATCGCCTCCAGATGTCCTTGTTAATAGAGGGGTTTTCACTTCTCGGTGAACCTTGATAATGGAATATCGGCAGCATGAGCAGGTACGTCACTGTGCCAATGCAATTTTTCGTTTACCGCCATGACCATCGGTCACACCGATGTGAGCGATTTGTAAGCGATACGCCTGGGTGCTTATGGCTCATTCAGGAGGAGAGCAGCACAGACATAATGGTACTTCCGAACGGTGGCCTCCCACGTAAGCGGGGGAACCCTACGGCGCACGGTACGACCGACGCTGTGGAGTTATGAATCGTCCTCGCCACGGACAACCTGCCATGTTCCCATTTCGCCAGGGGCTCGATAAATATGGCGATGAATATGACCGGCATATTCAAAGTCAGATACCACGCACTGGCAGCACACGCTGCCAGTGCGTTCATGTGGCTTTGAATCCGAACATCATAGTATCCGTTCAAAAGGCATAACTTACCGAGAAGGAGGTTTGAGCATGAATGAGATTGACCGTGAGATCGGGCTTGTTCTTTTGAAGCGACTGTGGCAGCGGAACTTTATCTCAGAGGATCTTTATCATTCTGCCAGTCATTCTCGGTTTTTTGACAGAAAGCATTTCACCCATTATGCTGAAGATAAGCCTTTACAAGTACAAGAGCAGAAGGGGGATCAACGGCATGATGACCATTAGAAAGCTGCGGGAACAGTTACGGATGGGCAGGTCTATCTACGACCTTTCCCTGCGGGTTACATATTATGCCCGTGTATCTACGGAGAAAGTGGAGCAGCAGGGAAGTTTGGAAAACCAAGTTCAATACTACACGGAATTCATTCAGAAAAATCCCAACTGGACATTCGTACAGGGGTATGTGGACGAAGGTATCTCAGGAACCAGCACCTATAAGCGGGAGAGTTTTCTGCGGATGATTGACGACGCCCACCGGGGCTTGTTTGATTTCATTATTACCAAAGAGATCTCCCGATTTTCCAGAAGTACGTTGGACAGCATTCAGTACACTCAGGAACTGCTGGACGCCAATGTGGGGGTTCTCTTTCAAAATGACAACATCAATACCCTGGATACGGATAGCGAGTTTCGCTTGGTGGTGATGGCAGGGGTGGCCCAGGATGAGGTGCGGAAGCTGTCCGAGCGTTTGAAATTCGGGTTCCGACAGTCCATCAAGAACGGTCATGTTCTGGGCAATAACCGTCTGTGGGGGTACGATAAGAAGGACTGCAAGCTGACCATTATCCCGGAGCAGGCTGAGGCAGTGCGGCTCATTTTTGAACTCTACGCCACTGGGAAGTATGGAATCCGAAAGATCTCTCAGGAGTTGACCCGGCGAGGACACACCAGCCTGCTGGGTAATGAGTTCAATCAGCTGACCATCCGGCATATTCTGACCAACCCTAAGTACAAGGGGTGGTACTGCGGCAACAAAACCCAATCGCTGGATTATCGCACCAAAAAGAAAGCATTTTTGGACGAAAGCGAATGGGTTATGTACCCAGATCCCAACATCCCAGCAATTGTTTCAGAAGAATTATGGGATCAGGCAAATGCCATCTTCAAGCAGCGGAGCAGGGAGGTTCGGACAAAATCTACCAGCTACCATAACCGCTATCCATACAGCGGGAAAATCATTTGCGGCAGACACGGTACCAGCTTCCATCGCCAGTCCTTTAAGACCCAGAAAGGAGAGACGGAGTTCTGGCGCTGCAAGACCTACCGCCAGAAAGGAAAGGATGGGTGCGACCTACCGGGTATCCGTACCCATGAAGTGGATCAGGTCTTGGCCGACCTCTTTGAGAAGGTGGTTACAGAGAAAAAACAGATCATCCGGTTGGTGCTGGACAGCATTGGGGAAACCTCATGCGGGGTGGACTACTCCGCTCAGATTGGACGGATCGAGGTGCAGATCAGCCAGATCGAGGAGAAGAAGGATAAGCTGCTGGAGCTGAGTATGGCGGATGCCATTACCCTCCAGGAGTTTAAGGAGCGCAACGGACGATTCAACCGCCAGATCTCCGCCCTGGAGGAACAGCGGATGTCTCTGTGTCAGCAGGAGCAAATGCAAAAAAGTACGGAGGTTGACCCAAAACTCCTGGAAAAGGCCCTTTGGGAAGAACTGGACTTTACGAATGGAATCCAATCCGAAGTCGTGGCGACGATCCTGGATCACATTGTGGTGTTGGAGCAAAGCGATGATAAGCAAATCTATTTAGAAATCTATCTCCGGCTGGGGCAGCAGGCTTCAGCCCATTTTCAGAGGGGCGGATTAGTCTCTTGCAATAGTCCTTTAAAAAATACTACGCGCAATATGGAGAACAGGATGATCTGATTTCTATTGGCACCATTGGACTGATCAAAGGAATCTCTACGTTTCGGGCGGATAAAAATGTCCGATTGGCAACCTATGCCAGTCGATGTATTGAGAATGAGATTCTGATGCATTTTCGTTCTCAGCGAAAATTACAGGGGGAGGTGTCCCTGGCGGATACATTGGAATCGGCGGGTGAGGGCGGATCGCTTTCCTTAATGGATGTAATCGCGGTGGACGATACCATGTTGGAGGATCTGGATACAAAGGATGCCTGCCAACGGGTGAGACGATGTGTGGAGACCTGCCTGACACCGCGGGAACGCACCATTATCATACGTCGATATGGTCTGGACGACCGGCAGCCTCAGACCCAAAAGGAAATCGCATCCCAATGCGGAATCAGCCGTTCCTATGTATCGCGACGCCGCTAATGTAAACAAAGCCCGGAAAGCCTTGTGGGACAAGACTTTCTGGGCTTTGTGCGTGGCTAGTGTAGCACCGCGGTTATTGTAAACGGTAAGAATTCTAGTAAGATAAGCGGCTGTTCATCGAAAGAAGGTTACTTTTCTTTTATGTATTCCTCGACCTTATCTAAGCGTGACTCGACACTTTTCCAAAGTATGGGTAGCAAGACACACTCAGCAATTGTTGCAATGCCAATGATCCCTGTAACAATGTTAAGAAGTCTGCTATCGTTATATACAAAATATAGTGTAATAGCAATTGTGATAGATAAAATGATTGGTATTGCAATAAGTACTACTTTAAAAACAACAAGAAGGGATTCGGCTTTTTTTAGAAAAGAACGTCTTTCAGATGCAGTTTCCTCCAATTTAGATATATGATTTTCCAATGCGGATAGTCTGGATTTTATTTCATGATTGTCCTGACCGCATTGATATGGATTTGGACAAGGAGGAGTAGACGATTGTGTATTTGGTGTCTGACTATAGCTTGATGTAGAGGGAGTTGACACATCGGTTAAAGGTGTCGTTACACTTGGAATAGAGACTGTATTACTGTTTTCTCTTTCTTCTGAGGATGACATTATCTCGCCTCCCCAAAAGATTTGTCATTTAATATGGTATAGCTATGTTTTAAGATATTAGTTATTTGCTTCAAGCTAAGAGGTTTTGGAGCGTCTTCGGTTACGGTGTTAATGTCTCGAATATAAATTACTCCAGATTCTTTCTTTCCGTTTGTATTAGCCACAGCATTAGAAACATTTAACACATTGTTTGTATTGATTCCTTTTACACTGATGATTTTATTCATGCGAAAAGATAGTTCATTTTCCCCCTTAATATTCCCGCCAAAGTAATGTTCGGAAATATAATCGCACGGTGTGCCTATGGGCTGAAACACAGTATAGACAATACCGACTCGTATTATCTCATGACCTTGTATAGTAGTTTTTATATAATTCAAAATATCTTCTGAATAGCGGTTTTCAATAATTTGAAGCTGATTATTTTCTTGCATGGGATACAAAGTTAAATCACTTCTATTTCTGGAAATATTCAACGAATGAGGAACCGTAGTAGATTTACGCTGTACCACAGGAATTTCAGCAGGAGCATCAAGTGGAAGATCCATACAAATCGGCATAGCATCAAATATATTTCCCAATTTTTGGTTGATCTGTTCTGCTAAATAATCTGGCCTGCTTACTAAATCTTTAAAAAACAGAGCAATTTGAATAGAAATAACTTTCATGATAATGACCTCCATCTTCAATGCAATAGAATAATACATTAACTTTGATTATACAGCAAAATATATATCCAATGTCCGCCCTTATGGTATCTTCTTAATTTACCTCCCTCAACAAAACTCGATAGTATGCGGTTTGCCGTAGCTGTAGACACCCCGCACAATTCCCGCACATCGGCGTTCATGATATAGTCGTGGGTTTTAAGATACTCCTCAATTTTCTTCCAGCGAAGGGTTGCCTTATCCATCCTTCCATCGCTCATTTCATCACTCGTACCAATCGCATCCATGAGTGATGCTTTGATGGCTGAGAGCATGAACTCAATAAATACCGTGGACTCTCCGGCATCATTAGAGGCGTTGATGGCATCATAATACTCCTGCTGACGGTCGTGGATGATGGATTCCACCGGGAGCCAGGCAAAGGCCGGATTCCATTTAGAAAGCAGCAGTGTATGCCACAGGCGTCCTACACGTCCATTTCCATCGGCAAAGGGATGGATTAGTTCCAGCTCATAGTGGAACACACAACTGCGAATGAGCATGTGAACCTCACTGGTCTTTACCCAGTCCAGCAACTCCATAACCAGATCAGGAACATATTGTGGAAGCGTACCGAAATGCAGGACATGTCCTTCGCTGTCCACCACGCCCACAGGTCGAGTGCGAAACACGCCGGATTCCTCGACCAAGCCCCGGGTCATAATGCCATGGGCAGTCAGCAGATCGTCCACCGAATAGGGGTCAAGTTCATCAAGCCGCTCATAAATCTCATATGCATTTTTGACTTCGGCAATATCCTTAGGTGGAGCCAGGACGTGCTTGCCGTTCAAAACAGCAGTTACCTGTTCCAAAGAAAGGGTATTCTGCTCAATTGCTAACGACCCGTGTATGGTTCGAATACGGTTGGCACGGCGGAGCGTAGGGCTCGTGGATAGGGGAGAGACTGCCGTCAGACGGCCCACCAGTTCGGCGATCTCCGCCACATAGTCAATGATCTGGTTTGTGATTTCAAACGGAGGCTTTTTGTGTTTCATGCAAATACCCCACAACTGTAAATGATTGGTTTTATTATACCATACATCACTCATTTCATCAATCAAAAGGAAAAAGAACTGCCCGGAAAGCAGCAAGACTTTCCGGGCAGTTCACTTATTCTTAGAAAAAGTTTGGTTCATTCGAACCCATGAATATGGTTCCTGAAACTGATTTCGAATCCGCTCGACCATGACCACCCGGATAAGGAGAAAAGAAAAAGCTGATATAGTACTTCCTGTAACAACATAAAGCGGGAGGTGCTTTTGTGATTGCGGGACATTTGACAAAGAAAAATGGGTATTGGTATATGATCCTTCAACTTCGGGACGAAGCGGGGCGGCCAAAACAGAAGTGGCTGGCAACTCATCTGAAGGTCGAAGGGAACAAGCGGAGAGCGGAAGAACTACTGTTTGCCGCACGGCGGGAATATACGGATCTGACAGACATGCAGAAACGAAATAGCGGCATTTTCTTCAGTGATTATCTCATGGCCTGGGTGAAAACCAGTCAGGGAAAAGTGGCGGTTGGTACCTATGAAGAATATCAAAAGTGCATTCGCAACCGGATCGCACCCTATTTTGAGAAACGGCACATTCTGCTCTCCTCCATCAAAGTCTCTGATATTCTGGATTACTACCATTCCCTGTACGCCAAAGGCCTTACAGGGAATACCGTTTTACATTATCATGTGCTGCTGCGCAAGGCGCTGGAAGAGGCAAAACTGCGGCGGCTGATTGCGGACAACCCAACGGATCACATTCCACGTCCGCAGAAAGAGCCCGCTATTTCTGATTGTTATTCTCCGGAGGAGTGCCGGAAATTACTGGGTGTCCTCCGGGACGATCCTATGGAGTTGCCCATTACCATTGCTGTTTTGTATGGCCTGCGGCGCAGCGAAGTGTTGGGCTTGCGGTGGGGCGCCGTTGATTTTGAGCGGGGAAGCATTACGATCTCACATTCGGTTACGGTGGCCTCCATCGATGGCCATCGGCAGCGCATTGCCCGGGATAAGGTAAAGCGGAAATCCAGTTTCCGCACCCTGCCGCTGATGCCGCAGGTGGAAGCTCTGCTCCGGGAAACTGTCATTCAGCGCTACGGCACTAAAGAACCGCCAGCGGAAGACTATGTCTGTCTATGTGAGAATGGGTGTCCACTCATGCCGGATGATCTCTCCCTGGGGTTTCAGCGGATCCTTGCGAAAAACCAATTACGAAGGATACGGTTTCATGATTTACGCCACAGTTGTGCAAATCTGCTAATCTCTGCCCGTGTGCCCCTGATCGAGGTGCAGCAGTGGCTGGGGCACAGCACCATTTCCACGACAGCGGATTTATATGCTCATCTGGAGTATGCGAATAAGGAGCGAAACGCCGATACGATTTCAAAAATGATGTTGGAATAGAAGGAGGACAGTATGTCATTTGATCTCTTGACTCTCTTTGAGGAGACGGAAATGGCGTTGGCAAGATTGGAGGAAGGGGATGAAAGCGCCGCGGAAGAATTTGCAAAGTACATCTTTGCGCTGCGCCCCTCGTATATGTCCGGGACAAGCTATCTGCTTTATCAGGAAGATGCCGCTGCTCGCTATGCCCAGTGGATTCTGAACATAAATTGCCAACTGGGTCTTGTCCCTTGCATTGAGGCCCTGCACCAATTTGCTAGTGGGTTTTGGCCATCTAACACGCCTGCCATAACAGAGACACAGGTTAAGCAGGTGTTTCAAATGGTAAATCAGGTGTTTCCCTATACGAAGAAGGTGTCACCTGAACAGCCCATTGAAATCCTGCTTTTTGACGCCCAGCATGAGGCTCTAAATGGGGAGACAACCGCATTCTTTGAACCAAGCGGGATGCGGGGATGTATCTGTATGTACCGGATGCAGGAGGAAACCCTTTCACCCGTTGCTGTTTTTCTGCATGAGTTAGGCCATCTACTCCATATCAGAGGAACCGGAGCCATGGATCAAGTTCCTCCGTCCTTCGTGACATACCTGCGCCGTCTTGGGGCCCAGATTGATGCCCTTTCGATTCCGCAGCTGCAA
Organism: Flavonifractor sp. An100; assembly: GCF_002161175.1. Classification (GTDB taxonomy): domain Bacteria; phylum Bacillota; class Clostridia; order Oscillospirales; family Oscillospiraceae; genus Lawsonibacter. Next base: position 41,416 of record NZ_NFMA01000003.1, on the reverse strand, counting down.
GATGTTTTTGCAGACACTTTCATGCTGGCAGTGATGAGTCAGCACCCGGAACTGGAAGCGCCCATTCCGGGATTGCCGGATCAGGTGCTCAGAGCCAGTTACCAGTACATACAGGCATTTTTTGATGAAATGGCGTAGTTCGACAGACTGTTTGATGAAGCAACTATAAAATGGGCAGAGGAAAGGAACGTTGCCTATGAATACTTTTGTGTCAATTTTCTGCCATGTGCCGAATGATATGCCGGAGGAGGACACGCTTCAGGAACTGTGGAGACAGCATGACCAACTAGCGCAGGAAGCAGCCCGGATGGGCCGAGCCGTTGAGCACTGCTTTTTCCATGTGGGAAAATTTGACCTGGAAAAACCGGACAAGGTGTTCTTTCGTTTGATGCAGTGCGCTCAGGCAAAGGAACTGGGCCTCTTGCTGATCGAAAATGTGGAGCGGTTTCCGCTGTCCCCACAGGCCAAAATTCCGCAAATGAAAGTATACTTCGTGCAGGAACATCAGCAGGAGACATTTGGCACTCTGGAAATACAGGTGGAGATAGACGAGGATCTTCCACAACATGGCTATGTATATTTTGGCCTTTAATTAGTGGAGCAAGATAAAGCAGGTATAGCTCTCCCTATGTGTAAACGAAAATTGCAGTTAAGCAGATTTGTCCTTAAACATTGAGAAACAATAAGATTTTGGCCCGTACCGTCTCGGTACGGGCTTTTATTTTGCCTTCAATCGCAAGTTGACGGATACCGGCGCATAAAATCCACCAAGGAGGTGTGTTTCATGAAGGAAAAGGTCCTTCCTGTTTCCTGCGTATATTCCCAGTGCGGTCAGCCAGTGGCGGAACTCATCCGTGAGTCCTTTCAATTCTTTCTGAAAAAAGAACTGGTTGCCCTGGATATTCGCCCGCCGATGTAGTATGTTTGTGGCGATGAATGGCCGCTTATCTCAGGAGGTATAGCATGTACTTAGAGATAAGCAATCCCATGGATTACCATGCGGCTTTATACATCAGACTATCAAAGGAGGATGAAAGCGAGGGACCATCCCAGAGCGTTCAGAACCAGGAATCCCTGCTGCGAGAGTTTGTGCAGCAGCACCGGCTGAGCGTCTATGACACCTATGTAGACGACGGCTGGAGTGGCACCAACTTCGACCGCCCGGATTTTCAGAGGATGATCGCCGACATTGAGGCCAAAAAGGTCAACATGGTGATCACCAAAGACCTCTCCCGTCTGGGCCGCGACTACATCATGACTGGTCACTACATGGAGCGGTACTTCCCGGAGCACCGGGTTCGGTACATCTCCCTGCTGGACGGCATCGATACCGGCGTAGACTCCACTGCCAACGACATTACCCCTTTTCGGGCCATCATGAACGACATGTACGCCAAGGACATCTCCAAGAAGATCAAAAGCGTCAAGCGGGATAAACAGCGGAAGGGACAGTTCATCGGCGGCAAGCCGGTGTACGGCTACAAGATGCACCCAACGGAGAAAAACAAGATCGTCATTGATGAGGAAGTGGCGCCCATCGTGCGGCGGATCTTCGCCCTGGCTCTCTCCGGCATGAGCTGCCGGAATATCGCAGCCCTCCTAAACCAAGAGGGAGTGCCCACCCCGGCTACCTACGCAAACCTCCCGGTGGCAAGACCCGGTCCCTATACCGGCCTGTGGAGCAGCGAGCGGATCTCCGATATGCTACAAAACGAGACCTACATCGGCAACATGGTCCAGGGGCGCAGTGTGAAGATCAGTTACAAGTCTAAGAAATGTCTGCGCCAGAACCCGGCCAACTGGGTGGTGGTGGAGGGCACCCACGAGCCCCTGGTGGATGAGGAAACCTTTCGAAAGGTGCGGATGCTGGTGAGCAGCCGAAAGCACACCCGGAGCCGAACCTACGACTTCCTGCTGAAAGGACTGATCTTCTGCCATGAGTGCGGATACCCGCTGGCGGTGCTCAATCGGAAAAACGCCAGGGGAGAGGATGTGCTGTACTTCGTCTGCCGTACCTATCAGCGGTTCACCAAAGCGGGCGTGTGCACCTGTCACTCCATCAAGGAGAAGACGGTGACTGACGCGGTGATCTCCAAGGTGCGGGAGGTCTGCCAGGCTTACCTGAACCCTGACGAATTATTTCCTATGGCTCGGGAAGCCGTGGAGAACGCCAGAAAGCAGAGCGGCCTGGAGATGGAACTCCAGGCACTCCAATCCAAGATCGACAGCCTTACCGCCAACCTGGACCGGATGTATACGGATCGGCTCAGCGGACTGCTGCCGGAGGCGGACTTCCAGCGGATCTTTAGCCGGATCAAACTGGAGCGGGAGCAGTTGGAGGAAAAGCGGCAGGCCCTGGAGTTTCAGAAAAAAAGCCCCGTCCGCAGCGAGGACAGGGCCAGGGAACTGGTACAGAGGTTCATCGAAACTGCGGGGGAGAGTCGGGAACTGCTGGTCAGCCTCATCGAGCGGGTGGAGCTGACCGAGGACAAGGAAGTCATTATCAAATTCCGCTTCGCCCAGCTGGACGAAACGGCGGAAAGCCAGACACCGCAAGGGGGCGCGCCGTCCGAGACGGCGTAAATTTCGGGAACGTTTCACTTACAATAGCCGGGGCGCTATGTATCACGAATCGAAAAGCGGGCTCTGGGGAAGCTGGAGGAAGCCATGCAAGGCTGGCGGCCATGAACAAAGAAGGCGGACGTCCAACGGCGTCCGTCTTTTTCCGCGGTCGGGAAAGGGAAAAGTCTAGGATTGTTTTTCCGCTTGGTTCCGTGTATAATATTGGGAAACCCGTTTGTTCGGGCAGTCAGAAAGAATTGGAGGAGACCGTCCATGGAAAAACTGTTGGAATTATTGGAACAGGACTGCACCATGAGCGTGGAGCAGATTGCAGCCGCAGCAGGTATGACTGTTGCAGAGGCAAAGGCAGCCATTAAAAAATATGAGGATGAACGGACCATCCTGGGCTACAAAGCAATCATTGACTGGGATCGGGTGCGCCGGGAGACGGTTACTGCTCTGATCGAGGTAAATGTTGTGCCTCAGTCCATTGACGGATTTGATCGAATTGCGGAGCGGATCTATCAATATGACGAAGTGGAGAGCATGTATCTGATGAGCGGATCTTTCGATCTGACCGTCATCATCTCCGGCCGCACGCTGCGTGAGGTGGCCCAGTTTGTGGGGGAGCGTTTGGCTCCCATTCAGGGCGTCACTGGTACGGCCACCCACTTTATTTTGAAAAAATATAAGGAGAAGCACCTGGTGTTCCGTCCCCAGGAGCCCGAGGAAAGGGAGTATATTTTCGTATGAACTACGACCAGATCTTAAATAGTAAGATCCAGGGGATCAAGCCCTCTGGAATTCGTAAGTTTTTTGACATTCTGGAGGAGATGACCGACGCCATTTCCCTGGGAATCGGGGAGCCTGATTTTGTAACGCCATGGCACATTCGGGATGCGGGCATCTACTCTCTGGAACGGGGTCATACCAAATATACCTCCAATGCCGGTATGCTCCAGCTCCGCCGGGAGATTGCTGCCTACCTCAACCGCCGGTTTGACCTGCAGTACGACTATAACAGCCAGATTTTAGTTACGGTGGGAGGAAGCGAAGCCATTGACCTGGCTCTGCGGGTGATGATTAACCCCGGTGACGAGGTGATCGTGCCGGTTCCCTCCTTTGTCTGCTACGGCCCGCTGGCGGAGATGGCGGGGGGCGTGCCGGTCTATGTGGAGCTGAAGGCGGAAAATGAATTCCGCCTCACCCCCGAGCAGCTCAAGGCCGCCATTACCCCCAAGACCAAGGTGCTGGTGATGCCCTTCCCCTGTAATCCCACGGGAGGAATTATGGAGCGCCGGGACCTGGAGGCCATTGCCGATGTCCTGCGGGGCACCGACATTATGGTGATCTCCGATGAGATTTACGCTGAGCTGACCTACGGGCAGCGCCATGTATCCATGGCCAATCTCACGGACATGTACGACCGGACGATCGTGGTCAATGGTTTCTCCAAGAGCCACGCCATGACGGGCTGGCGTATGGGCTATGTATGCGCCCCCAAGCCCATTGTTGCGGCGATGACCAAGCTGCACCAGTTTGGTATCATGTCTGCCCCCACCACCAGCCAGTACGCGGCGGTTGAGGCCATGCGCAACGGAGATGGGGATATTGAACACATGCGGGAGGAATACGACCGCCGCCGCCGGTATCTGGTGGAAAACCTCAACCGGATTGGACTGAGCTGTTTTGAGCCCAAGGGCGCGTTCTATGTCTTCCCCTGCATTCGCTCCACGGGTCTGACCAGCGAAGAATTTTGCGAGCGGTTTTTGATGGAGGAGAAGGTAGCGGTGATCCCGGGCAATGCCTTTGGTCCGGGGGGAGAGGGCTATGTGCGGGCCTGCTACGCCGCTTCCATGAAGGATATTGCTGAGTCCATCAGCCGGATGGATAATTTCCTGACCAACCTGCGCCGCAAGCAGGGGCAGGAGCAGGAATAAGGCCTTTCGGACAGAATGTAAAATAAAGGTGGGTAAAACCATGAATATCGTATGTTTGGATATGGAAGGCGTACTGGTGCCTGAAATTTGGATCGCTTTTTCTCAGGCCAGCGGGATTCCGGAGCTGAAGCGCACCACACGGGATGAGCCGGATTATAACAAACTGATGAATTGGCGCCTTGGCATTTTAAAGGAGCACGGCCTTGGCTTGAAGGAGATCCAGCAGACCATTGCCACCATTGACCCTCTTCCCGGAGCCAAGAAGTTTTTGGACGAGCTGCGCTCCATGACCCAGGTCATCATCCTCAGCGACACCTTTGAGCAGTTTGCTAAGCCTCTTATGGAAAAGCTGGACTGGCCTACCATCTTCTGCAATACACTGGAGGTGGCACCCAGCGGAGAGATTACCGGCTTCCAGATGCGCTGTGAGCAGTCCAAGCTGACCACCGTAAAAGCGCTGCAGTCCATGGGCTATGAGACCATTGCGGCCGGTGACAGCTACAATGATTTGGGGATGATTCAGGCCAGTAAGGCCGGCTTCCTGTTTAAGAGCACGGACAAAATCAAGGCTGACCACCCGGAGCTGCCCGCCTACGAGGAGTTTGACGAGCTGCTGGCGGCCATCAAGGCCGTTTTGGACTAAGGCTGCTGGAGCAGCCAGAGAGAAGGAGAACCCATGAGCGATCTGTTTGAGCATCTTCCCTTTCGCCCGGCAGACATCCTGCTGCCCCAAGGCTGTGACATGGAGCTGTGGTCGGTGGTGGCCTGTGATCAGTATACCTCCCAGCCGGAGTATTGGCAGCGGGTGGAGGAACGGGTGGGGCGGGCTCCATCCACCCTGCGTTTGATTTTGCCCGAAAGTTGTTTGGAGGGCCCCAACGTAGAGACGGATATCATGGAGATCAACAACACCATGGGCCGGTATCTGCGGGATGGCCTGTTCCGGACCTACCCTGACTGCCTGATTTACGTGGAGCGGACCTTGAGCAGCGGGGCAGTCCGCCATGGCCTGGTTGGCATGGTGGATTTGGAGCAGTATGACTATGAGCCGGGAGCCAGCTCCCTAGTGCGGGCCACGGAGGGCACAGTGCTCTCTCGGATTCCTCCCCGGGTAGCGGTGCGGAAAAACGCACCCATTGAGCTTCCCCATGTCATGATGCTGGCGGATGACCGGGAAAAACGGGTGATTGAGCCTCTGGCTGATCAGACCGATGGGATGGAGCTGCTCTACGATTTCGAACTGATGGAGCAGGGCGGCCACATTCGGGGATGGGCCCTGACCCAGGAGCAGAAGGACCAGGTCGCTCTGGCCCTGGCCTCTTTGGCAGATCCCGCCTCCTTCCGGGAGCGGTATCAGCTGGGAGAGGAGCCGGTGCTTCTCTTTGCCGTGGGGGATGGAAACCACTCCCTGGCCACGGCAAAGGAGTGCTATGAGCGGCAAAAGCGGCTCACCCCGCCGGAGCAGTGGGCCACCCTGCCCGCCCGGTACGCCCTGTGTGAGCTGGTAAACCTCCATGACTCCTCCCTGGAATTTGAACCCATCCACCGGGTGGTATTCGACGTGAAGCCGGAGGAGCTGCTGGCGGAGCTTCGGGCGACAAGGGACGCGGGAAAGCTGAGCGGAGGGAACGGGCCCGCCCATCCTCTGCTGTACGCCTACCGGGGAGCAAACGGGACCGGGGAGCGGGGCTGCATCCATGTGAACCATCCGGCAGCCCAGCTGCCGGTGGGCACGCTGCAAAACTTCCTGGATGACTTTTTGTTGGCCCATCCCGGCACCCGGATTGACTACATTCACGGAGGGGACGTAGCCCTGCGTCTGGCGGAGGAGCGGAGCGACGCCGTAGCCTTTCTGCTGCCCGAAATGGGCAAGGAGGAGCTGTTCCCCACGGTCATCCATGACGGAGTACTGCCCCGAAAGACCTTCTCCATGGGGGAGGCACAGGACAAACGGTTTTATTTGGAGGCCCGAAGGATTCGGGACTGACGGAGAGAGGAGGGCCATGGGATGGAGGTCCAGGCGCTGGCCAAGCTGAATTTGACCTTGGACGTGTTGGGAAAACGGCCGGATGGCTACCATGATCTGCGGATGGTGATGCAGTCCATCACCCTGTCGGATACACTGGAATTGGCCGACAACGCCGGGGAAGGGCTGCGGGTGGAAAGCAGCCTGCACTTTCTGCCCGCGGGCGAGAAGAATCTGGCGGGAAAGGCAGCGGTCTGCTTTTACCAGGCGCTGGGCCGGGACGTGCGGAGCCTGGATATTCGCCTGACCAAGCGCATCCCGGTGTGCGCCGGAATGGCGGGTGGAAGCAGCGACGCCGCGGCTGTGCTCCGTGGCCTCAATGAACTGGAGGGGAATCCCTTCACCCCGACGGAATTGGCCAGGATTGGAGAGCGGGTGGGCTCCGACGTGCCCTACTGCGTGATCGGCGGCACCGCTCTGGCCGAAGGCCGGGGGGAGATCCTTACCCCCCTGCCGGCGCTGCCCCCCTGCTGGGTGGTGGCCTGTAAGCCGGATTTCCCCGTGTCTACCCCGGAACTCTTCGGACGGATTGACAGCTGCCGGATTCGCTGCCGCCCGGATACGGAGGGCATGTTGGCCGCTCTGGAGTCTGGTAACCTGGGGGCGGTGGCGCGGCGGATGTACAACGTGTTTGAGGACGCGCTGCCCGACCGGCAGAGGACAAGCATGGCGGAAATCAAGAACGTTCTCATCCAATGCGGAGCACTAGGGGCCAATATGAGCGGAAGCGGACCCACCGCCTTTGGCCTGTTCGACGAGGAGGAAGCAGCCCGCCAGGCGGCGCAGCTGCTGGGGCAGAGCTATCGGGAAACTTTTTTGGCCCGCACGGTTTAAAGAGCAAAGGGGCCGTCCATACTGTTATTGACTTACATAACAGTGTGGACGGCCTCTTTTTTGCGGCCGTGAGGGAGGAACCTATGGATCGAACCTTAAAGCGGTGGGAGCTGGCCCTTTTGTTTGGCGTGCTGTGCGCGCTGGTGGCGGGAGCGTGGCTGAATCAGGAGCAGACCGATCTGGCCGACCGGATGATCCGTCTTCATGTGATTGCCAATTCCGATGGAGAAGAGGACCAGGCGTTGAAGCTGGCGGTGCGGGACCGGGTGCTGGAGCAGGCGGAGGCCCTCTATCCCCAGGGTGCCAGCCTGGAGGAGGCCAGACAGGCGTTGGAGGGCCACCTGGATACTCTGGAGGATGCCGGCCGGGCGGTGGTGGAGGAGTGGGGCTGTGACTATCCGGTCACCGCCCAGATCACCCAGTGCTGGTTTCCCACCAAAGAGTATGAGGAGTTTGCCCTGCCCGCCGGAGAATATACCGCCCTGCGGGTGGTGATCGGGGAGGGGAAGGGACAAAATTGGTGGTGTGTGGCCTTTCCGCCCCTGTGCCTGGGGGCGGCCAGCCAAACGGTGGATGAGGCCACCCAGGCAGGGCTGTTCACCCAAGGTCAGGCCAGGCTGGTCACGGAGGACGGGCCGGGCTATGTGTTGAAATTCAAGAGCATGGAGCTGTTGGGGGAGTGGAAGGGCATCTTCCGGTAAAACAAGAAAAGGGCTGCGGGCCTGAGGGTCCGCGGCCCTTTCTATTTTTGCGCCTTGCCGCATACCCTGGTGGAGATGGGAGGGGACGATAGATGCTTGGACAGCTGAAGCTGGACGGAACGGGCCGGGGCGGCGTAAGGCGGGAGGAGCTGTACGGTCTGGGGGTGCTGCGGGCCTGGGCGGACCCGGAGGGCTGGTGGGGAGAGCGCAGGCTGCGCAAAGCCGGGCGTCTGCTGCGGAGAGGGGGAGCGGTTCGGGTATTGGCACCTGCTCAATTTGAACGGTGGGATCTGCTGGAGCAGGCGGGCTTGGTGCCCTTGGACCCCTGTCCCTTTCTCCGCGCCCAGGGAGCGCCGCTGGCGCTGGGGTGCCTGGAGCGGCAGGGGGCGGCGCCTGACCGGGCCACCGTGGCACTGGTGGGCGGCCGCGTGGACCGGGATATGGTTCGGACGGCGGCGGAGCTGTGTCCCAAGGTGCGTCGGCTGGTGATTGCTGCTCCCCGGGGAGGAGATGAGCTGGCAAAGTGGCTGCGGCAAGAGTTTGGCGTGCCTATTTTGCCCCGGGAAGCGCCGGGAGAGGTGGCCGTCTGCTTCGGGCCGGGGGAGGAAAAACGGGAAGAACCGGCTTTGAGCCTTTATGGACCAAAACCGGAATTGGGGGGGCTGCAGCTGCGCGCACCCGGGCTGTCGGAGGAGGATCAGACCCATTTACCACTCCTTGCAGCCCTGTGGGAGGGTGGAAAACTGGGAAAAGAGGGGCTAAAAATTACTTGACAGACCAGGCGGGAAACTCTATAATGACACATACTGCATCGGTATGCCTAATTCTTTATTATAATGTATAGTCAGGGACACCCCGGCTATGTTTGGAAAGGTGTGCGAGGTAACATGGCAAAAGAGTATAAGTTGAGCCCCCAGCGGCTCAAGGAACTGCAGGACGAGATGAACTACCTGAAGACCGTCCGGGAGAAGGAAGTGGCCGAGCTCATCAAGGAGGCCCGCTCCTTTGGCGATTTGTCGGAGAACAGCGAGTACGACGAGGCCAAAAACGAGCAGGGTAAGCTCTATTCCCGCATGGCCCAGTTGGAAGAGATTTTGTCCAATTATGTGGTGATCGAAGAGGAGGAGCAGCAGGGGGACTATATCCGTCTGGGCTCCACAGTGACGGTTCTGGACAAGGAGTTTGAGGAGGAGCAGACCTACAAGATCGTCGGCTCCCAGGAAGCTGATCCCATGAACGGCTCCATCTCCGAGGACTCCCCCTTCGGCAAGGCCCTGCTGGGGAAGAATGCCGGAGAGGACGTAACGGTGGATGCTCCCGCCGGTCCCATTCAGTACAAGATTTTGAAGGTGGAGCGATAATCGACAAAAGACGGCCTCTGGCCGGTAGAGAATAGGAGTAGTCAAGAATGGCCGAGAACAACAACCAGGGCGCTGCTGCCGAGCAGCAGAACCTGTCTCAGTTGCTGCAGATCCGCCGGGATAAGCTCAAGCAGCTGCAGCAGGAGGGGAACGACCCCTTCCAGATCACCAAGTACGCGGTGGACAATGACTCCGCCAACATCAAGGAGAACTTTGACGCCCTGGAGGGCAGCCAGGTGTCCATTGCCGGGCGGCTGATGTCCAAGCGGGGAATGGGCAAGGTATCCTTCTGCGACCTGCAGGACAAGTCCGGCCGCATTCAGCTCTATGCCCGCAAGGACGAGATGGACGAGGCCGAGTATAACCGCTTTAAGAAGTATGACATCGGGGACATCGTGGGCGTTCAAGGCATCGTCTTCCGCACCCAGCGGGGGGAGATGTCGGTGCGGGTGGTGACCTGCACCCTGCTGAGCAAGTCTCTGCTGCCCCTGCCGGAGAAGTTCCACGGCCTGACCAACACCGAGCTGCGTTACCGCCAGCGGTATGTGGACCTGATCGTCAACCCCGAGGTGAAGCGCAACTTCATCATCCGGTCCCAGTTTATCAAGCATGTGCGGGACTTCATGGACGGCCGGGGATACATGGAAGTGGAGACCCCTGTTCTGAACACCATCTCCGGCGGCGCCACCGCCCGTCCCTTCATCACCCACCACAACACCCTGGACATCGACATGTATATGCGCATCGCCACCGAGCTTCCGCTGAAGCGGCTGATCGTGGGCGGCATGGACCGGGTGTATGAGATCGGGCGTATCTTCCGCAACGAGGGTATGGACCCCAAGCACAACCCGGAGTTTACCACCATTGAGCTCTACCAGGCCTATGCCGACTTCAACGACATGATGGACCTGTTTGAGGACCTGCTCTCCTCTGCCGCCCAGAAGATTTTGGGCACCTATCAGGTGGAGTGGCAGGGAGAGAAGATCGACCTGACTCCCGGCTGGCCCCGCCTGCCCATGCACGAGGCGGTCAAGCAGTACACCGGCCTGGACTTCATGGCTATCTCCTCCGACGAGGAGGCAGTGGCCGCTGCCAAGTCCATCGGAGTGGAGCTGCCTGAGACGGCGGACAAGACCTGGGGCAATGCCCTCTACGAGGTGTTCGACCAGCGGGTGGAGGAGAAGCTGATTCAGCCCACCTTCATCACCATGCACCCGGTGGATGTCTCCCCCCTGGCCAAGCGTTCCCCCAAGGACCCCCGGCTCACCGAGCGGTTCGAGCTGTTCATCTGCCACAGCGAGATGGGCAACGCCTTCTCCGAGCTCAACGATCCCATTGACCAGCGCCAGCGCTTCCAAAAGCAGGTGGAGCTGCGGGACAAGGGAGACGACGAGGCCGGCATGATGGACGAGGACTTCCTCACCGCTCTGGAGTATGGCCTGCCCCCCACGGGCGGCCTGGGCATCGGCATCGACCGGTGCGTCATGCTCCTGACCAATTCCGACTCCATCCGGGAAGTGATCCTCTTCCCGACGATGAAGCCCCTGGACTGACAAGAAATGACATACCGACGGCGGGCTACCCATCGGTATGCCTTTCTGTGCGTAGAGGGAAAGGAGAACATACCTTGAAGGCGATCGTTTGGCCGTTGGGAAGAAAGGGCCTCAATCCAACCCGCCTGGTGGCGCTGGGGTTTGGGATCATCATCCTTCTAGGAGCGGCGCTGCTCCATCTTCCCATAGCGGCCCGGGGGGGAGAGGCCACCTCCTGGCTTGTGTGTCTGTTTACCGCCGCCTCCGCCACCTGCGTGACCGGGCTGGTCCAGGTGGACACTGTGCTGCATTGGTCCCCCTTCGGACAGGGGGTAATTCTTCTGCTGCTGCAGCTGGGTGGCCTGGGCTTTGTGTCTCTGATCACCCTGGTGTCCCTGGCCCTGCAGCGGCGGATTGGCTTATCCCAGCGGCTAGTTATGGCTTCGGCCCTGAATCTCTCCAATACCGCCGGTGTGGTGCGGGTGGTACGCCACGCCCTGATGGGCACCTTCTTGATTGAGGGCCTGGGGGCTTTGCTGCTGTCCACCCGGCTTATTCCTCTGTTTGGTCTGGGCAAGGGAATTTGGTTTTCACTGTTTCACAGTGTATCTGCCTTTTGCAACGGAGGCTTTGACCTGATGGGGGAGTACACCGGACCTTACTCCAGCTTGCTGGGCTTTCAGGGCGATCCGGTGGTGCTGCTCACCATCATGGGGCTGATCGTAGTGGGGGGAATTGGCTTTTTTGTGTGGGAGGACATCTTGGAAAACCGCAGTTGGCGGCGGCTGTCCCTCTACACTAAGATGGCCCTGTCCATTACCGGTGTGCTGATTGTGGGGGGCTGCCTGTTCTGCCTTTGGACGGAGTGGAATAACCCGGCCACCTTGGGCCCCATGGAGCCCTGGGAAAAGGTACTGAATGCCCTGTTTCAGTCCGTGACCCTGCGTACGGCCGGGTACGCCTCTTTGGACCAGGCGGGCCTGACAGAAAATATGGCGGTGTTATCCGCGGTATGGATGCTGATCGGTGGATCCTCGGGCTCCACTGCCGGCGGTATCAAAACGGTGACCATAGGAGTGCTCCTGCTAGCCCTGGGCGAAAGCCTGCGGGGAAAGGAACAGGTGGTGGTGCGGGGACGCACCATCCCTCAGCGCCGAGTGCTGGACGCTATGACTCTGACTTTGACGGTGTTGCTGCTGTTTTTGGTGGGGGCCATGGCTCTGTCCAGAATCGATGGATTGCCATTTTTGACGGCCAGCTACGAGGTAGCCTCGGCACTAGGCACCGTGGGCCTGTCCATGGGAGCTACGCCTAATCTGAGTGCGGGCAGCTCTGTGCTGATTATTCTTTATATGTACCTAGGGAGAGTGGGACTGTTGTCCTTCTCCATTGCGTTTTTGACCCGCCGGGGGGAGAGCAAGCTGCGCTACCCCACGGTAGATGTGATGATTGGCTGAACTGGATAAAAAGAAGGAGCGGTAGAGAGTGAAAAACTTTCTGGTAATCGGTTTGGGCCGATTTGGCTTTTCCCTGGCCGTAGAGCTGTGTATGAAGGGCAATGACGTATTGGCTCTGGATTTGCGGGATGACCGGGTGCAGGCGGCCAGCGAGCTGGTGACCCACGCCGTGGCGGGAGATGCCCGAGACCCGGAGGTTTTGCGGGCATTGGGGGCCAGAAATTTTGATTGCGCTGTGGTGGCGGCCTCCACAGATGTGGGGGACAGCACTTTGATCACCTTGAACCTGAAGGAATTGGGTGTACCTCATGTGGTAAGTAAGGCCAACAGCGCAGTGCACCGCAAGGTGCTGGAGAAGATCGGGGCCGACCAGGTGGTGTTTCCCGAGCAGGAGATGGCCCTGCGTCTGGCCCGCAGCCTGTCCAATGTGGATATTCTAAATTTCATCGAGTTGTCCAAGGACTACTCTGTGGTGGAGCGCCGCTGTCCCAGCCAGTGGTGCGGAAAAACCATTAAGGAGCTGGATATTCGGGCAAAATACCGCTTGAATGTGGTGGCAATCCGGGACGCAGAGGGGACCATGCTGGTGTCCCCCGGTGGCGAGCATGTGCTCCGGGAAGGAGACTGCTTGGTGGTCCTGGGGAGCAATCAGGATATTGAGAGGATGGAAAAGCTGTGACGGCGGAATACATTACCAGCCGGAAAAATCCTCTGATGGTACAAATCCGAAAGCTGGCCTCCAGCCGTTCCTATCGCCGGGAGCAGGGGCTATACCTGGGAGACGGGTTGAAGCTGGTGCAGGAGGCTCTGCGCTGGAAGGCGCCGTTGCAGACTGTGGTGGTGTCCCAAGGAATCTCCCTTTCGGATGTGCCGGATTCGGTGCGTGTAGTGGAGGTGCCTGAGGACGTGATGGCCAGTATCTCCCCTATGGAGAGCCCCCAGGGCGCTCTGCTGGTGGGGTTCCAACCGGAACGGAGGCCCCCTGTGGAACTGGCGGGCGGACGGTATCTGGTGCTGGACGGACTACAGGACCCAGGCAATGTGGGCACCATTTGGCGTACCGCAGATGCTCTTGGTGCGGACGGACTGCTGCTGGTCCACCGCTGCGCCGACCCCTTTTCCCCCAAAACCGTGCGGGCCACCATGGGTGCCTGCTTCCGCCTTCCGGTGTATGAGCTGGAGACGGAGGAGCTGCCCGGTCTGTTGGAGCGCTCCGGTCTGCCCCTGTATGCCACCGCTTTGCGGGAGGACACGGTGGACATCCGCCAGGTGGACCTGGGCCGGTGTGCCGTGGTGATTGGCAGTGAGGGTCAGGGAATCTCTCAGGAGCTGCTGGCGCTGAGCCAAAAGACACTGAAAATCCCCATGCGGGAGCGCTGTGAGTCGCTGAATGCGGCTGCGGCAGCTTCCATTGTGCTGTGGGAAATGGGACGCTGATGGGTCCCAAGGGATAAAAAACGGTCTGTCTGGACCGAAACGTAAGGGGGGCAGCCTGATGTCAGCCTTGAAGTACTGGCTGTGGCTCACCAGCCGGAAGGGGATGGACGCCTCATCCGCTCTGGCAGTGCTGGACTATTTTGTCACGCCGGAGCGGGCCTATTACGCGGAGGAAGAGGACTGCCAGAGCCTGCCCATCCCGCCTGCTGCCCGCCAGGGACTGCTGGATAAAAATATGGACCGGGCGGAGGAGATTTTAGGGGACTGTGAGCGGCTTGGAGTGCAGGTGATGACCTTTCAGGACGCCGACTACCCCCAGCGGCTGCGGCAGATTCCGGACCCTCCGGCCGTGCTGTATTATAAGGGCCGCACCTTCCACTTTGACGAGGAGGCGGCCATCGCCGTGGTCGGGGCCCGAAAGCCCTCCCCTTATGGAGAGAAGTGGGCCAGCCGGTTTGGGTTGGAACTGGCCTCTGGCGGGGCGCTGGTACTGTCCGGCATCGCCGAGGGACTGGATGCCTGTGGGGTGCGGGGCGCCCTAAAGGGAGGCGGACCGGTAGTCTGTGTCCTGGCGGGCGGGACGGATGTGGTATTTCCGCCCCAGCACCGCGGCCTTTATGAGGATGTAGCGGCAGTGGGTGCCTTATTATCGGAGTACCCTCCCGGTACGCCCCACTATGGTTACCACTTTCCCCGTCGCAACCGCATTCTCAGCGGCCTGTCCCTGGGCGTGCTGGCGGTGGAGTGCCGTACCTTCGGCGGTACCATGAACACCATTAACCACGCCCTGGAGCAGGACCGGGATGTATTTGCGGTTCCGGGAGCCCTGGACGCCCCCATGAGCGAGGGAACGAATCGGCTCATCCAGCAGGGAGCCAAGCTGGTCACCTGCGGACGGGACATTTTGGAAGAATATTGGAGCCGTTTCCCGGGAAAACTGGCCCCCAGCGCACCCCTCACTCCGGAGGCTGCCCAGGCCCGACTGGCGGACAGCGTCCGGCAGCAAAAGCCGGTGCCTGTGCCGGAGACGTCGGCTGCTGGTGTGTCTCAGCCAGTCCAGTCCACCCGAACGCTCATCCCCCGGGGGGAGCAGAAAACGCGCTTTACCGATGATGAGCTGTCCCTTCTGGCCGCTCTGGCGGCTGGGGAGCGCTCGGCGGAGCAGCTGGTGGAGCTGACTCAGATTCCGGCCCGGAGAGTGCTGTCGGCTCTGACCATGCTCCAGGTCCAGCAGGCGGTGGAGGAGCATCCGGGGCGGCGCTTCTCTGCCCTGGTAGAGCTGGAGGAATAACCGTTCATCCCAACTTGATCTATGGAAACAGCCGGTGCTCCTGCGGGGGCGGCAGCCGCAAAGGACGGCGAGAGGCGGGAACAGGACAAAGCGTCCGGTTCCTCCACCGGCGAGGAGGTTAACAAAACGTGGCAAACAAGACTGATCTGGTAATCGTAGAGTCCCCGTCCAAGGCCAAAACCATCGGAAAATACCTGGGACCGGGCTATGAGGTAAAGGCATCCATGGGCCATGTCCGGGACCTGCCTAAAAGCAAGATCGGCGTGGACCTGGACCAGGGCTTTGAGCCCAACTACCAGCCCATCAAGGGGAAGGAAGACGTGATCAGCGACCTGAAGAAGGCGGCCAAAAAAAGCGGCAAGGTCTATCTGGCCACCGACCCGGACCGGGAGGGGGAGGCCATCTCCTGGCACCTGAAGGAGCTGCTGAACATCCCCGATGACAAGACCTACCGGGTCACCTTCAATGAGATCACCAAAAATGTAGTCAACCAGTCCATTGCCCACCCCCGGGCCATTGACCAGAACCTGGTCAACGCCCAGCAGGCCCGGCGCATTCTGGACCGCATTGTGGGCTATCAGCTCTCCCCTCTGTTGTGGCGGAAGATTCGCCGGGGCCTGTCGGCAGGCCGGGTGCAATCGGTGGCTACCCGCCTGGTGGTGGAGCGGGAGGAGGAAATCCGGGCCTTCCAGCCCCAGGAGTACTGGACGTTGGAAGCGGATCTGGCCCGCATTGCTCCCAACCTGGGGTCCTTCAAGGCCCAGTTCTACGGCCGGGAGAAGAAGATGGAACTGCACACCAAGCAGGAGGCCGACCAGATTGCCGAAGTGGTCTCCCAGGGCAGCTACCAGGTGTCCAAGGTGAAGCGGCAGGAGAAAAACCGCACCCCCGCCCCTCCCTTTACTACTTCGACTCTCCAGCAGGAGGCCTCCCGGAAGCTGAATATGGCCCCTGCCCGCACCATGTCCATTGCCCAGCAGCTCTATGAGGGCATCGACATCTCCGGCGAGGGCACCGTGGGTCTCATTACCTACATGCGTACCGACTCTCTGCGCCTGTCGGAGGAAGCTCTGGCGGCGGCCAAGGGATTTATTCAAAACCGCTACGGGGCGGAGTATTATCCTCCCCAGACCCGGCACTTTAAGACCAAGGGCAATGCCCAGGACGCCCACGAGGCCATCCGGCCCTCGGATGTGAACCTGGTGCCCGATGAGATCAAAAAGGACCTGACCGGGGAGCAGTACCGTCTATATAAGCTCATCTGGAGCCGTTTTTTGGCCTGCCAGATGGCTAACGCCGTCTATGACAGCCTGTCCATTGAGGTGGCCAACTCCGGCTATACCTTCCGGGCCAGCCACTCCTCCATGAAATTCTCCGGCTTCACCGCCGTGTACGAGGAGGGAAAGGACGAGGAAGAGGAGGAAGACACCTCCCCACTGCCCGATCTGAAGGAGGGAGAGCCGTTGGAGGGCCGGGGCGTGAAGGCCGACCAGCACTTCACCCAGCCCCCCGCCCGGTATTCCGAGGCCAGCCTCATCCGGGCTCTGGAGGAAAAGGGGATTGGCCGTCCCTCCACCTATGCCCCCACTATTTCTACCATCCTCAACCGGGAGTATGTGGTCAAGGAGGGCAAGGCCCTTCGTCCCACCCCTCTGGGCGAGGTGGTTACCACTTTGATGAAGGACAAATTCCAGGACATTGTAGACCCTGCCTTTACCGCCCAGATGGAAGAGGAGCTGGACAAGGTAGAGGAGGGCGCCACCGACTGGAAGCAGGTGCTGGAGGAGTTCTACGGCTCCTTTGACGCAGAGCTGAAAAAGGCGGAACAGGAACTGGATGGAGAGCGGATCAAGGTCCCTGACGAGGTGTCGGAGGAGATCTGTCCCCATTGCGGCCGGAACCTGGTGGTCAAGTCCGGGCGGTTTGGCCGTTTCCTGGCCTGTCCCGGCTGGCCGGAGTGTGACTTCACCATGCCTTTGGTGGTGGAGATGCCTGGAAAATGTCCCAAGTGCGGCGGGCGGCTGCTCAAGCGCACGGGCAAGAGCAAAAAGACAGGCAAGCAGTACACCTATTACTGCTGCGAGCACCTCAACAACAAGGACGAGAGCAAAAAGTGCGACTTTATGACCTGGGACGTGCCGGTGAAGGACAACTGTCCCGTGTGCGGCCAGACCATGTTCAAGAAGGCGGGCCGAGGCGCCAAGAAGCCCTTCTGCATTAACGAGAGCTGTTCCAACTTTACCCCGGAGGAGAAGCGGGGCGGATGGCAGAAAAAGCCCGCTGCCGCTGTGGAGGAGGCTGCGGAGCCCCTGGAAGAAGCGCAGGCCGAGGCGGAAACCGCTCCGGCCAAAAAGACAACGGCCAAGAAAGCCGCAGCTGCCACCAAGCCTGCTGCCGCTAAGAAAACCACAACAAAGAAGACAACAGCGGCAAAAGCTAGTACCACAAAGAAGTCCTCTGCCGCCAAGACAAGTACGGCAAAAAAGACTGCCACATCCAAAACGGCTGCCAAGAAGCCTGCCGCCAAAAAGACGGCCAGCAAAAAGGCAGCGGAGGAGACCACCTGAGCGGTGATAGCCCGGGGCAGTGAACCAAAGAAAAAAGGAGAACCCTATGGAACCTGTCATTGTGATCGGAGCGGGCCTTGCGGGAAGCGAGGCCGCCTGGCAGCTGGCCCAGCGGGGCATTCCCGTGGAGCTGCGGGAGATGAAGCCCCAGAAGATGACCCCCGCCCACCACAGCGCCGACTTTGGGGAGCTGGTCTGTTCCAATTCCCTGCGCTCCGACCAGTTGGAAAACGCTGTGGGCCTGCTGAAGGAGGAGCTGCGCCGCTGTTCCTCCCTCATCATGGCCTGTGCCGATGCCCACCGGGTGGAGGCGGGAGGGGCACTGGCGGTGGACCGCCACGCCTTTTCCGCCGCTATTACCGAGAAAATCCGCAGCCACCCCAACATCACCGTAGTGGAGGGAGAGGTGACGGAGATCCCGGCGGAGGGAAATGTGATCCTGGCTTCGGGGCCCCTCACTTCGGAACCTCTGTCCCAGACCATCGCCCGGCTGTTCCCGGAGAGCAAGTACCTCAACTTCTTTGACGCCGCCGCCCCTCTGGTCACCTTTGAGAGTGTGGATATGGACAGCGCCTGGTTTGCCTCCCGCTACGACCGGGGCACCCCGGACTACATCAATTGCCCCCTCACCCAGGAGGAGTATTTGGCCTTCTGGCAGGCCCTCACCACCGCAGAGGAGGCCCCCGTCCACGGCTTTGAGGATGCGGGAGTGTTTGAGGGGTGCATGCCGGTGGAGGTCATGGCCCGGCGGGGCCAGGATACCCTGTGCTATGGTCCCCTGAAGCCGGTGGGCCTGCCAGACCCCAAGACGGGAAAGGAGCCCTTTGCTGTGGTCCAGCTCCGGAAGGACAACGCCCAAGGGTCCATCTATAACATCGTTGGCTTCCAGACCCATTTGCGCTGGCCGGAGCAGAAGCGGGTATTTTCCATGATTCCCGCCCTGAAGAATGCGGAATATGTGCGGTACGGCGTGATGCACCGCAACACCTTCCTGGACTCTCCCCGTCTTCTGGACCGGTATTACCGAGTCCGGGGCGAGGAGCGGCTGATGTTTGCCGGCCAGATCACCGGCGTGGAGGGCTATGTGGAGTCCACCGCCTCCGGTTGCCTGGCGGCTATGGAGTTGGCCCGGCGTTTGGAGGGCCGTCCCGCCATCGACTTCCCCCGGGAAACCGCCATTGGGGCTCTGGCCCTTTACATCAGTGACCCAAGTGTGATAAACTTTCAACCAATGAATATCAATTTTGGACTGATTCCCCAGCTGGGCTACCGGGTAAAGGGGAAGCGGAATAAAAACGCGGCCATCTCCCAGCGAGCCCTGGAAGCACTGGGACAGCTGGACCTGACTTGAAGACGGATGACTGGAAGGAGAAAGATATGAAAATCATCGTAGACGCCATGGGTGGAGACAATGCCCCCCAGGCTCCGGTCATGGGAGCCATCCAGGCCAATCAGGAGTACGGGGTCGGCATCACGCTGGTGGGCCGGGGAGAAGAGATTTTAAAGGTGCTGGAGGAAAACGGCATCAAAGATCTGCCTGCGGGTGTGGAGATCGCCCACGCCAGCGAGGTGGTGGAGATGTGCGATAATCCGGCCACTGCCTTCCGGGAGAAGAAGGACTCCTCCCTTACCGTGGGGCTGAACCTGCTCAAGAGCGGGGCGGGTGACGCCTTTGTGTCGGCCGGTTCCACTGGCGCGCTGCTGTCCGGGGCTACCCTGGTGGTCAAGCGAATCCGGGGCATCCGCCGGGCTGCCCTGGCCCCTGTAGTGCCCACCGGAGGCGGCGGAGCGGTGCTCATCGACTGCGGAGCCAACGCGGAGTGTCCCCCGGAGTATCTGCTCCAGTTTGCCTACATGGGTTCCTACTACGCCGAGCATGTGCTGGGCCGCCCGGAGCCCAAGGTGGGACTGCTGAACATCGGTGTGGAGCCCTCCAAGGGCACCAGCCTTCAGACCACCGTTTATCCCATGCTCCAGGAGGCCGGAGCGGCGGGACGAATCAACTTCGTGGGCAACGTGGAGGCCCGGGAAGCGGTAGAGGGTGCGGTGGACGTGATCGTCTGCGACGGTTATTCGGGAAACATCTTCCTGAAAACTATGGAGGGTACCGGCCTGTATCTGGTCAAGGAGCTTAAGGGCGTGTTCATGCAGAACATCCTCACCAAGCTGGCCGCTGTGCTGGTATCCGGTGGGTTGAAGAAGATGAAGAAGCTGATGAGCTCCCGAGAGGTGGGAGGCACCGCTCTGGTGGGAATCTCCAAGCCGGTCATCAAGGCCCACGGCTCCTCCGACGCCTACGCCATTAAAAATGCTGTCCGTCAGGCCAAGCAGTATGTCTCCTCGGGGATTATCGAGAGCATTACCGAAAACATTGACGTGATGCGGCTGGACGCTCCCGGAAAGAGCGAGGAATAAACCAATCGGGACAGAGGATATATCCTCTGTCCCGATTTTTTTGCTGTGCAGTTATAACCGCTTGTTGATTTCGTCCAGAATGATTTGAAGGGCCTTGAGCCGCCCGTACTTTTTGTCCTGGGATTCGATGATATGCCAGGGGGCGAAGTCTGTGGAGGTATAGTGGAGCATGTCGTTGATGGCCTGCTCATACAGCGGCCACTTTTCCCGGTTTCTCCAGTCCTCATCGGTGATTTTCCAGCGCTTTTCCGGCGTGTTCTGCCGGTCGTGGAAGCGGGCGAGCTGCTCGTTCTGGTCGATGTGGAGCCAGAATTTGATCACCACAGCCCCCCAGTCCCAGAGCTCCCGCTCAAACTCGTTGATCTCCTGATAGGCCCTGTGCCAGTCGGTCTGGGAGCAAAATCCTTCGATGCGCTCCACCATGACCCGGCCGTACCAGGTGCGGTCAAAGATGGCAATGTGCCCGGTTTTGGGGATGTGATTCCAAAAACGCCACAGGTACTGGTGGTTGAGTTCCTCCCGGCTGGGGGCAGCAATGGGGATGACTTCATAGCCCCGGGGGTCCAGGGCGGCGGTGACCCGCTTGATGTTTCCGCCCTTGCCGGCGGCATCCCAGCCCTCGTATCCGATGATGACCGGTACCTGCTTGCGGTAAATTTTGTTGTGCAGGTCGGCAAGCTCCTTTTGGAGCTGGTTGAGGCGCTTTTTATAGACCTCGTCCTCCACCCGCTGCTCCAGGCTGATCTGGGAGAGCTCCGGCATGGGGGTAAGCACGAAAGGACCGGGGAAGACCGGCTCCTGGATGGAGGGAGAAGCGGGCTGCTTTTGCTGCTGGAGCGCCGCCTGGAGCTGGTCCCGGACAATTTGCAGCATAGCCAGGCGGGGGCTGTATTTGTCATCACAGGCCAGAATGTGCCAGGGAGCGTTTGGGGTGTTGGTGGCGGACAACATGTCATCAAAGGCCCGAAAATATCGCTCGTAGTGCCGGTTGCGGCGCCGGTCCTGTTCGGTGACCCGCCATTGGGTATTTTTGAGCTGGGTGAGGGACTCAAAACGAGCCTTTTGTTCCTTGCGGCTGATGTGCAGGAAGAACTTTAGGATAAGATAGCCGTCATCCGTCAGCTGCCGTTCCATGGCCAAAATGCTGTTGACACGGCGCTGAAACTGGGCATCCGACAGGTCTTCCTCAATGCGCCCCACAGAGATGTCCTGGTACCAGCTGCGGTCCAGTACCGCGATTTGTCCCCGCTCAGGCAGCTGCTGCCAGTAGCGCCACAGCAGTGGCCGGCGCTGCTCAAAGGGCTCCCGGGCGGCATTGGAATAGACCCGGAAGCCGCGGGGATCAAACTGGGCAATGAGCTTGGAAATCAGATTGCCCTTTCCGGCAGCTCCCCAGCCCTCAAACAGGAGAAGCACGGGGAGTTTGGCTTGCCGTACCTGTTGAGCCAGTACAGACAGCTCCTGCCGCAGCTGGGCAGCTTGCTTCTTGTAATCCGCTTTGCTGATGGTTTGCTCCAAATCGATTTGTTCCAACATATCCACAAAACCGTCCTTTCCGAACAAAGGTATCGGGGGTGAGAGAGTTATGCCCAAATCCAAGTCCAGCCAAACTGATGCGGTTAAAGAAGGACAAACGGTGCTATAGGTGTGCTTTGAGAAATAAAAAAGTCGGAGCAAGCAATTGAGCGCTTGCTCCGACATGGAGCAGGTGAGGGGAATCGAACCCCCGTGTTCAGCTTGGGAAGCTGACATTCTGCCATTGAACTACACCTGCATTAAAATTAGCTTTTACACTATAGCATACCCGCTTGAGTTTTGCAAGGGGAAAAACACAGGAATTTGATTTTTCCAAGGTGAGCCGATATTAAGTAAGAAAAAATTACCACTTTTTTTGCCTAATGCTTGACATGTGGGTAGTGGCATACTATAATGAAAGCATGAATTAGTAATGAGAGGAGTTACTATTATGAAATTTTATCGCTGTGCCCACTGTGGTAATATTGTGACTTTCCTGCACGACAGCGGAGTGCCGGTTATTTGTTGTGGTGAGAAGATGACTGAGCTGGTTCCCGGTACCGTGGATGCCGCGCTGGAGAAGCATGTGCCCGTGGCGGAAGAGAAGGACAATATGGTCCATGTGGCCGTGGGAGCTGTGGCGCATCCCATGCTGCCCGAGCACTATATTGAGTGGATCGTGCTGGAGACCAATCAGGGCAGCCAGATCAAGAAGCTGCAGCCTGGTCAGGCCCCTGAGGCAGTCTTCGCCCTGGCTGAGGGAGAGAAGATGGTTGCGGTCTATGCATACTGCAACCTCCACGGATTGTGGAAGGCCTAAGGAAATTGTTTCTGCAAAAAGCCCCGGTCCTGCCAGGATCGGGGCTTTTTTCGCCCTATTTAGGGGAGGGGTGGCCTTTTCTTGGGAAAATCGCATTGACACCCGAAGGGATTTCTCCTACAATAGGGACTATGCCCGTATGGGCATGGAGAAGAGAGAATGAAAGGGAGGATCCAAAGATGGATTCCAAGGAGAGACGGAAAAAGAGCAACCCGGTTGCCCTGCTGCCAATTTGGGTATTCCTGGTGTTGTATCTGGGGCTGGGCTACATATTTGAGTATAGGCTGAAGATTGAGATGGGCTTTTACAGCATTCCCATCGTGGTAGTCTTCCTGGTCGCTCTGCTGGTGGCCTGCCTACAGAATCGGTCCCTGAGCTTTGATGACAAGTTGGCGGTCATGGCCCGGGGTGTGGGCGATAAAAATATCATGACCATGATTCTGATTTTCCTGGTGGCGGGAGTGTTTGTGGGAGTGACCGGACGGGACAGCGCCGAGGCGGTGGCCTATTTCCTGCTTTCCGTCACCCCGGCTTGGGCTTCGGTAGCAGTGCTGTTTGTGGCCGCTTGCTTTGTGTCCACAGCTATGGGTACTTCGGTGGGCACCATTACCCTGATCGTCCCCATTGGTGTAGCGGTGGCTCAGGTTTCTGGTTTCTCTCTGCCGCTGTGTATTGGCTCGGTGATGGGCGGGGCAATGTTTGGAGACAACCTGTCCTTTATTTCTGATACCACCATTGCCGCGTGTAATACCCAGGGCTGCGCCATGCGGGACAAGTTCCGTGCGAACTTTAAAATTGCCTTCCCTGCCGCCCTGGCCACGCTGGCGCTGATCTTGGTGCTGTCGTTCCAGACGGGACTACAGTCCATTGACATTCCGGAATATAACATGATGCTGCTTATTCCCTATGTGCTGGTGCTGGTGGGCGGCATCCTTGGCCTTAATGTGTTTGTAGTTTTGCTGGTGGGTATTTTCTCCGGGATTCTGATCACTGTGTCCACCGGAACGGTGGATGGCATGACTCTGATGACCAGTATGAAGACGGGAGCGGAGGGAATGTTTGAGACCATCATGGTCACCATCTTGGTGTCCGCCATGTGCGGCCTGATTCGGGAGCACGGCGGCTTTGAAGCCCTGCTGTCCTTTATTCGCCGGGTGTTTAAGGGCCGGGTTGGAGGCAGACTGGGTGTGGGCCTGCTGGTGGGAGCCATGGATATCGCCACCGCCAACAACACCGTAGCCATCGTGATGGCTGGCCCCATTGCCCGGGAGATCAGCCAGGAGTATGGCATTACCCCCAAGGAGTCGGCCTCCCTGCTGGATACCTTCTCCTGCATTTTCCAGGGCGTGATTCCTTACGGCGCCCAGATGCTCATTGCGGTTTCCACCTCCATTTCCCTGGGCAGCCAGGTGTCCGCCTTCGAGGTAATCCCCTGCCTGTTTTATCCCTATCTGCTGGCGGTCAGCTCCATTATTTATATCCTGTTGTTGGCGGGCAAGAAGCCACAAGGCTGAGAAATCAGAAAATTACAGACAAAAACAACTGCCGCAGCCCGCTGCGGCGGTTGTTTTTTGTGCAAAGAGAAGAGAATGAAAAAATCCAGGGAAGGAAGCAGGAAAACGTCACTTTATTTCGTATAGATAAATATGAAACTGTAACAAATCAAGGCTGAGACAGAGAGGAGGCAGACTATGACACTGCGGGAGCAGACGCAGCAGAGAGAGGACAGCTGTCTGTCCCCCTATGCCTGCCGTTCCGCTCAGACGCGGGGGCGGCAGCGGAAAGAGGAGGAGTGCTCCGTCCGCACCCCCTTTCAGCGGGATGTGGACCGGATCGTCTACAGCAAGGCGTTTCGGCGGCTGAAACATAAGACTCAGGTGTTTCTCCAGCCGGAGGGGGACCACTACCGCACCCGTATGACCCATACACTGGAGGTCAACCGGATTGCCCGTACCATTGCCCGGGCTCTGTCCCTGAATGAGGATCTCACCGAAGCCATTGCCCTGGGCCACGATTTGGGCCACACCCCCTTTGGGCACGCAGGGGAGCGGGCGTTAAATGCGGTGATGCCCGGCGGCTTTGCCCACTACCAGCAGTCGGTCCGTGTGGTGGAGCGGCTGGAAAAGAACGGGGAAGGGCTCAACCTGACCTGGGAAGTCCGCAACGGCATCCTGTGCCACACCAAAGGAGAGCCGGCAGCTACTCTGGAGGGACAGGTGGTTCGCCTGGCTGACCATATCGCTTACATCAACCATGATATTGAGGACGCACTGCGGGGGGGTGTGATCTACCCCATTGACATCCCCCTGGAGATCTCGGGCGTGTTGGGCTTTACCCACGGGGCCCGGATTGACGCTCTGGTGCAGGACGCCATCCAGGCCAGCATGAATCAGCCCTCCATCCGCCAGTCTGCGGAGGTGGAGGAGGCGATGCAAGCCCTAAAGGAGTTTATGTTTGCCAATGTCTACACCAATCCCCTGGCAAAGGGGGAGGAGGGCAAGGCCCAGGACATGCTGCGTATGCTCTTTGAATATTACCAGAGGCAGCCGGACGAGTTGCCCGATGACTTTCAGTCCATTCGGGCGGAGGAGGGGATCGACCGGGCGGTGTGTGATTATATCGCCGGCATGACCGACCCCTTTGCAGTCGAGCGGTTCAAGGAGCTGTTCATTCCCATGGGTTGGACGGTAAAATAAACCGCTTCCCCTTTTGAAGGTGGTTTTCTTCTCCAGAAGGAGAAAAGAAGGATATTTTTTCGGGGAAACGGCTAAAAATAGGGTGATACATCCCCAGGAAAGGAGGGAGCCGTTTGCCGATTCCAGACCGATTTTTAGACGAGCTGGTGGCCCGCACCGACCTGGTGGATCTGGTGTCGGAGTCGGTCCGCCTGACAAAAAAGGGAAACAGCTACTGGGGCTGCTGCCCCTTTCACAGCGAAAAGACCCCCTCCTTTCATGTGGTGCCCGACCGGCAGATTTATAAGTGCTTTGGCTGCGGGAAGGGCGGCGGTGCCATCAACTACGTAATGGAGTTGGAAAACCTGTCCTTTCGGGACGCGGTGGAAGTGCTGGCCAAGCGGGCCGGGATGACCATGCCGGAGGGCAGTGGCCCGTCAGCCGGGGGGCGGGAGCGCCGGGAAAAGCTGTTGGAAATCAACAAGCAGGCGGCCCGTACCTTTCACCGCTGGCTCTATGCTCCTGAGGGAGCGGAGGGGCTGGCCTATCTGCAGCGGCGGGGACTGAGCAAAGGGACGCTGACCCGTTTTGGCCTGGGCTTTGCGCCCAACCGCTGGGACGGCCTGATTCAGGCCTTGGGCGAGCAGGGCTATGACAAGCGGGACCTGCTGGATGCCGGCTTGGCCGTGAGCAATAAAGACGGACGAATCTATGACCGCTTCCGCAACCGGGTCATGTTTCCCATCATTGATGTGCGGGGCAATGTGATCGGGTTTGGCGGCCGGGTGATGGATGACTCCACCCCCAAATATCTAAACTCCCCAGATACTCCGGTGTACAACAAAAGCCGGAATGTTTTTGCCTTAAATGTGGCCAAGAGTTCCAAGGCTGGCCGGGTGATTTTGACCGAGGGGTATATGGATACCATATCCCTTCATCAGGCCGGATTTGATAGCGCGGTGGCTTCTCTGGGCACCGCCCTCACCGAGGAGCACGCCCAGTTGCTCTCCCGTTACTTTAAGGAGGCGGTGATCTCCTACGACGGCGACGGTGCCGGAGTGGCAGCGGCTCAGCGGGCAATCCCGCTGCTGGAAAAGGCGGGACTGAAGGTCCGGGTGCTGCGTATGACAGGGGCCAAGGACCCGGATGAGTTTATCAAGGCATACGGACGGGATGCCTTTGCCAAGCTGCTGGACCGCAGCGAGAACCAGGTGGACTACCGCCTGGCTCAAATTCAAAAGCAGTTCGATTTGACCGATGATGTACAAAAGGTGGGCTTTCTCCAGCAGGCTGCTCAGCTCATCGCCGGCTTATCCAGTGCGGTGGAGCGGGAGATATACGGCGGCCATGCGGCCCAGGCGGCGGGAGTAACTCCGGAAGCCATGGCCCAGGAGGTGGCCCGGGCGAGAAAGCAGCGCCTGCGCAAGGCGGAAAAGCAGCAGCGGCGCAAGGACCTGGCTCCGGCCAGCCAGCTGCAGCCCAAGACCAGAGAGCTGCGCTATGCCAATATCCGCTCCGCCCTGGCGGAGGAGGGGCTGCTTCGCCTGTTGGTCCTGGACCCTGGTTTGGTGGGCCGGATGGAGGGGATGACAGGAGAGGAATTTTCCTCCCCCCTGTTGGGACGGGCCTTTGATTCCCTCTGCCGCCGGGGAGAGGAGGGGCTGTCCACCAATCTGGCCGCATTGGCAGAGGAGTTTACCCCGGAGGAGATGAACCATCTGGCACAGGTGGTGTCAAAGCCGGAGGATACAGCTCGAGCGGAACAATCCATTCAAGATTACATATCGGTGATCCGGAGGGAAGGTATGCTGCGCCGGGAGCCCGAAGGAGATGCGCTGCTGCTGGCGGTGCAAAAGAGATTACAAGAGAAAAAAGCATATATGGAGGAAAAACCATGAGCACGAAGAAGACAGGGACGGTTCACACCATTACCGAGGAACAGAAGGATAAGATTGACAAGCAGGCCGATATCAGAAGCCGGATGGAGGCAGGCAAGGTCGAAATTATGAAGGTGGTTGAGGGCGTCCAGGGGGCTGAAAAGCTGGCGGAGCTGATTGAACGGGGCAAAAAGAAGGGGAATCTCTCCTCTACTGAGCTATTGGATGTGTTGGAGGACTTGGATCTGGGTGCCGAGCAGATGGACAAGATCTATGATACTCTGGAAAATTTAGGCATTGATACGGTTGGCGAGGACTACATCCCCGAGCTGCCCGACGATGTGGAGCCTCCCCTGGAGGCCATGGAGGAGATCAGCGAAGAGGAGATCGTAGACCCCAACTCCATGGTGGATTCCTTCGGCACCGATGACCCGGTGCGTATGTATCTGAAGGAGATCGGCAAGGTGAATCTGCTCTCCTCCGATGAGGAGATCCAGCTGGCCCAGGATATGGCGGCGGGAAACGCAGCCAAGGAGCAGATTGAGGAGCTGCAAGCGGCGGGAGAGGAGATTCCCGCTGAGCTTCAGACCGAGCTGAATAAGGCGATCAAGGCGGGGGAGCGGGCGAAAAAGCGCCTGGCTGAGGCCAACCTGCGACTGGTGGTGTCCATTGCCAAGCGGTATGTGGGCCGGGGCATGCAGTTTCTGGATCTGATCCAGGAGGGCAACCTGGGTCTGATCAAGGCGGTGGAGAAGTTTGACTACACCAAGGGCTATAAGTTCTCCACCTATGCCACCTGGTGGATTCGTCAGGCCATTACCCGTGCTATTGCCGACCAGGCCCGTACCATCCGGATCCCCGTGCACATGGTGGAGACCATTAATAAGGTGATCCGGGTCTCCCGCCAGCTGCTCCAGGAGCTGGGGCACGATCCCACCCCGGAGGAGATTGCCGATGAGATGAATATGCCGGTGGAGCGGGTGCGGGAGATCTTGAAAATCGCCCAGGAGCCTGTCTCTCTGGAGACCCCCATCGGCGAGGAGGAGGACAGCCATCTGGGCGACTTTATCCCCGACGAGGATGCCTCCGAGCCCGCGGAGGCCGCTTCCTTCACCCTGTTGAAGGAGCAGCTGGTGGAGGTGCTGTCCACCCTGACTCCCCGGGAGGAGAAGGTGCTCAAGCTGCGCTTTGGCATTGAGGACGGCCGGACCCGCACTCTGGAGGAGGTCGGCAAGGAATTTAATGTCACCCGGGAGCGCATCCGCCAGATCGAGGCCAAGGCCTTGCGGAAGCTGCGCCACCCCAGCCGGAGCAAGAAGCTGAAGGACTTCTTGAATTAAAAAAAGTGAACAGGCCCCGCACTCAAAACGAGTGCGGGGCCTGCTTTTTGCGGCGCTTATTTCCCCAGAGCTTCAATGGCCGCCTTGGCTGCCATCTGCTCCGCTTCCTTTTTGCTTCGGCCGGTACCGGAGCCCACAGCGGAGCCGTTGAGCTCCACCTCTACAAAAAAGCGTTTGTCATGGTCGGGGCCCTCCTCCCCGGTGAGGCGGTACTGCAGGACTTGTCCGCTCTCCCGCTGTACCAGCTCCTGCAGGGCAGTCTTGTAGTCCCGGGGCTTGGTCAGTCCCGCCACTTCCCGGCTGAGGATATACCGCTGGATGATTTTTCGGGCCGAGCCGATGCCGCCGTCTAAATAGACCGCTGCCAGTACCGCCTCCACTGCGTCAGCCCGGATGGAGGGGCGCTGCCGGCCTCCACCGGCCTCTTCTCCCTTGCCCAGGCGGAGATACTCTCCAAGTCCCAGCTCCTGAGCTACCTCCACCAAACTCTCTTCGCACACCAGAGCGGCCCGAGTGCGGGTCAGCTCTCCCTCCGGCAGGTCGGGGTGGTTGCGGTAGAGGTGGTCGGCGACGATCATACCCAGAATGGAGTCGCCTAAAAACTCCAGCCGTTCGTTGCTCTGCAGTTTGCCTCTGCTCTCGTTGGCACAGGAACTATGAGTCAGGGCATTTTCCAGCAGCTCCCGGTTGTGAAAGGTGTAGTCCAGCTTTTCCTCCAAACTCTTCATGTTAAATACTCCTTAAGACAAGGCAAAGCTCCGCCTGAGGCGGAGCTTTGCGTGTTGTGTTATCAATCGATCTTGTTCTGCAAAAATCGAACCAGATCGCCAACGGTGGAGATGGAGGCAGCCTCGTCCTCCCCCAGCTCGTCGATGCCGAACTCCTCCTCCAGGGCCATAGACAGGTCTACAATGTCTACCGAATCGGCATTCAGGTCATCGGAAAAAGAGGTGTCCAGGGTGATGGTGTCCTCATCCACGTTGAATTGCTCGGCGATGAGAGCTCTCAGTTTCTCAAAGATCATACTCGCTGCTCCTTCGTTTGTGCCCCAGGCACAGTTTCTTTCCTTACTATATGCAGAAACCCCTTTGCTGTCAATAGGATTTTGGCTTTTTGTGGGCTTTGACGATACAGAAAATGGAAGGACAAATAGGGAGCGGTGGGCGGGTCAGTCGGAGAGGGAAG
Organism: Flavonifractor sp. An100; assembly: GCF_002161175.1. Classification (GTDB taxonomy): domain Bacteria; phylum Bacillota; class Clostridia; order Oscillospirales; family Oscillospiraceae; genus Lawsonibacter. The sequence goes on along the minus strand of NZ_NFMA01000003.1, from coordinate 11,881 downwards.
AGGCCTGTCTGGGCGCAAAGCGGTCCACTCGCCACCCATCCTGGTAAGTGACAAGAATCGCCTGCAGCGTGGTGGTGACCGGTTTCCCTTCGCCCAGGTATAGGGCGCTGTTGGGAGAGGGAATGCCCTGCACGGTGACCTCCAGGATATGCTCACTGAGGGGCAGGAAAACAGCTTCCGAGATTGGGTCTGTGACCGAGTCGTGCTCCAGAATAAAATAGGTGTCATCCTGGGGAAGGTGGATCGCCAGCACATCAAAGGAGGAGAAGCCCAAAACCTGCAGGCTGCCGTCCGCACTGCAGGCGGCCATGCAGTCCTCGGTGGCGTACAGGGACATGGTCTCCCGGTCTCCCCGCTGGAAGGCCTCCAGGAAGGCGGAGAGGGTCACCTCTGGAGATTCCGAGGGGAGCCAGAGCGCATTGGCCCCGGTGACCGCGCCGTCCACCACCGTGAGTTCCCACAGAGAGGGGGAGAGCGTTTGACCCACCAGAGCAGGAAGATCGCCGTCATCGTCGGCCGGAGCCAGGGGGAGCGTATAGTAGGCATGGTCATAGTCCTGCCCATCTGACCAGCAGGGGTCCACATCCAACCCGGCTACGCCGGAGAGGGGGGATACGCCGCCCTCACCAGCGGCATAGACCACTCCGCAGTATCCGGTAAAGTCCAGGTTCTTTCCGGATAAGTCCAATCTGGCGCTGCCGGAGAGCTGAACCCGTGCGGCCTGGCCGTCTCCGTCCAGCTCCACCTGGCCGGGCACTCCCTGTTGAGACATACTCACCGTGTAGCGGATGCTGGCCGGATTGAGGGAGTAGGAATTCCCTTCCCAAGTGTGGTGCAGCTGGGCGTCTGGGGAGAGGGAGACGGTGCGCTCCTGGTCCCACAGTTGCCCCTGGGTGAGCAGCTCAAACACCTTGGCGGTATCCTGCGCCTGCTCCTGGGTGAGTGGGATGTAGGAGACGGTGCCTGTCTCCGGGTCTAAGGAGGTGATCCAGGCGTCGGTCTGGTGGGGATCTGTCTGAGCCTGTTGGCAGGAGACCAGTGTACCGGAGACTAGGATAACCGCCAGGGCCACAACCAGTGCCCAGCGGCCGGGACGCCGGGGAGACAGGTCCATCATGGCGCGAAAACGGGCAAAGACCTCTGCTTTGCTGCCGGAAAAGCCGGTAGACAGGCGGGCGGTGTGCCGGCTGCCCCGGGTCATCTGGTCCAGGATGGCCTGGCCGTACCTCTGGCGCTCCGCTTGACTCTGGTCGTGGATCAGGTCCCAGTCACAGCACAGCTCCACATCCCGGTTGGCCTGACGGACCATCATCCATACCAGGGGATTGAACCAGTGCAGACACCGGGCCAGGGCCAGCAGCAGCTTGTACCACAGGTCGCGGCGTTTTTGGTGGGTAAGCTCATGGGCTATGGAGATGGCCAGGACGTGTTCCGGCAGATCACAGGGCAGGAGGATGCAGGGGCGGAACAGGCCCAGGAGCATGGGGGAGGACAGGCCTGGTATTTGATATACCGCGGCGGGGTGGGAGAGCCCAAGGCGGGCGCTCTGATCGCTCCAAATCCGGCGGACAGATTCATCCACTGGGCGGCGCAGCCGCCGGACGTACCGGCACAGACGGATGTAATCCATGGCCAGCCAAAGCAGACTGAGTGTAAAGCCCACAGCCCAGATCCGTTCCCACCGGAAGGAGAGGTGCCAGTCCCCATCAGTCCCCGTCAGTAGGAACAGGGCAAAGTCGTAAATGTGGTGTTCCACCTGCTGCTGGTCGGTGTACCAAACCTCATAGGTGGTGTCAGAAAAGACGGAGGCCTGATAGCCGTTGGGGAGAGCGGCCGCCTCATCCTGAGCCATCCCATCGTAAACCGGGGCGGTGAGGGAGCTGGGGGCCTGGACCTGGATGGGAGCCTGTGGAAGGGTTATGGGGATGGGCAGAACCAACCGTACCGCCACAAACAGCCAGGCCCAATAGCGCCACCGGGGAGAAAACCGCCGGGACAGCAGGGGGGTGAGTAGGAGAAGCAGGGCGATGACCGCTGCACAGGAGAGACTGAGGGAGAACAGTTGGGCGAGCAGCTGTGCCATGTCAGTCCACCTCCTTTCCCAGAATCCGCTCCAGAGCCTGGATATCCTCCTGACTGAGGTTGGCGTCGGGATAAAGGGAGGCCACCAGGCTGGACAAGGAGCCGTGGTGCAGCCGGCTCAGAAAGCTGCGGCTCTCGGCCTGTAGATAGTCCTGCTCCTGGACCAGAGGGGTGTACAGGTTGGCCCGGCCCTGCTTTTCCGCCCGCACAAAGCCCCTCTCCTCCAGCCGGGAGAGGAGTTTCAGCAGGGTGGGAGCTTTCCAGTCCTTGGACAGGCGGGCGGACAGGTCGCTGGTGTGGGCCGGGTAGCGGTCCAGAGCCCACAGGGCCTGCATGACCTCCAGCTCGGCATCAGGCAGCTTGGGAAAGGTGGCGGCCATAAAAACACCTCGTTTCTATTTAGACGTTTGTCTATATAATTATTTTACATTTGTCTAAAATAAAAGTCAAGGGGGCATGCCGCTGTTTTTTGCCAAAATAAAATATCCCTGGCGCCTGCCGGAATAAAAGCCGGCAAAGCGCCAGGGACAGGATAAAGCGGAAGAGTCAAGGCAGTCAAGAGCGGTGTTGCTTGTGGGGGAAAGCCATCCGCAAGCCGCGGTAGCGGTTCAGGCAGGCGAAGATCTCCTGGGTCCTGGGACGGGCCAAAAAGTCCACTCCGGACCGGCCGGAACACAGGGCATCCAAGCCCTGGCGGTCCATCAAAGCGTCCAATTCCTGTACGATTTGCCGCAGGTCTTTGGTCCCATCCAGCAAATGGGTTTGGGCGTAGATGAGGCAGCGGCCCAGGGCGGCCGTCTGTTCACTGTCCGCCAGCTGTTCCACACAGCGCAGGTCGATGGTCTCTTTGTTGATGGAAATTCCATCCCGGCCCAGGGTTTTCAGCTTTACCCGCTCTCCAGTTCTAAATTCCGGGGAGCTTTGGGGGCGACGGTTAAACTGGGGAGGAGCGGCTGGGGGGAGAGGGGAAATCTGGGAGGGGAAGGCCTTTGCCTCCTGCTTGGCCAGGGCGGTGATATCTCTGGGAAGGTAGCGGTCCATCTGGATGATGTGGTCGGAGCAGTGGAAGAAGGCGCCGGAGCTGCCGGCCACCAAAATAGTCGAAATACCGTAGTGGTCATAGAGCTCCCGTATGCGGTCCAGGAAGGGGGTGATGGGCTCCATATCCCGGTGGATGACCCGCTGCATCAGCTCATCCCGGACCATGAAGTTGGTGGCGCTGGTGTCCTCATCCATTAAAAGCAGAGAGGTGCCCGCCTCCATGCCCTCCACCACGTTGGCCGCCTGAGAGGTGCTTCCGCTGGCATCTTCAGTAAAGAAGGAGGTGGTATCTTTGCCGTTTGGAAGGTCGCGAATGAACATGGAGATATCTGTATTCTGAATGCTTCGGCCATCTTCTGCCCGGATTTTCACGGCGGAGGCGTCTGTGATGACATATTCCCGGCCATCCCCGTCGATGTGGTCGTAGACGCCCAGCTCAAGCGCCTTCAGTAGGGTAGACTTGCCGTGATAGCCGCCCCCCACGATTAAGGTAATTCCCTGGGGAATCCCCATGCCGGTCAAGGGTCCTTTGTGGGGGAGATTTAGGGTGACAGCCAGCTCTGGGGGAGATTGGAAGGGAATTGCGCCCTTCATAGGCAGGGAGGAGACACCGGAGGCACGGGGGAGGATGCTGCCATTTGCCACAAAGGCGCACAGCCCCAGCTTGGGGAGCTCTTGCCGGATGTAGTGCCGGTCCTCCGCCAGGTCAGCCACGGCCTGAAGGCGTTTTGCATCCCAATTTTGATAGAGTAAGGCGGATTGTACACACCGGGGCAACAGATCAAACAGAATTTTTTCCAGCTCCCGGGCGTTGATGGTCCGGCCGTTGGCAGGGAAGCCCACCTCCAAACGCAGAACGATGTCACCGGTGGTGGGATTCAACTGACAGGCGGTCCGTTCCAGCACCTCTTGCCCGCAGCGGCTGAGGGAAATCAAGCCGCTGTGTCCCGAGCCCTTGGCCTGGAAGGAGACTTGGCTGGCCTGGCGGCTGAACTGGCGGGTGAGAGCATCCTGCAGCGCAATCCGGCGCTGAGGCGTACAGTATAGGGAAGAGGGAAAGGCCGCGGTAGCTCCTCTGAGGTGAATGCTTACCTTAGAGGGGGCAGCAAAGGGGTCCCCCTGGACATGGTCAATGGACAAAATGTACCCGGGAAATTGGTAGCACCCCTTGGTGTCCTTGTAGGCGGGATATCCTCTGCGGTCAATTCGGTCAAGCAGGGCTTTTAAATCGGCTGATGTTTGCATTCTGGCGTCCTCCAACTGGGTTTTGTCTGCGCGGAGACAAAGAAAAAATGTGGATGGGCCGAAAGGCCCGATCCCTTTGACCATAGCGCTTTTTTTCTCCCTTGTCAAAGAAAATTTGTCTCTTAAATCGGTGGGAGCGGCCCAGTCGCCTTGGAGGAACAGCTGGGGCTGTTTGGATGGCTGTGAATAAGGACAAATTGCTCTTGTACAGCCGCCTTTGCTGTGGTAAAATAAAGATAATTTTAAAAAGATATCTTTATGGGGGACGGTATGCCAAAGGTTGCTTATTCGGAAGAGGAGCGCCAGCGGATTCGAGAGGCGTTGGTGGTTGAGGGTCTGGAGCTGGTGAAAAAGCAGGGAATCCAGCATACCACTGTGGAGCAGATCTATCAGAGGGTGGGTATTTCACGTACCTTTTTTTATTCCTTCTTTCCCACCAAGGAGGATTTGATCGTAGAGATGCTGTATTTACAGCAGCCCCAAATTCTGGCCCACGCAAAAAAGAAAATGGACGATCCGAACTTAAGCTGGCGGGAAGGGGTAAGGCAGTTTTTGTATGACTGCTGCTACGGAGAGCGGAATGGAATCGTGGTGCTGACAATCCCAGAGCAGCAGCGATTGGTTCACCGGCTGTCAAAGGAGAGCTACCAGGTGTTTCGGGAAAAGCAGGCTAAGTTGTTTGGAGAGCTGCTGGAGTGCTTTGGTATTCGAGCCAACCGCAAATGTATCGAACTGTTTATCAATTTGAGCCTAACTGCCATGGTGATCCGCCGGGCGATTCCGGAGGTCCTACCCATGTTTGTCCCTGAGGCAGCTGACGCCACTGTGGAATTTCAGATCAATGCGATTGTGGACTGTCTGGCTGAGCTCAAAGGCCGACCTGCAGATTGAAGTGAAAATTGAAACCAGAAATCCGTCAAAAAGGGATTTCCCCTGGGCGGATTTCTTTCTCGCCAAAATAAAAACAAATATCAAATTAAGTTTTTATTTAAGACAGACCAACCGAGCAGGATAGCAATACCACATGTTCGTTGGTTTGCAAATAAATGTTCTAATATAGGAGGCACATGTATGGGTTTTTTCAGTAAGCTATTGAAGGGACCGGAGGTCGACATGGAGAAGAGCGATGCAAATGCCAAGAAAATGCGGGCATTGTTCAACCAGGTGGTGGAAAACGGAGATGATTACCGCCTGATCTTCGGATACACAGAGGACGTAGCCCGCTTTAATTATGGGTTTGTTCACGGCAGCAAGACCAAGATTGGAAATTTAATTGTGGGATGGAATGAGGCGAGCCTGACAGTCGTGGTAGTTCCCACGGTTCCCGACCTCTCCGGCTGTGGGGACCCCACCTATTACCGCCGCTCTGAGATTTTAAAGGCATACCGGAATAAATATCCCACAGATGCGTTTATCATTTATCCGGATAAGAAGGGCTATATCGGGATCAATGCCTATGATTGGCTGGATGATGAGAAGCTGTACGTCTATGTTTCACAGGAGGAGGAGCTGGCGGCATTTACGCAGTTCTTCCTGAATAAGTTTGCCACAAAGTGAGCTAGGGTATGCTGTTACGAGAGGCTGGAGCCATCCTAATCCTGATGATCATTGTGGTGGCTGTAGGAAATCTGTGGTTTCATTTTGTGGAATCCATATTGAATAAAATTCGGAACCTGATTTTTCCTCATCGGGAGCCTTCCACCTGGCATCTCCTTCCTCCGGAGGAGGATGAGAAAGGCCACTGAAGGATTTTTCTTGAAACAACGAGGCAAATATGAGTGATAAAACGGGTTTTCCCTGTAATGCATGTGTAAAAAGCTGCCTGTCTACCTCGCTTGCGAGGTAGACAGGCAGCTTAATCTTTGGGAATAGATACGTTGCAAGCGCGGCAGCTTTGAGCAAAGAGCGGCACATAACGCCAGCCAGACGTCTGCTGCTGCGGCCAGGCAACCCTCACAGTTCAGTTTCTTCCGGCCTCTGTCGGGGCTTCATCCCCCAAAACACAGCATTCATCAAAATTACAATGAGCAAAACCGCGGACATGGCGACCCAGAAGCCCATGTCGATTCCGCAAAGGGAAGTGCACCCAAACAGAAACATCCACAGTTCAGACCAGATCATAGATCATTCCTCCCAACATTAAAGTAATTCACCGTACGCACCTTCAACCCCACCTGTTTGCAGATGGTTCGGGTCACCTTGTCATTGTCGCCAGTGAGGATTTTGGTGGTCACACCATGGCGCTTGAGGGCCCGGATGGCGTCCGCGGTGGACTCCTTAGGCGGGTCCAGGAAGGCCAGATAGCCAATGAGCACCATGTCGCACTCATCCTTTACTCCAAAGGCCCCCACGGGGGAGGGGCTGCTCTTCTGGGCAATGACCAACACGCGGAAGCCTTTGTCATTGAGACTGTCCACGGTCTGAAGGATTCGTTGGCGCACATTGCCAGTAAGAGGCTGAACGCCGCCATCACACTCGGCAAAAGAGCAGATCGAGAGCATTTCCTCCACCGCTCCTTTGGTCACCATCTGGGTTTTTCCAGCTGTGTCCTGCACCACGGTGCTCAGCCGCCGGCGGGAGAAGTCAAATGGAATCTCATCCACCTTTACGTAGTGTTCCGACAGATCTACCAGCCGGGGATCCTCCTCCTCGGCTTCTTCCGTTTTGCGGATGATGGCCAAGTCCATGAGATTTTTGTAGCCGGTTTGAAAATAGCTGTTCAGATAGGCGTGGCGCAGTACCCGGTTGTCGTCCTCACCATTTACATTGAGATGGTACTCCAATACCACCTGGTCCTGGGTCAGAGTTCCGGTTTTGTCGGTGCATAGGATGTCGATGGCCCCCAAAGTTCTGAATGGAATTGAGGTTCTTGACAATGGTCTTTTTTTTGCTCATGGACACCGCACCCTTGGCCAGGCAAGTGGTCACGATCATAACCTCCTTTTTCTTGAGATGAAAAAAGGCCAGACCTCCCGGCCCGGCCAGCTAAAAAAATTCCCCCTTTCGTTTTAGTATTAAGTCAGCACCACTCCTTTCCTAAACCGGGCCATGAAAAAAACGCCGCCTTTTTCTTGAAAAAGCGACGTTTTAGTGTAGGTTGGCTCGGTTTTTTGTTGTGATTTATGATTATGCCTTTGTAAAGAAACCTAAAAGAAATGAGAAAATAATATCTGACATTCTCAAAACATAAAATGGCTCCCAGTTACTTTTAGCATAGTCATATATTATTTTGTATTTTCGTTCATCTTTCGAGTGAAAATCCTGATTTTTGGGTACCTTAAGATTTAAATCTTCAAAATTTGCAGTTTCTAATATGGAGGCAGCTTCGCTACACCCAGAACCTGTCCTTCCTGTTAATCCAATAATAATAAAATTACTTCGTTCATTGTAAACTGTTGTAACACAATCTCGAGTATTCATGTGTATCTCCTTTACATTTAAACTAATAAATTTGTTATTTTTATTTATCGTATGTATTGTAATTTTTCCCAGAATATATAATCTATTTCAAAATTGATGGACATTAATAAGTAAGCATATTAGTGTATTTGTATTTAAAAAGCAAATCAATATAAGTCTGCTCTTACTTGTTTCTTCCACCTGGTTCAAATTCATCTTTACACCACTTTACAAAGTTACGAGAGTGGAGTAGATATGTACGAGTGGTATTGGGCTGTAGATAACCATGATCTTGGGCTAACATTACTTCGCGCTCATATGACTGAAGAAGTCTTTCAATTTCTTTGATAGTAGAAGCGTCTGTTTTCATAGTTATTCCCTCCAAATGTTTTCTGTAGGTGCATATAAAGCTTTAATTAGCTGCACTAATTTTTCTTATCCGTACTACGTCAGTTCATTTGAATCATCAAACAAATCTCGGTTGTTAATGCCAAATATCCTTGCTGTTCGGTAGTTGGTATTTACTAGATTAAAGTTTACAAAACCAAACTTCTCTTTGTTTCTCCCAGTCCAACCAACAGTCGCTACAACTTTACCCACTAATCCCCCTTGAAAGTGGCCAAATATCCCGCAAACAGCGGCGTTTTCGTCCTACATCCATATTGCAGGCTCATCCTGGTCCCTGCTTGACCACATGTTTGCCCACAGACAACGAAAATCGGCCCACCAGGGATGGCATTCCCTGGTGGGCCGGTCGTTTTGCCTCAGCTGGCCTCTCGGCTCCAGCGTTTTCTGGCCTGGAAGGTAGTCATAGTCCGTTCTGGCTGGGCAATGGCTGTGTCCTGTACCTCCGCCTTTGCGATGCCCTGGTCGATCTTCACCGCTGCCCTTTGGCGCATCTCGTCGGTGACATGGGAGTAGGTGTTTAGGGTGGTTGCGCTGGATACATGGCCCAGGATGGTGGACAGCGTCTTGATGTCCATTCCATGGGCCAGGGCATTGGTTGCGAAAGTATGCCTAAGATCATGAAAGCGCACTTGCTCACATCCCGCATGCTCCAGCAGTGTGTGAAGCCGTCGGCTGACTGCTGAGGGGATAATCGGCAGATCGTCTTTCTTGGGCGAGGGGAATAACCATCGTGAGTTCACTCTGGTCTTGTATTCCGCCAGTACCTTCCTGACAGATGGGGGCAGGATCAGAGTGCGGACAGCCGCCTTGGTTTTCGGCTCACTGATTACCAATTTCGAACCAACGAGGTTTACCTGTTTGTTAATCCTCAATTCCCCGGTAACCAGATTCACATCATCCCACTGGAGAGCCATCAGTTCTCCCAGTCGCAGACCAGTGGCAAATTCCAGAAGGAAAAGTTCGTAGTAATTCTCTTCCTTGGCCTGGATCAGCACCTTCTGCATATCCTCTCGGGAGAGAACCTTCATCTCATTTGGCCTGTTTGGAGGCAGTTTGCAGCCCTTTGCCGGGTTGCGGACAATCAACTTTTCTGCCATCGCTTTTTCCAATACCCGATCACATAGACTATAGCAGTTTATCACCTGACTGTCCGAGAGTCCGCTATCTCCGTTTTTCTGATCCACACGGGCCTCTGTCATCATCCAGGTACACATCTGTTGGATATCACTGGTGGTCACTTTGTTCAGCGGGATGCTTCCCAGTCTGGGGTGAAGGTATAAACGGATATACCCTTCGTAGGTCCTCTGAGTAGCGGGCCGGGCATTGGGCTTACAGTAGGTTTCATACCAATAGTCCAACCACTCCCCAAATGGCATATCTGCCTTGAGTTTTATGGGTGTATCCGGTGTGATAGAGTTCTTCAGCGCCTTTAGTTTTTCTATACATTCGCCTTTGGTCTTGGCCAGCACATTCTTCGTCTTGGGAAGACCATTCTCATCATACCCAATGACGATCCGTCCTTCCCAGCGGCCATCCTTTCTCAGCCGGACAGTGCCTTCGCCATTTTTCCGCTTTCTTGCCATGGCTTCAACTCCTCTCCGAAGATGTCAATGAGAAATTCTTCTATGATCTCAGCTGCCCGTTTTTGCATATCGCCTGTGGTGTGAGTATAGGTGTCCAGTGTGAACGCGGCCCGTGTGTGTCCCAGGATGCCGGACAGAGTTTTGACATCCACGCCTGATGTCAGAGCATGGGTGGCAAAGGTGTGCCGGAGATCATGAAAGCGAAGATCAGGAAGTCCTGCCTCTTTCAGCAGGACCTTCATCCGTTCATAGGCGGCACTCGGGCGGGTTGGCTGCTCCGGCTTCCATGGATGCGGAAAGATCCATTCCGTCAGTGCCGTCTTCTTTCTCTCCCGAAGTAGAGCTGCGGTACTGGGTGACAGATGGATGGTACGGGTTCCCGCAGCAGTCTTAGTATCCCAGGCGGTCAGCTTGCCTCCCTTTTCCTCATGGATTGTGCGGCGAACTTTCAATGTACTGTGGGCCTCGTCAAAATCCTCCCACTTCAGCCCGCAGATCTCACCCCGGCGCAGTCCGGTGGTCACTTCTGTGTAGAAGAAGTCACACCAGACACTATCCCTCTGAATGGTTTCCATGAATTTTTCCAGTTGTTCATCCGTTAGCACTTTTTTGCCTTTGTAGCTGAATTTAGGTGCGTCGATATCCTCTGTAGGATTTCGTGGAATGAGGCCAGCCTGCTGCGCGGCGCCCATCGCCTCATGAAACATTGCGTGAATACCTCGGATTGTTCCGCTGGCCAGCCCCTCTCCTGTGTTTCGGTTTCCGTGATGCGCCAGTGTATCATACAACTTTTGAATGTCTTTCCCTGTGACCTGGGAGATAATTTTCTCTCCCAGGTATGGTTTGATATGTCTGGCTACAGTTCCCTCATATCTTTTCATGGTGACGGGGCGTATCGTTCCAGTCATGTTCTCCAGCCACTGATCCAGCCATTGGCCCAGTGTCATCCGGCTCTCCTCAGTCAGCTCGACTCCCTGATACGCCTCGATGCTCTGCCGGAGTTTGGCTGTCAGTTCCTTTTGGGTATCTGCGTAGATGTAACGGAAGATGGGATCGCCGTTTTCTTTGTGGCCCACCACGATGCGCCCTTCCCAGCGCCCATCTTCCCGCTTGCGGACCATACCGTCACCTGACGGTCGTCTTTTTGCCATGCCATTTCACCCCCAAGGCCTTATTTTTGTTTTGCGGCGCAACTTTTGCGTTCTTACCCCACAGGTGGAAACTTGTGAGGCTCAGCCACGCACTGGTACAGAACAGCGCCGCAGCGTCGGCAGATCAGATACCGTAGCCGGTTGCCAAGCAGGCCATGCTTTTTGAAAGTGACCAGCGCCTCGCCATGCTGCCAGCCAAGGCCAATGTCCTCGCATCCACAGTACTGGCACCGCTGGACCGGAAGTCGATTTATCATCTTATTCAATCCTCCTGTTCTATCCTGTGGCAGACACGCTTTGTTTCCTCCTCATCGAAGGAGTAGAGGCCATCCTCCTCCAGTTCCTTGCTCAGTCCCCAGGCCAGTTTGAATCCGGCCGTGAAGCTGGCCAGGGAGGTTTCCTCCCGCAGCAGATTTTGCGTGTCCACCAGGTGCATGAGCCTGCGCCGCTGCAGCTTGTCCAGGCAGTCCCGCACCTCCTGCCTGGTGCTCTCAATATCTTCTTCCAACTCACGGAAGTCCGGCTCCCGGTAGAACCGCTGGTGCAGGGCTCTCATGTAGTCGTTCATGTGTGCCACCTCCTTTGCAGCAACACACAATACCGAAGAACGGAGAGAATAGCCAGGGCTTTTGACCACAATTATCAGATTGTTATCAATTTCTCCGGCCTATTTCTGCGCGGCGCTTATCATTGTTAACACTGTGCTATTTTTACTCACCATCCGCTCATGGTCATGCCGTCCATAGTCTGCTCATCCTCATGGTCATCCGGCTTGTGGCCCATAGCAATCTTCTTTTCCTGGATCTTTCACTCATCGTCCTCCCAGGCCCCGCGCACATGCTGCTCCAACGAGATGCGTACGCCGCTCAAAAAGTGCAACTTGACCGCAGATGATGGTGCATAGCCACCGCTGGAATGGTGCACCCATTCCGCCGAAATGGTGCATGGCGGCCGCTGGCGTGGTGCACCGGG